>JAEZYE010000050.1 GCA_023419315.1 Pseudomonadota bacterium
GGACCAGACCGCGCCCGAGGCACGACAGGGGCTTCGTTTCGGGACGACAGCGCGCCCCTGATGGCTTGGTCGGAGCAGGCTCCGGCGGTCACGGCTGCACCACCGTCAGCCGCTCCGGCTGCGCCTGCCCCACCCCGCGCAGCTCCGGACGGTACATGTCCTCGGCCAGCGGCGGCGGCACGGTGTAGGTGCCCGGGGTGACGGCGCGCACCAGGTAGAACACCCGCGCGGTGCTGCCACGCGAAAGGTTCAGCGCGGCAACGTAGCGGTCGTCGCGGAACTCCTCGTGCTTGGCATCGGCCGCGCCACCACGGTCGTTGATCTGGATGCCGTCCACCACCACGTCGGCCCACTGCTTGGCGTCGCCGAGGTTGAAGTTCTCGATCTCCAGGCCGGCCGGCAGCAGATCCGTGAACAGTGCGTCGGGCATGTCGACATGCGGCGTGATCGCCACCGCGACGATGAGTGCATCGCCTTCCTTCAACGGGCTGCCATCCCACGCTTTGCCATCGGTGGTGTAGTAGCTGCGTTCGATGCCGACCTGGCGCGTGTCCGTTGCCGGCGGCGTGCGCGGGATGCCGCTGACATCCAGGCTGGCGTACAGCGGCGGCTGGCCCGCAGGCACGAACCGCGCGCCACGCTGCAGGGCCGCGTGATCGAGACTGCGCCCGAACACCTTCACCGGTGCGATCTCGCTGCCCTCGCCACCAATGCTCCAGTTACCCGAAACCAGCTTCTTCTGATCGACCATCAGCGCCTTGCCGAGCCGCGCGAGCGCCACCTGTTCCTGCGTGCTCAGCCACAACCAGCCGGTATTGCGCCGCGCATCCAGTTCACGTCCCAGCGAAACTGCACGGCCGTCGTATTCCGGCTTCGACAGTTTGCGCTCGTGCACCAGCGCAATCATCAACGCGTCGTCGCGCAGGCGGGTTCCGTAATCGCCGAGATACTCCGGGCGATCGCCGTCCTTCGCGAAACCGGCGGCGATCGCTTTGGCACCGCGCGCCTTGTCGCCCTGCAACGACAACGCGATGCCCAGGTGCACCAGCGGCAGACCGGTCAGGCTCTTGTTGCGCTCGTTGTCGTAGAGCGCGCGCAGGGTGCCCAGCGGCGCGCGGTTCACGCGCGCCAGCACGTAGCCGGCGTACGCCTGGTTGGCAAACTTCAGGTGATCGCGCTGCGAATACCCGTAGAACGGCGCGCCGCCGGCCAGCAGATCTTCGTTCAAGCGGGTCAGGGTCTTCTGCAACAGGGTGTCCGGCACCGCGAAACCGCCTTCGCGCGCGTCCAGCAGGAACTCGGCGATGTACGGTGTCAGCGATGGATTGACGTAACCGTCATCGCCCCACATCGAGAAGTGGCCGTTGGAGACCTGCATCGAAGCCAACCGGCCGAACGCACCTTCCATGCGCTCGCGCCGCTTCTTCGCGTCCAGTCCCTCGACGCCCAGCGCCTTGGCGGTCGCATCGTCCAGTTCGAGCGCCGCATAGCCTTTGCTGGTCGTCTGCTCGGCGCAGCCATAGGGATAGTTCAATGCGCCCTGCAACGCGCTGCCGAACGGAATCGGCGGCAAGGCCGACACCATCATGCGGGCGTTGACCGAGCCGGGCATCAGGCCCTCGGCGAAACTGGCCCCCATTTCGACGGGCGCCAGGTTGTCCAGCACCACGGTGCGCGAACGCAGCACGGCCGGCCACGCGGCCCGCACCGGCAAGTCATAGCGGCGATCGACCTTGAAGCCGTTGCCGTCCACGCGCACGCGCACTTTCGCGGTGACGTGGCCTTCCTCCGCCGTCAGCGGGAAGCTCAACGTAGTCTTGCCGTCCACCGCCAGCTTTGCGGTGCGCGACCCTTCGCCGATCGCGAGCGGGCCTTCGCCCTCGACACGCACCTTGAACTCGCCCGGCTTGCCGGTGAAGTTCTGTACATCGAGCGTGACCGTACTGCGATCCCCCGGCGCCAGCACGCGCGGCAGGCTCGCCTCGGCGACGATCGGCGCGCGCACGACGGTCTCGCGATCGCGATGGCCGTATTGCGTATCCGAATACACCAGCGCGGAGACGCGCAGCGTGCCGTTGAAATCCGGCACGCGCAGGCGCACGCGCGCATTGCCCTGCGCGTCCAGCTTCACCGGTCCGGCGAACAGATCCACCGTCTGCACGCGCGAGGTCGGTCGCTTGGCCTGCGGCAACGCCGCCAGCGCCATGTCGCCGCCGAAACGGATCTTGGCGCTGCTGCCTTCGAAGCTTTCGATCACGCGACCGTAGATGTCGTACGCGTCCACGCCGAGCCGGCGCTGCGCGAAGAAGTGCGCGTTCGCATCGGGCACCGGGAACCGGGTGATGTTGAGGATGCCGACATCCACCGCCGACACGGTGACGTGCGCCACCTTGCCCGCCAGCGCGGGCGCGCTGACGGTGACCGGCAGATCCTGTTCCGGGCGCATCTGCTTCGGTACGACCAGGCCGACCGCGACGCGGCGATCACGGCGATCCATCTTCACGTGGGCGACGCCGACGGCGCGCGCGGGAGTGACCTTGCTGGGCGCGGATCCGCCGCGGAACACGAGCGCGGTGACGTAGACATCGTGGCGCTCCCAGTCCTTCGTCACCGGAATCGCGAACGTGCTGCCGGGCTTCACGTCGATGTCCTGCACATACAGCATGCGGTCGCTCTCGACCATCAACACGCCCTTGCCCGCATGCGGCGGCGTGAGGGTGACGTTCAACGTGTCGCCCGCGCGATACGCGGTCTTGTCGAGCGCAAGCTTGACCTTGTCGGGACGCGCATCGAGGCCGCGGTTCTCGTCGTCCCAGCTCCAGCCGGCGTGGAACGGATAGCGCGTGGTCAGGCCGGTGGCGGGGTCGAAGATGTCCAGACGGTACTCGCCCCACTCGACCGGATACTGGATGCGCACGGCCGTTGCGGTGGCGTCGATGACCTTGCTTTCCAGATTCTCGAAGCGGCGGGTGAAGTCGTAATCCCAGCCACCGTCATCGTCGTAGTTCCAGTGATAGTCGCGATGCTCGCGCACGAGCGTGGCCTTCAGGCCCTTGGCCGGCTGGGCCGCTCCCGACGCATCGACGCGCATCACTTCGAAACCGGCATTGCTGTTGGCATCGGCGCCGTCCTCATCGTCGAACAGAGGACGCACGCCGACCAGCGCATTGGCCGGCCATACGACGCGCTTGAACGTGCGGCTGACCGTGCGGCCGCCGGTTTCGTACACGCTGCCGGATACCACGACCGCGACCGGCGTGTTCGGCTTCACCTCGGCGGGCAAGGCGATGTCTTCGGCGTACTGGCCTTGCGCATCGAAACTTGCATCGACCACATCCTTGGCTTCCTTCGGCAACTCCACCGTGGGGTCGCCGAAGAAATAGCCGGGCATCGACTCCAGCGGATGTTGATCCACCGCGACTGCCAGCTTGGCAGTGAAGCGGTTGCCCGCCGCAGGTGCGCCGTACAGGTACGCCGCCTTCGCACGCAGCGGGAACGCCTGGCCCGGCTTCAGCACCGGCGTGCCCGATTCGAGATCCAGCTTCATCCGTTCCGGCAGGAATTCCTCGATGCGCAGGGTCATGCCCTGCACCGCTTCCCTGCTTTCCGGATCGGTGCGGAATTCCACTTGCCAGCGGCCGGTCGGCGCTTCCTGCGGAATCACCTGCTGGAAACTGAAGTAACCCTGTTCACCGGGCTGCAGGCGGGTTTCGCGGAACACTTTGCCGTCGGGCTGCTTCAGCCGCAGGAAGATCGGCTGGTTCTTCACCGGCCGCCCGTCGTTGTCGCGCAGCAGCGCGGACAGGCGCACGGTTTCGCCCGGGCGATACAGATCGCGTCCGCTCCAGGCGAACACGTCGAACCACGCCTGCTCGCGTCCGGACACGGCGAACTCGGACAGATCGAGCGCCGGCTGGTTGAACGGCAGCATCGACACGTCCTTGCCGCGCTTGGCGATCAGCACGTGGCCGGCATCGAGCGTGTACTTGAGGCGCGCGTTGCCGTTGCTGTCGGTCTTGCCGGTCAGGAAGGTCTCGCCCTTCGCGTCCAGCACCCGCAGTTCCACGCCACCGACGGCGCTGCCATCCCGCAACGAAGCGGTGTGGACGAACAGTTCCTGCTTGTACGCACGCGTGTGCAGGCCGAGATCGCTGACGGTGAAGAAGGCAGTGTCGAAATCGCCGGAGAATTTGCCGGTGCGCTTCATCACCGCGAAGTACAGGCCCGGTTCCTGCAGTTCCTCGATGTCCTGGATCGGCAGGTACGTCAGCAGGCGTTCGTTGGGCTTGCCGCCGAGCAGGAAGCGATTGACGTAGACCGGCTCGGCGAGATCGCCGATCGGCGTGTTGTCGCCGTAGTCGCTGTCCAGATCCCAACTGCCGCGGCGGCCGCCGCGCTGGTATTCGGAGAAGAACTTCGGCAGCGATTTCTCGTTGACGCGGAGGAACTCGACGTCCACTTCCTTGACGTTGATCGAAACCACCGGCAGGCCACGGCTCTCGCGTGCCGGCAGCACGCTGCCTTGCGAGGCGAAGCCGACCGCCGGATCCAGTTGACCGGTGTGCACCTTCTGCTTGAGTTCCGTGCCCAGCCGGGCGCCGTCGGCGGCCAGCAGGTCGGCGCGCACGAGGACTTCGTAATCCTTCGCCGCTTCGACTGACGGGAAGCGCAGGATCAGGCCCTTGTCATCCAGCACCCAGCTTCCCTTCACCGCTTCGCCGTTGGCGCCGGTCACCGCCAGCAGGCGATCGAAGTCCTGCGAACTGACCAGCGGCCGGCTGAACTCCAGCGCCAGGCTCAGGCTGCCGTCGTGTTCGTCCGGATAAGCGCTCACCAGGCCGAAGCCGGTGACTGCCTGGCGTTCGGCCTTGACCGCTTCGCCGCTGACTTCCGGCAACTGGCCGCTGTCGTTGCGCTTGCATCCACCGGTGAGCAAAAACGCAAACGCCAATACAACAAAGGCGCCCATCCGCAGGATGCGCGCCTTGTGCGGGAGATTCGTCGCCGATTCCATCTGCCATTCCCTGATCAGTCGAGTCGGCAGTATAGAACGGCAGGATGACGGCTTTCAGGCCGTGCATGGCGACAAAAAAAGCCCCGGACGTGGCCGGGGCTTTTTCCTGTAGTGAGCGATGCCGGCCTCAGGGCTGCGGCGAGACCGTCGTCGCGTCGTTGCCCGCGGCATCGGCTTCCACAGCCTCGTCTTCGTCCAGGGAAGCGTCGAGGCGTTCCACCGCCTGCAGCACTTCGCCTTCGGACAGGCGCATCAGGGTGACGCCCTGCGTATTGCGGCCGACGCGCGAAATCTCCGAAGCACGGGTGCGCACCAGCGTGCCACCATCGGAAATCAGCAGGACTTCGTCGTTGCCGCGCAGCAGCACCGCGCCAATCAGCTTGCCGTTGCGCTCCGTGGTCTGGATGCCGATGACGCCCTGCGTACCGCGTCCCTTGCGCGGATAGTCGGCCAGCGGCGTGCGCTTGCCGTAGCCGTTCTCGGTCGCGGTCAGGATGTACGCGCTGTCGGCGTTTTCGTTCGAGGTATCGACCACCGCTTCCTCGACGCTCTCGGCGCTGTCGACGATCTCCTCGGCGGTGTCTTCGTCGCTTTCGTCCCCGCCACCGGCGGATTCGGCCACGATCAGGCTGACGACTTCCTCGCCCTGCGCCAGGCGGATGCCGCGCACGCCGGTCGCGGTGCGGCCCATCGAGCGCACGCGATCTTCGCCGAAGCGGACCGTCTTGCCGTTCGACGCGAACAGCAGCACGTCATGGCTGCCATCGGTCAGGGCAACGCCGACCAGCGCGTCGCCTTCGTCCAGGCTGATCGCGATCTTGCCGCGCGCCAGGCGGAAAGCGAACTCGGTCAACGGCGTCTTCTTCACCGTGCCGTTGCGGGTGGCGAAGAACACGTAGCGGTCTTCGTCATACGCGCGCACCGGCAGCACGGCCTGGACCTTCTCGCCTTCTTCCAGCGGAATCCAGTTGATGATCGGGCGGCCGCGCGCGTTGGAGCCGGCTTCCGGCAGCTGGTGCACCGGCAGCCAGAACACCTTGCCGCTGCTGGTGAAGGTGAGCAACGTGTCGTGCGTGTTGACCAGCCAGAGCTGATCGATGAAATCCTCGTCCTTCGTTGCCGCCGCGCTGCGGCCTCTACCGCCGCGGCGCTGTGCGCGATAAACGCTGACCGGCTGGCGTTTGGCATAGCCGGCGTGCGACAGCGTGACCACGACGTCTTCCGGCGCGATCAGATCGAGGATGTCGAGGTCTTCTTCGCTGTGGCGGATTTCGCTGCGACGTTCGTCGCCGAATTCGGCCTTCACGTTCAGCAGCTCGTCGCGGATGACCTGCAGCAGCACATCCGGGTTTTCCAGGATGCGGATCAGGCCGGCGATCACTTCCAGCAGCTGCTTGTACTCCTCGGTGAGCTTTTCCTGCTCCAGACCGGTCAGGCGGTGCAGGCGCATTTCCAGGATCTGCGTGGCCTGCACGTCGGTCAGCTGGTAGGCGCCGTCCACCAGGCCCACGCCCTTGGGCAGATCATCCGGTCGCGAAGCTTCCGCACCCGCGGCGGCCAGCAGCGCGCCCACCAGACCCGGCGTCCAGGTCTTGGCGAGCATGCGTTCCTTGGCTTCCTGCGGGTTGGCCGAGGTCTTGATCAGCTCGATCATCTCGTCGATGTTGGCGAGCGCGACCGTCAGGCCTTCCAGGATGTGCGCACGGGCTCGCGCCTTGCGCAGTTCGAAAATCGTGCGGCGCGTGACCACTTCGCGGCGATGGCGCACGAACGCTTCCAGCATCTGCTTCAGGTTGAGCAGCTGCGGGCGGCCATCGACCAGCGCGACCATGTTGATGCCGAACACCGATTCCATCGGCGTCTGCGAATACAGGTTGTTGAGGACGACTTCGGCCGATTCGCCGCGCTTGACCTCGATGTAGATGCGCATGCCGTCCTTGTCGGACTCGTCGCGCAGCTCGCTGATGCCTTCCAGCCGCTTTTCCTTGACCAGTTCGGCGATCTTCTCGATCAGCCGCGCCTTGTTCACCTGGTAGGGAATCTCGGTGACGATGATGGCTTCGCGGCCGGTGCGATCATCGACTTCGATGTCGGCCTTGGCGCGCATGCGCACGCGGCCACGGCCGGTGCGGTAGCCGGCGATGATGCCCGCGGTGCCGTTGATCACGCCCGCCGTCGGGAAGTCCGGGCCGGGGATGTACTGCATCAGGCCGTCGACATCGAGATCGGGGTTGTTGATCAGCGCGATCAGGCCGTCGATCACTTCGGACAGGTTGTGCGGCGGGATGTTCGTCGCCATGCCGACCGCGATGCCGGCGGAGCCGTTGACCAGCAGGTTCGGGAACCGCGTCGGCATGACCGTCGGTTCCAGTTCCTTTTCGTCATAGTTGGGCTGGAAATCGACGGTTTCCTTGTCGATGTCGGCCATCAGCTCGTGGGTGAGGCGCGACATGCGCGCTTCGGTGTAACGCATCGCCGCGGCGCTGTCGCCGTCGACCGAACCGAAGTTGCCCTGCCCGTCCACCAGCAGGTAGCGCAGCGAGAACGGCTGCGCCATGCGCACCAGCGTGTCGTAGACCGACTGGTCGCCGTGCGGGTGGTATTTACCGATGACGTCACCGACGATACGCGCCGACTTGTAGTACGGCTTGTTGCTGTGCGCGCCCAGTTCGTTCATCGCGTACAACACGCGACGGTGCACCGGCTTCAGGCCGTCCCGGACGTCCGGGAGAGCTCGCCCGACGATCACGCTCATCGCGTAATCGAGGTAGCTCTTGCGCATCTCGTCTTCGAGGTTGACGGGGATGATTTCCTTGGCGAGATCAGCCATTCGGTGTCCGTATTCTCAGAAATTTTTAGCCGAAACCGGCTTGCCGCGGCAGGCGCGGCCGAGCGTTGTCAGGCGGGGTTTCGGGCAGGGTTTCGCAACCCGCGGATTGTATCAGAATCCGTGAGTCCTGGCCCGCTTTTTGGGCGACGAAACAAGCAGTTAAGGGCCGAGAATCCAGACGGAGGAGTCAGGAACCGAGGGAAACGGAACGCGGAAACAGAGGAGGACGCCGGGAGGTCCGAGCGCCCACGCGCGATGCGGAAACCGGATGGGGCAAATCGCTGCAAACAGCAGTCGGCCTTCTTCCCCTGAGTGCCGTTTCGAGCCCTCGTTCCTCAGTTCCAGCTTCCGAACGCGGCGCGCATCTTCTCGACCGTCGGCTGTTCCACCACACCCCGCTCGGTGACGATGGCATCGATGAGATCCGCCGGCGTGACGTCGAAGACCGGATTCCATGCGGTGATGCCTTCGGCCACGGTGCGCACGCCGGCAACGCCGAGCAGTTCGCCCGGATCGCGTTCTTCGATTTCGATGGCGTCACCGTCGGGCGTGGCCATGTCCACTGTCGAGGACGGCGCCACCACCATGAACTTCGCGCCGTGATGGCGGGCCGCAATCGCCAGCTGGTACGTGCCGATCTTGTTCGCGGTATCGCCGTTGGCGCAGATGCGGTCGGCGCCGACGATCACCCACTGCACGGCGCCGGTCTTCATCAGGTGCGACGCCGCCGAATCGGCGATGAGCGTGGCTTCGATGCCATCCTGCTGGAGTTCCCACGCGGTCAGGCGCGCGCCCTGCTGCCAGGGGCGCGTCTCGCCGGCGAACACCTGGCCGATGCGCCCTTGCGCCACGCCCGCGCGGATGACGCCCAGCGCGGTGCCGAAGCCCGCCGTCGCCAGCGATCCGGTGTTGCAGTGGGTCAGCACGCCGCTGCCCCCCGGAATGAGCCCGGCGCCGAGTGCGCCCATGTGGCGATTCGCCGCCAGATCTTCATCGGAAATGGCCTGGGCCTCGTTTTCGAGCAACGTGCGCCAGTCCGCGCCAGCCACCCGCAATGCGGCGCGCATGCGCGCCAGCGCCCAGGCCAGGTTGACTGCGGTCGGGCGCGCGGCGTTGAGCCGTTGCAAGGCGGGTTCCAGTTGCGTCGCGGCGTCGGTGCCGTCGGCGGCTTCGATGTCACGCGCCGCCAGCACCACACCCCACGCAGCGGAAATTCCGATGGCCGGCGCGCCACGCACCGCCAATGCATGGATCGCGGCGGCGACTTCGTCGCTGGTCGTGCAACGCAGATACTCGACCACGAACGGCAGTTTGCGCTGGTCCAGCAGTTCGAGGGCATCGCCCGTCCAGCGGATGGGACGGATACGGTCGTAGCGCGCGTAATCGAAGGTGTCGTTCATGGCGCCATTGTAGCGGCCGGGAAAAGCCGACCCGCGGCTTCCCCGGCCGTGGCGATCACCACACGCTGAACTCGCCGCGGCAACCGCCGCTTACCCAGATGCCGCCGCGTTCCCAGCCCCACGTGCGTCCTTCCACGCAGGCGGTGCGCGAAATCTGGCGCTCCAGGCGCGCGCCGCGCCGGACCGGCGCATTGCAACGCTGGGTGCGGCGATCATTGGAATCGCAGCGCACGTAGCGCCCGTCGTAGCCACCCGGTCCGTTGCCCCAGTTGCCGCCCCAGCCGTGGCGCACTTCGAACTCGGCGCGGCACCCGCGCGATACCCAGACGTGATCGCGTTCGCGACCCCAGTTGTAGCCCTCGGAACAACGCGTCTTCGAAACCTGGCGATGGAAGCGGACGGAACTGCCCGGCGGGATCGCGCAGTTCCGATGGCGCCCGTCATTGGAATCGCAGCGGATGAACTCGCTGGACCCTTGGCCCCAGCCGCCGCCATGGCCCGGTCCGTTGCCGCGTCCACGCACGGCGAACTCGGCGCGACAGCCATCCTTCACCCAGATGCCATTGCGATCCCAGCCCCAGTTGCGTCCTTCGGTGCACCACGTCTTGGACAGGCCACGCACGAGCCGGACGCCGCCGCGCGTGTCGACCGGACAATGGCGGTAGCGGTTACTGGTGGATTCGCAGCGGACGATCTGGTCGCCCGCCCCACCGTAGTAACGATCCTGCGGCGCTGCGGCCGCCTTTCCGGCGAAGCCGGCCAACAGCGACAACACACCCAGCAAGAGGATTCGATGCATGTCCGGCGCTCGTGTTTGGAATGCGATCGAATCTACGCGGGAATCATGAATGTGAATTCAAGGAAATCGTTTCCGGCGAATGGGCCGCGCAATCGGTTGTGGAAGTTTTCAGGCTCGCGCGAAATCGAAGCACAGCACATCGGCGATGCGCGGCGTGCTGAGCATCGCCATCAACAGGCGATCCATCCCCAGCGCCACGCCCGCGCAATCCGGGAAACCGGCATCGAGTGCGGCAATCAACCGGCGATCCACCGCCGGTGAAGCCTGCCCGCGCGTTTGGCGAACGTGCACGTCGCGCTGGAAGCGCTTGGCCTGTTCGCGGCCATCGGCCAGTTCGTGGTAGCCGTTCGCCAGTTCCAGCGGGCCGAGATACAGCTCGAATCGTTCGGCCACCGGCGGTTCGTCCCGGCGCACCCGGGCGAGCGCGCATTGCGAAGCCGGATAGTCATGCACGGCAAGCAGTTCGTCGTGGGCGAACGCCGGTTGCAGCCGATGCGTCATCAGCAGATCCAGCCAGTCATCGCGCAGCAGTCCTTCCGGATCGATGCGGACCTCGCCCAGCGCATGCTGCAGGCTCTCGATGCTTGCGTCGAACGGATCAAGCCCGAGCCGCTCCCGATACAGCGTGCGATAGGTCACCTCGCGCAACGTCGCCTGCCGTCCCACCAGCGCCAGCAGGCCCGCCAGCAGATCCGCGCACTCCCCGATCAAGCGCCGATGATCCCAGCCGACGCGATACCACTCCAGCATCGTGAACTCGGGGTTGTGCCGGCCACCGGCTTCGCCATCGCGGAACACCCGGCCCAACTCGTAGCAATCGCCCAGACCCGCGGCGAGCAGGCGCTTGAGCGGAAATTCCGGCGAGGTCCGCAACCAGCGCTGGCGCGGACCGGCATCGACGTGACCGCCGAACTCGAGCGAGAACGATGCGATGTTCGGGTCGGTGTTGCCGGCCTGCGACAGGATCGGCGTTTCGACTTCCAGCACGTCGCGCGCCGCGAAGAACGCACGCACGGTCGCGTTCACGTGCGCGCGCAGGCGGATGGCTTCGACGTTCGCGCTTGGCCGCCAGTCGTCCGGTGTTTCCATCGCCTCAGCCGTGCGCATGCTGGGAGAGGAATTCGAGCAGCCGCGCTTCGTCCCAGATCTCGATCCCGAGCTCCTGCGCTTTTGCCAGCTTGGACCCCGCTGCCTCGCCCGCGACCACGATGTGGGTCTTCTTCGAAACGCTGCCGGCGACCTTCGCGCCCAGCGCTTCGAGTTTCGCGCCGGCGTCGTCGCGACTCATCGACGCCAGGCCGCCGGTCAGCACGACGGTCTTGCCTTCCAGCGGTCCGGCCGGGGCCGCGTCGCCTTCCGGAATCACCTTAAGCAACTCGATGAGACGGGCTTCGGCCTTGCGCAGGCATTCGGCGTGCTGCGGCGGCTGGCGCCATGCATCGAACGCGTTGGCTGCTTCGCCGGGCAGGCCGGCAGTAACGAACGCATGCACGGGCGCCTCCAGCAAGGCGGCGGCGGTGGGGAATGCGGTGGCGAGTTGTTCGGCGCGCACGCGGGTGATGCGCGGAATTTCCAGATCCACCAGCAACGACGCCATGTCCAGGCCGTCACGCAATTTCGGATGCGGCGGATGCGTGTCGTTGATGCTCACGCCACGATCGATCAAATCGTCGATGACCTTCTGGTTGCCGTCCTGATCGAAAAAATGACCGAGCGAACGCGCCACTTCGCCGCCGATGTCCGGCACGCGCTTGAACAACGGCCACGGCAGATCGCGGATGCGATCAAGATCGCCGAACCACGCCGCCAGCGCCTTGGCCGTGCTTTCGCCGACATGCTGGATGCCGAGTGCGTACAGGAAGCGTTCCAGCGTGGTCGCGCGACTGCGGTCGATGGCTTCAATCAGGTTGTCCGCCCATTTCGTCGCGATCTTGGCGCGCGTCCAGTCGAAACGCACCGAGTGGCCGCGCAACAGCGACAGCACATGCTGACGCCAATCCTCGCGCTGCAACTGCTCAGCGGCGAATGCCGAAGGTGCGCGCAGGATTTTCGCGGCTTCGGTGGGTTGTTCCAGCGCCAGGAACGGCCGGATGGCTGCGTCGAGCGTTTCCGGCGTTGCGTCGAGCACCAGCTTCACCAGCAGCAGATCATCCCGCGTCAGCGCGTAAAGGTCGGCGGGCGTGCGCACGACATCGGCATCCGCGAGCACTTCGACAAAGCGTTCGCCGAGACCTTCGATGTCCATCGCACGGCGCGAAGCAAAGTGGCCGATGGCTTCCTTGCGCTGCGCCGGACAGGTCAGTTCGCCGGAGCATCGCCATACGGCTTCGCCTTCTTCACGCACCAGCTCCGATCCGCAGACCGGACAACTCGCGGGCATCGTCCAGGGCTGCGTGTCGGCAGGCCGGCGCTCCAGCACCACGCTGACGACTTCCGGAATCACGTCGCCCGCGCGCCGCACGATGACGGTATCGCCATTGCGCACGTCGAGGCGGCCGACATGATCCGCGTTGTGCAGCGTCGCGCGCGTGACGGTCACCCCGCCGACCTGCACCGGCTGCATCAGCGCCCAGGGTGTCACCGCGCCGGTGCGGCCGACGTTGACCTCGATCGATTCGACCGTGGTCATCTGTTCCTGCGCCGGGAACTTGTGCGCGATGGCCCAGCGCGGCGCACGCGAAACGAAGCCCATTTCACGCTGGCCTTCGTAGTCGTCGAGCTTGTAGACCACGCCATCGATGTCGAACGGCAGCTGGTTGCGGCGCCGGCCGATCGATTCGTAGTACGCCAGCAGGCCGTCGGTGTCGGCCACGACCTGATTGAGGGAACTCACCGGGAAGCCCCATTCGCGCAGGCGCGCCAGTGTCTGCGAATGCGTCGGCGGCAGTTCGCCGCCTTCGACCCGTCCCACTGCGTACGCGTAGAACGCCAGCGGACGCTGGGCCGTCAGTCGCGGATCAAGCTGGCGCAACGAGCCGGCCGCGCCGTTGCGCGGATTCGCCAGCACTTTGCCGCCGCTTTCCAGCGCGCGCGCGTTGTAGGCGCGGAAGGCTTCCAGTGGCATGTAGACCTCGCCGCGCACTTCCAGCACGTCCGGCCAGCCGTCGCCACGCAGGCGCATCGGGATCGCCTTGATCGTGCGCAGGTTGGGCGTGACGTCCTCGCCGGCCGCGCCGTCGCCGCGCGTGGCGCCCTGCACGAAACGGCCCTGTTCATAACGCAGGCTGATGGCCAGTCCATCGAGCTTCGGTTCGACCGAGAACATCAGCTGCGGTCGCTTGAGCCGGTCCGCGATGCGGCGCACGAAATCCGCGACCTCCTCATCGGCGAAGGCGTTTCCAAGCGAGAGCATCGGGATCGAATGCCGCACCTCGGCGAACTTGCCTGACGGTGCATTGCCGACACGTTGCGTCGGGGAATCGGCGGTGATCAGATCCGGGTTGGCCGTTTCCAGTTCGTCCAGTTCCCGCAGCAGCCGGTCGTATTCGGCATCCGGAATGCTCGGCTCGTCCAGCACGTGGTAGCGATAGTTGGCGTCGTCGAGCAGACGGCGGAGTTCGATGGCGCGATCGGCGGGGGTCGGAGCGGTCATCGGGGAATTCTAAGCTGGCGAGGCGCTAACACGACGTCAGCGCATCGCGTGGAAACAGTTGCCGGCTCGCCGCTTGCCGTCGCGCCAGGGAACGCAGCGGCAGCGATCGGCAACGCGGCCCGCGGAAGCGACAATCCATCGAGGTGGAGGAGCAGGCTGGCTTGCGGAAATCGACGAGTGCAGCGGGGAGATCAGCCCGGACCCGCACACGAACGGATTGGACGCAACAGGCGAAACACGCACTCGCTGCTGCGGGGGTGCTGTCGCCAACGGCCGCGCCGGAAGAAGCGCGGCCGGCCCTCTTACCAGCGCGGACTCTTCGTCAGCGGCGGCGCTTCATGCTGCCGGTCATACCCGCGCAGTTCTTCGCGGATGTGCTGGACGCGCTGGCGGCCCAGCGTGTTGCGGCTGTCGTCGAGCACGACGCCGTTGAGCAGTTCGGCCATGCGTTCGACGTTAGGCAACAGTTTTTCCCAGGCTTCCAGCGCGCTGATCGGTGCCGGCAGGGTCAGGAAGAACGCGATGGCCGGCGTCTGCATTTCGCGGATGTTGGCCATGTCGAAACTGCCCGGCTGCATGATGTTGGCCATGCTGAAGATCGGGCCGCGTTCCGGATGGCCTTCGATCAGGCGGTGGAACACGTTCATGTGGCCGAAGGTCAGGCCGGTCTTCTCCGCAGCGACCACGATGTCTTCGCCGCGCAGGACCTGTCCGGCCTTGGCCGCGACATACAGCGAGACAATCTTGTCGAAGTCCTGGCTGACGCGCTTGCCCAGGTGGCTGTCGCCCGCCGGGCTGGCGCCGCCCAGGCCCAGTTCGGGCTGGCTGACGGAATCGCCGGAATAGTCGCGCGCGGTCTCGTCGGCGATGTCGTCACTGGCGATGCTCGGCTCCATCCGCGCGGTGTCGCGCTCGCTCGGCTCAAGCCGGCGGCCTTGGCTGGGCTTCTTGGGACGACCGAAAAAGATGATGGCCGCAATCAGGATGATGCCGGCGATGAGGATGCCGATTCGCAGCATTGCCATGTCGGACACGTTGGTTTCTCCGCCAGGTTTCGTTCAAAAGATGGGCCGGAATCAGGCCGCTCCCGCCAGACGCGCGGCTTCCTCCAGGTCCACCGACACCAACCGGCTCACGCCGGGCTCGCGCATGGTAACGCCACTGAGCTGGTGCGCGGCTTCCATGGTGGCCTTGTTGTGGCTGACGAACAGGAACTGCACCTTCTCGCTCATCTCCTTCACCATGTTGGCCAGGCGGCCGACGTTGGCTTCGTCCAGCGGCGCATCGACTTCGTCGAGCAGGCAGAACGGCGCGGGATTGAGCTGGAAAATCGCGAACACCAGCGCGACCGCGGTCATCGCCTTTTCGCCACCGGACAGCAGCGAGATGTTCGAAACGCGCTTGCCCGGCGGGCGCGCCATGATCGAGACGCCGGTGTCGAGCAGGTCTTCGCCGGTGAGTTCCAGGTACGCATGTCCGCCACCGAATAGGCGCGGATACAGCGCCTGCACGCCGGCATTGACGCGATCGAAGGTGTCCTTGAAGCGGCCGCGGGTTTCGCGATCGATCTTGCGGATCGCTTCCTCCAGCGTTTCCAGCGCGGTGTTGAGGTCGACGTGTTGCGCTTCCAGGTATTCGGAACGTTGCGCGGCTTCGCCGTATTCGCTGATGGCCGCCAGGTTGACCGGCTCCAGCCGGCGCATGCGGCCATCGATCTGGTTGACGGTCTGTTCCCACTCGCGCACGTCGGCGACTTCCGGCAGCGTGTTGATGACGTCTTCCATGACGAAGCCGGCCGCCACCACGCCTTCCTGCAGCTGTTCCGATTTGAGCGCCAGTGCCTGCTGATCCAGCTTGCGCTGGGAGATGCGCTCACGCTGTGCCAGCGCCTGTTCGTCGCGCTGGTGGCGCGTCTGCTCGTACTGGCGCAGTTCGTTGTCGATGCCTTCGAGCACGGCGCGGGCTTCGGCCAGCCGGCGATCGGCGTTGACGCGCTCTTCCAGCGCGGCTTGGCGCTGCGCATCCAGATCCTGCACCGGCGTGTCGCCTTCGCTGAGCTGGACGGTCAGTTCTTCCAGTCGCGTATCGAGCTGGCCGCGCTGGCCGCTCATGCGGTCCAGTGCCTGGCTGAGCGCGACAATCTGGGTGCGCTGCGATTCCAGCGTCAGTGCCAGCGCATGCGTCGCGTCGCGCGATGTGCGCGCGGCTTCGCGGGCCTGATCGCGCGCTTCGACGAACTGGCGTCGCTCGCTCTCCAGCGCCTGCCGCGCCGATTCGAGCTCGCCCATGGAATTCACGGCTTCTTCCAGTCGCAGCCGGGCTTCGCGGGCCTGTTCGCGGCTGTTGTCCAGCGCTTCGGTCAGCTGGGCCAGTTCCAGATCGATCTTCTCGATGCGCTGGCGCGTGGAGTCGACGCGGCCCTGCTGGCTCTGCAACTGGCCGGCCAGTTCGGACACGCTGCGATGCGCCATGTAGAGCGCGCGCTGCGCGTCTTCGCGCTGCTGTTCGGCGGCCAGCAACTGGTCGCGCAATGTGGCGAGCCGATGCTCCAGTTCGGCCTCGCGCTGCTGCAAGGTGTCGATCTCCGCGCGCAGCGACTGGATCTCGCGCTCGCGCAGCAGCGCGCCCTGCTTCGCCGCACCCGAGCGCAGCACGCGGACCCAGCCCGCGCCCAGGCGTTCGCCATTGCGCGTGATCACCGAGTCGGCGTCGCCCAGTTGTGCCTGCAGGCGACGCGCTTCGGCCAGGTCCTCGGCCACGTGCAGGCGCGCCAGCAGACGGCGCACGGCCAGCGGCCCCTGCACCTTGGCGGCCAGCGACGTGGGTGCGACCGGCAGATCGCCCGCCTCGTCGGACACCAGCGCGATGCGCCCTTCGCCGAGCTCGCCCAGGGCATCGACCAGCGTTTCCGGTGCATCCACCAGCACGCCTTCGATCAACTGGCCCAGCGCGCTTTCCACCGCGTTTTCCCAGCCCGGTTCGACACTGAGCCGTTCGCCAACGCGCGACGCCGAATCCAGGCCGCGCGTCTTCAGCCAGCTCATCGCGGCACCCTGCTCCTGGCCCAGTGCAGCGTGCTGCAGCGTTTCCAGCGAGGACAGACGACCGCGAGCTTCCTGCGCACGCTTGCGTACTTCGGACAGCTCGCCCTGGGTGGCGCGTTGCTGCTCCTGCACGGCGGCCGCGCCCTGTTTGCGCGATTCGACCTGCTCGGTGAGCGTTTCCAGCGATTCCTTCTGCGTGTCGTGCTGGAGCTGCAACTGTTCGAACGCGCTCGCCAGCGCATCGAGGTCCAGGCCGGTGCGTTCATTCGTCAGCGTTTCGCGACGGCGATCCGCTTCCAGTGCCTGCCGATCAAGGTAATCGACACGGGTGCGCTCGACTTCACCCGCGCGGGCCGCTTCGGCGGACAGTCGCGAATGGGTTTCCCAGCGCTGCTGCCAGTCGGCCAGGCGGGCTTCCGCCTCGCGCAGGGCGTCCTGCTTGAACAGGTCATCCTCCTGCAGCTGCGCCAGTTGCGGTTCGGCGTCGGCGACGCTTTCGCGCAGCACGTTCAACTTGGTTTCGTCGCCGCTGATGTGCTGGCCGAGTTCCTGCAGGGCGTTCTGCGCTTCATCGCGTGCACGGCGCAGGCGTTCGGCGAGTTCGCGCTGGTGCTGCATCTGCTGTTCCAGCCGCGCCAGCGTGCTGCCGACCTGATAGACCTCGGCCTGCGCCTTGTTCAGGGATTCGGCAGCCTCGTCGCGGCGCACGCGATCGGTTTCCAGATTGCGTTCCGCTTCGCGCTGCTCGGCGATCAACTGCTGGAGGCGGGTTTCTTCCTGCGACAGTTTTTCGCGCAGGCCCTGCAGGCGCGAATCCAGCGCGCGGAACTCCAGCGCCTTCCATTCGGCATCCTTGATCCGGCGCTCTTCCTGCAAGGCCTGGTACTGCTCGGCCTGCTTGGCCTGGCGCTTGAGGTGTTCGAGCTGCTTGCCGATTTCCTCGCGCAGGTCGTTGAGGCGATCCAGGTTCTCGCGCGTATGGCGGATGCGTGTTTCGGTTTCCTTGCGGCGTTCCTTGTACTTGGAGATGCCCGCCGCCTCTTCCAGGTAGATGCGCAGATCTTCCGGGCGCGCTTCGATGATCTGGCTGATCATGCCCTGCTCGATGATCGAATAGCTGCGCGGCCCCAGGCCGGTGCCCAGGAACAGATCGGTGATGTCGCGGCGCCGGCACTTGGTGCCGTTGAGGTAGTAGTTGCTCTGGCCGTCGCGGCTGACGGTGCGCTTGACCGAGATTTCGTTGAACGCGGCGAACTCGCCGGAAATGGTGTGATCGCTGTTGTCGAAGATGAGCTCGACGGTCGCCTGCGAAACCGGTTTGCGCGCGGAGCTGCCCGAGAAGATGACGTCGGTCAGCGAGTCGCCGCGCAGGCGGCTGGCCGAGCTTTCGCCCATCACCCATTTCACGGCATCGATGATGTTGGACTTGCCGCAGCCGTTGGGACCGACGACGCCGGTCATGTTGGTCGGCAAGTGCAGCGTGGTCGGATCGACGAACGACTTGAATCCGGACAGCTTGATGGTCGAAAGGCGCATGCGGCGGTCGTTTCCCGGCAACGGGACCGGCGGGCCGGCGCGCTGCCGCTAGTGTTTGGAAGGATGAACTTTGATTGCCAACCTGTTGATTTTGATGGCAATACAACGCAGTCAAAACTGCGCGGACCGATGAGTATAGCCGGGCCGGGCGTCCGGCAGTCCAGCGTCGCGCCGCGCGCGATGACACGGGCGGCGCGCGCCGGGAAAGGCCGGCCGGCCGGCGCTCCGCCCCTGTTACGATGCGCGGGTTTGCTCCGCTGTTCCCCACCCTTTCCCCCACTTCCAACGGGCTGAAAAACACCGTGTCTCTCTTCGCATCCGTCGAACTCGTCCCCGGCGATCCGATCCTCGGTCTGACCGAGGCTTACAACGCCGACAACCGCACCGGCAAGGTCAATCTGGGCGTCGGCATCTATTACGACGAGCAGGGCCGCATTCCACTTCTCGACTGCGTGCGTGAAGTCGAGCAGCGCCTTGCCGCCGAAGCGAAACCGCGCGGATACCTGCCAATCGACGGCCTGCCGGCATACACCTCCCTCACCCGCTCGCTCCTGTTCGGTGCGGATTCGCCGTTGCTGGAAGCCGGCCGCGTGGCGACCTCGCAGACGGTTGGCGGCAGCGGCGCATTGCGCGTCGGCGCGGATTTCCTGAAGCGCGCGCTGCCCGGTGCGCGCATCGCGATCAGCAATCCGAGTTGGGAAAACCACCGCGTGGTGTTCGGCACCGCCGGCTTCGAGGTGGTGGATTACCGCTATTACGACGCCGCCACCCACGGCCTGGACTTCGCCGGCATGCTGGCGGACCTGGGCGCGCTGGAACCCGGCACCGTCGTACTGCTGCATGCCTGCTGCCACAACCCGACCGGCGTGGATCTGGACGCCGGCCAATGGGCGCAGGTGGTCGAACTGGTGAAGGACCGCGGCCTGCTGCCCTTCATCGACATCGCATACCAGGGCTTTGATCAGGGCACCGAGGCCGACGCCACCGCGATTCGCCTGTTCGCTGCATCCGGCATCCCGGCGTTCGTCGTCGCCAGTTCCTATTCGAAGTCGTTCTCGCTCTATGGCGAGCGTGTCGGCGCTCTGTCGATCGTCGCGGCCAATCGCGATGAAGCCCAGCGCGTGCAGTCGCAGATCAAACGCACCATCCGTTCGAATTACTCCAGCCCGTCCACGCACGGCGCCGCGCTGGTGGCGGGCGTGCTGGGCAGCGACGAACTGCGTGCGCGCTGGGAGCAGGAACTTGGCGCGATGCGCGAGCGCATCCACGCGCTGCGTGCCGGACTGGTCGACAAACTGGCCGCCCTCGGCGCGCCGGAGTTCGGCTTCATCCAGCAGCAGGCGGGCATGTTCTCGTACTCGGGCCTGAGCAAGGCGCAGGTGGATCGGCTGCGCGACGAGTACGCCATCTACGCGGTCGGCACCGGCCGCATCTGCGTGGCCGCGCTCAGCCGGCAGAACCTGGACAAGGTCGCCGAGGCGGTCTACGCCGTCAGCCGCGGCTGAGCCGCCTGCCGCAGCATGAAAAAAGGGAGGCTTCGGCCTCCCTTTTTCATTGCCGCATCGCGAACGCCTCTTTCAGAGGCGGCGGCCACTCTGCGCATCGAACAGATGCACGTGCGCGGCGTCCAGCGACACGGGAACGTGCGCGCCGACCGCCGGCGCCTGCTGCGGCGCAACCCGCGAGATGAGCCGATGCGGCCCGAAGCCCAGATGCAGGAAAACCTCGTTGCCCACCGGCTCCATGACTTCAACCAGCGCCTGCATGCCGGTGTCGATGGAAGCGGGCTGCACGTGTTCCGGACGCACGCCCAGCACCACCCGTTGGCCGACATGCGGCTCCAGCGCGCGCGTCGGCTGCAAGGGCACGCTGCCGCCCTCGTCCAGTTGCAGGCGCAGGCCGTCGGCGTGTTCGAGCCGGCCGCGCAACACGTTCATCGCCGGGCTGCCGAGGAAGCACGCGACGAACAGGTTCGCCGGCCGTTCGTACAACGCCATCGGCGTGTCGATCTGCTGGACCTGGCCTTCGTTGAGCACGACGATGCGCTGGCCGAGCGTCATGGCCTCGACCTGATCGTGGGTGACGTAGACCATCGTCGCGCCAAGCTGGCGATGCAGGCGCGCGATCTCCGTGCGCATCGAGTGGCGCAGCTTGGCGTCGAGGTTGGACAGCGGCTCGTCCAGCAGGAACACCGCCGGCTCGCGCACCAGCGCGCGACCCAAGGCAACGCGCTGCCGCTGGCCGCCGGACATCTCGCGCGGCAGTTTGTCGAGCATCTGTTCCAGGCCCAGCGTCTGCGCCGCCGCACTGACGCGGCCGGCCACGTCTGCTTTCGGCAGGCCGCGCAACTTCAGCCCGAACGCAAGGTTCTCGGCGACGGTCATGTGCGGATACAGCGCGTAATTCTGGAAGACCATCGCGATGTCGCGATCCTTCGGCGCCACTTCGTTGACCACGCGATCGCCGATGGACAGCGTGCCGTCGGAGATTTCCTCTAGACCGGCGATCATCCGCAGCAATGTGGACTTGCCGCAGCCGGACGGCCCCACCAGCACCATCAGCTCGCCATCGGCGATATCGAAGCTCGCTCCATGCACGGCGACTTGGCCGTTGCCGTACACCTTGCGGACGTTGTCCAGCCTGACGCTCGCCATCAGCTCTCCCGGACGGACGGGCCGCCCCTGTTTGCCGGTTGCCGCCGCCGGGCCCCTCCCGGTGACAGTGGCACGCAAGCACGTGCCATCACGTATCACACTCCCGTTCCCCAAAGCGGGAACTTGCGATATTCTGCCATGTAATCGTTTTCACAACACTCCACGCCATTCAACGACACGCCGGAGGGGCCATGTCGACGTCTTACCGTTTCCCCGAGAACTTCATCTGGGGCAGTGCCACCGCGGCCTACCAGATCGAAGGCTCGCCGCTGGCCGACGGCGCCGGTCCCAGCATCTGGCAGCGTTTCGCGCACACGCCGGGCCGCATGCTCAACAACGACAACGGCGACGTCGCGTGCGATCACTACCGCCGCTGGCGCGAAGACATCGCGCTGATGAAAGAGCTCGGCATGCAGGCGTACCGCTTCAGCGTGTCCTGGAGCCGCGTGATGCCGGAAGGCCGCGGCCGGGTCAACCAGAAGGGCCTGGACTTCTACGAGCGCCTGGTCGACACGCTGCTGGAAAACGGCATCCAGCCGACCGCCACCCTCTTCCACTGGGATCTGCCTGCCGCGCTCGACGATCGCGGCGGCTGGCTCAATCCGGACATCGCGGACTGGTTCGCCGAATACAGCGAAGTGATGTTCAAGCGGCTCGACGGGCGCATCAAGCGCTGGGCCACGCTCAACGAACCGTGGGTGGTCACCGACGGCGGCTACCTGCACGGCGCGCTGGCGCCGGGCCATCGCAATCGTTTTGAAGCGCCCATCGCCTCGCACCACCTGCTGCGATCGCATGGCAAGTCGGTGCAGGCCTATCGCGCGATCGGCAAGCATGAAATCGGCCTGGTGGTGAACATCGAGCCGAAGTATCCGGCCAGCGACAGCCCGGAGGATCTGGCCGCGACGCGGCGCGCCGAGGCCTACATGAACCGGCAATACCTGGACCCGGTGTTCCTCGGCAGCTATCCGGAAGAGATGCGCGAGATCTTCGGCGAAGCGTGGCCGGAGTGGCCGCAGGCGGACATGGATCTGATCCGCCAGCCGCTCGACTTCATCGGCGTCAACTACTACACGCGCAACGTCGCGCGGCATGACGAATCCAACTGGCCGCTCAAGGTCTCGCCGGTCCGCCAGAACCAGCACACCTATACCGAAACCGGTTGGGAGGTATTCCCGCAGGGACTGACCGATACGCTGACGTGGGTGAAGGATCGCTACGGCAATCCGAAGGTCTTCATCACCGAGAACGGCGCCGCTTTCTTCGATCCGCCGAAGGCCGAGCGCGGCCGCGTGCGCGATCCGCTGCGCGTGAGCTACCTGCGCCAGCACCTGCGCGCCGTCCATGCCGCCATCCAGGCCGGCTGCGACATCCAGGGCTATTACGTGTGGTCGCTGCTGGACAATCTGGAATGGTCACTGGGCTATTCCAAACGCTTCGGTATTGTCCACGTGGACTTCGAAACCCAGACCCGCACACCGAAGGACAGTGCACGCTATTATGCGAAGGCCGTGGCCAGCCACGGCGAGTCACTGGCCAACGAGGACGATTGACGCGGATGCGGCGGATTACTTTTTGCGGCTTTGAACCCCACTTCGAGAAGTACGCCGCATGAGTAGCGACAGACGCGTTCTGCTCGCCGACATCGGCGGGACCAATGCGCGTTTTGCGTTGGCGGACACGCATGCGGCTGCGCCGCTGCTGGACGACACCGTGCGCGGTTTCGCCGTCGCCGATTTTCCTTCGCTCGCCGACGCCGCGCAGCATTACCTCGATGACATCCGCGCCGAGCTCGGCAACATCGAAGTGCGCCACGGCGTGTTCGCGGTGGCCGGCCGGGTCGATGGCGACGAAGCGCGCATCACCAACCATCCCTGGGTGATCTCGCTGTCGCGCACGCGCGATGCGCTCGGCTTCGACGGCCTGCGACTGGTTAACGATTTCGCGGCGCAGGCGATGGCTCTGCCGCTGCTCGGGCGCCACGACGTGGTCAGCATCGGCATTCCCGAATGGACGCCGGGCCCGGTGCTGGAGCACTGCACGTATGGCGTCATCGGCCCGGGCACCGGGCTGGGCGTGGGTGGACTGATCATTCGCGACGGCCAGCATTTCCCGCTCGAGACCGAAGGCGGCCACGTCAGTTTCGCGCCGGGCACGCCGCAGGAAATCGAAATCCTGCAGCGGCTGTCCGCGCAGTTCGGCCGGGTGTCAATTGAACGCCTGATCTGCGGGCCGGGCCTGGTCAACCTGCATCGCGCGCTCAGCGAAATCGCGGGCGAGGATCCGGGCAACCTGCAACCGTCCGACGTCACCGCGCGCGCCGCGGCCGGCGATGTCCGCAGCGCGAACGCAATCGATGTGTTCTGTGCGGTGTTCGGCGCAGTGGCCGGCGACCTCGTGCTCACGCTCGGCGCCTGGGACGGCGTGTTCCTCACTGGCGGGCTGGTTCCCAAGCTGCTGACCTCGCTGCAGCATTCCGGCTTCCGCCAGCGCTTCGAACACAAGGGCCGTTTTTCCGCCACGATGGGACGCGTGCCGACACTGGCCATCGTCCATCCGCGCCCCGGTCTGCTGGGCGCGGCCGCGATCGCGGTCGAGAGCTGGCGCGACTGAGCTCGCCAGAATGACGGAGCCCGGACCGGGCTCCTGAAGCATTGCCGCGTGATCAGCGCCGGATGCACGTCCGGGCCCGTTTTCCGCGCGCGATATGGAAATGCCCCCTGCATGAGTGCGCGCGTGCACACGGTGCAGCGCATTGCGCTTCTTTCCCGCTGATTCACGCTGGTCTGCCTTTGGTCACTTTCATTGACCCTGCAAAAGGTGGAGAGTGTGTGCGTTCCGTTGTGCGCCACCGGCTGGCGACGACGTCGGCCTGCATCGCGCTGGCCGGATCGTTTCCTTGATGTCAGGCCCGATCCGCCGGTCGCTCTCTCCCGCACGACCACGTCCCGCCGACGGTTGCTGCCGCACAATCTCCCCTCTCGCAGTCCAGCCGACGCCAATGAGCCTGCATCCGCGCATCCAGGAAATCACCGAACGCATCCGCCAGCGCAGCTTGCCGCTGCGGCGCGCCTACCTCGCGGGAATCGATGCCGCCAACGCAAACGGTCCCAACCGCTCGCGCCTGAGCTGCGGCAACCTCGCCCACGCATTCGCGGCCTGTGGTCCGACCGACAAGGGACGGCTGCGCGCCGATGCCACGCCCAATCTGGGCATCGTCACCGCGTACAACGACATGCTCTCGGCGCACCAGCCGTTCGAGCACTATCCCGAGCAGATCCGCGCGGTCGCGCGCGAACTCGGCGCCACGGCGCAGGTCGCCGGTGGTGTGCCGGCGATGTGCGATGGCGTGACGCAGGGCCGCCCCGGCATGGAACTGTCGCTGTTCTCGCGCGATGTCATCGCGCAGGCGACGGCGATTTCGCTCACGCATGACATGTTCGACGCCGCGCTCTACCTCGGCGTCTGCGACAAGATCGTGCCGGGCCTGCTGATCGGCGCGCTCGCGTTCGGCCACTTGCCTTCGGTGTTCGTACCGGCCGGTCCGATGACGCCGGGCATTCCGAACAAGAAGAAGGCCGAAGTGCGCGAGCGCTACGCGGCCGGTGAAGCATCGCGCGAAGAACTGCTGGAAGCCGAGTCGGCCAGCTATCACGCGCCCGGCACCTGCACGTTCTACGGCACCGCCAACTCCAACCAGGTACTGCTGGAAGCGATGGGCCTGCAATTGCCGGGCACGTCCTTCGTCAATCCGGATCTGCCGCTGCGCGATGTGCTGACGCGCGCGGCCGCCGAACACGCGCTGCGGATCACCGCGCTGGGCGACGACTATCGCCCCATCGGCCATCTGGTCGACGAGCGCGCGATCGTCAATGCGATGGCCGCGCTGATGGCGACTGGCGGCTCCACCAACCACACGATCCACTGGGTCGCCGTCGCACGCGCCGCCGGCATCGTGCTGACATGGGACGACATCGATCAGATTTCGCAGATCGTGCCGTTGCTCGCGCGGGTCTATCCGAATGGCGAAGCGGACGTGAACCGGTTCGCGGCGGCGGGCGGCACCCAATACGTGTTCCGCGAACTGCTCGACGCCGGGCTCATGCACGACATCCCGACGATCATGCCCGGCGGCCTGCGCGCATTCTGCGACGAGCCGCGATTGCAGGACGGCCGTCTGGCCTATGTGCCCGGCACACGCGAAAGCGGTGATCCGGAGGTGCTGCGTCCGGCTTCGGCGCCGTTCGAAGCCCAGGGCGGCCTGCGGCTGTTGCGCGGCAATCTGGGACGTTCACTGATCAAGACCTCCGCAGTGAAGCCGGAATACCGTTTCATCGAAGCCCCGGCCGTGGTCGTCGATGATCCGCGCGCATTGAACAAGCTGCATGCGGCCGGCGTGCTTCCGCAGGACTTCGTCGCGGTCGTGCGTTACCAGGGCCCGCGCGCCAACGGCATGCCGGAATTGCACTCGCTCGCCCCGCTGCTCGGCCTGTTGCAGAACCAGGGACGCCGCGTCGCCCTGGTCACCGATGGCCGCCTGTCCGGCGCCTCGGGCAAGATTCCCGCGGCGATCCACCTCACCCCGGAAGCCGCGCGCGGCGGTCCGCTGGGCAAACTGCGCGAAGGCGACATCGTGCGCCTGGATGCCGAAGCCGGCGTGCTGGAAGCACTGGTTTCCGCCGAAGAATGGAATGCGCGCGAACAGGCGCCGAACACCTCGCCGGCCGCACTGGATCTGGGACGCAACCTGTTCGCCGTCAATCGCGACGTGGTCACGCCGGCCGATCAAGGCGCGCTGTCGATCTCCTGCGGGCCGCCGTACCACAACGGAACGTGGGAATACGATGCCGAATACGAACTCGGTGCCGTCCCCGACGCCGCCGAAGCACCGCACGAAGCCAAGGACGCCTGACCCGTCGCGTTGCGTCGAACACACGCAACGCCCTCGCCCACGCCATCAAGCCCGGATCATGACCATCGAAGCCCGCCAGCAGAAAGCCGAACAACTCCTCCGCGCCGCCGGCATCCTGCCGGTCGTCACCGTGCATTCGCTGGACGAAGCGCGCAAGGTTTCCAAGGCGCTGCTGGATGGCGGTCTGCCCGCCATCGAGCTGACGCTGCGCACGCCGGTGGCGATGGAAGCGCTGGCGATGCTCAAGCGCGAACTGCCGGACATCGTGATCGGTGCGGGCACTGTGCTCACCGTTGACCAGATGGAGCAATCCATCGCTGCGGGCGCGGATTTCCTCGTCACCCCGGGCACGACGCCGGAAATGGCGGATGCGCTCGCCAAAGCGGAGGTGCCGGTTGTGCCCGGCGCAGCGACACCGACCGAGTTGCTCGCGCTCATGGCGCGCGGCTTCCGCGTCTGCAAGCTGTTTCCGGCCAGCGCGGTCGGCGGTCTGGCGATGCTGAAGGGACTGGCCGGTCCGTTATCGGATCTGAAGCTGTGCCCCACCGGCGGCATCGGTGAAGACACCGCCGCCGATTACCTGTCGCAACCGAATGTCGTATGCATCGGTGGTTCGTGGATGGTGCCCAAGCCGTGGCTCGAACAGGGCCAGTGGGACAAGGTGCGCGAGAGCTCGGCCAAAGCCGCCGGCATCGTGCGCAAGGTGCGCGGCTGATCCGCGTCGCCTGCCGCGCTAGCGCAGGTGCGGCCCTTGCCCGGCCCGTTTCCACGCACGTGACAGCAACGCGAACCAGCTGACCAGCAACAGGCCCAGTTGCCACTCCAGCGCGTTCTCGATGCGATCGCGCAGGGCGGGCTCGTCCACGATGGCGCCTGCGACGACATTGCCGATGCCCAGACACAGCATCCCTGCACACAGCACGCGCATCAGGCGCAATACGGATGCGCTGACCGCCTGCGCACGCGCGGCCCGCCGCATCCAGAGCAGCTGCGCCAGAAAGCCAAAGCCGAAATAGACCGTGACGCCATAGCGTCGCAGGAAGCCGTAAATCTCGCCCTGCGTGCCGAGGAATGCGGCATAGACGGCGAGCGCGATCGCCGAAGTGACGCCGAACATCCGCACGAGCCGCGCCATACCGTCATCGGGAATACCGTCGACACGGGCCGCCTTCCACCACACCCACGCATGCAGCGCCGCGCAGGGAATCACCAGCGCACGGAACAGCAGATTGCCGCTGCCATGGCGCGCGGCGCGGCTGATGGACGTGCATCCTTCCCAGTACGGCACGCATGCGGGCACGTAGCCTCCGCGAACCGACAGTGCATACGCCGCATGCACCGCAAACAGGAACACCAGCGTGATCAGCAGCGGCCAGATCCAGTCATGGTTGCGGATGCGGGTTTCGCTCATCGCTCCGGCTCGTCATGAAAGCACGCGTGCGAAGGCGCGCTCAGCCCTTCACGCTGCCCAGCAGCAAGCCCTGGATGTAGTAACGCTGCAACAGCAGGAAAAGCAGCAGTACGGGCAGCACGGTGATCACCGCACCGGCCATCATCATCTCGACATCCATGATGTGTTCGCGCGACAGCGAAGCCAGCGCGACCGGCAGCGTGTAGTGCGCCTGATCCGTCAGCACGATCAGCGGCCACATGAAATCGTTCCACGCAGCCATGAAGGTGAAAATCGCCAGCGTCACCAGCACCGGCTTGAGCATCGGCAGCACGATGCGGAAGAAGATGCGCAGTTCGCCTGCACCGTCGATGCGCGCGGCTTCCAGCAGTTCGTCCGGAATGCTGCGCGCGTACTGCCGGACAAGGAAGATGCCGAACACGGTCGCCAGTCCCGGCACGATCACGCCGCCGAAGCTGTTCACCAGCCCCAACTGCTTCATCAGCAGGAACAGCGGCAGCATCGTCACCTGGGCGGGAATCACCAGCGCCGCCAGCAGGATGCGGAACAACCGCTCGCGTCCACGGAAACGCAGCTTGGCGAATGCATAGCCGGCCATCGTGTTGACCAGCAGCGAGCCGAACGTGATCGCCACCGACACCAGCAGGCTGTTGGCGAAATTGCGCGCCATGCCCGTGCGTGCGAACAGCGCGCGGTAATTGTCGAGCGTTGCGCCGGTCGGCCACAGCGGCGGCGGAAAGCGGCTCGCTTCGCCCGCCGGCATGAACGACACCGACACCATCCACAGCAGCGGCGCCAGGCTGAGCGCCGCCAGCGCGACCAGCGCCAAATGGATCCACGTCGATTGCCAGCGCGTTGCACCGATTTCGCGCGTGCTCATACGGCGCCCCTTCGACGGCCAAGTCGCAGCATCAGCGTCGTCACCGCCAGAATGATCAGGAACAGCAGGAACGCCACCGCCGACGCCCGGCCCAGCTTCCACCACTTGAAGCCTTCCTCGAACATGAAATACAGCACGCTGACCGTGCTCTGCAGCGGATCGCCGCGCGTGATCACGTAGGGTTCGGCGAACAACTGGAAGTAGCCGGACACGGTGATCACGCCGACCACCAGCAGCACCGGCCCCAGCATCGGCAGGGTGATGTGCAGGAACTGCTTCCACTTCGATGCGCCGTCGATGCGCGCGGCCTCGTAGAGATCCTGCGGAATCGTCTGCAGGCCGGCGAGAAAGATCACCATGTTGTAGCCGAAATTCTTCCACACGGCGAACAGGATGATCGTCGGCATCGCCCAGCGCGGATCGCCGAGCCAGTCGATCGGTGCGATACCGATATGGCCCAGCGCCCAGTTCACCAGTCCGTAGCCGGTATGGAACAGGTAGCGCCAGATGACCGCCACCGCCACCAGCGTCGTCACCACCGGTGCGAACAACGCCGTGCGGAACAGCGCCTTGAAGCGCGTCAGCGGCGCATTGAGCAGCATCGCCGCACCAAGCGATACGGCGATCGACAGCGGCACGCCGACCACGACGAAATAGCTGGTGTTGCCGAGCGCCTTCCAGAACATCGGCGTCTGCAGCAGATCCAGGTAGTTGCCCAGTCCGACGAAGCGCAGGTGATCGCTGTCGGCCAACGCATACAGATCGAAGTCGGTCAGGCTCAGCAGCAACGCCGAAAACACAGGCAAGCCGAAGAACACGCCGAGCACGATCAACGCGGGCGCAGCGAACAACCAGCCGGCCAGCGGGATGCGACGCGTCACGGCGCGGATCCTCCAGCGCGCACCTGCTCATGCATCCAGCGCCGCTTTTCGAGGATGGCGTCGACGCGCGCATCGAGATCGCGCACCGCCTGCTCCTGGCTTTCTCCGCCGCGCACGACGCGTTCGGTCGTCAGCCGCATTTCCTGCGCGATACGCTCCCACTCCAGCACTTTCGGCGGCGGCTTCACCCGTTCGAGTTGATCGCGGAATGCACCGGCATACGGATCATGGGCCAGCTGCGGCGAATTCCATGCACTGCGGCGCGGCGGCATGTCGCCTATCAGCGCGTGGAAGCGCTCCTGCACCTGCGGTCGCGACAGGAACTCGATCAGTTTCCACGCCGCCGCCTTGTGTTCCGAACTGCGGAAGATCACCAGATTGGTCCCGCCGGCAATACCCGCGCCGGGACCGTCCGGGCCTGGCAACGGCATCGTGCCCCATTCGTTCCTCAGGTGCGCCGGCGCGCGCTCACGGAACTCGCGGATGTTCCAGGGACCGGACAGATAGAACGCATAGAAGCCGTTGAAGAATTCGTCCCAGACATTGGAGATCTGCGTCTCCGACATCCGCGGTGCCCAGCCCTGTTCGAACATGTTGGCGTAGAAGGCCAGCGCCTTGCGGAAACCCGGACTGCTGAAATTGCCGCGGTTGCCGTCATCGCGCAGCAGCGGATCCGGTGTCTGCAACGCAAGCGAGACCTGCTGCTCGAACTCGTTGACCGGCATCAGGATCGCGTAACGCTTCGGGCCGACCTCGCGCTTGATCGCCGCCATCGCGCGCTCCCATTCCGCCCAGGTCTTCGGCGGTGTGTCGAAGCCGGCGGCACGCAGGATGTCCTTGCGATAGAACAGCAGTCGCGTGTCCACGTACCAGGGAACACCGACCAGTTGCCCGTCCACGACTCCGGTGTCCCAGATGCCGGGGAAATAGTCCGCCGGTTCGACCACCTTCGAAGCATCGACATACGGCTGCAGCGGTTCGAGCGTATCCAGCGCCGCGAATTCCGGAATCCAGGTGTTGCCGAGCTGGCAGACATCCGGCAGGCCTTCGGCGGCGAACGCGGTCAGCAGCTTCTCGTGCGCCGCGGTCCACGGGATGTTCTGGATCTCGACATCGATCTGCGGGTGTTCGCGCTCGAAGTCTTCGACCAGTACGGCGACGACTTCGGCTTCGCGTCCCATCGCCCAGAAGCTGACCTTCTCACGCGTGTCCTGCTTCGCGCACGCGGCCAGCCACAGGCAGGCGAGCACCAGCCACGCGCGCCACGGCCGAGTCGCGGCAAGCGGGCATCGAGTCCGGGCGGCAGGCGAATGCTGCGGGGTCGCGGGTCGCATCCGCGCAGCTTACTCCGGCCGCTGGCCGCGCGACGCCGCTTCGCTCTGCTCGGCCGCCTGCGCCGCACGCGATTCCGCGGTGCCCAGCGCGCGCGCCGCCGCGGCTTCCGGATCCGCATTCGCCGGCACCTGGATCGGTGCGCCCGGTGGCGTCAGCCAACCGCCTTCGAAGCCGGCGCGCTCGAGTCCTTTGCGGATGTACGGATTCTTCTTCATCACTTCCCACACGAAACCGTTCCGGTAGTTCGCGATCATCGTGAGGATGGGGCCCTGATCGATGCCGATGTAATCGCTGGCGACCCAGCCCTCGCCCGGCACGATGCGACCGGCCTTCATCGGGATGTCGTAGTCGAAACTCGGATTGAAGGAGTCGAGGAAACCGTAGCTCGAATACAGATAGTCGCCGTAGCGCTCGTGCATCGTTTCGGTGGCGGGAATGACGATTTCCGGCGCGAACGGCAGCGAGGCGATTGCTGCGGTCGGCGCGATGGTGCCGTCGTCGAAGTTCTCGCGGAATCCGACGCCGCGCGCGGAATAGTGGCGGAACTCGCGCTGCTCGCGGCGGTATTCCTGGCGTGTCTGCTGCGGACCGTCGCTGGCGGTCAAGCCCCAGACGTTTTCGCCATAGCCGCGCCAGCGCATCGGGTTTTCGATCGCATAGTTGCGCTGCGCGTAGGTGGCGCGGCGGCTGTTCTCGAAATAGTCGATGCCGCGCTCGCGCATGTAGGCATCCTGGATGCCGCGGAAGTCGATCCACACATGGCTGTACTGATGGCCGAAGTGCGGGCCGAACGTCAGGTATTCCTGGCCCTGGTAGACGCCCCAGCTTTCGTTGTACGTGCGCGTCCAGACTTCCCAGGCTTCCGGCCGGACCGGATGCGTCGGCGACCCGAGCGCCAGCACGTACAGCATCATCGCTTCGTTGTAGCCCTTCCAGTCGTGCGGAATCACGCCGCTTTCCGGAAACCATCCCATCGACACGAGCGGCTTGTTCTTCTGCAGCCACGTCCAGTCCACGCGCTTGTAGATGGCGTCGGCCAGCTCGCGGATTTCCTTCTCGCGCTCGTCCTCGCGGTCGTAATACGACTGCGCGAACAGAACGCCCATCAGCAGCAGCGAGGTGTCCACGCTCGACAGTTCCACCCAGCTGGCGTAGCGGTGACCGGTCTGCATGTCGAGAAAGTGGTAATAGAAGCCCTTGTGTCCGCCCTTGCCTTCGGCCTGCGGCCCCTGCGGGAGTGTGTCGAGGAAACGCAGCGTGGTCAGCGTGCGATCCACCGCCTGTGTGCGGTTGACCCATCCGTTCTCCACGCCGATCGGATACGCCGTCAACGCGAAGCCCACCGACGCCACGCTGGCGAACGGCCGCGACGGAAAGCGATCCGGGGTCAAGCCATTGGTGTCGTTGGTCGTGTCCCAGAAGAACTGGAAGGTGCGTCGCTCGATGTCGCGGAACAACGGCGACAGTTCCGGACGTTCCGGCTTTGCGGGAGTTGCCGGCGCGCTCTTCGGCACCGGCGCCGGTTTTACCGCAACGGGCGCTTCGGGCGTTTCCTTGCAGCCGGCGACCAGCGCCAGCAATGCGCCCAGGCCGGCGTATCCGACTTGCCTCAACCAGGATCTCTTCACGGAAAACTCTCTGTGTAACCGGTTACATCGATGATCAAAAAAAATGCGGCGGCGCCGTGGTGTGCAACTCACTGCGTCGATAAGCCTCGACGCAGGATCCGTGGGGAGAGGACACGGATCCTGCGCCGGGAACAGGCTTACCGATTCGTCATCACCAGAACACGCGGGCGCTCATGAACAACGTGCGCGACGGCGTGTACATGCCGCCGTCCTCGTCGAACCGTACGTAGGGGTTGTAGTTCACACCGTCGCCCCAGTCGGTGATGAAGCCGTTGTAGTTCTTGGCGTTGGTGGCGTTGATCAGGTCGCCGCGGATCTGCACGGTCACCGTGTCGGTCACGTGCATGTCCTTGGACAACGACAGGTCCAACTGGCGCGTGCCCCAGATGTCGCCGCCGATCAGGAACTTCTGGCCCGGCATGTCGCGCACCGCCACCGGCGTCGGCACACCGAAGTACTCGCGCGGCGCCGCTTCGTTCAATGGCGGCGTGGTCGCCAGCGTCAGCTTCGCGGAGGCCGTGACGCCCCAGCCGATGTCGTAGATTCCGGTGAACACGAAGCGATGCTCCGGCACGGACTTGAGGTAGATGAAGGGATAGTCGTCGATGGTCGCGGCATCGAACGAATAATGCTGGTCATCGCCGCGATTACCCTTCGAATGCGAGTACGTGTACGCACCGGTGAAGCCCCAGCGCGATTCCTTGGTGTACGGCTTCTCGGCCGACAGCAGCACCTGCGTGGTCTTGGTCTCGATGCCGTTGTCACCCAGGATCAGGCCGCCGAAACGCGGTGCGCGGCAATCCCACGGTTGCTTAAGGCCGGGATCGGCGTCCGGCCGGCAGATCCGCGGATCGCTCCAGAACGAACCATCGGGATAGCGATTGCCCAGTGTGAAGACGAAGCCTTCCTTGCTGTGGATGTACGACACCGTAGCCGAGGTGTTCCACTCGCCGATGACGTTGCGGATACCCAGCGAGTACTGATCCGAATACGGCGTCTGCAGATCGTTGTTGAGCAGATCGATTTCGCCGTTCCGGACGTTCGCGTTGACCAGCGGCGCAAGGTTGTCCGTGCCGTTGAGGTAGGCGGGATTCCAGCTCACGCAGCTTCCCGGCGTCGGTGTGCATCCGGTGGTTTCGGCAAAGCGCAGCGTGTAACCGGACAGCGCCGACTTCACCTGCTCCAGGCCCATGTAGTCATAGAGGTTGCGGTCATAGCTGCGGCCGGCGCCGCCGAACAGCACGAAGCTTTCGTCACCGTTGAAGTCGTACGAGAAGCCCAGGCGCGGCGCCCAGTTGTTCTTGTCCGCCTTGCGATTGCCGCCATTGCTGATGTAGTCGTAGATGTTGACGCCGCCCTTGGCCAACTGTTCGGCGTAGGTGGCGCTGACCGCCGGATCCGTACCGGGACCGGTCAATGCGTCTACGACTTCCGACGGCGTCACGTTTTCCAGGTAAGACGGGATCTTTTCGTAGTCCCAGCGGATGCCGAGGTTCAGCTGCAGCTTGTCGTTTACATCCCAGTCGTCCTGGATGTAGATGCCGAACTGCTTGCTGGTGGTCGTGACGATTGGCGAGGCGCCGCTGAACGGCAGGTTGAAGCGGACCTGGTACGGAATCGCACTGGTACCACCGCCATCCGCGACGGCGTAGAAGAACGACGGGTTGGCGGTCGAGTTTTCGCTCTGGGTCAGCTCGACTTCCTTGTACTTCACGCCCGCCTTGATGACGTGGCTGCCCGCCCATTCGAGCGAACTGAAGGTGATGTCGTTCTGGAAGCTCGGACCCTTCTGGCCCTTGCGCTGAATCGCAAGGCCGCTGGTGGCGCTGGTGCGAAGCAGTTGATCGCCGTCCGCGGTTCCGACGGTGTAGATCAACTGGTTGCCCATCGTGTAGGCGGTCGGGTTGTAGAGCACGTCTTCGTACGAAAGGCGCGCTTCATTGAGGTAGCCCTCGCCGTAATGCTGCCAGCGCAGGTCGTAGCGCTCTTCGGTGTTCTTGATGTTCTTCGAAGCGGAAATCGCGTCCTCCTTGCCGACGTTGTCGCGGCCCTTCTCGTCGCGCACCTTGGCCGACAGTTCCAGCCGATCGTTCTCGCCGATATCCCAGTCAATCTTGCCGAAGTACAGATCCTCGGAGAACGGACGGGTCGCCGGACCCAACTGGTCGCGCGCGCTCTGCGGCAGATCGTCGGTGTACTGCGTGAAGCGGTCCGGCACGCGCACCGGGTCGGACGTCAGCACGAAGTCCTTCGCCTCGTAGGCGACGAAGAAGTGCATCTTGTCCTGGATGATCGGGCCACCGAACGCCGCACCATATTCGTTCTGGTGCGTCGGATCCTTGTCGTTGTTGCCCTGCTCGGCCGGCATCTTCGCGCGCCAGCTGGTCGTGGTCTTGCGGCCGAACACTTCACCGTGGAATTCGTTGGTGCCCGACTTGGTCTGCGCGACGATCGCCGCCGAACCGACCTGGTCGTACTCGGCCTTGTAGTTCGAGGTGATGACCTTGTATTCGCCAATGGCCAACTGCGGGAACGGATTGCCCGCGCTCTGCTCCTGGCCGGACACGCCGCCGAAGAGATAGCTCTTCTGGCCGACGCCGTCGATGAACACGTTGACCGCCGATGCGTTCTGCGCGCCACCGCGGATCTTGCTGTTGCCGGTGCTCGACGTCTCGAACTGCATGCCCGGCACGGTGTCGGCGAATTCGAGGAAGTTGCGCGTCAGCTGCGGAACGGTGTTGATCTGCTTCAGCGAGATGTTCGAACCGACTTCGGACGTCTTCACTTCCTGCAGCGGCGCACCGACGACCTGCACGGTGTCCAGCGTCGTGGCGTCACCCGCAGGGGCGGTCGGAGCCGCCGCGCCGCCGGCGATGTTCAACGTCACCGAGGTCGCAACGGACAGCGTGACCGTCTGTTCAGTACCCGGGCCGGCATCGACGCGGTACGTGCCCGGAGGCAGACCCACCAGCGCGTAATTGCCATCCGTGCCGACATTGACGCGACGGGTCAGGCCGGTGGCGGTGTTGGTGGCGGTGACGCTGGTGCCGGTTGGCGCCTTGCCGCGCAGCGTGGCGTTGGACGACTGCGCCATTACGCTCGGCGCGAGTCCGACGAGCAGGCAGCTTGCCAGTGCAACGGTCAGCACTTTGCGGTTGACGCGGGGGGACTTCTTGTTCGGGTGCCTCATGATCTCTCCTCCAGGGGCGACGATCGGTCTGATTTTCTGTTTGTGATTGAAATCGGTTACAACCTGCTGCAAAAAAAAACCGCACGGTGGCGTCAGCTGTCTGCGAGCTTTTGACCTCCCGCACTGGATTCACGCACTACCAGTTCCGGCACCAGCGTACGTGTGGTGGCCGGCAATACGTCGTCCGCATCAACGGCATCGAGCAGACGCGTCATGGCATGTCCTCCCAGTTCGGCGATGCTGACCCGCATCGTCGTCAAAGGCGGGTGAACGAAACGCGCCAGCGGAATGTCATCGAAGCCGGCGAGCGCGATATCGGAGGGCACCTTCAATCCCGATTCGTTGAAGGCATACAGGCAGCCGAGCGCCATCATGTCGTTGGCCGCGAACACGGCATCAGGACGCGCCTGTGGCGCCATAGCCAGCAGGCGCTTGCCGGCTTCATAGCCCGATGCTTCGCCGAAATCGCCGGAAAGCTCCCAGGGTTCGCCGGCGCCGGCATCGGCCGTGATCCCATCGCGGTAACCGCGCAGGCGCTCGCGCGCATCGAAGTTGTTCTCGGGGCCGCCGATGAAGGCGATGCGGCGATGACCCGCCTGCAGAAGATGCTGCGTCATCGCCAGCGCGCCGCCGTAGTTGTCGATGCTGAGGACGGGAAACTGCCCGTCTTCCAGATGCGTGTTGATCAGCACGACGGGCAACGACGACGGCAGGTTCTCCGTCAGGAAACCGGGACGGTCCGCATAGGGCGACAGCACGAGCAGGCCGTCGACGCGGCCGCGCATCGCGCGCAGCGCTTCACCCTGCTCTTCCGGATGGCCGTGGTAGCTGGACACCAGCAGGTGCTGGCGACGTGCCCGGGCAATCTGATCGATGCCGCGCACCAGTTCGGAGAAGAACTCGCCGTGCAAATCCGGCAGCACGACACCGATGGTCTGGGTGCGCCGGCTGCTCAGGCTGCGAGCGGCGGCGTGCGGCTGGTAACGGAGGCGGTCGGCGGTGGCGACGACGTGCTGACGCACGGCTTCGGCCACGTTGTCGTGACCGTTCAGTGCACGGGAGACGGTGGCGACGGAAACCTGGGCTTCCCGGGCCACGTCCTTGATGGTGACTGCCGTACGCGCCATTGAGCCGCCCCTCCGCGGTCATGACTGGTATGGTGGTGGACTGTAAACGTTTTCAAAATCAAATGTAAAGTCCGGGTTAGGCCAGACTTTTTTTGCTTCCCGATCAAGTACCTGGAAGACGCATTTGATTCTGTTTCGTTGCTGCGAAGCAGCAAAACCGTGAAGCACAGTCCCGATTTGACGTGCGGCCGGGACAGGAAGACATCTCCTGTCCCGGTCGTGTCCACTCAGCGTGTGGCGACCTCGAAGCGCGCTTCGAGCTTCGCATCGGAACTGCCGCCCGCGAACACCGTGAAGCTGCCCGGTTCGACCACCCGCTTCATCGCGGCGTCGTACATGGCCAGATCCTCGAAGCCCAGCGTGAACTTCACCGTCTTCGATTCACCAGGCGCCAGTTCCACGCGCTGGAAGCCGCGCAGCGCCCGCACCGGGCGCGTGACCGTGGCGACGTCGTCACGCACGTACAACTGCACCACTTCGGCGCCAGCGCGCTTGCCGGTGTTGGTGACGGTCACCGACACCTCCTGCTTGCCGTCGGGCGCAATCGTCGGCTGCTGGAGCGTGAGCTTGCCGTACGCGAACGTCGTGTAGCTCAGGCCGTGCCCGAACGGATACAGCGGCGTCCACGGCACATCGATGTACTTGGAGGTGTAGCGTTCCTCTTCGCGCGGCGGGCGACCGGTGTTCTTGTGGTTGTAGTAGATCGGCACCTGGCCCACGTTGCGCGGGAAGGTCACCGGCAGCTTGCCGGCCGGATTGAAGTCGCCGAACACGACGTCGGCGATCGCGTTGCCGCCTTCCACGCCGGGGAACCAGGCTTCGAGGATCGCCGGCACGCGTTCGCGCAGCGCGCCAATCGACAGCGGGCGGCCGTTGAGCAGCACCGCCGCCGTCGGTTTGCCCGCCTTGGCGACAGCGTCGGCGAGCGCCTGCTGTGCGCCGGGGAGATCCAGCGTGGTGCGATTGCGCGCTTCGGCGCTCATGTCCGGATGTTCCCCAAGGAACAGCAGCACGGCATCGGCCTGCTGTGCGAGGCGCACCGCTTCGGCAATGCCGCTTGTCTCGCCGCCTTCGATCGACGTGCCTTCCGCATACAGCACCTTGGTCTGCGGGCCGACGGCAGCACGGATGCCAGCCAGCGGCGTCACCGTGTCCTCGTCGCGTCCTGCGCCGGCCCAGTTGCCGAGCATGGCGCGTTGCAGGTTCGCCAGCGGACCGATCACGGCCAGCGTGCGCACGTTCTTCGACAGCGGCAGCGTGCCGTTGTTGTCGAGCAGCACCATCGACTTGCGCGCCATCTCGCGGGCGGCGGCGCGATTTTCCGCCGTCAGCGTGCGTGCCTTCTCGCGTTCGACGTCGCAATAGCGGTAGGGCTCCTCGAACAGGCCGAGCCGGTATTTCGCGCGCAACACGCGGCGCACCGAATCATCCACGTACGACTGGGGCAATTTGCCGGCGCGCACCGCGGCCGGCAGATCCTGCACATAGATGCGGCTGACCATGTCGATGTCCACGCCGGCCTTCAGGCCCAGCACGCCTGCGTCCGGGCGGTTGCCGGCCACGCCATGCTTGATGAGTTCTTCCACGCCGGTGTAGTCGCTGACGAGCACGCCATCCCAGCCCCATTCCTTGCGCAGCAAGTCCTGGATGAGCTCCACGTTGGCATGCATCGGCACGCCGCCGATTTCATTGAACGAGGCCATCACCGACTGCGCGCCGGCATCCACCGCCGCCTTGAACGGCGGCAGATAGACCTCGCGCAGGGTGCGCTCGGAGATGTCGGCGACGTTGTAGTCGCGTCCGCCTTCGGCCGCGCCGTAGGCGACGAAATGCTTGGCCGTGGCAAGCAGGCTGTCGTCCGCGCCGAGGCGTTCGCCCTGGAAGCCGCGCACCCGCGCCGCCGCGAGCACCGACCCCAGATAGGGATCCTCGCCCGCACCTTCGACGATGCGGCCCCAGCGGGGTTCGCGGGTGACGTCCACCATCGGCGCGTAAGTCCAGTGGATACCGTAGCCGGCGGCTTCGCGCGCGGCGATGCGGGCGGCGTTCTGTACTTCGGCCGGATCAAAGCTGGCAGCTTCGCCCAGCGGCACAGGGAAAATCGTGCGGTAACCGTGGATGACGTCGTAGCCGAACATCAGCGGGATGCCCAGACGCGACTCCTCGACGGCGATCTTCTGCAGGCGGCACGTCAGTTCAGCGCCCTGGACGCCGAGGAAGGAGCCGATCTCACCGCGACGGATTTCATCCTCGCCGCCCGCGCGCGCGGCCGCGCCGGTGTCATTGCCGATGGCTGGAGGCTGATTGAGCTGCCCCAGCTTCTCCTCGATCGTCATCTTGGCCAGCAGCGCTTCCACGAATGCGTGTTCGCCTGCCGGCACCTTGGGTTTGGCGGCGAACGCCGGACCCGTGATCGCCGTGGCCACCGCCAACGCGAGCCAGAGGCCACGCACGCGCGGCTGCGCCGCGGGCTTCGAAAGCCTGACCTTCATGTATTCCGCCTCCCTTTGAACGAAGGGCCGGAATGTAAACGTTTTCAGGCGGACTGCAAAGCCGCAGGGCAGCATGCCCCGCCAGCGTCCTCAGGCCGGCTCGCCAGGTGCCGTCGCCGTGATCGAGAGTGCGTGGATGTCGGTGATCATCATCTCGCCGAGCGCGGCATAGACCGCCCGGTGCCGCGCCAGTGGAAGCTTGCCGGCGAACGCCGGGCTCACGATGACCACGTTGAAGTGGCCTCGTCCATCACGCGCACCCTCATGCCCTGCATGCCGATGGCTGTCGTCCGCCACGTCCAGATGCTGTGGCTGGAAGGCGGCTTCCAGCGCCTGCCGGATCCGCTCGACGCGCTCGGCGGTCACGGCAGCACCTTGCGGAACGGGCGTACTTCGACGCGGGTGTAGACGCCGGCCTCCACGTACGGATCCGCCTGGGCCCAGGCACGCGCGGCTTCGAGGGAATCGAACTCGGCAATCACGATGCTGCCACTGAAGCCTGCCTGGCCCGGATCCTCGGCATCGATCGCCGGGCATGGACCGGCCAGCAGCAGTCGGCCTTCGTCCTTCAATGCGGTCAGCCGCGCCAGATGTGCCGGCCGCGCGGCCAGGCGCTGCGGCAACGCGCCTTCCGCGTCATAGCCTTCGATTGCGTACCACATGCGTTTGCTCCCTGAACGGATGGCCGATTGTACGGTTCCGCTGTGCAGGCGGGGCGCCACGGACCACCACCGCTCCCTAGACACGCATCGCGGCAGGGCTTACTCTTCGAACCTTGCACGGCCGGACGCAGCGGCCCGTCGGGGATTCCCAGGCGAAGCACCGGATTATCGCCATCCGGCCCTCCGCCATCGACGTCCGATTCGCTGCTCCCCCTCCGCCCGCGCCGATGACCTTCTCGCTGTCGGCCGCCGCTGTCTCGCGGCGTCTCTGCTTGTTTTGTTGATGTACGGCAACGCGTTGCCCCCGCGCCTGGGCCCGCAGGATGACTGCCGGTCTTTCGCCAGTGGCGCATCCTGCTCACTGTGACTCGCACTACGGCTGTAACTTGATGAGCTCCGAACTCGCGCAAGACGCGAACCCGCACAGCCAGTCCGCCCATCCGCAGCAGCAGGAAATGCCGCTGGCGGTGGTGCACGGGCAGCCGGTCCTGCAGATTCCGCAGGATCTCTACATCCCGCCGGATGCGCTGGAAGTCATCCTGGATGCCTTCGAGGGTCCGCTGGATCTGCTGCTTTACCTGATCCGTCGCCAGAACCTCGACATCCTCGATATTCCGGTGGCGGAGATCACCCGCCAGTACGTCGACTACATCAATGTGATGCAGGAGTTGCGGTTCGAACTGGCCGCCGAATATCTGGTGATGGCCGCCATCCTGGCCGAGATCAAATCGCGGATGCTGCTGCCGCGTCCGGTCAGCGAGGAAGGCGAGGAAGCCGACCCGCGCGCGGAGCTGGTGCGGCGACTGCAGGAGTACGAACGCTTCAAGCAGGCGGCCGAGGATCTGGACGCCCTGCCCCGCCAGGATCGCGATACCACGCCGGTGCAGGCGCACGTGCCGGACCGCGCTTCGGTCCGCTTGCCGCCGCCGGTGGATCTGAAGGAAATGCTGCTGGCGCTGCACGACGTGCTCAAGCGCGCCGAGCTCTTCAGCGGCCACGCCATCAAGCGCGAGGCGCTGAGCGTCCGCCAGCGGATGGGCGACGTGCTGTCCCGCCTGGACGATGGCAAGTTCCACCGTTTCGAAACGATGTTCAGTGCAGAGGAAGGCAAGCTCGGCGTGCTGGTCACCTTCCTGGCCATGCTGGAACTGGCCAAGGAGCAATTGCTGGACATCGTGCAGGAAGCACCGCTGGCGCCGATTTACATCAAGTCGCTGGCGCTGAACAACACCAACGAACCGCTGCAGTTCTCCAGCGAGTTCGATGACAGCGACGCCGCCAACGACGCGCCCTGATGATGTATCGCACGCGCCTCGAGCGCCCGACATTCCCTTTCCTGATGCCTTTCGTTTCCTGATGGATCAATCCCTCGTCAATCGCATCATCGAAGCCGCCCTGATGGCGGCCAGCCAGCCGCTGACGCTGGCGCAGTTGCACGGCCTGTTTCCCGAAGAGGAACCCGCGCCCGCGGGCAGCGTCGAACGCGCGCTGGAAGAACTTCGCGACGCCTGCGCCGAGCGCGGCGTCGAGCTGGTGGAAGTCGCGTCGGGCTTCCGTTACCAGGTCAAGGCGGACGTACATGGCTGGGTGACCCGGCTGTGGACGGAGCGCAAGACCCGTTACTCGCGCGCGACGCTGGAAACGCTCGCGCTGATCGCCTATCGCCAGCCCATCACCCGCGGCGAGATCGAACAGGTGCGCGGCGTGGCGGTCAGCAGCAACATCATCCAGGCCCTGGAAGAGCGCGAATGGATCCGTGTCGTCGGGCACCGCGACGTGCCAGGCAAGCCGGCGCTGTTCGGTACAACCAAGGGCTTCCTGGATTACTTCGGCCTCAAGCGGCTGGACGAACTGCCGCCGCTGTCCGAACTGAAGGACATCGGCGAACTGGAACCCCAGTTGCCATTGGATGACGCCCCCATGCCCGCGGGCGCGTCCATGGACGTTGCCGCCGAATCCTTGGCGGAAGCGGAGATGGACGGCCGGACCGATGTCGATGGGCCGGCCGTCGAAGACAGCACACCGTCCGCGCAGGATGCACGGAACGAACACGAGGCGGGCGCGGATGCCCACCCGCAGGAAGCCACCGCGCAGGACGCGCAATCGGCGGATGCCGCGCTCGATGACGAGCCGGACGAATCGCCGCAGGACGACGCCGATGGCGCCGATCCTTCCTTCACTTCACCCCAGGATGACGACGCCGAAAACCTCGATGAAGGTCAGGTCTCGTCGGAGCAGAAACCATGAGCAATCCCCCCCGCAACAAACTGTCGCTGAAGCGCGACGCCACCACCGAAGCCCCCGCCCCGCGTCTCGAGGAACGCCTGCACAAGGTGCTCGCGCAGGCCGGCCTCGGATCGCGCCGCGCGCTGGAACAGCGCATCGCCGACGGCCTGGTCAAGGTCAACGGTGAAACCGCGCAGGTCGGCATGAGCGTCAAGAGCGGCGACAAGATCGATCTCGACGGCCGCCAGTTCGTCGCCAGCGCGCTGACCGAACCGGCCCGCGTGCTGATGTACAACAAGCCGGAAGGCGAAGTGACCACGCGCGAAGATCCCGAAGGCCGACCGACCGTGTTCGAAGCGCTGCCCGTGCTGAAGGGCGCGCGCTGGATCGCGATCGGCCGCCTCGACATCAACACCACCGGCCTGCTGTTGCTGACCACCGATGGCGAACTCGCCAACGCGATGATGCATCCCTCGTACGAAGTCGAGCGCGAGTATGTCGTGCGCGTGCGTGCGCCGGAAGGCCAGGAAACCGTCCCCGACAACATCGTCGACCGCCTGCGCCGCGGCGTCGCACTGGACGACGGTCCGGCCAAGTTCGACGAAATCGAACGCATCGGCGGGACCGATTCGCACGACTGGTTCAGCGTCGTCGTCAAGGAAGGCCGCAACCGCGAAGTGCGCCGGCTGTGGGAATCGCAGGGCTGCCAGGTCAGCCGCCTCAAGCGCGTGCGCTACGGCCGCATCTCGCTGCCGCAGCCGCTGCTGCGCGGTCAGTCGCAGGAACTGGCCGATGCGCAGGTCGAAGCACTGCGCAAGGAACTCGGGCTGGAAGACGGTGCGCCGGCCGCGCTTACGCTGCAGCCGGTGATCGGACAGCGTCGCGCCGCCAGGTCGACGGTGCACGTTTCGCGCGACAACCGCAGCCAGGGTTACGTCAACGGGCACAACATCGCCGATGAAGGACGCGAACTGCGCCGCTTCGATCATGTGCGCGAAGATCGCGGCCGTGGCCGCGGCAAGAAGCCGCACGGCGGCCTGACCGTGAGCGGCGAAGCGGCCGCCAAGCAATCGCAGAAGCCGTTCAAGCAGCGCAAGATGAAAGGCCCGAAGCCGCTGCCCGATGGCAATCCCGCCGCATTCCGCACCTGGTACGTGCCCGAAGGCGTGGACACCGGCCCGAGCGGTCATCGCAATGCCGGCCCGAAGAAGCCGCGTCCGGGCGGCAAGCCGGGTCCGCGCGGTCAGGGCGGCTTCGGCAATGACAGCGGCTTCGCTGGCGAGCAGCGTGGCCCGCGCGGTCCGCGCGGTGGCGGCCAGGGCTTCGGCGGTGACGCCGGTTTCGGCGCCGATTCTCGCGGTCCCCGTGGCCCGCGTGGTCCGGGCGCCGGCAACAAGCCGCAGCGCGCCGCACGTCCGTACGGTCATCCCGGCAACGCCCCGAGCTTCCCGTCCGATCACGCCACGCCCGGTTTCAATCCGTACGGCCAGGCGCCGCGCGGTCCGCGTCCGCAGGGTCGCCCCGGTGGCGGCAATCGCCCGCAGAACGCACAGGGTCCGCGTCCAGGTGGACGTGGCCCCGGTGGTCCGGGCGGTCGTCCGGGTGGCGGCGGCCGTCCCGGTGGCAATCGCCCGGGCGGCAATCGTCCGCGTGGCGGCGGTGGTCATCACGGCTGAGTCGCTACGCATCGCCGGATGAAGAAACAGGACGCTCATGGCGTCCTGTTTTTTTGCGTCCGGATGGCGGTTCCTCTCTGGACCTGGGTGCAACGTGCGGCGTTCTGCCGTCGAATGCTGCCAATGCCGTCGTTTCGACTGCGCCGCAGTTGAGCAGGATCAAGGCCTGCGCGGTGCGCTCGGCTACAATGCGCGAGTTCGAACTTAGTCAACACACCATGTCTTCTGCTTTTGGCACCGAAACGGTGCTGGACGTCCGTCACTGGACCGACGCCTATTTCAGCTTCACCACCACGCGCGATGACGGTTTCCGTTTCGACAATGGCCAGTTCGTGATGATCGGGCTGGAAGTCGACGGCAAGCCGCTGCTGCGTGCGTATTCAATCGCCAGCGCGAACTGGGAAGAGCAGCTCGAGTTCTTCAGCATCAAGGTGCCGAACGGCCCGCTGACCTCGCGCCTGAAGGACATCCAGCCCGGCGACAAGATCCTGATTGGGCGCAAGCCGACCGGCACGCTGCTGATCAGCGATCTGCACAAAGGCCGCAACCTCTATCTGCTTGGCACCGGCACCGGCCTGGCGCCGTGGCTCTCGGTCATCAAGGATCCGGAAACCTACGAGCGCTTCGACCGGGTCATCCTCACCCACGGCGTACGCTGCGTGGGTGATCTGGCCTATCGCGACTACTTCGAGAAGGAACTGCCGCGGCACGAGTTCCTCGGCGACGTCATCCGCGAAAAGCTGCTGTATTACCCCGCGGTCAGCCGCGAGGATTTCCCGAATCGTGGACGCCTGACGGACTTGATGGCCAGTGGCGAAATGATGACCACGCTGGGCATCGAACCTCTGGACGCCGAACACGATCGCGCGATGATCTGCGGCAGCCCGCAGATGCTCGCCGACTTCCGCACCCTGCTCGACAGCCGCGGCTTCACCGCCGCCCCGCGCATCGGAACGCCCGGGCAATACGTTTTCGAACGCGCCTTCGTCGAGAAATAAGCAGTTACGCCGCGCGCGAATGCGTCAGCGTTCGCCGTAGCGCAACCAGGTCACGGCACTGCGTTCGTTGTCGAAGACCTGTCCACGGAATCCGTGTTCGTTGGCGAGGATGCTCGCCAGTTCCACCTGCGGGATCTGCTCCAGGTGTTTTTCGACGTAGGCCACGCGGACCTGCTCCATGCCTTCGCCATGCATCGCCTGCACGAACTGCAGCAGTTCGTCCGGCGTGGGCGGCAGGCCCTCCATGTCGTCAATGACCAGCACGCCCTCGGCGCCGCTGCTCCTCACCTCGGCCGCGATCGCGCGCCAGTAGGCGAGCGTGGTCTCCAGAGTGCCGTTGATGCCGCACACCTGCGCCTTCAGACCGTAATCCGTCGCAGTGAAGGCAATGCGGAACGGCGGCGCTGTGGAACCGTCGCACATGTTCAGGCCAGCGCGGCTTCGATGTCTTTGCGCAGCGATTCCGGCTTGTCGGTCGGCGCATAGCGGTCGATGACACGGCCATCGCGGCCCACCAAAAACTTGCTGAAGTTCCATTTGATCGCCGAGAGCCCGAGCAGCCCGCTCTTTTCCTTTTTCAGCCACTGCCACAGCGGATGCGCCTGATCGCCGTTGACGTCGATTTTCGCGAACAGCGGAAAGCCCACGTCGTAGTTGAGCGAGCAGAAGTTGCGGATTTCCGCTTCACCACCCGGCTCCTGATGGCCGAACTGATCGCAGGGAAAGCCGAGCACGACCAGGCCGCGATCGCGGTATTCGCGCCACAGCGCTTCCAGGCCGGTGTACTGCGGCGTGAAGCCGCACTTGGACGCCACGTTGACGATGAGCAGCACCTTGCCGCGGAACTCCCCCAGTGAACGTGTCTGGCCATCGATGTCGGTGGCGGAAAAGTCGTAGGCGGTCGTCATGGGCGGCTCCGGCGGGGTGCGTCATGGTAACCCGCATGGTTGCGCTAACACGATGACGCGGATCAACGCGAAAAAGCGGCGGCCAGCGCAGCCTCGCGCGTCGCAACACGTGCGCCGGACCGATGTTCCACTGCCAGCACATCCCATCCGGGCCGTCGCATGCCTTTCGTCACGCGCCACCCGGTCAGACCTTGGGTTAGCCTGCCCGGAGCCCTATCTGGAAGGATGCTGCACCGTGACCACCCGCCTCGCCCTCGCGCTCGCCGCGACCCTTGGAATCGCCATGCCCGCCTACAGCCAGGCCGCCTCGCCGGCCACCACCGAAGCCGCCAAGGCCAGCAATCCCTTCTTCACCGACAGCCCGCTGCCGCTGCACTACCCGCAATTCGACAAGATCAAGGACAGCGACTTCGCCCCCGCCTTTGACGCCGGCATGGCCGCGCAGTTGAAGGAAATCGCCGCCATCGCCGACAACAGCGCAGCACCAACGTTCGACAACACCATCCTGGCGATGGAAAAGAGCGGACGCACGCTGGACCGTGCGCAGACCGTCTTCTACAACCTGGTCGGCACCGATACCAACGACACCCGCGAGAAGCTGCAGGCCGACTACTCCGGCAAGTTCGCCGCGCACCGCGATGCGATCTACCTCAACGGCAAGCTGTTCGCGCGCATCCAGAAGCTGTACGACCAGCGCGCCGGCCTCGGACTGGATGCCGAAGGCGTTCGCTTGATCGAGAAGTACCACACCGATTTCGTCCGCGCCGGCGCCAAGCTGTCCGATGCCGACAAGGCCACGCTGAAAGACATGAATGCGCAGCTGGCCGCGCTCGGCACGCAGTTCAGCCAGAACGTGCTGGCGGAAGTGAACGCCTCCGCCGTGATCGTCGATGACGTGAAGGAACTCGACGGCCTGACCGATCAGCAGATCGCCACGGCCGCAGCCGCGGCGAAGTCGCGCGGCCACGAAGGCAAGTACGTGCTGACGCTGCTCAACACCACCGGCCAGCCGCCGGAATCGCAACTCACCCACCGCCCGCTGCGCCAGCGACTGCATGAAGCATCCGTCGCGCGCGGCAGCCGCGGCGGCCAGTACGACAACCGCGAACTGATCGCGAAGATCATGACGCTGCGCGCCAATCGCGCGAAGCTGCTCGGCTATCCGGACCACGCCACCTACGTGCTGGAAGACGAAACCGCCAAGACGCCGCAGGCGGTCAACGCGATGCTCGGCAAGCTTGCGCCGGCCGCGGTCGCCAACGCCAAGCGCGAGGCGGCTGATCTGCAGGCCATGATCGATCAGGAACAGAAGGCCAAGGGCCAGCCGACGTTCACGCTGGAACCGTGGGACTGGGCGTTCTACACCGAGAAGGTGCGCACGGCGAAGTACAACTTCGACGAATCGCAACTCAAGCCGTATTTCGAACTGACCAATGTGCTGGAAAACGGCGTGTTCTACGCCGCCAACCAGTTGTACGGCCTGACGTTCAAGAAGCGCACCGACCTGCCGCTGTACCACGCCGACACCGCCGTCTACGACGTCTACAACGCCGACGGCACGCAGCTGGCGATCTTCATCGCCGACATGTACGCGCGCGATTCCAAGCGCGGTGGCGCGTGGATGAACTCGTACGTGTCGCAGTCGGCGATGACCGGCTTCAAGCCCGTCGTCGCCAACCATCTCAACATCCCCAAGCCACCGGCCGGCGAACCGACCCTGCTGACCTGGGATGAAGTGACAACCGCCTTCCACGAGTTCGGCCATGCGTTGCACGGCATGTTCTCGAACGTGAAGTATCCGTACTTCACCGGCACCAGCGTACCGCGCGACTTCGTCGAATACCCCTCGCAGGTCAACGAGATGTGGGCCGACTGGCCGTCGGTGCTGAAGAACTACGCCAAGCACTACAAGACGGGCGAGCCGATGCCGCAGGCGCTGCTCGACAAGGTCATCGCCGCGTCCAAGTTCAACCAGGGCTTCGCGACGACCGAGTATCTGGGCGCCGCCATGCTCGATCAGCGCTGGCACCAGATCGATGCCGGCAAGGTGCCGGCCGCGGCCGACGTGATGAAGTTCGAGGCCAATGCACTCGCCGCCGACGGCATCGACTTCAAGCCGGTTCCGCCGCGCTATCGCACGCCGTACTTCAGCCACATCATGGGCGGCTACTCGGCCGGCTACTACGCCTACATCTGGTCGGAAGTGCTGGATGCGAACAGCCAGAAGTGGTTCGAGGAACACGGCGGCCTGACGCGCGAGAACGGCGACCACTTCCGCAAGGCCCTGCTTTCGCGCGGCGGCAGCGAGGACGCGATGAAGCTGTTCCAGGATTTCGCCGGCCACGAACCGAAGATCGAACCCCTGCTCGAGAAGCGCGGACTCACCGCGCCCGCCAAGTAATCACCGCATCCTCGTCGCGGTCATCCATGCGCCACCTTCGGGTGGCGCTTTTTTTGCGCGGACGCACCGGCCTGACCTCACCGCGGCGCGACATACCCGCCCGGCACGCCGCGCGGCGACAGCACCAGCTGCCACAACTGCGAACGCCGGCAGCGGAAGCTCGCCATCGAAGCGGCCAGGTAATACCGCCACATCCGACGGAAGCGTTCGTCGTAGCGCGCGTCCAGCCGGTGCCATGCCTGTTCGATGTTGTCCCGCCACGCCTGCAGGGTGCGGTCGTAGTCCGCCCCGAACACGTGCCAGTCCTCCAGCACGAACAGTCCCTCGCTCGCACGCGTGATCTGCGCCGCGGACGGCAGCATCGAGTTCGGGAAGATGTAACGGGCGATCCACGGATCAGTCCCGTGCACGGAACGATTGCGACCGATCGTATGCAGCAGGAACACGCCATCCAGAGGCAGCACGCGACGGGCGACCTCGAAGTAGGTCCGGTAGTTGTGGACGCCGACATGTTCGAACATGCCGAGCGAGAACGCCGCGTCGAAAGGCTCGTCCAGATCGCGGTAGTCCTGCAGGCGGATCTCGATCGGCAGCCCCTCGCACAATGCGTGTGCGTACGTCGCCTGCTCGTGCGAGATGGTGATGCCGACACCCTGGACGCCGTAGCGCTCGGCCGCGAATTTCAGCGCTTCGCCCCAACCGCACCCGATGTCGAGCACGCGCATGCCCGGTTGCAGCCGGAGCTTGCGACAGACCAGATCGAGCTTGTGTTCCTGCGCCTGATCCAGATCCGCCGCGTTCGGCCAGTAAGCGCAGCTGTACACCAGGCGTCGACCGAGCATCGCGCGGTACAGGTCGTTTCCGAGGTCGTAATGCCGCCGCCCGACTTCACCGCTGCGGTGGCGCGTCTGACGATTGGTCACGCGCGCGAGCAGCGCATCGAGCATGTCCCTCGCACCCCGCACCCGTTCGTCGAGCCGGGCGGCGAGCGCACGGAAGAGAAAGCCATCCAGCGATGCGACATCCCAATCGCCATCCATGTAACTCTCACCCAGGCCGAGCGAGCCTTCGGCCAGCACCCGCTGCGCCCAGCGCGGGTGCCTGATCTGCGGATCCCACGGGCGATCTCCGCCGGGCCGCACATCCGCTTCGGCCAACAGTCGTTCGACTCGTTGCGCGAAGCGGTTCATCGCATGGCCTATCCGGCGAACAGCGCCGCGTATGCGGGGGTGATATGCGGCCGCAGCACGGCGGCGGGCACATCCACCGTCTGCGTGCCGTCGGAATACGGTCCTACCTGATACGGCGGAAACACGAAGCGCAGCGCGCTGATGTGACCGGTCGCATCCAGCACCGGCACGAACCGCGCGAAATTCTCCGGCTTGGCGGCCGTGCCGGCTTCGATCATGCGGGCAGCACTTTTCAGTACGCGCGCACGTTCATCGCCTTCCAGTTCATCGGCATCGGCACGCAGGGACACCCCGGTCATCAGCTGTTCGTTGATGAAGTCGCTGAGGCTCTGCCAGCCGCCCTGATCGGCAATCAGATCTTCGATGCGGAGCATGCGCTCCTGCTGCGGTTGCCACACGAAGCGTTCGATCAGGGGCTGGCCGTGCGCGCCGCCGGGGTACAGGCTGCCGTCCGCGCTCACCACGACCCATTGCGGCGTGTCCACGGTCTTCTCGAAACCCAGTGAGAGTTCATAGGGCGCGGTGGGCTTGTCGTTGCCGAGGCCATCCACGGCTTCCATCAGTTGTCCGCGCGCCGAGGCCACGTAATCGGAGAGCGCTTTGGCCAATCCAGGATGGCGATCGATTCCGGGTGGATAGCTGATGCCGATCACATAGCGGGCGTCGCTTTCGATCACGTCCTTCAACTCGATCGGTGCGGGCGTCGCGGGTGCTTCCGCCGGTGTTTCTGCGACGGCCGGTTCCGGGGCGCGCGCAGGCGCTTCGGCATCGCGTTGGCAGGCCGCCAGCGCCGCCGCAATGAATGTGATCAACAGCAATCGGAAAACCGGATTCACGCCATGAACTCCTTGTCGTCTTCAAAGGCGGGCAGAGTCTAGAGACTGTTCCTTGGCTGCGCAGCGGTGGAAATCCGGATCGCGCGGCCTGTGTTCAGGCAAGCAGATCCGCGTATTCGGAATGCCGCTGGATGTACGTCGCGGCGTACGAACAGGCAGGCACCACGCGCCATTGCCGGCCGCGTGCGTAATCGAGTGCGGCCTTGACCAGTTGCGCCGCGATGCCGCGACCGCCGATTGCCTGCGGCACGCCGGTGTGATCGATCACCATGCGCTCGCCTTGGACGCGATACGTCAGTTCCGCCTCGTGGCCCTCGATGACGCAGAAAAAGCGCCGTCCTTCAGTGTCGTGTTGAATTGTGATGTCCATCAATTAAAAAGTGAGAAGGGTGAATTTATTTTGCCGCAGGCGATGATGAATGCGACAGAAGGCGACGCGGTGCGTCACTCTTGGTCACGTATCCATGCTGATGCAATGCTCGATTTCACGATGATTTCACGCTCCGATAGTTGGCACGGATGATGCGTACAAACGGGCAGAGACCAGTGTTGTCCGGAGCCTTCCATGAATGCGATTGCCCCTCTGACCGTTACGCCCGAAGCCAATGATTCCACGCTGCTGGAAGGCCTGTTCCAGCTGACCGTCACTGGTCACACGCAGGACTGGGAGTTCGAGCGTTTGAACAACGAGGTCTATGAGCGCCTTCTGTCCAGCTACGCGCAGGAGGAAATCGGCAGCGCACGCATCTCCAAGAGCATGATGGCAGGCTGACTCTTCCTGCCAGCCGTCGCTTTCCCGCGGCGGACGTCCCACCGGAACGGCGCGCTTCCTTCCGCGCCGTTCCCGAACCGCTTTCCCGGCTATTCACCGCGATGATCGCGCTTTCCCTGGTTGCGACGGTCACGGACGCCGGCCGCGCCCTGGATAGCCTTCATCCGGCTTTCCGCGGCATGCAACTCGACGTTCTTGTTGGCCGCTTCGTCCGACTGGAAGCCCGGTCGGGGCGAATTGCCGGGACTGGTTTCATCCAGCAACTGCCACGGCGCCGGTTCGCGATCGTGCTGCTGCTTCTGCACCAGCAATTCCTGCGTTACTGCCAGCGCCTGCTCGGGCGTGATTCGCTTGCGCGCGCGTTTGCGGGCGACGGTGGATGAATCCCTGCGCGATGCACTCGAACGATTCGCACCGCGCGGCGTGGCGTCCGGCTGGCGCCTGGTGGTTGCCCGCCCTGCCGTCGGCGTCGTCTTCTTTGCATTCGTCGCGTTGGATTGCGAGGCCATCTTCCTGCTTGCCGTCGTGCGGGAAGCAGGACCTGCCGCTGCTTTCCGGGGAGTTGCCTTGGGGGCCGCCGCCGTCTTCCTGGATGCCTTCTTTGCCACGGCCTTCCGGGCAACGGCTTTCTTCACCATCGGCTTCCGCGATGCGGCTTTCTTCGCAGTCGACTTTTTTGCAGTCGACTTCTTTGCTGCCGCTGTCCGCTGCGTGGTTATCTTCGCGGCGCTGCTCGCAGACCGCTTCACTGTTTTCTTCGCGGCCGTTCCGGCGCCGGCTTTTTTCGCGACCGCCTTCCTGGCTGCCTTCTTCACGGTCTTGCCGGTCGCTTTCTTTGCCGCTTTTTTTGCCGCTTTCTTGCCCGTCGCCGACGTGCGGCTTGCGGCGGATTTCTTCGGGCGCGCCTTGCCGGCAGTGGACGTGCGTGCGCGTGTAGCCATGCTTCCTCCACGGTTTCAGGGTTCTGCCCGTGGATAGCACAGCGGATCTTCAAATCAGGTGAGCATGCGCGCGCTCAGCCGACGCCCAGCTGTCCGAGGAAGTGCGGCACGATGCGTGGCTCCATGGCGATCATGAAGAGCACGCCATACGCCGCGCCTGCCAGATGCGCGCCATGCGCGATGCTGGTGTTGCCACGACGATCCATCCAGATGCTGTACGCCACGTAGAGCACCGCGAACAGGATGGCCGGCATCGGGATGACGAAGACGATCAGCCACGTCCACGGCTGCAGCAGGATGAAGCCGAACAGCAGCGCCGACACCGCACCGGACGCGCCGAGCGCCCGGTAGTCCGCATCCTTCTGGTGCTTGAGATAGGTCGGCAGGATGGAAACCACCAGCGCCGACAGATAGAACAGCGGATATACCCAGGCGCGCCCGGAAATCTCCGCGACCATGCGTTCCATGAAGCTGCCGATGAAGTACAGCGTCACCATGTTGAACAGCAGGTGCCACAGATCGGCGTGGATGAGTCCGTATCCGATGAAGCGGTCGTACTGCTTGTAGCGATCAATCGCCGGCGGCCACAGGATCAGGCGACCCGCGACGGACGGCGAGCGGAACGCGAACAGCGAGACGATCGTCGTCACCGCGATCAGCAACAGGGTGATGGGGCTTTGCATGGTATTCCTCAGGCGGCGCGGTAGTTGTCCTGCATCGGGTAGCGCCGTGCATACAGGGCGAACGCCAGCGCCGCCACGAAGGCGAAGCCGGCGAAAAAGAACATCAGGAAGGCGTTCTCGCTCAGGCCGGTGCTGGCGATGTGCGCGGTGACGGTTTCGTTGCGCACGCCCGCGTTGGTGAGCAGCACCCACAGGCCGCCGAACGTGCTGGTCAGGTACCAGAAGGCCATGATCACGCCCTTCATCGCCTGCGTCGCCTGGCTGTACGCGAACTCCAGTGCGGTGGCCGACACCAGCACTTCGCCGAAGGTCAGCAACGCATACGGCAGGATCTGCCAGGCCAGCGAAACCGGATCGCCGCCGTCCATCCACAGTTGCAGCATGCCGGCGAAAATCCAGGCCACGCCGGAAAACGCGATGCCCCAGCCCATGCGCTTGAGCGGCGTCGGCTCGAAACCCATCTTCCGCAACGCCGGGTACAGCACCAGGTTGTTGAACGGAATCAGCAGCATGATCAGCAGCGGATTCAGCGCCTGCATCTGCGAGGCTTCCTTGATCAGCCAACTCGGCCACCACGCGGCCTCGTGCGGGATCATCATGCGGTTGCCCTGCAACACCCAGGTCGAGGCCTTCTGATCGAACAGTGACCAGAACGGTGTCACCAGTGCGAACACGATCAGGATGCGCAGCACGGCGCGCACGCTGTCCACGGCGGCATCCGGGTGATGGCCGCGCGCGCGTTCGAGTTGCAGCGAAGCGCCCCACCCGCCCAGGCCGATCAGCACGCCCAGCGACAGACAGGCGGTGATCACGAAGCCGAACGATTCGGGCCACACGCCGGACATCACGCCGGTCGCGGTCAACGCCCACGCCAGCAGCATTCCGATGGCGAGCACCACGCCGCCCGTCGCGACGAAATGGCCGGGACGGCCCTCTCCCGCACGCTGCGCCTTCAGCGCCGTCATCACGACGCGCATGAATCCATCCGGATCCGCGCCCGACGGCGGCACGTTGACGTACTGGCGGCGGCCCAGCCAGAAGATGAAGGTCGCCAGGAACATCAGCAGGCCGGGAATGCCGAACGCCACCGCAGGTCCATAGCTGCGCAGGAACAGCGGCATCAGCAGGGACGCGAAGAACGAGCCGAAGTTGATCGTCCAGTAGAACGCGTCGAACACGAGCTTGGCCTTGCTCTTGTTGCTCTGGTCGAACTGGTCCCCGACGAAGGACACCACCAGCGGCTTGATGCCGCCGGAGCCCAGCGCGATCAGGAACAGGCCGGTATAGAAACCGGTGCGGTCGTTCTCGAACAACGCCAGGCACGCGTGGCCGGCGCAGTAGATCAGCGAGAACCAGAGCACCGTGTTGTATTTGCCGAAATAGCGATCCGACAGCCAGCCGCCCAGCAGCGGGAAGAAATAGACGCCGATGACGAAGCTGTGGAAAACGTCCTTGGCCGCGCCTTCGCGATCGGCTTCAGGCAGATAGGCCAGCAGGATGCTGCTGGCGAGGAACTGCACCAGGATGTTGCGCATCCCGTAGAAGCTGAAACGTTCGCAGGCCTCGTTGCCGATGATGTAGGGAATCTGGCGCGGCAGCCGGCCGGCACTCGTCTCGCTCGTCGTGGTCATCCGGTGTTCCGGTGGCAAATTGGCTGGAAGGTTACCGGATCCTCCTCGGGGGGTCGAACCTCGTCGGTCATGGTGGGCGCGGGCGCTTCAGGCAGGCATCATCGCGACTTTCATCCGCTTCCAGACTCGCGCCCATGATCCGTCCGCTCTGCGCCGCCCTGCTGTTCGCCCTCGTCCCGGCGGCCTTCGCCGACACCCCGGATGCCGGACTGGGCACCGTGTCCGAACGTTCCGGCTTCACCCGCACGGGCCGCTACGACGAAGTCATCGCACTCTGCGAACGCTTCGCGCGCGCGTATCCGAAGTCGGTGCGGTGCATCGAATTCGGCACGACGCCGGAAGGCCGCCCGATGAAGGCGCTGGTGATGTCCAACCGCAATGCGTGGACGCCGGATCAGGCGCGGCGGCAGAAGCTGCCGGTCGTGCTGATCCAGGGCGGCATCCACGCGGGCGAAATCGACGGCAAGGATGCGGGCTTCCTCGCCCTGCGCGACGTGCTCGAAGGCAAGGCCGCCAGCGGCGCGCTCGACAAGCTGGTGTGGATCTTCGTGCCCGTGTTCAACGTTGACGGCCATGAACGCTTCGGCGCATGGAACCGTCCCAACCAGCGCGGTCCCGAGGAAATGGGCTGGCGTGTCACCGCGCAGAACTACAACCTCAACCGCGACTACGTGAAAGCGGATGCGCCGGAGATGCAGGCGATGCTGCGCCTCGTCCAGCAATGGGATCCGCTGGCCTACGTGGATCTGCACGCCACCGACGGCGCGCAGTTCGAACATGACATCTCCGTGCAGGTCGAGCCCGTGCATGCCGGCGACGATGGCCTGCGCGATGCCGGTCGCGCGTTGCGTGACGGCGTCATCGGCGATCTGGCGAAGAGCGGATCGCTGCCGCTGCCGTATTACCCGTCATTCGTCGTCGGTGACGACCCCTCCTCCGGTTTCGAGGATGGCGTGGCGACGCCGCGTTTCTCCCACGGCTATTTCCTGCTGCGCAACCGCATCGGCATGCTGGTCGAAACGCACTCCTGGAAGGAATACCCGGTGCGCGTGCGGATCACGCGCAACACCATCGTGTCGGTGCTGGAGCATGTCGCGCGCAAGGGCGACGCCTGGCTGGCCGCGGCGCAGGCCGCCGATCAGGCTGCCGCGCAACTGGCCGGCAAGCCGGTCCCGATGACGTGGGCGGCCAGCGACAAGACCCGCACGGTCGAATTCCGCGGTTACGCGTACACGCGCACGCCGTCCGACGTGTCCGGTGCGCTGATGACGCGCTACGACGAAAAGACGCCGCAGATCTGGAAGGTGCCGATGCGGGACGATCTGCATCCGGCGCTCACCGTCACCGCGCCCGCGGCGGGCTACATCGTGCCGGCCGCGCATGCCGCGTGGGTCACGGAAAAGCTGCGCCAGCACGGCGTCGAGTTCCGCCGCATCGCCGCGCGCCCGCAATCCACCGTCGAGACCTTCCGCGCCACGCGCACGCAATTCGGCGCGCAGCCGGTGGAAACCCACCAGCGCCTGACGCTGGAAGGCCAGTGGAAGCCGGAAAGCCGCGACATTCCCGCAGGCTCGCTGTTCGTCCCGATCCAGCAGCCGAAAGCGCGGCTGGTAATGGCGTTGCTGGAGCCGCAGGCGCCGGATTCGCTCGCGGCCTGGGGCGGGTTCAACAGCGCCTTCGAACGAAAGGAGTACATGGAGGACTACGTCGCCGAGGGCGTCGCACGCCAGATGCTCAAGGATCCGGCCGTCAAGGCCGCGTTCGACGAGAAGCTGAAGAACGATCCGGCCTTCGCGAAGGATCCGAACGCGCGCCTGGAGTTCTTCTACCGCCGCCATTCGGCCTGGGACGAACGGTACAACCTGTACCCGGTGATGCGCGTCGACACCGCGCCCTGAGCGCGCCCCAAATGGTTGCGCCGCTTTCCGCGGCGCGCACTGCGCCGCGGCTATTCCAGCCGCATCACGCCCCGGCCTGGCTCCACGTTGCCCAGCGTCCGCTCGCAGACGGGCGCACCCAGCGAAACCAGGACATCACGTTGCTGCGCCACCGGCGTGCGCAGCGTCTTCTCTTCGAACACCGCCAGGTGCTTGAACGGCTGTAATCCGAGCACGCGTTCGACATACGCGGCGGTCCGCGGCCAGCGAGCAGGATCCACGTGGTAGCGCACGAACGCGGCATTGCGGAAGAACGAGGCGATGGCAATGTCGGCCACGCTGATCGAATCGAACAGGAAGCCGGCCTCCGGCAGCTGCGATTCCAGATAGTCGAGCGCGGACGGCAAGTCATGATCGCGTGCGCGCTGCACCACCGCTTCATCGGTGGCTTCGTTGAACAGATACCGCTTCACGCCGACCTGGTAGAACATCCCCCAGATGATCACGTCGCCCAGCCGGGAATCGGCGAACTCCTCCAGCCAGCGCGCCCGCGCACGATCACGCGGCGTGCGTGGATACAGCGACGGTTCCGGCCGGGATTCTTCCAGGTATTCGCAGATGACGGTGGAATCGTTGACGGTGACCTCGCCGTCGATCAGCACCGGCACCCGCCGCAGCGGGCTGATGCGGCTGAACTCGTCATCGCCGATGAAGGGCGCGAACGGATCGATGCGGTAGTCGATCCCCTTGAGTTCCAGGCACACCAGCACCTTGCGGACATAGGGCGACAGATAGTTGCCGATGACGATTACGTGCGACGGCATGCGGTTCTCCGGTGCGTGCATGCGCGCGGCATGCGGACGAAAGCCCGCGAAGCCTGCGTGGCGGACACGGTGCGGGTCAAGCTCAGCCCAGCGCGGTGTCCAGCGTCATCATCAGGCAGAAACCGATCGCCAGGCCGAGCGTGGCGGTGCCGCCATGCCCGTTGCGGTTGGATTCGGGGATCACGCTGTGCGCCACCGCCGTCAACATCGCGCCCGCGGCGAATGCCAACCCCCACGGCAACATCTGAGCCGATACGGTCACCGCCCAGGCGCTCGCCACCGAAGCCAACGGCTCTACAACGCCGGTGAACGCGCCGATGAACACCGCTTTCGCGCGCGCCATTCCCGCTCCTGCGAGGATCAGCGCCACGACCAGGCCTTCCGGAACGTCCTGCAGCGCGATGCCCATCGCCAGTCCATCGGCGCCTTCCAGCCGTCCGCCCGCAGCGACGCCGACCGCCATGCCTTCCGGCACGTTGTGCAGGAGGATCGCGAACACGAACACCAGCACGCGCGTCGGTACGAGGGGTGCATTGGGATGTTGCGGATCGCGCGGGTCGTCGCCGAGTACGCGATCCAGCGCGAGCAACGCCAGCGCACCCACCAGCACGCCCGCGCTGATCACGCCCGCCGATTGCCAGGCATCGAAGCCGATCGATTGCGCCGCATCCAGTCCCGGCAGCACCAGCGAGAATGCGGTCGCCGCCAGCATCACGCCCGCGCCGAAACCCAGCAGCGCATCGGACAAGCGCTGCGGCAATCCGCGCACCACCAGCACCGGCAGCGCGCCCAGCGCGGTCGCCAGCGCACACAACGCTCCGCCGCGCAGACCGGCCATGCCCCCCTGCGCCTGCGGTGTCGCCTGCGTCATGAACCACAGCGACGCCAGCAGGATCAAACCGGTGGCCGCGAGATACGGCCAGGCAATCGCCTGTCGAAAAGCCAACGGTTGCAGCACGCGATTCATGGGGCGGCGGACTCCGCGGGAATCGGTTCTCGTGCGACGGGTCGCCGAACCGGATGCGGCGATACTACGCCGCGCAACGTCGAGGCTCCATTCACCGATGCCGATGGCAACGTTCGGCGCGATCAATCGCGCTCGTATTTCCAGTGCCGCGTGCGCCCTTCGGCCAGCCATTCGATTGCCTGCGCCAGGCGCCGCTGCCGCGTTTCCTCGCGCTTGGCTTCGGTAAGCCACTCGATGTAATCGCGGCGCTGGCTCGACGAGAAACCGGCGAAGTGATCCGCAGCGCGGCGGTTGCGCGCCAGCGCAGCCTGCAGGTCCTCGGGCGCGGCGAGTTCGGGGCGGGACCGTACCGGCCTGCGCGGCATTCTGTTCTCGACGGGCACTCCATTCAGTTGCATCGCTTTGTGCACGAGCGCGATGAATTCCTGCTTCGCCGGCACATCGGCCACGGCGCGCAGGCGTCCCAGGCTGCCCATGCCGTCGCGCGGCGCCGCCTGGCCCATGACCTCGGCGTGTTTCCAGAACCCGAACGAAGCGTGCTGTTTGAAGGCCGCCATGTTGCCCAGGATGCCGCCCGCATCGGTGAAGAACGGCATGCTCCACTTCATCGTTTCCTGCACCTGCGGACAGGCCTCGTGCACGAGCGTGCGCAGGCGTTCGAGGATGGGCTGCGCGAACGGTGCGGCAGCGGCGATGTAGGCATCCACGCGGGGATCTCGGCTTGCCATGCGAACTCCGGAACGTTTGTGCCCGCGCAGTGTATGCACCCTTTCGCGCGCCGCCACATCCTCACGATTCATGAAGCCGGCGCTCGCTATGCTCGCGCTTTCCCTGCGCCGGGTTCTCCAAGGCATGTCGCACAAAGTCGTTGTCGCTCTTGTTCTCTCGTCCCTGCTCGCGGCCTGCCAATCGGCACCGCGCGAATCCGCACCCGCGCCGACGACGGCCGTGCTGCGCAGCCAATGGCAATGCGGCGATCTGCGCGTGCAGGCCGATTTCGATACCGGCAACACCGACCGCGTCACGCTGGCATTTGATGGACGGCAATTGATCCTGCCGCACGCCGTCGCCGCTTCCGGCGCCCGTTACGCCGACGCCACGGGCAACGAGTTCTGGACCAAGGGCGGCGAAGGCCGTCTGAATCTCCAGGGCCAGCCGGGCCGCACGTGCGTGCGCTCCGACGATGCCGCTTCCCCGTGGGACGCCGCCGCCGCGCGTGGTATCCGCTTCCGCGCCGTCGGCAACGAACCCGGCTGGCTGGTCGAAGTCGGCGGTGGCAAGACGCCGCAATTGCGCGCGCAGCTCGACTACGGGCAACGCATGCTGGACATCGCAACGACCGAAGCCAGCCTGGATCACTATCGCGGCACCACCGATGACGGCGCCGCCGTGGACCTCAGCGTGCAACGACGCAGCTGCCAGGACGTGATGAGTGGTGAATCGTTCCCCGCCACCGCGGTGTTGCGCGTGGGCACGAACGAATATCGCGGCTGCGGCCGCCACCTGCCGGAGTAACCGATGCCGCGTCGTTCTCGACATCGCAACCGTGGATCCGGACTGCGCGCCGGCACGTTGATCGCGGTCCTGCTGCTTCTGGTGGCGGGCGCCTGGTTCTGGCAGCGTGATGCACGCGAAACCGCCAGCGAAACCGCGGCGGCATCCACGCCGAGCGCCGACGCGGACCGGCGTGAAGCCACGCTGGCGCTGCCCCCCGCGGATTCCGTGCCGCTCGGGGAAGCGACCGTCGCGGCTCCGGCTCCGCCGCCGCCGTCATCGACCGCGCCGCGTCCGGCCACCGCCCTGCCCGGTTTCCTGCCCGCCGAAGCGCGCGAGACATTGCGCCTCATCGCCAGCGACGGACCGTTTCCGCATCGTCAGGACGGCACCGTCTTCGGCAATCGCGAAGGCCGCCTGCCGAAGCGCGAACGCGGCTTCTATCGCGAATACACCGTGGAGACGCCCGGCCTGGGCCACCGTGGCGCGCGCCGCATCGTGACCGGAGGACGGCCGCCGTCGGAGTACTACTACACCGACGATCATTACGAGAGTTTCCGCCGCTTCGACGTGCCCGCGCAGGTGAGGCCATGAGCGCCTCCGGCTTTGACACGGGGCTGGGCGATGCGTCCAATGCCGGCGTCTTCTTCGTCACCGCCGGCGATCTCGACATGCTGACCGTGGCCGGTCGCGACGCCGGCCTGCGCGTGTGCCGGCTGGATCTGTCCGGCTGCGACAGCAAGGCCGCGTTGCTGCTGCGCATCGCCACCCAGCTCGATTTCCCCGACAGCAGTGGCCGCAACTGGGATGCGCTGGCCGACAGCCTGCGCGATCTCGGCTGGCTGCCGGCCGCCGGTTACGTGCTGCTGCTGGACCAGGCCACGGATCTGCGCGATCGCGAGGAAGCGAGTTTCGACACGCTGCTCGACATCCTCAACGAGGCCGCCCTGTTCTGGGCCGGGCAGGACGTGCCGTTCTGGGCGTTCGTGGCGCTGAACGAATCGGAGTTCGACGAACAGCACTGAATATCCATCGCGCCCCTTCGCAGCCGCGCGCGCAGCTGCGATCATGCCGCATGGACGATTTCAGCCAGCTTCCCCTTTCCGACAGCCTGCGCGCCGGTGTCGACGCGCTCGGTTACCGCCAGCCCACGCCCGTGCAGGCGCAAAGCCTGCCCGCCATCCTGGAAGGCCGCGACGTCATCGCGCAGGCCCCCACCGGCAGCGGCAAGACCGCCGCCTTCGGGCTGGGGCTGCTGCATCGGCTCGACCCCGCCACGCTGCGGCTGCAGGCCCTCGTGCTGTGCCCCACGCGCGAACTGGCCGAACAGGTCGCCCAGCAGATCCGCAAGCTGGCGCTGGGCATTCCCAACCTCAAGGTGATGCAGCTGTGCGGCGGCATGGCGCTTGCGCCGCAGATCGCCTCGCTGGAAGCGCATGACCCGCACGTTGTGGTCGGCACGCCCGGCCGCGTGCAGGAACTGATGCGCAAGAAAGTGCTGCATCTGGGCGGCGTGCGCACGCTGGTGCTGGACGAAGCCGACCGCATGCTCGACATGGGCTTCGAGGAGCCCATCCGCGAAATCGTCGGCAAGCTGCCGCGCGATCGCCAGAGCCTGCTGTTCTCGGCCACCTTCCCTGACGCCATCCGCGCCATCGGCCGCACCGTGTTGCGCGAGCCGCTGGAAGTGACCGTCGGCGGCGAAGAATCCGCGGTGGATATCGAGCAGCGCTTCGTCGAAGTGGATCCGGCGCGCAAGCAGCTCGCGCTGGCCGGCTTCCTCGCCGCCGAACGCCCGGAATCCGTGGTGGTGTTCTGCAACATGCGCAAGGACGCGGATGAGGTCGCCACCTCGCTGCAGCACTTCGGGTTTTCGGCGCTGGCCCTGCATGGCGACATGGAGCAGCGCGATCGCGAGGAAGTGCTGGTCCGCTTCACCAACCGCAGTTGCAACGTGCTGGTCGCCAGCGATGTCGCCGCACGCGGGCTGGACATTGCCGACCTCGCCGCGGTGGTGAACTACGACCTGCCAACCGATGCCGACACCTATGTCCATCGCATCGGCCGCACCGGTCGCGCCGGCCGCAGCGGCTGGGCGCTGAGCCTGTGCACGCCGCGCGAGCGCCCGCGCACGGCGATGCTGGAAGAACGGCTGGGCCGGCCGCTGCGCTGGGATTCGGGAATCCCCGCCGCGCCGCGCGCGAACAGCGCGACGCCCGCGCCGATGACCACGCTGCGCATCGATGCCGGCAAGACCGACAAGCTGCGGCCCGGCGACATCCTCGGCGCATTGACCGGCGATGCCGGCCTGCCGGGCTCGTCCATCGGCAAGATCGCCATCTATCCGACGCGCTCCTACGTGGCGGTCGCGCGCGGCCAGGCCGCGCAGGCGCTGGCGCGGCTCAACGCCGGCCGCATCAAGGGCCGCAATTTCCGCGTACGCCGGATCTGACCGCCGCGTCCGCCGCCCGCGGGCACAAAAAAAAACGCCGGGTTTCCCCGGCGTTCTTTTTTTGCGATTCAAGCGAGGGGCTGGATTACAGCGCCTGCACCTGGTCGGCCTGCATGCCCTTCTGGCCCTGCACGGCGACGAAGGAGACCGCCTGGCCTTCCTTCAGCGACTTGAAGCCGTTGCCCTGGATCGCGCGGAAATGCACGAACAGGTCCGGGCCGCTCTGCGGGGTGATGAAGCCGAAACCCTTGGCATCGTTGAACCACTTGACAGTGCCGGTCTGACGCTCAGACATCTTTACTAACTCCTGAAACGGATTGAGGTTGGATACATCGCGGCGCCGGATTTTCCGGGCCGAGACTGAGTTGCAGGCGTTAGGTAAAGCGGGATGTAGCAGATAACTACCGCATCAGGCCCACGATTCACGGTGACCCTGGCAAGCACAGTGCCGCGAACTGTACCGGGCTTGAAGCACAAAAGCGACTGGTTTGCATGCAAAAGGTCAAAAAAATGGCTCGGCGGGTCCCTGTAACCGGTTTCCGCCCCCGCCGGACGCCCCGCCCGTATCATGGCGCCCCCGCAAACCCGGACCGCCCATGGCACTGAAAGCCACCATCGTCAAAGCCGAACTGCAGATCAGCGACATGGACCGGCACTACTACGCCGGGCATTCGCTGACCCTGGCGCAGCACCCGTCCGAGACCGACACGCGACTGATGGTGCGCCTGCTGGCATTCGCCCTGTTCGCGCACGAGCGGCTGGCCTTCGGCCGCGGGCTGAGCACGGATGAAGACCCGGACCTGTGGCTGCGCGACTACAGCGGGGAGATCGATCAATGGTTCGAACTCGGCCAGCCGGATGAAAGCCGCCTGCGCCGCGCCTGCGGTCGGGCACGCGAAGTGATCGTCATCAACTACGGCGGCCGCGCAGCGGATCTGTGGTGGGAAAAGAACGCCAGTGCGTTGTCGCGGCTGCGCAACCTGCGCGTGCTCGATCTGCCTGCCGACGAAGTCGATGCACTGACCGCGCTGCATGCGCGCAGCCTGCGCCTGAGCGTGCTCATCCAGGACGGCGAAGTGCAGGTGCTGGCCGACGACCATGTGGTGAGCCTGCATCCGCGGGTGCGCCAGTCATCGGACGCAGCGGCGAACTGAGCATGCTGCCGACGCATGACGTCATCATCATCGGCGCCGGTGCGGCCGGGCTGATGTGCGCCCTGACCGCGGGCCAGCGCGGACTGCGCGTGCTGGTGGTCGAACACGCCAACAAGGTCGGCAAGAAGATCCTGATGTCCGGCGGCGGCCGCTGCAATTTCACCAACACCGGCACCACGCCGGCGAATTACCTGTCGGCCAATCCGCATTTCTGCAAATCCGCGCTGGCGCGCTACACGCCGGCCGATTTCATCGAAATGGTGGACCGCCATCGCATCGCCTGGCACGAAAAGGAACTCGGCCAGCTGTTCTGCGATGTCTCGTCCAAGCTGATCGTGAAGATGCTGCTCGACGAATGCGCCGCCGCACAGGTCCGCATCGAAACCCAGTGCAGCGTCGGCGATGTGCGCCAGGTCGATGGCGGTTTCCGCGTGGATACCTCGCACGGCCACTTCGCCGCGCCTTCGCTGGTCGTGGCGACGGGCGGCCTGTCGATTCCCAGCCTCGGTGCGACCGGTTTCGGTTACGAACTCGCGCGCCGTTTCGGACACGACGTGCTGCCGACGCGCGCCGGTCTGGTGCCGCTGACGCTGAGTGGCAAGCATCAGGAACGCCTGCAGGACCTGAGCGGCGTCGCGTTGCCGGTCGAGGCCCGCTGCGGCAAACACGCCTTCCGCAACTTCATGCTGATCACGCACCGCGGCATCAGCGGCCCGTCGATTCTGCAGATCTCCTCGTACTGGCAGCCCGGCGACGATTTGAGACTGGATCTGATGCCCGGCGAATCCGCGCTCGACTGGCTCAAGGGCCAGCAGGCGCAGCGGCCCGCCGCGGAACTCAAGACCGTGCTCGGCGATGCGCTGCCGCGCCGCTTCGCGCAACGGCTGTGCGAGGTGTGGCTGCCGAACCGGCCCATGCGCCAGTACAACGAACCGCAACTGCGTGAAACCGCCGAACTGCTGCAGTCGTTCCCGCTGGTCGCCAGTGGAACCGAAGGCTATCGGACGGCCGAGGTGACGCTCGGCGGCGTGGATACCGATGGCCTGTCCTCCAGCACGATGATGTCGCGTCGCGTGCCGGGCCTGTTCTTCATCGGCGAAGTGGTCGATGTGACGGGCTGGCTGGGCGGCTACAACTTCCAGTGGGCGTGGGCATCCGGATACGCGGCCGGTCTGGCGGTCTGATGCGCCGCGGCGTTGCCGGTTCTCCCGGGCTTGCTAGTCTGGCGGCAGGTAACCGGTGTCAGCCCTCCCATGCCGCCTTCCCGCATCCTGCTGTCACGTCGTCGATTCCTGCACGGAAGCGCCGCGCTCGCGGCGCTCGCTGCGCTGCCCGCATTGCGCGCGGACGCTGACGAAACCAGCCTGGCCACCACGCGCAGCGGCCGCATCGCCGGCCGACGGGAAGGCGGTGTGCATGTCTTCCGAGGTGTTCCCTACGGCGCCGACACGCAGCCGCGCCGCTTCCAGCGCGCTGCGCCCGAAGTTGCCTGGACCGGCACGCGCGACGCCATCGCGCCCGGCGCATCGGCGCCGCAGACCGGCGACGCTGACGGCCAACCCATCAGCGAAGACTGCCTGTTCCTCAACCTGTGGACACCCGGACTGCGCGACGGCCAGCGCCGGCCGCTGCTGGTCTACCTGCACGGCGGCGGCTACAACACCGGTTCCGGCTCGCATCCGGTCTACGACGGCGGCGCGCTGTGCCGGCGCGGCGATGTCGTCGTCGCCACGCTCAACCACCGGCTCAACGCGTTCGGCTATCTGTACCTGGCCGACCTCGCGGAGGCCGGTGACGAGCGCTTCGCCGATTCCGGCAACATCGGCCAGTGGGATCTCATCCAGGCGCTGCACTGGCTGCGCGAACACGCCGACGAATTCGGCTTCGACGCCGGCAACGTCACCCTGTTCGGCCAATCCGGCGGCGGCGCGAAGATCGCCACGCTGATGGCGATGCCGGCCGCGAAGGGATTGTTCCACAAGGCGGTGACGATGAGCGGGCAGCAGGTCACGGCGGCCGGCCCGCGCGCGGCCACGCAGCGTGCCCGGCGCGTGCTGGATGCGATGTCGCTCACGCCGGCACGGTTGCTCGATCTGCCCATGCAGCGCCTGCTCGAAGCCGTGCGACTTCCGGATCCCTCATGGGTCGAGGACACCCGCCTGTACTTCGGCCCGGTGCTGGATGATCGCGGGCTGCCGCGGCATCCGTTCTATCCGGACGCGCCGGCACAGTCGGCGGACATTCCGATGATCATCGGCAATACGCGCGACGAAACGCGCGCTTTCCTCGGCAACGACGCCGGCAACTTCCGCCTGCAATGGGAAGACCTGCCGGATCGCATCCGCCGCGAACAGTTCGTGGACATTCCGCCGCACGCGGTGATCGCCGAATACCGCCGCCTTTACCCCGACTATTCGCCTTCCGACGTGTTCTTCGCCGCCACGACGGCCGGGCGTTCCTGGCGCGCCGCCATCATCGAAGCCGAAGCACGCGCCCGGCAGAACGCGCCGGCCTGGGTCTATCAACTCGACTGGCGCAGCCACGCGGAACCGGAAAAACGCGCCTTCCACACGCTCGACATCGCCCTGATGTTCAACACCACGCACGTGCCGGGCGCGCGCACCGGCCACGACGCCGACGCCCGCCGCATGGCAGAACGCATGAGCGACGCCCTGCTCGCCTTTGCACGCACTGGCCGCCCGGACCACGCCGGCATTCCGCCTTGGCCGCCGTACACGCTGCCGGCACGCGAGACGATGATCTTCGACGACGCCTGCCGCGTGGCGGCGGACCCGCGCGGCGGCGAGCGGCGGCTGTACGAACGCGTACCGTTCGTGCAGCGCGGCACGTCGTGACGCCACCGCACCGCGTGCAGGCGCGTCAGAGCGACTGCATGGCCTCGGCGGCAATTTCGAACGAACGCAGCCGCTTGGCGTGATCGAACACGTTGGCGGTGAGCATCAGTTCGTCCGGGCGATGGCGTTCGATGAAGGCGGCGATGCCTGCGCGCACGGTGTCCGGACTGCCGACCACCGAACACGCCAGCGCCTGCGACACGCCGAGCTTCTCGTGCGGCTGCCAGAACGATTCGATGTCCTCGATCGGCGGCGGCAGCAGGCCCGGCCGGCCGCGCCGCAGATTGACGAAGGCCTGCTGCTGGCTGGTGAAGAGGAAGCGCGCTTCCTCGTCGGTGGCGGCAGCGATGACGTTCAACGCCAGCATCGCGTGCGGTTTCGCCTGCCGCGCAGACGGACGGAAATCGCGGTGATAGACCAACAAAGCCTGATCCATCGCGTCCGGTGCGAAGTGCGATGCGAACGCATACGGCAAACCCAGCGCCGCGGCCAGCTGCGCGCCGAACAGGCTCGAACCCAGCAGCCACACCGGTACCGGAATGCCCGCACCCGGCACGGCGCGCACGGCCTGGCCTTCCTGCACGGGCTCGAAGTAGTGCAGCAGCTCGCGCACGTCCTGCGGGAACTGCTCGGCGCTGTCGAAGTAACGGCGCAATGCGCGCGCCGTCGGTTGATCGGTGCCTGGCGCGCGTCCCAGCCCCAGATCGATGCGATCCGGATACAGCGACGCCAGCGTGCCGAACTGTTCGGCTACCTGCAGCGGCGCATGGTTCGGCAGCATCACGCCGCCCGCGCCCACGCGGATGCGTTCGGTCGCACCGGCCACGTGGCCGATCAGCACGGCGGTCGCAGCGCTGGCGATGCCCGGCATGTTGTGATGCTCGGCCAGCCAGTAGCGCTGATAGCCCCAGCGTTCGGCGGCCTGCGCGAGTTCGCGCATGTGCGCGAACGCCTGGGTGGTGTCGCCGCCTTCGCAGACGGGAGCCAGATCGAGAAGCGAATACAGAATCATGCGGGCATCGGAGCAGTCGGAAACCAACTCCTGCGATGGGGACCCCGGCCCGCCATCGCCAGCACCGCGAACGGGATGCTGTATTGCGCGACCGGCCAAACGCGGCGATGCGTCATCGCGACAGTTCGAACGGACCGCCCTGCGCCAGCGCCCGCTGATACGCCGGGCGTGCGTGGATGCGGGCCAGGAAATCGCCGAGCGCAGGATAGGCATCAAGCCCCGCGCGCGCCGCGGCAGCCTCGACCGGGAAACTCATCTGGATGTCGGCGGCGCTGAAGTCCTCGCTGCTGAACCAGCGCGATTTGCCCAGTTCCGCTTCCATGTAGTCCAGGTGCAGCTTGACCTGCGGCGAGACGAAACCGCGCAGCGTCTTGTCGGCGATCGCACGCGCGAACGGACGCATGAAGAACGGCATCGGTGCTTTCTTCATCCGTGCGAACACCAGGCTCAGCAGCATCGGCGGCATCGCCGAACCTTCCGCGTAATGCAGCCAGTAGCGGTAACGCAGATGCTCGGGCGTACCGGGCGACGGCGCGAATGCACGCGCGGCGTCGTAGCGCTCGACGAGGTATTCCAGGATTGCGCCGGATTCGGCCAGCACCAGACCGTCATCGACCACCACCGGCGATTTCCCCAGCGGATGCACGGCGCGCAGTTCCGGCGGCGCCAGCATCGTGCGCGCATCACGCTGGTAGCGCACCACGGTGTAGTCCAGCCCGAGTTCCTCCAGCAGCCAGAGCACGCGCTGGGATCGGGAATGGTTCAGATGATGGACGGTGATCATCGACGCGCTCCTCGAGGAGCCGGCATCTTATCCCGCAGGCGTGTCAGGAGCTGCACGACAGCATCGAACAGCCCGCACGCTCGCGCGCCCAGTCGGGGCGGCGCGTGGCGAATCGCTCGCGGCCGGGCTGTTCGCCGTAAGGGGTGCGCATCACGTCGAGCAGTTCCGCAATCCCGGATGCATCCCCGGCTTCCGCACGGTCGATGACTTCCTGCGCCAGCCAGTTGCGCAGCACGTAGCAGGGATTGGCCCGGCGCATGCGCTCGCGCCGCGCGGCGGGGTCCAGCGTGTCTTCGTCCAGACGCCTGCGATACGCCTGCAACCAGTCCTGCAAGCCGGTGGCGATGCCGTCGCGCCGTGCGTCGTCATAGAAGGCGTCGGCGAAATGCGCAATCCCGTACGACGCGTCCAGTGAGATCAGGCGGCGGAAGAAGATCGTCATGTCCACTTCGCCGCGATGCATCAGGGACTGCAGTGCTTCCATCCGCGCCGCATCCTCGTCACGGCATTCGGCAAGGCCGAGCTTGCGTGCGGTGTTGTCGCGCTCGGCGGCGTAGTAGGTGTCGACGTACGCCTGCAGGCCCGCCTGCAAGGGCTCGACCGATGCGAACAACGGCGCGAGCGCATGCGCCAGCCGCGTGAGGTTCCAGTACGCCACTTTCGGCTGCCAGCCGAAGCGATAACGGCCGCCGGCCGCATCGGTGGTGTTGGGCGTCCAGTCCGGATCGTAGGGTTCGATCCAGCCATACGGGCCGTAGTCGATCGTCAGCCCGAGGATGGACAGGTTGTCGGTATTCATCACGCCATGCACGAATCCGACGCGCATCCAGTGCGCGATCATCACCGCGGTGCGGCGGCAGATCGTCGCGAACCAGTCCGCCAGCAGCGATTCGCCGGCGCCCGCCAGTTCCGGGAAGTCGCGGCGGATGCAGAACTCCGCCAGCTGGCGCAGCAACGCGACGTCGTCACGCGAAGCCGGCAATTCGAAGTGTCCGAAGCGCACGAATGAGGGCGCGACGCGGCAGACGATCGCGCCGGGTTCGGCGCGCGGATGGCCGTCGTAGAACATGTCGCGCACGACCGGCTCGCCGGTGCCGACCAGGCAGAGCGCACGCGTTGTCGGCACGCCGAGGTGATGCATGGCCTCGCTGCACAGGAATTCGCGGATGGACGAACGCAGCACCGCGCGCCCGTCTGCGGTGCGCGAATACGGCGTCGGGCCAGCGCCCTTGAGCTGCAGTTCATACCGCTGCCCGCTTTCGCCGAGCACCTCGCCCAGCGTGATCGCGCGCCCGTCACCGAGCTGACCGGCCCATGCGCCGAACTGGTGCCCGCCATAGTTGCTCGCGAATGACCTCATTCCCGGCAGCACGGCATTGCCGCCGAACACCTGCGCGAACTGCGGATCCGCGACATCCGCCTCCGCAAGCCCCAGTGCCTGCGCCATCTCGGATGACCACGCGAGTACGCGCGGTTCGGCCACCGGCGTCGGCGCCACCGCGGACCACAGTGCCCCGAGCACCTCGCGGCGTCGCGGTCCCTGTTCGCCATCGCCCGGCAGATCGCGGACGAAGGCGTTGTCGAACCGCAGCGCGCGCATCGCCATGACGGTCAGCCGGCTTCCGACAGCGGCTTGAGCGCCGGATCCAGCGCGATGCGTTCGTCGAACACGAAGCAGCGGCCGTCATAGCCGAACCCGCCGACGCGCTCGAAGTAACCCAGGATGCCGCCGTCCAGCTGCAACACGTTGTCCATGCCGTCGGCGCGCATCCACAGCGCGGCCTTCTCGCAACGGATGCCGCCGGTGCAGAAACTGACGACGGTGGCGTCCTTCAATGCTTCGCGATGCGGCGCCAGCGCCTCGGGCAAATCGGTGAACTTGCGGATCGGCAGCGTGAGCGCACCGGCGAACGTTCCGTACTCGATCTCCTGCTCGTTGCGCGTATCCAGCATCACGACGCGCTTGCCGGCATCGTCGTGGCCCTGCTGCAGCCAGCGCGCCAGCGTCGACGGATCCACGGCCGGCGCACGCCCTTCCAACGGCGAGGCATCGTCCTTGCGGAAGCTGATGATTTCCGGCTTGACCTTGACCTTCAACCGCGCGAACGGCTGCGTCTCCGATTCGCTGTACTTGACCTGCAACCCGGCAAATTCCGGCCGCGCACGCAGCACGTCCAGCAACGCCTCGATGCCGACCGCATCGCCCGCCAGAAACAGATTGATGCCCTCGCCCGCCACCAGTACGGTGCCGCGCAACTGCAACGCCTCGCAACGCTCCAGCACGGCGTCGGCCAACGCCTGCGGATCGCCAAGGGAAGCGAAATGATATGCCGCGATGTTCGTAATCATGCCGGCCATTTTACGGGCAACCAATCGCGCGCTTGTTCACCCGCAAAACCGGCCCGCGACCGACCGATCCGCACGAGAACCCCTGCAACCCACCTCGACCGTCTCACGTACCCGTTCGGATTCCACGGGCATGCCAGACACAAGCGCCTGGCGCCAAGCGCAAAACCGCTTGCGCTTCGCCAGGCTTCTGGCTTCGGGTTTGGATGCGTCCCAAGGACGCCGCGACACGCGGTGCGATGCGCTCCGCTTGTTGCACCCTGCGCGGTCAACTTCCCCCCAAGGTTGCGGGAATGCCCAAACGCCGCCGCTCCTAGCGGGTGAGGCCAAAGGCCAAAACCCGTGCTCTGGCTCTTGCCTTGCCTGCTCTCCAACGAACCTGCCAAGAGCGGCGCAATGCGCTGCGCTTATTGCACCTACGCGGTTGATTTTTTCACTCCGAAGCTCGCTGGGAGTCGCCATCGCCGCCGTTCCAAACGGGTGAGGCCGAAGGCCAAAACCCGTGCTGTTGCTTTTGCTTGGCTGTTGCCTTCGCTCTTGACGTTCCAGCGCCCTAAAGGGAGCCGAGCATCGCAGGCGGCCGGGGCCGCAGAGGCGCCCCTGTCTGAGCGCAGCGAGTTTGGGCGCCGTGCCCCGACCAGCGAGAAGCACAGGGCACCGGAGCGCAGCTCCGGCGACTGTCGGGGTTGCAAGCACATCACGATTGCTGTCGCTCCAAACGGGTAAGGCCGAAGGCCAAAACCCGTGCTGTTGCTGTTGCTTGGCTGTTGCTGTCGCCTTCGCTCTTGCCCTTCCAGCGCCCTAAAGGGAGCCGAGCATCGCAGACGGCCGGGGTCGTAGAGGCGCCCCTGTCTGAGCGCAGCGAGTTTGGGCGCCGTGCCCCGGACGGCGAGAAGCGCAGGGCACCGGAGCGAAGCTCCGGCGACTGTCGGGCGCCAACGGTTTTGGTTCCTTTTGACAAGACA
>JAEZYE010000008.1 GCA_023419315.1 Pseudomonadota bacterium
AAAGCGTTGACCCGGCCACCCCGGCCCGTTTACCATTTGCGGCCCGAGATTCGGGCGGTTAGCTCAGCGGTAGAGCACTGCTTTCACACGGCAGGGGTCACAAGTTCGAAACTTGTACCGCCCACCATATAAGCCCCTGATGTTTAGGGGTTTTTTTTACACAAAGGCCACCTTAAACGGGTGGCCTTTGTGTTTTCGTCCTGCAAGGGTCTTGCAACCCGCTCCCCGTTCAGAATTGCAACGGATGTCGCAGTAAACAGCAATACAAGCTGCTACTTGTATATACAGCTTCCCGGCCCTACAATTCCTCCGTCGAAGAATGGACTCTGGCCGCGTGGCGATCATCATTTCTGGCGAAATTGAGAAAAAGATTGGTGCGGACGATCACGGGAACATCACCGTGAAGGAGGTACACGAATGCTTCGAAAACCACTGTGGCCGGTATGCATATGAACAGCATCCACAGCATAAGAACGATCTGGGCCAAGCTACGCCTTGGTTCGTTGCTGATACGAACCACGGTCGCACACTGAAAATCATGTTTGTGCGTCGCGGTGGCGATGTGTTTCTGAAGTCTGCCTATCCCGCCACCGACAAGGTTCAGCGTATCTACGCCAGGTTCGCTAAGTAATCGTTCAAGACACTTTGGTGTCCCATCATCCATAAGCGACTTACAGTTCATGAGGCCCGTCTATACCCGACGGGTTTATAACAGTGCCAACAAGGCGCGTTACAAGGGCAAAAAATATGGCGAACAAGAAGAAAGACGTTGCTAAGCAGCCTTGGGAATTGCTGGACGAGGATTTGGAGCAACTTACCGTAGCCATGGATGAAGGCGAGGCTGAAAAAATAGACGAAGCCATCGGCTTGCAGATGATTTCCATTCGTCTGGAGCGCGCGCTTCTGAGCAACCTAAAGCTGATCGCCAAATACCACGGGGTCGGATATCAGCCGCTGATCCGAGACTTGCTCAACCGATTTGCACTATCCGAGCTGAAGAGCATACTCAATCAGCTAGAGGCGCAGCAAAGAGACATCGAGAAGCGTACAAAAGATGAAGCTGCTAAGACTCACGACGCGACGTTGAGGCCGATCGATGAGTTCTTACAAAGAGAAAGGAAGTTAGCGTAAATCAACCAAGGCCCCGATAATTCGGGGCCTTGGAGCCACGGTGAGTGTTTGGATACGTCATCTGCCCGCGAAAGCGGTGCATCGCAGTACTCCTAAACTCCAAACGAAAAAAGGTAACTCTCAGTGGCTATCTACATGGTTGGTTACGACCTCAACAAAGCTGGCAAGGACTACACCGGCTTGATTTCAAAGATTAAGGAAATCAGCAATGGTTGGTGGCACAACTTGGACTCCACGTGGCTGATTGGCCATGGTGGGTCGTCTGAGACGATTCGAAACGCTCTGAAGCCCTTCCTGGACAAAGACGACGAACTGCTGGTTGTGCTGTTGGCTAAAGGCGATGCCGCTTGGACGGGTTTCGATACATCTGGCTCCGATTGGCTGATGAAGAACTTGTCTAAGTAGTTGTTGCTCAGTGCTGGCAGAAAGCGCCCTTGTCGTCTGTGGACGGCCAGGGCGTTTTTTCTTGTGTGTCCGCTTATTTCAAGAGCCTAGATGGCGCACTTGATTGTGGTGCCGGTAAATGCGATCCACATGCCGTGGACATATATGGAAAAGAGAATGCTCACGGCAAGTAATGCGGGGGCGCAAATTACTGGCATGGCCAACTTCCAAGTCTTGGCAGCTTCTAGCGCACGGAGAACGAGACGCAGCTTTACCCGCTGAGCCGAGGTTAAGTCCGATTTCGGATCATTGACCAGCTCATACACTTGCTTCAGCGCGGCGTTGCTGTCAGACATGTACTCACCCGCTTTCGGGCGAGAAGACGAACTCACCTGCTCAACGAGAGTCATCATGGTGATGTTGAGGAAGTAGAGACCCATCACCATCCAAGCTACATACATAGCTACGGAGAACGTCAAAAGCGCACCTGCCATCATGTGCCAGCCCGTTGTAGAACAGGTCTCGATGTTTTTCCAAAGACCGAAGAAGGTTGCGTAGCCGACGGCAATAAACACAGAGTTGAAAGATTGGCCTTTTTCGGCCGCTACGGCCACAAGTTCAAGATGCCGAAGCTGATTTTCGTCGTGCTTTTCCATGTCGGCTCCCTACCGAGTATTAGGTGAATGGTAAGACGCTGATAGGGTGAGAAAGGCCCCGATAGCACCTTGGCGAGCTATCAGGGCCTTTGCCCAACTTGGCCCCGGCCAACTTGGGCATGGTGCAGTTTCGCGGTTCATTACGCCGCCTCTGCTGGTGCGGTTGTTCTGAATGCCGGCACTCACACCTAATCCAGCGGCACCAGCTAGCCATTACGCACCACCGTGAGGTTCGGTGGCGACTTGGTGGCGTATTTGTGGCGACCGCCACCACGCGCGATCTTGCGGGCGTTCTCTTTGGCCGTCTCCTTCTTGCCTGTCTCGCCCACGCGGGCGTGCATGTGACCCCCGTAATCTTCCATGCGACTCCTGTCGCCTTCGTCAGCTCAATCCGCGAGGCGGGACGCGCTCGAATGAATGCTGGACGATGGACAAGGGTTCATCGGCCTGCATTCCGTCGTAGCCGGGTTGCCAGGGAAAACGATGCTGTCTGTCAGGGAGAAACATGACCACTGCCGAGAATTCTCTCTCCCCGTAGTAGCGCATCGCCGTGCCCAGGTACTCGCCATAATGTTCTGGCAGTACTGCTTTGTAGATGACCTTGTAGTCGTTGGAGAGAATCGCCGAGTCTTCGGCCTCCGCAACAATCGTGTGTCCCTCCCTCAGCATCTGGGCGCATTGACTCAACAGAGCATGGGCCTTGTCGCGCTCCACCCCGAACACCAGGACCTCCGGCGCGTCGTAGGACTCGCCGAAGCCGATTGAGTACGTGAAGTGGTCTCCGCCTTCCCCGGTCGGAAATACATGAAGGCAATGCCAGCCGAATCGCTGGACATGGTCCGAGATCTGCTGATTCTGAGCGGCAATATTCAATCCCATTCCGAACTCCAATCAGGCCAATCCGCGAAGCGGGTCCGGCTTGGATGAATCGTCAGGCGGCGCTGCGCAAATGTGCGTCCAGCGCCGACCCAATCGCCGTGTGATGAAGCACGTCATCACGAACTGCACGGATGGAACAACCAACCACCAGTAGCTGACGAAAAGACCTGAGATGCGAAGCAGCCAAGCGCCCTCTGCAATCCCTCTTTCCACAAGGGCCGGCGCGATGAAAATGCTGTAGCCCTGAATGGGCAGGAGCACAGCAAAGGCAAGAAACGAAAGAACCCCGTATACCAGCGCGGCCACGGTCCCCACGAACAGCACCGGGCGAGGAAAGTACGGACGGAGTCGGAACGCGACGAACGCCGGCCACCAGACAGGCCCGAAGGAAATCGTGAAGTAGATCGCGGCAATCGCAATGATCATCGCGCTGAGTCTGGGTCCAAAGATCTCAAGTACGTCCATGTGCTGTGGCCTGGTCAATCATCCCGCGAAGCGGGCTTGATAATGGGTTGAAGATCCTGCGCGACCGAAGCGGGCCGGTGGAAAGCCGGTTCATACAGCAGCCCGCTGTTGATGCAAGTCGGACGGGGAGCATGCGGAACAAATCGTGTGAGTGAAGAGAGCCGTAGATTACGGGGCGGGCGCATTGCTATGTGGTCTTCCACGAGGTCAGCCGCTCTGTTTCGGTGGTCATCCAACCTTCGGCGTGTGTGCAGGCGCTTATCAAGCCCGGCCATGGGTAAGGTCAGCCGCAATCAGCTTGAGTTTTTCGATCGCCTCCGCGGAGCCGAAGCGGCCCGCCGTGCGATAGCTTTCCCGCAAGGCATCCGCATCCGAACAGACGTTGGCGAGAATGGTCTCCGCTACCTTTTCATGCGGCGCGATTCGGCATGCGTACTTGGCCAGGAGGGCTTGGCCCGCCGGGTCTGATTCATGCCCGTCGAGAGCAAACGACCAATGGAAATTGTCGTACTCGGCGCAAAATTGCGCGAAAGTCAGACGGCCCGCTGCACAGTCACGCAACAGTTGATCGCAGCGTTCAAGCGCAGCGAGAAGGTCAATCTCTGAAGGGCGCGAACTCATGAGAGGCGAAACCCCTGTCAGTCAAATCCTTGGAGGCGGCGAAACGACTTGCCCAACAATGTACACATGGTCTGGCGGGCGTTGCGAGCGATACGAAGCAGGAGGTCTCGGCGCACCCAGCGAATGCTATCAGCGTTGGTCAGGGGAACGCAGCGCAATCAAGACGGCCGACTCGGCCTCCAACGCCCGCGACGGCAGGCCGACGATCGCCCCCGTCTCACCCACTGCGACTGGCTTCGGTTCTGATGGCGGCCCGCTCCGGAGTCCGCCATGTCCGCCACTGCCCGCCAGATTGCCCGTGCCCATCGAGATTTGCTGCCTGCGGGGAAGGGGCATGACGGGCGGCAGTTGGGGGAGCGGTTGCAGGCGAAGTATCCGGATCGGGTGACGGGCAGCCTGACGGTGCCGGGGCGGGAAGGGCGTTACAGCGATCTGCCGGAGGCCTTGCCGGCGGCGCTGGTGAAGGCGTTGCGTTCGCGCGGGATCGAGCGGCTGTATTCGCACCAGGCAGAGGCGTGGGCGCATGCGGCGGCGGGCGAGCATCTGGTCATCGCGACGCCGACGGCGTCGGGCAAGTCGCTCTGCTACACCTTGCCGGTGGTGTCGGCGGTGCTCGGCGGCAGTGCGAAGGCGTTGTATCTGTTCCCGACCAAGGCGCTGGCGCAGGATCAGGTCAGCGAACTGCTCGAACTCAATGCGGCCGGTGATCTGGCGCTGAAGGCGTTCACCTTCGATGGCGACACGCCGGGCGATGCGCGGCAGGCCATCCGCGTGCATGGCGATATCGTGGTCAGCAACCCGGACATGCTGCACCAGGCGATCCTGCCGCATCACACCAAGTGGGCGCAGTTCTTCGAGAACCTGCGCTACGTGGTGATCGATGAAATCCATACGTATCGCGGCGTCTTCGGCTCGCACGTGGCGAACGTGCTGCGCCGCCTGCAGCGCGTGTGCGCGTTCTACGGGTCTTCGCCGCAGTTCATCCTGTGCTCGGCGACCATCGGCAATCCGAAAGCGCATGCCGAAGCGTTGCTGGAAGCGGACGTGCATGCCATCACCGAATCCGGTGCGCCGAGCGGCGACAAGCACGTGCTGCTGTGGAACCCGCCGGTGGTGAATCCGGATCTCGGCCTGCGCGCATCGGCGCGCTCGCAGAGCAATCGCATCGCGCGGCTGGCGATCAAGGCCGGCCTGAAGACGCTGGTGTTCGCGCAGTCGCGCACGATGGTGGAAGTGCTGACCAAGTATCTGAAGGACGTGTTCGATCACGACCCGCGCAAGCCCGCGCGCATCCGTGCGTATCGCGGCGGTTATCTGCCGACCGAGCGCCGGCAGGCCGAGCGCGACATGCGGGACGGGCGCATCGACGGCATCGTCTCCACGTCCGCGCTGGAACTGGGCGTGGACATCGGCAGCCTCGATGCGGTGGTGCTGAATGGCTATCCCGGTTCGATATCGGCGACGTGGCAACGCTTCGGTCGTGCCGGTCGTCGTCAGCAGACGTCGCTCGGCGTGCTGGTCGCCAGTTCGCAGCCGCTGGATCAATACATCGTCCGCCATCCCGAATTCTTCGCCGACAGCCCGCCCGAACACGCGCGCATCGCGGCCGACCAGCCGATGATCCTGCTCGATCACGTCCGCTGCGCCGCGTTCGAATTGCCGTTCCTGGCGGGAGAACGCTTTGGTCCGGTGGATCCGTCGCCGTTCCTGGAACTGCTGAGCGAAGACAGCGTGGTGCATCGGGAAGGTGATCGCTTCGAATGGATCGCCGACAGCTATCCGGCCAATGCGGTCAGCCTGCGCGCGGTGGCCGACGGCAACTTCGTCGTCGTCGATCGCACCGACGGGCGGCAGGTGATCATCGCCGAGGTCGATTTCACCGCCGCGCCGCTCACGCTGTACGAAGGCGCGATCCACATGATCCAGTCCACGCCGTACCAGGTCGAACGCCTGGACTGGGAAGGCCGCAAAGCCTACGTCACGCGCACGCACGTGGATTACTACACCGATGCCATCGACTACACCAAGCTCAAGGTGCTGGATCGCTTCGACGGCGCGCGCGCAGGCGAGGGCACCTGTCATCACGGCGAGGTGCACGTGGTGCGGCGCGTGGCCGGCTACAAGAAGATCCGCTACTACACGCACGAGAACATCGGCTACGGGCCGGTGAACCTGCCGGATCAGGAAATGCACACGACGAGCCTGTGGTGGCAGTTGCCGCCGGACAGGCTGCATGACGCGTTCGCATCGCGGCAGGATGCGCTGGATGGTTTCCTCGGTGCAGCCAATGCGCTGCATATCGCTGCGACGGTCGCGGTGATGGCGGAAGGACGCGATCTGCAGAAGGCCGTGGGCGATGGCGACGGCGCATGGTTCGCGTTGCCGGATGCGCAGGGACGCGGCCAGCTGCCCGGCGTGGAAGGGCAGGTGCTGGCGCCGGAGGACGGCGATCGCTTCGTGCCGACGCTGTATCTCTACGACAACTATCCGGGCGGCATCGGGCTGAGCGAGCCGCTGTGGCGCCGGCAGCGCGAACTGGTGTCGCGCGCGCACGACCTGATCACGCACTGCGAATGCCGCGCCGGTTGCCCGGCGTGCGTCGGCCCGATCCTGGCGATCGATGAAGATGCATCGCTCACGCCGAAGATGCTTGCCGGCCGCGTGCTCGGACTGCTGGCGCAGGCATGAGCGTCGCGCTGGAACGACTGCGCAGCCTGCGCCGGCAGAGCGGAACGGAACCGGCAACGCCGTCTGCACCCGCATTGCCGGTGAAACCGGCCCCGGGCGATACGGTCCACGCATTGCGCCGCATGCTCGGCGTGCGCGGGCGTGCGGTGCCGCTGCCGCGCATCACGCCCTCGAAGCAGCGCGATCTGCCTGGCCGTGTCATCGCCGATGGCCTGCACCTGATCGAACGCGTGCTGCCGTGGGACGCCATGCCTGAAGCGATCGATGGCCGCTTCGCTCGCGAGGTCGATCTGGCTACGGCCGATCTGCTGTTCTTCGATACCGAAACCACCGGGCTGGCCGGCGGCACCGGCACGCGCGCTTTCATGATCGGGGCCTCGGATTTCGTGCCGGAAGGCTTGCGCGTGCGGCAGTTGCTCATCGCCCATCTGTCAGCCGAGCGCGACATGCTGGAAACCTTCCGCGGCTGGCTGCAACCACGCACGCGGCTGGTGAGCTACAACGGCCGCTGCTATGACGCGCCGCTGCTGGGCACGCGCTACCGGCTTTCGCGCAAGGCCAATGCGCTGGAGGGATTGGCCCACCTGGATCTGCTGTATCCCACGCGCCGACGCTATCGCGGGGTGTGGGAAAACTGCCGGCTGGCAACGATCGAACGCAACGCGCTGTCGATCGTGCGCGAGGATGATCTGCCGGGTTCGGAAGCCCCTGCGGCGTGGCTGCAGTTCCTGCGCGGCGGCTCTTCGGCACTGCTCAAGCGGGTGGTGGCGCACAACTTCCAGGACGTGGTCACGCTGGCCCGGCTGATGACGCACCTGTCGGACAAGACCGCCGAAGAAGCCCGCCAGGCCGTGCTTTCCGACGTCAATTAATTGACGAGACGGGGTTCCGCGGCGGGCGGTGCAGGGCGTTGTGTGAAGCCTTCCGCAGTATCGAACGAAGGCACTTCAGGAATGTCATGACGCGGCCGACATGTTGATAGATTTCCCACGCGCGCAGGGACTGCCGCGTGTTCCGTATCAACTGTTTCCAGGGGAAGTGTCTTGCGCATCCTGTATGTCGGCGACAACGCCGTTCTGCCCGCCGATCTGTCCGACTACATCGGCGACATGGGCGATGAGTGGAAGGTGGAGTTCGCCGCCGATGGCAACGCCGCCATCTTCGCGGTCGCCAATTCGCCGGTGGACGTCATCATCACCGCACCGCAGCTGCCCGACATGCCGCCGGCCACGCTGCTCGGCCAGGTGCGCACGCTGCGCCCGGAAACCATCCGCATCGCGCTGATCGAAAGCGCCGAGGGCGGCGGTGCGCCGCCGATCAAGCTGATCGGCGTGGCGCACCGGTTCCTGCCGCTGCCGCTGGCCTCGGAAACCGTGCTGGAAGCGATCCACAGCCTGGAAGAACTGCGCGACCTGCTCGACAGCCCGCGCCTGCGCCGCGTAATCGGCAAGGTCGAACACCTGCCGTCGCCGCCGCATCTGTATTTCGCGCTGACGCGTGCGCTGGAAGAAGACGACGGCACCAGCACCGACATCGCCAAGATCGTGGCCGGCGATCCGGCCATCACCGCCAAGGTGTTGCAGCTGTGCAACTCGGCGTACTTCTCCAACGGCCGCACGCTCACCGATCTGCGCGCGGCGGTGACGCGCCTGGGCCTGGCGACGCTGCGTGATCTGGTGCTGGCGAGCGAAGTGTTCTCGATCAAGACCGAGAGCAGCGTCGATCGCGCCGCACTCCAGCATCGCGCGTTGATGGCGTCGCGACTGGCGGCGCGCATCCTGCCGCATTCCAGCGCCGAACTCGGCGCCACCGCGGCATTGCTCGCGGACATCGGCCTGCTGCTGCCGGGCGTGCGTGACGAACGCGAACCGATGGACGAAGACGATGATCGTCCGGGGCATACCGAAGCGGGCGCGTACCTGCTGGGCCTGTGGGGCCTGCCGATGCCGATCGTCGAGGCCGTGGCGTTCCACCGCCAGCCGCAGCGTTCCAGCCTGCGCAGCTTCTGGGTGCCGGGCGCGGTGCACGTGGCGGGCGCGCTGGTCGGCAACGAGCCGGTGGACGAAAGCTACCTGCAATCGCTGGGCGTGCTGCACCAGTTGCAGGCATGGCGCGAAATGGCCGACACGATGGTGGAACGCGTCGCCAGCGCCGCCTGAGTCGCCGTTCCGTTCGAAAAGAAAGCCGCTGCATCCTCGATGCGGCGGCTTTTTTCATGCGGGGCTGAGAACCGCGTTCACCACGTCCAATGAAACATCAGCTTCGCCAGCAGCACGATGCCGATCATGTGGCAGAACAGGCTGAGGTGGATGCGTCGCGACACGGTGTTGACCAGGCGGCCGCGCCGCCGCAGCCACATGGCGGTGAGGAAGTGGCCGAACACGCTGATCGCCAGCGCGATCTTCAGCGCCAGCAGCAGACCGAAACCATTGTGTGTCGGCTGCGCGAGCAGCGGTCGATAGTGCCAGGCCATGATCGCGCCGCTGAGGTACAGCACGGCGAGCACCCATGGCATCAGCTGGCGCGCGCGCTGGCCGATGGCGACTTCGATCTGATGCATCACGTTGCGCGGAAGGCGCTTGCGGATGCTTTCCAGGAACAGCACTTCGAAGAACACCGTGCCGATGAACAGCAGCGCGGCGAATAGATGCAGGATGTGGGGCAGGGCGTAGCGGAGCATGGCGTGATCCGGCGTGGAGCCGACGCCCTCATCATGGGCCGGTGCGGCCCATCGCCCCCTGATCCAGGTCAAGCGCGATGGAGGGCGCGGCCCGCGCGTCAGCCCATCATCTTGAACAGCGACAGCTGCTGCATCTGCATGAACACGTTCTGCGCCGCCTGCAGCGCGGTGTTCTCCAGGTTGTAGCGGCCGATGGCTTCGGCCCAGTCGAGATCGCGCAGGCCCGACAGCGAATCCTTGAGCGTGATCGTGTTGGCCTCCCGCAGTTCGGCCGCGTTGTCGATGGCCATGAGTTGGGCGCCGCCGCTGGCGCGCGCATCGATCATGTGTTCCTGCGCGCCGGCGACATCGCGCAATGCCGTCTGCAACTGGTTCTGCATCGACGCGCGCTGCGCGTCAGTGGTCGGATTGGTGGCGAGCGCGCCGATCAGGTTCTGCAGCGTGCCGAAGATGTCGCGCGTGGTCGACGGCCCAAGCGTGAACGCGTCGCCGGTGTTCGGTTGGCCTTCCAGCTTCACCTGGACGCCACCGAAGGCGATGCTCTGGCCTTTGACGTACGTGCCGGTGGTGACCGCGACGCCGCCGCCATCGAACACGGTGTAGGCATTGGGTCCGGTGAACTCGATGCGGTACTGGCCGCCGTTGTAGGCGGTGGAATCGGTGACGCTGAAATCCATCAGCAGGCCGGTGCCGCTATTGCCCGCCGCGGCCGCGCCATCGATGCGGCCGTCGCCGGTGCGCAGGCGCAGGAAGATCTCGCTGCCGGGCAACGTATCGCTGACGAACGTGTCCGGCGCGATCTCGACCTGGCGTTGGGTCTGGTCGCCGCTGTAGAGCACGCTGCCGTTGGTGATCGCGAACGGCGGGCTGCCGTCGGCGGTGCCGCCGAACAGGTAGCGCCCGGTGCCGTCGGTGCTGTTGGCCAGATCCAGCAGGCCCTGGTAGATCGCTTTCAGTTCGCTGCTGATCGCCTGCCGGCTGTCATCGCCGAGGGCGGCATTGTTGGCCTGCAAGGTCAGCTCGTGCACGCGCGCCATCGCATCGCCGACCTGGGTCAACGCGTTCTCCTGCAGGCCGAGGCGGTTCTTGACGTTGCCTGCGTTGGCGGCGAAGCGTTCGAGTTCGGCCAGCGTGCGATCCAGGCCGACGGCGTTGCCGGCGGCGACGGGATCGTCCTTGGCGGTGATCAGTTTCTGCCCGGTCGCCAACTGCTGTTGCGTGTGCGCCAGCTTGGCCTGCTTGGCCAGCATCGTGCTGATCGACTGCTGGTACATCATGCCGGTGGAGATGCGGTAGTTCATCGGCGTGGTCCTCAGCGGCGCGTGGCGGCGAGCAGGGATTGGAACAGCGTGTCGGCGGTGGAGATGATCTGCGCGGCGGCCTGGTAGGCCTGTTGCAGTCGCATCAGGTCGGCGGCTTCCTCATCGAGGTTGACGCCGGAAATGCTGTCGCGCGCGGCCTGCGCCTGATCCTGGATGACCTGCTGGGCTTCGGCCGAATAGTCCGCCTGGCGCGCGGCCGAGCCGACCGTCGTGGTCAGGCCGCTGATGGCGCCGTTGAGCGTGAGCGTGCCGCTGTTGAGCGCGCGCGCATCGTCCAGGTTCGCAAGGTGCCTGGCGTTGCCGTTGTCGCTGGAGTTCGCGCCGGTGGGGCCGACGGTGAAGGCGTCACCGCCCGCGGGTGCGCCATCCAGCGTCACGCTCCAGCCGTTGTAGGTGATGGTCTGGCCCGGCGTATACGCGAACGGCCCGGTGCCGTCGATCGTGTACTGGTTGGCGTCGATGAATTCGATGCTCGCCGGCGTCAGCAGGTTGGCGTTCGCCGCATTGGTGACGGTGACCGCGCCGAGCTTGCCGGTGCCGGTATTGGCGAGATCGGCGGCAGCCTTGACCGGCGTGGCCGCGGCGATGCGCGAGGGATCGCTGATGGCGACCTTCAGCATGCCGGCCGCGCCCGCGGTGGGCTGCAGCAGGAAACGATCATTGGTGGCCGGCGTGCCGCTGCTCATCACCAGCGCGACGCCGTTGACCATCAGCGGATCGGCGGCGGTGCCGGTGCCGGTCGTCGCGATTGGCGCACCGGTGTCGGGATTGGAGGCGATCCAGTTGGTCCCGTCGAAGCGCAGCTGCACGTTGTCGCCGCTGAGCCTGGACAGATCGCCGACGGTGGCCGTCCACGCGGCATTGCCGGTGTTGCCGACGTGCTTGGAGATCTGCGGCTGCGGTTCGGTGAAGAAGTCCGCACCCATCTGGCCGTAGAGATCCATGCCGGCGGCGTGGCCGGCATTGAAGGTTTCCGCCAGCGAGGTGGCGATGCGGCCGAGTTCCGCGCTCGTGGGGTCCAGCACCGTGGCGCGGAACTCCATCAGGCCGCCGATCTGGCCGCCCATCGCGCGCTTGTCCAGGCTGACGCGCTGGCCGTTGGTCTCCAGCGCGACCTGCAGGCGCTCCGGACGATACGGATCGGCCACCGTCACCAGCGAACTGGCGGTGGCGCCGACGACGAGCGGCTGCCCGCCCGCGGTGAACACATTGATCTGGCCGCCGTCCTGCGTCACCGCGGTGCCGCCGGTGTAGCCGATCAGCTGGCTGATCAGTTGATCGCGGCGATCCAGCAGATCGCCCGAGGCGGCGGACACGTTGCTGCCGATACGGCCGTTGAGGGCGGCGATTTCCTTGGTCAGCCGGTTGACTTCGCCGACGCCGGACGTGAGGCCGTTGTTGACCTCGTTGTCCAGCTTGTCGATCTGCTGATCGATCTGGTTGAAGCGGGTCACCAGCGCATTGGCCTGCGCCAGCATGCTCTGGCGATCCGCCGCGCCGGAGGCGGCCGACGACAGCGCGCTGACCGAATCGAAAAAGCTCGACCACGGCGCGGCGATGCCGGTGGATTTCTCGGAGAACAATGTGTCCAGCCGGTTGGAAAGCACCGACAGCTGCTGCAGGCGATTCAGTTCGCCGGTGCTGTCGAGCAGTCGCCCGGTCGCCAGCGAATCGGCCATGCGGTGCACATCGACGATGTTGACGCCGTTGCCCTGGTAGCCGTAGCCGTAATAGGTGCCGTCACGCGCGGCGAACTCGGTGCGCTGGCGCGAATAGCCCGGCGTATTGATGTTGGCGACGTTGTGGCTGACCGTGGAGAGCGCGCGCTGGAAGGCGATGAGCGCGCTGCTGCCGGTGGCGAGTAGGTTGGACATGGTGGCTCGGATTCCTCCCGTGAATCAGCGCTGCAGGCGGTGTGCGATGGCGTCGCCGACCGCATGGCCGATGGCGCCGCCAATGCGGCCCGCCACCGGACCGGCGACGGCGGTGCCGACGGCCGACAGCACCTTGTCCAGCGTCGGGCCGTTGGCGATCGAAGCAATCTTCCGCGCGTATGACGGATCGGTGGCGTAGCCGGCGCGTTGCAGGCCGCTGGCGAAGCCGTGGATGTCGCGACCGGCCGCCAGCGCCTGCTGGTAGCGCGGATTGCTCTTCAACAGGCGCACGTAGTCGGCGAAGCTCTCGGCGGGCGAGGCGTACGCGCGGAATTCGGCGGTCTCGTTCTGGCGCACGCCGTTGCGGTATTCATGAGTGCCGGTGGTGGCGCGTTCGCCCTTCCAGCCGGTGGCCTTGATGCCGAACAGGTTGTGCGCGCTGCCGCCATCGTTGCGCTGGATCACGCGCTTGCCCCAGCCGGTTTCCAGTGCGGCCTGCGCGACCAGTGCACGCGGATCCACGCCCAGTTCCTTCGCGGCGTTCTGCGCGTGCTGCCAGATCTCGGCGACGAAGCGTTCCGGCGTGTTCTTCGCGTACTGCGACGCATCGGCGCTGGCGACGGTTTCCACTTCATCGCAGGCGCTCTGCGCATCGGGCGCGGTGAGCATGTTCCAGTCGATGCCGGCCAGCGGATCGGTGGACGCGGCGGCCGGCGACGACGCACTTTCGCCGACGCGTCCGGCAATGACATCGAGCATCTGCGACGCGCCCGCCGGCATCAGCTTGCGGTATTGCGACAGGGCGGTGTTGAGCGGCACGCCGGACGTACCGGCATCGGTCGCGCCGAGCTGGCGCGCGATCATCGGCGCCAGTCCCAGCCCGCGGCCCTGGCTCATCGCCGTCGCCATCTGCTGGTCGTACATGTCGCGGAACATCTGGTTTTCGCCCGGGAACAGCGAATCACCGAAGCTCGCCTCGCGCATGCACTTGATCAGCATCTGCGCGAACTGTCCTTCCAGCTTGCGCGCGACTTCATGGATGCGCGCGTTGTCCTTGCCCGCATCGGGCGTCGGATTCAGCGGCAGCGCGGGCTGGAGGATGTTCATCAGATGATTTCCAGTTCGGCGCGCAGTGCGCCGGCCTGGCGCAGCGCTTCGAGGATGGCGATCAGATCGCCGGGCGCGGCGCCGACTTCGTTCACCGCGCGGACGATTTCATCCAGCGACGTGCCGCCTTCGAACTTGAACATGCGGTTGCCTTCGGCGTTGATCGATACCGACGACTGCGGCGTGACCACGGTCTGGCCGCCGCGGTTGAAACTGTTGGGCTGGCTGACGTTCGCCGATTCGGTGATGGTCACCGTCAGCGAGCCGTGGGTCACCGCGGCCGGCATCACCTGCACGTTGGAGCCAATCACGACCGTGCCGGTGCGCGCGTTGACGATGACCTTGGCGGCGGCGCTGCCGGGCGTCAGTTCCAGGTTTTCGACCTGGGCGAGGAAGGCCACGCGGCTGGCGATGTCCTGCGGCGAACGCACGACGACGGTGACCGCATCGACGGCCGCCGCGCTGCCGGCGCCGAAGCGCGCCTGCAAGGCGTCGACCATGCGCGAGACGGTGGTGAAATCGGCCTGGTGCAGGTTCAGCGTGATGTTGCCGCCGGCATCCTCGCCGATGGCGTTCGGAATCGCGCGCTCGACGATCGCTCCGTTGGGAATGCGGCCGACGCTCGGCACGTTGACCGAAATTTTCGAACCGTCGCGGCCCTGTGCGCCGAAACCGCCGACCACCAGATTGCCCTGTGCAATCGCGTAGACCTCGCCGTCGGCGCCGCGCAGCGGCGCCATCAGCAGGCTGCCGCCGCGCAGCGAGGTGGCATTGCCGATCGAGGACACGGTGATGTCGATCGGCTGGCCGGGCTTGGCGAAGGCGGGCAGTTCCGCGTGGATCGCCACGGCAGCGACGTTCTTCAACTGCGGATTGACGTTCGGCGGCACGTTGACGCCCAGTTCGCCGAGCAGGTTCTTCAGGCTCTGCACGGTGAAGGGCGCCTGGCTGGTGCGATCACCGGTGCCGTCGAGACCGACGACCAGGCCGTAGCCGACCAGCGGATTGCTGCGCACGCCGCCGACCTGCGCCAGATCCTTGATGCGCTCGGCGCGTGCGGCGGGAATGACGCTGATCAGCGCCAGCACGATCCACGCCAGCATGCCGATGGCCGACAGGGTTTCGCGGCCTTCGCGCAGTTTGGCGCGCTTGTCCGCGCGGGCGTCGTCGTGCGGGTTCGTGCCGGGGTTGGAGTCGCTCATGGCGCGCACCGTCAGTTCGGGTAGATCGGTGAATTGAAGAACCGGCCCAGCCAGCCCATCGAATTGGATTGCGCGATGGCGCCGCGACCGCCGTAGGCGATGCGCGCGTCGGCGACCTTGCTCGAGGAAATGGTGTTGTCCGGATTGATGTCGGCCTGGCGCACGATGCCCTGGATCTGCACCAGTTCATCGCCCTGGTTCAGGCGCATGTTCTTTTCGCCCTGCACGACCAGGTTGCCGTTCGGCAGGCGCTGGATCACGGTGACGGTCAGGCTGCCCTGCAGGCGGTTGCTCTGCGCGCTCTTGCCGTTGCCGTTGAAGCCGCGATCACCGTTGACCGAAGCGCTCAGCAGATCGCGGCCGTTGTAGGTCAGCGGCGCGCCGGCGATGTTCGGCGCGGCGAGCGTGATCTCGCTGGTCTTGTCCACCTGCGTGGTCGCGTTGGTCTGCGCGCTGGTGTTTTCGATCAGGTTGATGGTCAGCAGATCGCCGACATCACGCGCGCGACGATCACCGTAGAGGTTCAGGCCCGGACCGCTGCGGTAGATGGCGCCGGCGGTGGGCGTGGCGATGGGCGCGCTCACGACCTGCACCGGCTGCATCGGCGCATATGGCCGGACGTCGCCGAAGGAACGGCTGCATCCGCCCAGCGCGATGACGGCGCAGGCGAGGGTGGCGATCCGTGCGGTGGAGTGGAAGCGCTTCATCGTCATGACCCTCAGACGTTGTTGTTCAGATAACCGAGCATGGAGTCGGTGGTGGAGATCGCCTTGGCGTTCATTTCGTAGGCGCGCTGGGTTTCGATCATGCTGACCAGCTCTTCCACGACGTTGACGTTGGAACCTTCCAGCGAACCCTGCACGACGTTGCCCAGGCCGTTGAGGCCGGGCGTGCCGTTCTGCGCGGGGCCGGACGCGGTGGTTTCCACGTAGAGGTTCTCGCCCTTGGCCTGCAGGCCGGACGGATTGACGAAATCGGTCAGCGTCAGCGAGCCGATTTCCACCGCGCCGCCGTCACCGGCCATCGTCACGCTGACGGTGCCGTCGTTGCCGATGGTCAGCGACTGCGCGCCTTCCGGCACCTGGATGCCGGGCTGCACCGGATAACCGCTGTTGGTCACCAGTTCGCCCTGCGCGTTGATCTGGAAGGAACCGTCGCGCGTATAGGCGGACGTGCCGTCGGGCAGCATCACTTCGAAGAAGCCGCGACCGTTGACCATCACGTCGAGCGAGCGGCCGGTCTGCTGCGGATTGCCCTGCTGGAAATCCTTGGAGGTGGCGACCACGCGCACGCCGGTGCCGAGCTGCAGGCCGGAGGGCAGCTGCGTCTGCTGCGAGGTCGAACCGCCGGGCTGGCGAATCTGCTGGTACAGCAGATCCTCGAAGCTCGCGCGATCGCGCTTGAAGCCGGTGGTGTTGGTGTTCGCCAGGTTGTTGGAGACCACGGACATGCGCGTCTGCTGCGCGTCCAGCCCGGTCTTGGCGACCCAGAGTGCTTGGTTCATGACGTGGTTCCTCTTTGCGATTCGGATTCGGGAGTGGTGGAGCCGGCCCGCGTGTCTGGCGCGTGGACGGTTCCTTGCCCGAGTCAAAGCAAGAGCTGTGCCGGAAAGGGGGGCGGTTTGCTGGCGGGGGTGTGGCGGAAAGTTGGCGGGGCGCGGGTGCCTGGGGGGCATTCGGGCGGCTTGGCCGGAGCGGGAGCCGTCGGGTGCAATGGGTGGAGCGCATTGCGGCGCTTGGGGTCGAAAGTCGGGAACGGTCGAAGCCAGAGCCAAAGCCAGAGCCAAAGCCAGAGCCAAAGCCAAAGCCAAAGCTTTCGCGCTTTGCGCGAGTTCCTTTTGTCTTGTCAAAAGGAACCAAAACCGTTGGCGCCGGACACTCGCCGGAGCTTCGCTCCGGGCCCCTGCGCTTCTCGTCGTCCGGGGCACGGCGCCCAAACTCGCTTCGCTCAGACAGGGGCGCCTCTGCGGCCCCGGCCGCCTGCGATGCTCGGCTCGCTTTAAGGCGCCAGAGAGTCAAGGGCGAAGGCAACAGCAACAGCAACAGCAACAGCAACAGCTAGAAGCAACATCTAGAAGCAACGGCAAGAAGCAACGGCCAAAGCCAGGGCGACAGCCAAAACCACAGCGAGAATCCAGAGCACGGGTTTTGGCCTTTGGCCTCACCCGCCTGGAGCGACAGCCGCTGCGATTTTCCTTGCGATCATCGGCGATGCAGCAACCGCGCAGGAGGCAACAAGCGCAGCGCATTGCACTGTTTTCGGTGAAGTTCCCCCGTGCACCAGACGACGCCCAAATACCAAAGCGGGTGCTCCTCTTCTTTCGAGTCTCGACGGCTCGCAGCCAAAGGCAACGATGCGACGTCGAACACCCTACAGACGCGGTGCAATGCGCTGCGTTGATTGCAGCCTACGAAGAGAAGCCCACAGTCCCTGCTTGACCATCAACGGGTCGGGCCCATTTGAAAGTCATCGCTGTTACTCGCTCCAACGGATAAGGCCGAAGGCCAAAATCCGTGCTCTTCCGCTCTTCCGCTCTTCCGCTCTTCCGCTCTTCCGCTTTTGACTCTCAGGCGCCGTAAAGCGAGCCGAGCATCGCAGACGGCCGGGGCCGTAGAGGCGCCCCTGTCTGAGCGCAGCGAGTTTGGGCGCCGTGCCCCGGACGACGAGAAGCGCAGGGGCCCGGAGCGGCATCGCCGCTCCGGCGAGTGTCCCGGCGCCGGCGGTTTTGGTTCCTTTTGACAAGACAAAAGGAACTCGCGCAAAGCGCGAAAGCTCTTGCTCTGGCTCTTGCTCTTGCTCTGGCTCTGGCGTTTGGCTCCCGCCTTCGGCCACCGCCGAAACACCGCCGAAACACCGCCACCCAAAACGGCGCAACGCGCTCCGCTTATTGCACCCTGCTACCGCCCCGCTCGGGCGTCGCCCAATCAACCGCCCAACCGCAGCAACTGATTCGAAGACTGCGCCATGTCATCGCCCGTCCGGATGACCTTCACCTGCATCTCGAACTGACGCTGCAACTGGATCATCTGCACCAGCGCGCCCGCGGCATCGACGTTGCTGCCTTCCAGTACGCCGGTCGTCAGGCTGTTGCCCTGGGCCATGCCGGGCGGGGGCTGTTGCGGGTCGCTCTGGCGCATCAAGCCGTCCGCACCGCGATCCAGTTGCGACGCCGGAACATCCACGATGCGCAGGCGGGAGACCATCGCCATCGTCTGCGCGCCTTCGCCCTGCGGGATGATCGAGACCGTTCCGTCCGCGCCGATATCCAGCGCCTGCGCCGGCGGGATGGCGATGGGATTGCTGTTTTCGTCCAGCAGCGGGCGACCGCCAGCGGTGACGAGTTGTCCGTTCGGGGTGACGCTCAGTTCGCCGTTGCGGGTGTAGGCGGTGCTGCCGTCGGCGGCCTGCACGGCCAGCCAGCGGCCGGGTTGCAGCGACACGTCCAGCGAGCGGCCGGTGGACATCTGCGCACCGACGCGGGAATCGAAGCCCGGATCAATCAGCACGGCGTCCACGCGCGACGGAAAGCCCTTGCCTTCGATCTTGAAGGCTTCGGTGCCGGCGAGGGCGGCCTTGAAGCCTTTCGTGTCGACGTTGGCCAGGTTATGCGACACCGTGCCCTGCGCCTGCAACGAAGCGCGGGCGCCAGTCATGGCGACGTAGAGGGCTTTGTCCATGGGGCGCGACTCGGGTTACGGAAACTGGAGACCGGGAACAAGGCGGAGCCTCGTCCCGGTGGGCATCATCAGCGGATGTTGATCACGGTCTGGGTGATCTGATCCTGCGTCGACAGCATCTGCGAGTTCGCCTGGAAGTTGCGCTGCGCGACGATCATGTTGACCAGCTGTTCGGTCAGATCGACGGTCGAGGCTTCCAGCGCGCCGGAGGCGACCTGGCCGAAGTCGGAGGTGCCCGGTGCGCCGATGCGCGGATCACCGGAGGCGTAGCTGTGCGTCCAGGTGTTGTTGCCCTGCGACACCAGGCCCTGCGGGTTGGTGAAGTTGGCGAGCGCCACCTGGCCGATCGAGCGATCCACGCCGTTGGAATAGCGCGCGTACACCACGCCTTCCGGCGAAACGGTGAACTCGTTGAGCTTGCCGCTGGCGTAACCGTCCTGGCGCTGGTCCTTCTTCGCGAAGGCTTCGCCGTACTGGTTGGTGCCGCTGATGTCGAGCGTCATGTTGAGCACGCCCGCACCGGTGGTCGGGGTGAACGGGGCGAGGGTGATGCGCCCGTTGGCCGGGGTCGTCAGTGCGCCGTTGTTGTCGAACTGCACGGTGGTCGGCGCGCCCATGGCGGTGCCATCGACGTAGACGTGCACGTTCCATTCGTTCGGGTTGGCGGTCTTCACGTAGTAGACCGACTGCTGGTGGGCGACGCCGAGCGAGTCGTACACCGTCACCGAGGTGGTTTCGTTGTAGCTGTTGCCGTCGGTGGGGCTGAACGGCGCGATGGTCGGTTGTGCGGCGTTGCCGGGCAGGGTGACGGCCAGGTTCACCGAGGTCGTCGGCGACGGCGGGCTGTCGCTGGTGAGCAACTGCAGATCGACCAGGCTGCCGGTGTCGAAGCCGGTGCCGTCCGGACGCGGCGGGAACACCTGCAGGCGCATGCCGTCCGGCGTGGTGACGTAGCCATTGGGATCGCGCTGGAAGTTGCCGGCGCGGGTGTACAGCTGCACACCGTTGTTGCTCACGGTGAAGAAGCCTTCCTGATCCACCGCCAGATCCAGATAGCGTCCGGTCTGGTTGATGTCGCCCTGCGAGAACTGCTGGGCCACGTTGGTCACGCGCACGCCCGCGCCGATGCCGTTGCGCACCAGGCCGTAGCCGGTCGAGGAGAACACTTCGGCGAATTCCGCGCGCGACTCCTTGAAGCCGGTCGTGCCGACGTTGGCGATGTTGTGGGAAGTGACATTCAGGTCGGCGTTGGCCGCCTTCATGCCGGAGAGCGAACTGTTGAAAGCCATGGTGAACTCCTCGCGTAGCCCGGGGGCCGTGGAATGTCAGGAATCAGGAAGCCGACTTGCCGATGCGCAGCACGTAGTCGAGCGGAGCGGTGCCCAGGCCGGGCAGGTTGAGGTACAGGCCATCGGAGCCGATGGTCACGCTTTCCACCGTCGAATCGACGTAGGTGTTGAGCGCGCTCGCCTTGCCGCTGGCGTCGGTATGCGTGGCCTTGATCGCGTACGCGCCGGCCGCTGCGCGTTCGCCGTTGGCGAGCATGCCGTCCCACGCGAATGCGGTTTCACCCTTGCTCGCGTCGATTTCCAGCGTTTTGACGACCACGCCGCTGTCGTCGGTGATCTCGACTTTCACGGTGCCGGCGCTGGGCGCCATGACGAGCCCGCTGGCGCCGCCGCTCGCACCGATGGCGAGCTTTTCCGAAGGCACCAGCACCGCATGCCCGACCAGCGACGCGCCCTTGAGCACCTGGTCGCCGGTGAGCGCGCTGGTGAAGCCGGTCATCGTGGTGTTGAGATCGGTGATGCCCTGCACGGTGGACATCTGCGCGAGCTGTCCGATGAATTCGCTGTTGGACAGCGGCTTCAACGGATCCTGGTGCTTCAGCTGTTCGGTCATCAGGCGCATGAATTCGGCCTGGCCGAGGCTGTCCTTCTTCTTTGCGGCAGCCGCGCCGGTCGTGCTGTTGTTGATGGAGGCGAACGGATCGCCATTGACGGTGGTCATGCGGAGTCCCGGTCAGGAAAGGCGATCAACGGCCCATGGTGAGGGTGGCCAGGGCAAGCTCCTTGGCCGTGTTCAACACTTCCACGCCGGCCTGGTAGCCGCGCGAGGCGGAAATGAGGTTGACCATCTGCGCGACCGGATCCACGTCCGGGGCGTAGACGTAGCCATCGGCGTCGGCCATCGGATGGCCGGGCTCGTAGCGTTTGATGGGCGGTGCTTCGCTCTGCGTGATCTCCTTCACCTGCACCGACGTCAGCGAGCCGTCGGCATTCAGCGGGCGCGCCTGGAAGACCGGTTCGATCGGTTTGTAGACCGCGTCGGGCGAGGAAGCGATGGAGTCGGCGTTGGACAGGTTCGAGGCAATCGTGTTCAAGCGCACCGACTGCGCCTGCAAGGCGGAACCGGCGACGTCGAAGATCGGCAGGTTGCTCATGGCGTGGCCTCTTATTGCCCGGTGATCGCGGTGAGCATCGTGCGCACCTTGGATTCGATGAAGCTGAGCGAGGCGCGGTATTCCAGCGCTGCCCGGCCATAGGCCGCGCGCTCGGTGTCGGCATCGACGGTGTTGCCGTCGAGGCTGGGCTGCACGCCTTCGCGTTCGTGGATCTGCGGACCGAGGTTCACCGCATCGGCCAGATGGCGCGCATCGGTGGCGCGCAGGCTGGAGGGCCGGGCCGCCGCGTTTTCCAGCACGGCCTGGAAGTTCAGATCCTTGGCCTTGTAATTGGGCGTGTCGGCGTTGCTCAGGTTGCTGGCAATGAGCTGCATGCGCTGCTCGCGCAGGGGCAGCGCCGTGGCGTGGACGCCCAGGTAATCGGAAATCGGGTTGGACATGGCAGGCTCCGGTCGGACCGTTGCCTGCGGTGCTGCAAGTCGTGTGCCACGACGCGGGCGAGCCGGCCCGGCTCGGCGGTCCGGGTTCGGGCAGGTCGGCGGCGGCGGCCCGTCAGATCACGCGGCGCGGCGTGCGGCCAGCACCTGGTTGAGCCGGTTGAGGACGTAGTCGGCCAGTTCATGCGGGCTGTACTTGGCGACGAAGGCGTTCGCGCCCACCCGTTCGACCATCGCGTTGTTGAACACGCCCGAGAGCGAGGTGTGCAGCAGCACGTACAGCCCGGCCAGCCCGGCGTGGCGCCGGATTTCCGTCGTCAGCGTGTAGCCGTCCATCGCCGGCATCTCGATGTCGGAGATGACCATGGCGTAGCGTTCGGCCGGGTTCTCGCCCGAGGCGTGAATCTGCAAGAGGTGATCCAATGCCTGCTTGCCGTCGGACAGCAGCGTGGCGCTGACGCCGAGCTGGTCCAGCACGCTGCGGATCTGCGAGCGCGCCACGCGCGAATCGTCCACCACCAGCACCTGCAACGGCGGGGCGTCGGCCGGCAGCGCCATCTCCGGCGCGAGCGGGGCGTCCATGCGCGCCTTCGAGATGTCGGCCAGCACGCTTTCCACGTCGATGACCTGGATGAGCTCGCCCTGGAAACGCGTGACCGCGGTCAGGTAACTGGCTTCGGCGCCCAGTTCCGGTGGCGGATGGATGTCCTCGACCGCGATGTTGACGATGCGCTCGACGTCGCTGACCAGGAAACCCTGGACCGAGCGGTTGAACTCGGTCACCACCAGATAGTTCGGTGCACGGCTGGGATCCGGATCCCGCTCGGGATGGCCGATGCTCAGGCCCAGATCGAGGACCGGAATCGAACGGCCGCGCACATCCGCAGCGCCCGCGAATTCGGCCGGCAGCCCGGGCAGCTGGAACAACGGCGGTCGCCGCAGCACCTCCTGCACCTTGAAGACATTGACGCCAAAAAGCTGACGCCCGCCCAGCCGGAACAGCAGCAGGGCGAGTCGGTTATGGCCGGCCAGACGGGTGCGCTGGTCGATGCGATTGAGCAGATCCTGGGTCATGCAGGCATATCGGCCGGGGGACGGGGGGCTTTAGGGGAGGGGGGGGGCGGGTTCGTGGTGGGCGGGGGCAAGGTCGGGCGTAATGGGGGAGGTGGGAGGTGTGTTGCGCTGTTGGGGAGGCGCGGGGTGGGTGGGATGGAGCGGCGCCGTAGGGTGCGGTAAGCGGAGCGCGTTGCATGGCGTTCGGCGGTGGTGTTTTGGCTGGGGGCAAAGGCAGAGCCGGAGCCAGAGCGAAAGCAAGAGCAAGAGCCAAAGCAAGAGCCAAAGCAAGAGCCAAAGCTTTCGCGCTTTGCGCGAGTTCCTTTTGTCTTGTCAAAAGGAACCAAAACCGCCGGCGCCGGGACACTCGCCGGAGCGGCGATGCCGCTCCGGGCCCCTGCGCTTCTCGCCGGTCGGGGCACGGCGCCCAAACTCGCTGCGCTCAGACAGGGGCGCCTCTGCGGCCCCGGCCGTCTGCGATGCTCGGCTCGCTTTACGGCGCCTGAGAGTCAAAAGCCGAAAAGCCGAAAAGCCGAAAAGCCGAAAAGCCGAAGAGCCGAAGAGCCGAAGAGCGGAAGAGCGGAAGAGCACGGATTTTGGCCTTCGGCCTCATCCGTTGAGCGGGCGACAGCGGAGGCTTTGATGGACCGTGCTCTTGATGGCCTCGCAGGCACTTCGGCATTCGCAGGGGGCAACGCGCTGTGCTTATTGCACCCTGCGCGGTTGCTGTACTCCCACGGTGCGAGCACATCACGATTGCCTTCGCTCCAGACGGGTGAGGCCGAAGGCCAAAACCCGCGCTTTGGCTGTTGCTCTTGCTTGGCCGTTGCTGTTGCTGTTGCTTTCGCTCTTGCCCTTCCAGCGCCCTAAAGGGAGCCGAGCATCGCAGACGGCCGGGGTCGTAGAGGCGCCCCTGTCTGAGCGAAGCGAGTTTGGGCGCCGTGCCCCGGACGACGAGAAGCGCAGGGGCCCGGAGCGAAGCTCCGGCGACTGTCGGGCGCCAACGGTTTTGATTCCTTTTGACAAGACAAAAGGAACTCGCGCAAAGCGCGAAAGCTTTTGGCTCTTGCCCTTGCTCTTAGCTTCGGCTTCAGCTCGCTCCCGGACTTCGCCTGTCTCGCCAGCAACCCATCCACAACGCTGCAATGCCCCCCTCTATGCACCCAACCCGCCGCCCGATCTCCCCCACAAGCGACGCCAACCCGCCACCGGCACACCCCTTGCATCCCCTTCCCCCGATGAACCCACGGACTCCGCCCATGCTGCGCCGACTCGCCTTGCTGCCCCTCCTGCTGGCCGCATTCGCTGCGTCCGCGGCCGATTTCCAGCCGGTGGACAGCATCCGCCAGGCGGCCATCGGTGCGGTCGCGTCGTCGGCGGATGTCGAGGCCGAGGCCACGCTCGATGCCAACCTGCGCCTGCCGCGATGCGCCGCCGCGCTGGAGGCGCGGGTGCAGAACGCCGGTTCGGTGGAGGTCAGTTGTCCGCAGGGTTGGCGGTTGTACGTGCCGGTGCGCGTGCGCCGCAGCCAGACCGTGCTGGTGCTGACGCGCGGCATCGCGCCGGGCCAGACCCTCACCGCCGATGCCCTGGCCAGCGAGAAGCGCGACGCCGCGCGTCTGCCGGCCGGTGCGTTGAGCGATCCGGCGCAGGCGGTCGGGCAGGTGGCGCGCCGCATGCTCACGCCCGGCGCCGTGCTGGGCGCCAATGATCTGGTGGCGCAGCGGCTGATCCGCCGCGGCGACAATGTGGCGCTGGTGACCCGGCGCGGCGGTGTGGAAGTGCGCGTGGTCGGCAAGGCCTTGGGCGATGCCGGCGAGAACGAACGTGTCAGCGTCGAAAACCTGTCGTCGCGACGCGTGGTGCAGGGTGTGGTCGGGCCGGGCGGCGACGTCTGGGTCAGCCGATGAAAAAAATTGATCGACACGACTAAAGTCCTGCTCCAGCCGGCCGATACCGGACAGGCAGGGAAGCAATACGCACGAATCCACGCAGAACAGAAAATGTGCAATCCATCACTAAAGCTTTCGCTGTGATGGCCGATAACCCTTTCGAACCCGCAACAGGTAGACCGAAATGAGCCAGAAAATCGAAGGCACCGCGCCTTCTGCCATCCGCACCACCGGTCCGATCGGTGGCAAGGTGGCGGCATCCGGCGCCGAGCGTTCCCGTCCGGTCGAAGCCAGCGCAGGCGGTGACAGCCTGAAGCTGACCGGCGAAGCCACCAGCCTGCAGGCCATGCAGCGCGAACTGTCGTCCGCTTCGGCGATCGACACCGCGCGTGTGCAGAGCATCCGCGATGCGCTCCAGGCCGGCACTTACCAGATCAATGCCGAGGCGATTGCCGACGGCATGCTGAGCCTGGAACGCCAGCTCGGCTGATGAGCGCTTCAGCGCAGGCTTCGCTGGATCGTCTGGAATCGGCGCTCGCCGAAGAGCGCCGAGCGATCCTCGAACACGACGTCCAGGCCCTGGTCCGCTCCACGCAGGACAAGCTGGCCACGCTGCGCGAACTGGAAACGCTGGTTCCCGCGGCGAACGAACCGTTCGAACAGCGCCTGCGCGAACTTTCCGAAGCCAACCAGTTCAACGGCGCACTGCTTGCCCGCCGTCGCCGCGAAGTGAACTGGGCCCTGCGTCACCTCGGCCGCAGCGAAAGCAGCGGCGCGTACGACGCCAACGGCCAGACCGATACCGTCCAGCGCAGCCGTCCCCTGGCGATCGTCTGATCGATCGCGCTTGCCGCCATCGCGGCCCTTGCCGATACTGGCGCTTCCGACTTGTCCTGGTTTGCGCGGACGGCTCCTCGTGACTGCAACGAATCCTTCCGGTGAAACGATGCCGTCGTTCACCGATCTCCAGGCACTCAGCGAATTGATGGACGATGGCGTGCTGCTCTGCCGCGGTGAAGGACGTCCGCTGCATGCGAACGGATCCGCGCTGTCGCTGGTCGAGGAAACCGACGAGCCCGCCGCGTTGCAGGCGCTGGTCGAACTGGTGCCGGTCCACGCGCGACGCGAAGCCGTCGGCACCGGTCGCTGGAACGGCGAGCTCGCGCTCGAAGACGGCCGCATCCTGCAGGTGCGCGTCTATCACCACCAGATGCCCGGCGATGACGGCTACCTGCTCGCGTTCTTCCACGACATCAGCGAAGGCCATGCGCGCCAGCAGGAACTGCAGCGCCGCCATGCGCAGTTGCGGCAGACGCTGATCCGTCTCGCCGGCACGCAGGAGCAACTCGTGCAGTCGGAGAAGATGGCGTCCATCGGCCAGCTCGCCGCGGGCGTGGCGCACGAGATCAACAACCCCATCGGCTACGTGCACTCCAACCTCGGCTCGCTGCAGGAATACCTGCACAGCCTGTTCGCGTTGATCGAAATGTACGAACGCGCGTTGCGCGCGCCGGATCCGAAAGCGTTGCTGCCGGAAATCGACGACATGCGCGCGCGCTTCGACATCGACTTCATTTCCAGCGACTTGCCGCAGCTGATGGCGGAATCGCGCGAAGGCATCGAGCGCGTGACCCAGATCGTGCGCAGCCTGAAGGACTTTTCGTACTCCGGCCGGGACGATTCGTGGAAGCTCGCGGATCTGCACCACGGGCTGGATTCGACGATCAACATCATCTGGAACGAGCTCAAGTACAAGGTCACGCTGGACAAGCGCTACGGCAAGCTGCCGCTGGTCCAGTGCCTGCCGTCCGAGCTCAACCAGGTGTTCATGAACATCCTGCTCAACGCTGGGCACGCGATCGAGGAACGCGGTCGCATCACGGTCACCACCGGGATGCAGGGCGAAGAAGTCTGGATCGAGATCAGCGATACCGGCAGCGGCATCCCGGAGAACATCCTGCAGAACATCTTCGATCCGTTCTTCACCACCAAACCGGTGGGCAGTGGCACCGGACTGGGCCTGTCGATCTCCTACGGCATCATGAAGAAGCACAACGGCCGCATCGAAGTGACCAGCCAGCCGGGCGAAGGCTCGACCTTCCGCATCAGCCTGCCGGTGCGGCAGCCGGCGCGCGAACCGGCCTGATTCGCGCACGCGGGCGGTGTCGTGCCCGCACATGATCGGATACGTGGTACCGCACGCATGTCGCGCGCGCGTCAGATGCGGTGATGCGGCTGGTTTTCCCAGGTGTTGAACGCCTGCCGGATGTGCTCGCGCAGATCGTCGTCATTCCACGGTTTGGTGAGGAAGCGGTAGATCTCGCCGCGATTGATTGCCTCGGTGACCGTGGCCAGATCGGTATAGCCGGACAGTACCAGGCGCACGGTGTCGGGGTAGAGCACGCGCACGCGGCCGAGGAATTCGGTGCCGCTCATGTCGGACATGCGCTGGTCGGAAAGGATGACCTGCACGTCGTTGGTGGCGAGCAGCTCGAACGCATCGTTGACGTTGCTGGCCGCGAGGATGCGATAACCGTCGCGACGGAACAGGCGCACCAGCGAACGCAGGATGTTCTCTTCGTCATCGAGCAGCAGCAGCGTGCGGTCGGGCTTGGTCGCCGCGAATGCATCGCCGCGCAGGTAGCGGCGACGCAGCACCGCGCCGGCATCCTCGGCGGACATCGGTTCGCCGAACAGATGGCCCTGGAACATGTCGCAATGATTGCGGCGCAGGAAGCCGAGCTGGATGTCGCTCTCCACGCCGTGGGCGATGACCTTCATGCCCAGCTGGTGGCCCATCGCGATGATGGCGCAGGTGATCGCCACTTCGCGCGCGCTCGCCGGCACGCCCTTCACGAAGCTGCGGTCGATCTTGATCTTGTCCACCGAGAAGCGCACCAGCGAATCCAGGTTGGAATCGCCCATGCCGAAATCATCGAGGGTGAGCCGCACGCCTTCGCGGTGCAGGCTCGCCAGCGTGCGATGGACCAGGTGCGTATCCTTGGCCAGCGCGTTCTGCCGCACTTCCAGCACCACCATCTGCGGCGGAATGCCGGCCGCCTGCATGGACTCCAGCACCTCCAGCACGAAGTCCGGGCGCAGCAGCTGCAGGGTCGATACGTTGACCGCAATCTCGACGTCGTCGAAACCCCAGTCGCGCCAGATGCGCGCCTGGCGGAAGGCGTTCTTCAGCACCCAGTCGCCGATCTGCACGATGATGCCGAGCTTCTCGGCCACATGCATGAAACGTTCGGGCACCAGCATGCCGAGTGCGGGCGAATGCCAGCGCAGCAGCGCTTCCATGCCGACCACGCGACCGTCGTGCGCGTTGATCTGCGGCTGGTAGCACAGGCGGAATTCCTGGTTGGCGATTGCGTTGACGATCTGGCGCGCGATGATGCTGTCGCTGCGGATGCTGATCGCCGCATCGCGGGCATAGCGCCGCACCAGGTTGAGGCCTTCGTGCTTGGCCTGGCCGACGGCGGTTTCCGCGCATTGCAGCAGGCCCGTCGGCGTGGTGGCGTCTTCGGGGCACAGGGCGACGCCGATGGTCGGCGTCAGGAACAGCGTGTACGGCAGCACCGTCATCGGCAGTTCGACCAGATCGCGCACCTGCGCGCCGAACTCGTCCGGCGCCGGCACATGCGCCGAGCGCGGCATCGCGACAATGAACTCGTCACTGCCGTGCCGCCACACATGCGCATCCGTGCCGAGTTGCTCGCTCAGGCGCTGGCCGAGCAGCAGCAACGCCTGATCGCCGACATCGGCGCCCATGTTCTCGTTGATCGAACGGAAGTGATCGATATCGATGTGCAGCAGCACCAGCGGCGCACCGCCGGCGACGGCTTCCTCCACCAGCGTGCGCAGTTGCGGATCGTGGCCGCCCAGGCGCGGAATCGGCAGCGGTCCGGGGGAGAAGGGCGACATCATGCGGCGTGCGTTCCGGGTGCCGCTTCATCGTGCGCGGGCAGGGTGGCCCGCAGGCGCACGCCGGTCGCGTCCGAAGCCAGTTGCAACGTGCCTTCCAGCGCGTCCGTGCGTGCCCGCAGCAATGCGGCAGTCAGTGCATCCGGCGCGCCGCCGTCGTGTTCGACGACGAGTACCAGCGGCGCGACGCCTTCCGCGTGTACGGACAGGCGCGAGAGCGAGGCCAGCGGCGCCAGCAGATCCTGCACGAGGCGGAACGCGGCGAGTTCCGTGGCCGCGGGCGCACGCGAGGCGTCGGCAATCGACAGCGTGGCGTCCACATTCCAGCGCGCGCGCCAGTGCTCGGATTCGGCGCGCAGGGAGGCTTCCAGCCCCAGCGAATCGATCTGCGGCGGACGCAGCAGGCTGTACAGATCGCGCAGTCGGGCCACGGTGTCGTCGGCGATGCGGACAATCTCGCGCAGATCTTCGCCACGCTGCACGGCATCTTCTTCGTCCGCGGCCAGATGCGCGGACATCTTGATCGCCGAAACGGCCTGGCCGATTTCGTTGTGCAGGGCGCGCGCGATGCGCTTGCGTTCGGCTTCCTGGCGCGCGAACAGTTCACGCAGCAGCTCGGCGTGACGCGTGGACGCGGGTTCGGCGGCGATCTCGTGGGCCGTCATCGGGCAGCGGCGATCCGGAAACGGGAACGGTGCGCAGTATGCCAGTTGCGGCATCGACCGCGCGTAGGCGCGAGCGGGCGCGTCCGCAAAAAACGGAAACGCCGGGACCGCATGCGCGTGTCCCGGCGTCGGGTGTTGCGTGGGGCGCGGGTCAGAACAGTTCGACGGTGCCCGCGCCCATGTTCTGCTGAGCGACCGGCTTGTGCGGCGGGCGCTCCCATTCGGTGCGCTGGTCGCGCAGGCGGTTGCTGATGTGGCGCAGCGCCGACAGCAGTTCCTCGTCGAGCACGCCGCCGCTCTTGTGCAGCAGTTCCTGCAGGGCCAGTGCTTCGCGGTTGATGGCGGTCAGGCGATCCAGGTGCATGTTGGCGCTGCCCAGCGTCTGCGTGGCGATGTCTTCGAACTGGAGCGCGCGCACGGCTTCGGCGACGCTGGCGTCGATGGCCTGGCCGCACTGCGAGATCTCGCGCATGCCGTCGCCCAGCGTGGCGTTGATGGCGGCGACCTGGTTGAGCATGCCGGCCGCTTCGCCGCGCGCTTCCCGCGAGCGATCCAGATCGCGCGAGGCCATGTGGGAGACGGTTTCGCGGACCTTGGCGATGGCGTCCTTGGAGCTGTGCGCCAGCTTGCGGATCTGTTCGTTGAAGGCGGTCGAGCGCTCGGACAGGTTGCGCACTTCGTCGGCGACCACCGCGAAGCCGCGACCGGCTTCGCCGGCGCGCGCCGCTTCGATGGCGGCATTCAGCGCCAGCAGGTTGGTCTGGTCGGCGATCGACTTGACGTCTTCCAGCAGCGAGAAGATGCCGTCCAGGTGCTGCGCCATCTCGTCGATGTGGTGCACGGTGGTGGTGCTCTGGCCGCTGACCTGTTCAAGCGCTTCGACCAGTTGCTCCATGCGCTGGCTGGCGTGCTGCGCGAAGCGGGCGACATCGACGCCGCGATGATCGCCGTCACCGGCGCGATCCACGATGCGGGACACCACGGCGCTCTGTTCGCGCGACTTGCGCATCATCGCGTCGAAGCTGTCGCCGAGTCCGGAGACCGCTTCTCGGATCAGGCCACGCGCACGTTCGATCTCGCTGCGCGAACCTTCGATTTCGTTGCCGACGAAACGACGCAGTTCGTTCAGCAGGGCATCCTGCTCGCGCAGGATGGTGGCCTGCTCGGGCGAGGGCTTGTGCGCATTCCACACCGACAGGAACGCGAACAGCAGCCACGCCAGCGTCATCGTGGTGAGGATGGCCCAACGCACCGGTGCGGGCCAGTCGAGGGCCACCGACAGCGGGAACACCAGCGTCAGGAGCAGGGGGGCGGCGAGGCGGACGAGGCTACGGGAATACATGGGTGCTCTCTGCTGAATCACGTAAGGGATATCGGCGCTGGGCCGGCGCTCTTTAGGCGCGCAAACGCGATTTGGACTTTCGGATGAGTGAAAAGCGGAAGCGGGTCGCAAAGCCGCGCGCGGGCGGCGCGGACGATGCGGCGGCGCACGGAGCCGTCAGGCCCGCGTCGTGCGCTCGGGCGAGCGCGGAATCAGCGCGCGTTGGACAACTGCATGATGCGTTCGGCGATCTGGTCCAGCGGCACGGTTTCGGTCGCCGCGCCCATGCGCACGGCGGCGCCCGGCATGCCCCAGACCACGCTGGTGGCTTCGTCCTGCACGAAGGTGGGAGCGCCCGCCTGGGCGATCTCCAGCAGCCCGCGCGCGCCATCGTCGCCCATGCCGGTGAGGATCACGCCGATGGCGTTGTCGCCGGCGCAATGCGCCACCGAGCGGAACAGGACGTCCACGGCCGGCTTGTGGCGATTGACGGCCGGACCGTCGTCGATGCGGCAACGCCAGCGCGCACCGTCGCGGATCACGCGCATGTGCTGACCGCCCGGCGGCAGATACGCATGGCCGGGCAGGATGGCTTCGCCGTCGCTGGCTTCACGCACCGCCATCGCCGAATGGCGATCCAGGCGTTCGGCGAAGGCGCGGCTGAAGCCGGCCGGGATGTGCTGTGTCATCACGATCGCCGGGGCATCAGCGGGCATCTGCTCCAGCACCACGCGCAGGGCTTCGGTGCCACCGGCCGATGCGCCGATGGCGATCAATCGATCCGTGGTCTGGAAGCGCAGCGCGCGGGTGCTGGTGGCGACCGGCATCACCGCGTCGACACTCTGGCGCGCGGCGGCGGGACGTGCCAGCGGGCGGACGCGCGCACGCGCGGCGGCCTTCACCTTGGCGATGATGTCGTCGGCGTATTCCTGCAGGCCGCGCGCGACATCGAGCTTGGGCTTGGAGACGAAATCCACCGCGCCCAGCGCAAGCGCCTGCAGCGTGGTGTCGGCGCCGCGTTCGGTCAGCGAGGAGATCATCACCACCGGCAACGGCCGCAGGCGCATCAGGTTTTCCAGGAACGCCAGCCCGTCCATGCGCGGCATTTCCACGTCCAGCGTGATCACGTCCGGATTCAGGCGCTTGATCTTCTCGCGGGCGATCAGCGGGTCCGTGGCCGAGCCGACCACTTCGATGCCCGGATCGCTGGACAGGATTTCGGTGAGCATCTGTCGGACGACGGCGGAGTCGTCGACGATGAGGACACGGCAGGGGGCAATCATCAGAACAACTCCACGCCACCACTGACGGGTGTGTGCGACAGGCGGGCCCGCGCCGCGGATTCGGCGGCCAGGACCTCGGCGTCATGGGCATGCGGCAGGCGCTGCACGACCACGCGGCCGGTGGGAGGGAAAAAGAACACCTTGCGCGGATGGATGCCGCACAGATCCTCGGCGAGAATCGGAATGCGCTCGGCCTGCAGGTAGCTGCGCACGAACTCGGCGTTGCGCGTGCCGACCGGATTGCTGGTGAACCCTTTCAGCACGTTGGCGCCGCCGAACACCTTGGCTTCCAGGCGATTGCGCGCGGCGCCGCGCTTGAGCAGGTCGTTGATCAGCACTTCCATCGCGAAGCTGCCGTAGCGCGCCGGCGCGCCGTCGCCGGTATTGCCGTCCGGCAACAGGAAATGGTTCATGCCGCCGATCTTCAGCAGCGGATCGCGGATGCACGCCGCCACGCACGAGCCCAGCAACGTGACCAGCGCGGTGTCGTCATCGACCACCAGGTATTGCGTCGGCAGCAGCTTGGCGGCCGGGGTGTTGAAACGGGTGTCGTGATAGCGCAGTACGCTGCCCTCGGCGAATGCGATGGCAGCGGCACTCATGCCGCGCTCCGCGTGCGGCGGTACAGCGTGCGGCCGCAAGGCTGGATGACGTCCGCGGCGTGCAGGTAGTTTTCCGAATGCCCGGTGTAGAGCATGCCGTCGTCGGCCAGGTGCGGCACGAGGCGCGACAGGATGCCGCGCTGGGTGGGCTTGTCGAAGTAGATCATCACGTTGCGGCAGAACAGCGCGGTGAACGGGCCGGTCACGTCGTAGCGCGGCGCGAGCAGGTTGAGCGGGCGGAATTCGATCAGCTGCCGCAGCGCCGGATTGACCCGGCAGAACCCCTCGTGCTGGCCGGTGCCGCGCTGGAAATAGCGCCGGCGCAGCGCGTCATCCAGGCCGTTGATGCGGTCGAGGGAATAGATGCCGCGTCCGGCCGTGGCCAGCACCTGCGTGTCCACGTCGGTGGCGAGGATGCGCACCGGCGGCGTCAGCGTGCCGAACGCCTCGCAGGCGGTGATCGCCATCGAATACGGTTCTTCGCCGGTCGAAGCCGCGCACGACCACAGCTTGATCTGCGGCTCGTCCAGGCGCTGCTCCAGTTCCTGCCGCAGCCGGTCGAAATGATGCGGCTCGCGGAAGAAGGCGGTGAGGTTGGTGGTCAGTGCGTTGGTGAACGCCTGCCATTCATCGCCACCGTCACGTTCCAGCTGGTCGAGGTAGTCCTTGAAGCTGCGCAGCCCCAGCGTGCGCAGGCGACGCGACAGGCGGCCGTACACCATGTCGCGCTTGCCGTCGGCCAGCGCGATGCCGACTCGCTCGCGAATCAGATCGCAGACGCGGCGGAAGTCGCGGTCGCCGAATTCGAATTCGCGGCCATGCGCGCGCGGTTCGGCGTCGGAATCCTTGGAGGGCTGGGCATCGCGTGGGCGTGACAGGACGGACATCGGTTACTCATTCGGTAGAACGTTGATCCCGGCAGCGGACGCCGGAGCGCTCGCTGCCACGCATGCCGACCGCAGGTCAGAACTCCTGCCAGTCGTCTCCTTCCGACGCCAGCGCAGCCTCGACGATCGCGGCCGGCGTATTGCGCAGTACCGGCTTGGCGGACGCCACGGCCGGGGCCGCCTGCGGACGCGCGGCCGGCTTTGCCGGCTTCACCTGCATGGACTGTTCCAGTCGGAAAACCGACACGGCTTCGTCCAGCACCTGCGCCTGCTCTTCCATGCTGCGCGCCGCGGCCGAAGCTTCCTCGACCAGTGCGGCGTTCTGCTGCGTGGTCTCGTCCATCTGGGTGATGGTCTGGTTGACCTGTTCGATGCCGGTCGACTGTTCCTGCGAGGCCGCGGAAATCTCGGCCATGATGTCGGTCACGCGCTGCACCGAGGCGACGATGTCGTTCATCGTCGTACCGGCCTGGTTCACCAGCTTCGAGCCATCGGCCACGCGGCCCACCGAATCGTCGATGAGGCCCTTGATTTCCTTCGCGGCGCTGGCCGAACGCTGCGCCAGCGTGCGGACTTCCGACGCGACCACGGCGAAGCCGCGGCCTTGCTCACCTGCGCGCGCGGCTTCCACCGCGGCGTTCAAAGCAAGGATGTTGGTCTGGAACGAAATGCCATCGATGACCGAGATGATCTCGGCGATGCGACGCGACGAGGCTTCGATGTCGCGCATGGTGGTGACGACTTCGCCCACGACCTGTCCGCCCTGCGAAGCCACCGAGGCCGCGCCGATGGCGAGCTGGTTGGCCTGGCGCGCGGAGTCGGCGTTCTGGCGAACGGTCGAGGTCAGTTCTTCCATTGACGCCGCGGTTTCTTCCAGGTTCGCCGCCTGTTGTTCGGTGCGGCGCGACAGGTCGGCGTTGCCCGAGGCGATTTCGCCGGCCGCGGTGTTGATGGCGGTGGAGGCGTCCTGGATGCGCGAGACGATGTCGGTCAGCTGCGCGACGGTGGCGTTGGCGTCGTCACGCATGCGGGCGAACACGCCGTGGAAGTCGCCTTCCATGCGCGCGGTCAGGTCGCCGCGGGCGATGGCCTGCAGCAGCGCCGACACTTCCGACAGATTGCCGTCGGTGGTCTCCATCAGGCCGTTGAGGCCGGCTACCATTTCGCGGAAGTCGTACTGGTAGCGCTCGACGTCGCCGCGGTGGCTGAAGTCGCCCACGGCCGCGGCGTTGGCGAGACGCTTGATTTCGTTGTTGATCGCCGAGAGGCTGGCCTTGGTCGCGTCCATGGCCTCGGTCAGCACGGCCTTCTCGCCGGGCAGGCGATCCATGTCCACGGACAGGTCGCCCACGGCGTAGCGCTGGGTGATCTCCACCAGCTTCATCTTCACCGCGATGTGCTGGGCCACCAGTTCGTTGGCTTCGCGCACCATGCGGCCGTAATCGCCCGGGAACTGGCTGTCGTCCATGCGGTAGCTGATCTGGCCTTCGTGGTGGCGCGCGGCCATTTCCGACTGCGCGGCCAGCACGGCCTTCAACTGGTTCTGCATGCGCTGCATCGCGCCGAGCAGTTCGCCGACTTCGTCCTTGCGCGAGGTGTCGATGCGGCCGTCCAGCTTGCCGTTGGACACGTCGCTGGCCACGCGTACCGCTTCGCCAACGGCGCGAGCAATCGCGCGGGCAAAGAACCAGGCCAGCGCGAGGCCGCCGACAATGCCGGCCAGCAGCATGATCAGCGTCACGCTGCTGGAGGTCTTGAAGGTAGTGGAGGCGGCCTGTCCGGCTTCCGTCGATTGGCGGTTCACTTCCGCCAACAGGGTGGACAGCGATGCCGTCGCCTTGGCATGCGCCTGGTAGGCGCCGCCGATGAAGGTGTCGATCGCATCGTCGTGCAGATCGAGTTCCAGCATTTCATTGACGTCCTGGTAGGACTTGTACGCGGCGTTCCAGTCCTTGACGAAGGCTTCGTACGCCTTGCGTTCCTGCTCGGTGGAGATCATCGGCTTGTAGGCGGCGATGTCTTTCTCGATGTCGGCGTTGATCCGGGCGGCGCGGTTGCGCGCATCGTCCTTCACCGCGTCGCTGGCGCGCACCATGGTGGTGAACAGCGCCGAGCGGTACTCGCCGAGCAGGCCGCGCAGCTCGCCGGCCAGGCGAACGGTGGGCAGCGTGTTGTCCACGGTCTGGCGGGTGACGCCGTTGAGCGAGTTCAGCCCGGCGAAGGACGAAATGCCCTGCACGAGCATCAGCACGAGCACGATGCCGAAGGCGAGCATCATCTTCTGGGTCAGGCGGAGGTTCTGGATCCACTGCATGAAAAGATTCCTTTGAGCCGGGCGTCGCAGACGTCCGTTGTTCGGAGGAACGAAGACCGGCGCAGCCGCACTGCACCGGCCCGCTGCATCAGCGCATCGACGCCAGCTTGAGATTGCTCGGCGAGGTGACCACGATTTCCGCGCGCGAGCTGTCGCGCTGGATATCGCCGATCACGCACACATCCTTGCCTTCCAGCGTTTCCGGGGCCGGCTTGAACTTGCCGCGGTCTTCGCCCGGGATGCGCGCGGTGAAGGTGTGGCGCGGGAAATCGCCGCCCATGTACAGGAACGTCGGGGTGCCTTCGGAGTTTTCCGCGAAGCGCGCCTTGCCCACTTTTCCGCAGACCACGCCGGCGCGTCCGGCGAAGCGCACGGCCTTGTCGGCCGGGATGGCGTCGGTGATCTGGGACTGACCGACTGCGCGATCGGCCGGCACGAGCAGCGCAGCGGCGACGGTAACGGCAGACAGGGTCAGCAGGGACGCGATCTTCATGATGATGGGCTCCGTAAGAATTGAAAAAAGGACGCTCTGAGGCGCTTCCAAGGCAGGACATCGGCGGGAGCGGGGGGATCTTGAGCACGGAGCGCGGCGGGCCATCGTGATCGCGCAGCCGGTCACATTTTTCCGAAGCGCCGCGCGGCGCCCGGGCGGGGGGCGATGCCGCGTTGCGATCAGGCCGCGGTTTCGGGCGAGAGCATCGTGGTCAGCACCCAGCCATTGTTGAAGCAGGTCTCGACGCCGCGCAGGCGCTGGCCGTCGTGGGTGACGACGGGGAAGATGCGCTTGGCTTCGCTGCGGCGCTGCGCCTGGATGTCGCGCAGCCATTGTTCGACATCGTCTACGCCCAGCGTCGGTCCGTAACCCTGCGCATGCACGTGGCGGATGATGTCGGCGAAGTGATCCACGCCCGGCGGAATCGCGTGCAGGCGCACGTAGGCTTCATTGGCCATCACCAGCCGATCATCGGGGTCGAACATCGCCACCGGCGTGTCGGCCACGTCGATGCCCTGCAGCAACTGCGACAGGATGTCTGGATGACGCGGCGACAGCACCGGCCGCAGCGGTCCGGCGCGGCGCGGCGTGGCCGGCGCACCCGCGCCGCGCTCGGCAATGCGATCACGTCCGTCGTACTTGGCGCGGTAGAGCATCAGATCGGCATGGCGGATCCACGCGTCGGGCGTTTCAATGTCGTCCGACAACTGCGCCAGGCCGAAACTGGCGGTGATCACGCGATGGCGCGACAGCGGCGACTCGTGCAGGCGCTGCTGCAGGCGGCGCACGACTTCAAGCGCTTCGGTCGAGGGCGTGTGCGGCAGCAGGATGCCGAACTCCTCGCCGCCGTAGCGGCCGGGCACGTCGATGTCGCGCAGATCGGTGCGCAGCAGATCGGCGAAGCGGCGGATCGCGGAATCGCCTTCGGCATGGCCGTAGAGATCGTTGATCTGCTTGAAGTGGTCCAGATCCACCAGCACCAGCGTCGCTGGTTGCCGGGTACGGCGGCAGCGCGCGAACTCGGTACGCACGGTTTCTTCCCAGCGTCCGCGGTTGAACAGCCCGGACAGGCCGTCGTGCCAGCCGCGGCGTTCCAGCTCGGCGCGGCGCTTGCGCAGGTTCTCGATGACGTCGTGGCTGGTGTGCAGGATGCCCAGCGGCAACAGCAGCGCCATCGGCAGGGTGGCCAGCAGCGCCGGCACTTCCGGCCGCGTTTTCCAGTGGATGCCGAATACCAGCAGGCCGATGACCAACCCGCCCAGTTGCGCCAGCCAGGCGCGCGTGAGCAGTCGCAAGCCGCCGCCGATCATGGCGCACAGGTTGGTCACCGCCAGCAGGGTGAGGCAGGCCGGCAGGCTGAAATGCAGCATTGGCAGCGACGCGCCGACCACGCCGCATTCGACCAGCAAGGTGGTGGCTTCGGTGCGATTCGGATCGCGGCTGTGCAGGTAGCGCCACCACGCGATGTGCGGCCAGCTCAGCCCGAACATCAGCGTCAGCGCCCACTCCCATGCCGGTGCGCGCACTTCGTGCAGTACGGGAAGCATCGCCAGCAACGCGAATGCGCAGGCCAGGGCACGCAGCAGGTACAACCGTCGCGGGAAGATCAGGTGCGGCGCCAACGGATAGTGCTTGGAGACGCGTGACAGGGGCGGCGAACCGCGACGCTCGTTCATGATCCGCTGGCGTCGGCCAGTTCGGCCGCCGGCATCTCCACGTAGTCGTTGTTGGTCAGCCAGTGCTCCAGCGCGTTCGCCGGCAGCGGGGCCGAGAACAGGTAGCCCTGCAGCACCGGGAAGCCCTGTTCGGCCAGGAATGCGTGCTGTTCGCCGGTTTCCACGCCTTCGGCGACCACCTTCATGCTCAGGCTTTCACCGATGCGCAGCACCGATGTGGTCAACGTGCGCGCGATGGCGCTGCTGTCGATGTCGCGCACGAAGCTCTGATCCAGCTTGAGTTCGTAGATCGGCAGGCGGTGCAGATGGCTCAGCGACGAATAGCCGGTGCCGAAGTCGTCCAGCGACAGGCGCACGCCCATCACGTAGATCGCCTCGATGTTCTCCAGCACGTCCGGATTGGGATCGAGCATGACGCTCTCGGTGATCTCCAGGATCAGATCGTCCGGATTCAATCCATGCACATCCAGGCAACTGGCGATCTGCAGGGACAGATCCGGGTCGCGGAAGTTGATCGCCGAGACGTTCACCGCCACGCGCGGCACCGGAACGCCGCGCGCACGCCAGTCGGCCATCTGCGCGCAGGCATGTTCGAGCACCCACAGGCTGAGGTCGCCCATCAGCCCGCATTCCTCGGCCACCGGCACAAAATGCGAGGGCGGGATCGTGCCCAGTTCCGGATGTTCCCAGCGCAGCAGTGCTTCCACGCCGTACAGCGCGCGGTCGTTGCCGCCGCTGACCTGCGGTTGATAGTGCAGGTTGAACTGGTCGTTGATCAGCGCATCACGCATCGCCGTTTCCAGCGAAACGCGTTCCTGCGCGACGCGATTCATGTCGCCACTGAAGAAGCAGACGCTGCCACCGCCATCGGACTTGGCGCGATACATCGCCATGTCGGCGTGGCGCAGCAGCAGGTCGATGTCGCGGCCGTCATCGGGATACATGGCCACGCCGATGCTGGCGCTGGGATGCAGCGTCATCGCGCCGGCGATGGTCGGGCGCGAGATCACGCCGAGCAGGCGTTCGGCCACGCTGGCGGCCTGCTCGGTCGTGCATTGCGGCAGCACCGCGACGAACTCGTCGCCGGCCTGGCGGCCGATCAGGTTCACGCCCGGCAGTTCTTCCACCAGGCGCGCGGCGATGTCGCGCAGCAGGCCATCGCCGGCGGCATGGCCCTGTGCTTCGTTGACCCGCTTGAAGCGATCCAGATCGATGAACAGAAGCGCCGCCGGACTGCCGAGCTGCGCGGCGCTCGCCAGCACCTGTTCGGCCTTGGCGATGAACATGATGCGGTTGGGCAGGCCGGTCAGCGTGTCGTAGAACGCAAGCTGGTGCACGCGCTCGTTGGTCTGCTCGCGTTCCATCGCCAGCGCGCACAGATGCAGGCAGGTGTCGATCATGCGCAGATGCAGATCGTCGGCTTCGCGCGCATCGCGGTAGTAGAAGGACAGCGTGCCGATCACGCGGCCGCCGCTGGACTTGATCGGGCTCGACAGGCACGCGCGCAGGCCGTGTTCAAGCAAGGGCTCGCGGTACGGCGCCATCAGCGGATCGGATTCGATATCGGTGACGTGCACCGGTCGGCCGCGCCACGCCGCAGCACCGCAGGAACCCGTGCGCGGGCCGATCGCCAGGCCATCCAGCATCTGCAGCACGTTGGCCGGCAGGCTCGGCGCGGCCAGCGGATGCAGGCGGCCTTCGGTATCGACCGCGAGGATCGACGCCACGACTTCCGGCGCGACGCGCTCGACTTCGCGGCAGAGCATGGTCATGACATCGACCATCGGCGCTTCCCGCACCATGGCGTCCAGCACCTTGTGGTGCAGCACCTGGTGCGTCTTGGTCTGGGTGATGTCGGTCAGCACGCTGACGAGGCCGAGCGTGCGGCCGTCGTCGTCAAGCACCGGATTGACCGCGGCCGAGACCCAGATCGGGCGGCCGGCCTTCGTGTACAGCAGCACTTCGGTCTGCAGGCCTTCGGTGCGCTGCACCGCGCGAGCGATGTTCTCGCCCAGCTGCGGGTCCGTGTGCGGGCCGGAGAGCACCTCGCTGGGCAGGCGCCCGCGCAGATCTTCCAGGTCGTAGCCGAGCATGCGGGTGAAACCGCCATTGACGTACAGCACGTGACGGTTCGGCGCGCTGACGAAGATGGCGTTGTCGCTCTTGTCCACCACCAGCGACAACTGGCGCATGCGTTCCTGCTGCACGCGGGCGTCGGTGAAGTCGCGCAGGAACAGTGTGTAGAAGCAGCGCTGCTGGACCTGCACCTGCGACATCGACAGCGAAGCCGTCATGCGCGCGCCGTCGTGGCGTTCGAGCACGACATCGCGGTGCGAGCCCAGCCAGTGCGTGGCGCAGGCGTGGCCGGCCGGACGATCCAGGCCGACGGGGCAGGGCAGGAAGCGCGACAGATCCTGGCCCAGCGCCTCGCTGCGGCGCACGCCCCACAGATCCTCGGCGGCGTGGTTGAACAGGACGATGGTGTTGCGATCGTCGATCAGCAGCACGGCGTCGACCGACTGCTCCAGCGTCTGGAACAGCAGGTCGTACGCCTGATCCGCCGATGCCGACGCCTGCAGCAACGTGTTCATGGCCAGACGGGGCATGGGGAAACTCCTGCGGTCCCGGCGAGCGGGCGGGTGAAGCGGGAAGCGGTGGAGATTGGGCTCATGCGCCGCCGAACGCGATCAGACGTAATCGAGTATCGGCCGCCTGTGGACACGCTTGAGTCCGTTTCCGGACTCGAGCGGTCAATCTTCTGGGCGGTCTGTTGCGGCATGGCGTCATCCGGACGTCAGGGAAAACAAGGGGGAGGGAGCGGTCCGATCAGAACTCCTGCCATTCGCCGTCGGCGGCGAATGCGGGTTCGGCCGTGCGGCGCGGTGCGGGCTTGCGCGCGCTGGCGATGACGGGCGCAGCGACCGCCCGCTGCGGACGTGCAGGGGCGGCCGGCGCACGACGCACCTGCACCTGATCGGCGAGGCGGAACACTTCCACCGCTTCGGTCAGCGTGGTCGCCTGTTCGGCCATGCTGCGCGCGGCGGCGGAGGCTTCTTCCACCAGCGCGGCGTTCTGCTGCGTGGCTTCGTCCATCTGCGTCACGGTCTGGTTGACCTGCTCGATGCCGGCCGACTGTTCCTGCGAGGCGGCGGAAATCTCGGCCATGATGTCGGTCACGCGCTGCACGGAACTGACGATGTCATTCATCGTGGCGCCGGCCTTGTGCACCTGCACCGAACCTTCGGCGACCTTGTCCACCGAGTCGTCGATGAGCTGCTTGATTTCCTTGGCCGCGTTCGCCGAGCGCTGCGCCAGCGTGCGCACTTCTGAAGCCACGACCGCGAAACCGCGGCCTTGCTCACCGGCGCGCGCGGCTTCCACCGCGGCGTTCAACGCGAGGATGTTGGTCTGGAAGGCGATGCCGTCGATGACCGAGATGATCTCGGCGATGCGGCGCGAAGAACCTTCGATGGCTTCCATCGTCGTCACGACCTGGCTGACGACATCACCGCCCTGCGAAGCGACCGAGGCCGCGCCGATGGCGAGCTGGTTGGCCTGGCGTGCGGAGTCGGCGTTCTGCTTGACCGTCGAGGTCAGTTCTTCCATCGACGCCGCGGTTTCTTCCAGGTTCGCCGCCTGCTGTTCGGTGCGGCGCGACAGGTCGGCATTGCCCGAGGCGATTTCGCCGGCCGCGGTGTTGATGGCGGTGGAAGCGTCCTGGATGCGTGAGACGATGTCGGTCAGCTGCGCGACGGTCGCGTTGGCGTCGTCACGCATGCGCGCGAACACGCCGTGGAAGTCGCCTTCCATGCGCGCGGTCAGGTCGCCGCGGGCGATGGCCTGCAGCAGCGTCGACACTTCGGCGAGGTTGCCGTCGGTGGTTTCCATCAGGCCGTTGAGGCCGGCCACCATGTCGCGGAAATCGTGCTGGAACTTGCCGGTGTCGCCGCGCTGGGTGAAGTCGCCGGCCGCCGCTGCGCCAGCCAGGCGCTTGATCTCCGAATTGATCGACGAAAGGCTGCTCTTCAC
>JAEZYE010000029.1 GCA_023419315.1 Pseudomonadota bacterium
TCCGCGTTGTAACTCGCCCGCTGCAACCACCACCCGAGGTCCAGATATTCGCCGGCCGGATTGAGCTCGTACACCGCCAACGCGATATCGGCATCGCGCTTGTTTATCGTGAAGTCGAGCGTGCCGCTGAAGCCACCCGCAATCTCCGTGTCCTGCTCGAACGGCGCGGTGGCGAAGACCAGCCCGGCGTGCGGATCGAGCGTTGCATGCACCACGCTGTTCGAAGGCGCGCGTTCGACATCCGTGCGATCGGTGAAATCGATGGTCTGCGTGATCCCTGCATCGGGTTGGGCGCGGTCGGACAGGCGGTACATCCCATCCGCCATGTCTGGCGATAGGCATGCGCGCATGCGTTGCGGTGCCATGTCGTCGAGTGAGCGTGCATGCCGCCATGTGTTCGCACCCATCACTTGCCAGTTGACGCGTTCAGCGAGCAATGCAGGTTTTGGCAACCCCTTGAACACGTGATCGAACCAGTCGAGACGCAACGCCTGCAGGTCCACGCGCGCGACCGGATCGGTCGTGTAGCCCTGCACCACCGGAGGCACACCGGTCTGCATGGAAAAATGTTCGAACGGGCCAATCAGCAGCGTGTGATCCGCGTTGGGCCGGTGACGGAGATGTTCGCGGAAGTAGTGCAATGCACCGACTTGCGCACCGTCGAAATAGCCGGTGGTGACCAGCACGGGGACATCGATGGCCGCGAACGCCTCGCCTTGCGGAATCATGCGCTGCCAGTATTCGTCGTACGCCGGATGCTGCAACCATCGCGAGAACACGGGGTTCGGCTGACCGTCGATGGCGGGCAGTTCACGATAGGCGCGCCCGCTCGCGTAGGCGTTGCGATCAAGCGCCGCCCAGCGCGCGCTGTCCTGGTAGGTCGCATCGTCCAGTGAACGATTGCCGGCCACATAGAACGGCCACGGATACATGAAGTTGAGGAAGACACCGCCTTCCATCGGAACATCGATACCGGGCGCAGCGGTCGCCGAAGTCGCGATCGCCTTCAACGCCTTCGGACGATGCTTCAATGCCGCCCATTGCGTGTAACCGCTGTAGCTGCCGCCGTACATGCCGACGCGGCCGTCGTTCCATGGTTGCGTGGCGATCCAGTCGACGACCGCCGCCGCATCTTCGCCATCGTGTTCGAACGGCACGATGGCGTCCGTGCTGCGTCCCTTGCCGCGCGAATAGGCGACCACGCCCGCATAGCCGTAGGCCGCGGCCTTCTTCGCATCGGCCCAGGCCCAGTCGTCATTCGCGTAAATGGTATACGTCAGCAGCGCGGGCAACGGGGTTTCGACGGCCGGCCGCACGACCAGGGTGGCCAGCCCAGCGTCATCCGGGGTGCGCACGATGGCATCGCGGTCCACGCGATAGCGGCGCGCGTCATCCCGGCGCAGCGCAGGCACGAACAACGGCTGGAACGCCGCGTATGCCGAATGCACCTGCCACACGCGGATCAGTTCGACCGCTTCCTCCAGCGTCAACTCGCTGCGCCCTGACAGCGCGGCGACCACCTTGTCCAGATCCGCCTGCATGCGCGGGAGGTCACCACCAAAGGAATATTCCGCCTGCAGCGCGACGCGGCTGTCGAGACGGCCGAAATGCGCTGCGAAGGCGGCATTCCAATGTTCCGCATACGCGCGACCGCGCGGCGATTGCGCACGCGCGGCAGCATGGATTTCGTACTGCAGATACAGCGGCGGTTGGGAGGGTGGATCGTCGCGCAGCGCGCGCAGTGACCGGATGCTCGCGGTTGCCTCGGCATTCTTTCCGGCCGCCATCTGCAGGCGGAACAACGTGCCGAGATGGCGCTGGCGATCCCCATCGTGATGACCGGCGATCACCTGCTCCGCAAGCTCCGGAATCATGCGATCGATCGTCTCCGCACCCAGGGGTCCCGGCAGGACGAATGTCTGCGGTCCCGCCGCCATCGCCCGCATCGGCAACGCCGCCAGCAGCAACACGAGCAGGATTCTCATGAGGACCTGGAAATGCCGGGACGAGGAGGTCCGCACATTAGCATCGCCCGGCCGCGGCGACGCACCCGCCTCGGCGGGCGCCCGCGTTCAGCGGCGATCGGAAGAATGCGGTCGCTTGCGCGCGTGGGTGCCATCCGCGCTGCGTGACGTACGCACCCAGGGCGCGAGCACGCGCAGGTAATGCGGGCGCCATGACAGCAGGAATGCATTGAACAGCGCAGCGCCTGCCAGCGACATGACCCAGACCAGCGACGCCATCGACGCGTGGTCCACGCTGAGGCACAGCAGCAACGCAGCGATCAGTCCCGCGACTCCCATGCCGCGCAGGACGTGCGAAATGGAGGATGTCGGAACGCCGCCCCAGGCCTGCCGTGCGTGCACCTGCATCGACAGGGCAAGCCAGCCCATGCCTGCGAAGGAACACAGCAATGCAGCCGACAACAGCAGCGCGGAAAGCGAATCAGACACGCGCGATCTCCACGCTTGCGAGGGACGCGCGCGCCGCCGTGGCGCGACGCTTCAGCGCACGCGAAGCAAGAAAGGCGATCACGGCGCTCGCCAACAAGGCCAGATCGATGCCGGCCACCGGCCAGTAGCCGGTCGACAGCGTGCGCAGCAGATGATCGCCCGTGGTGATCCAGTTAAGCAGAACGGCCGCCACCGCAAACACCGCGATCGCCAGCGTTTGCTCGCGCCATGCGGGATTCGGCAGGCCGCGTGCCACCGGGGCGCTGCGCAAGCCGGCATGCAGCAGCGCGAGGGCCCACGTGCCCCAGAACGCATAGCGTTCCCAATCACCACGCGCCGGCAGATCGGCCGGCAGCAACCGGTTCGCCACGAGGATTCCCAGCGTCGCCAGGAGCATGCCGGTGACGGTGGTCACCGCGAGCGCATCGACGATGCGTGCGCCCTGGCTTCCCTGTTGCGCATGCTGGCGCTTGCGCTTCTCGACGAAGAACACGAAGCCGGTCGCGATGCAGACGGCGCCCGCGAGGCCGCCCAGCACATACAGCCAGCGCAGCAGCCAATGGCGGAAATGCTGCAGGTGCAGACCGGTCAGGAATTCGGCGACGCGTCCGACCGATGTCGCCGGCGGATCTTCACGAATCAGTTCACCGGTCGACGCCCTGAAGTGGATGCCGTCGCCGACCAGCGCGATGCGATCCGTACCCGCGCGATACACACTGACGTAGCCATTGGCGTCGCCCACGTGCTGCAGCACGAGAAAGCCCACATCGCCCGCCTTGTCCTTGGCTTCCCAGCGGCGCTGCGCCTCGGCGACCATCGTGTCCACCGACGCCAGCCCGGCCGGCACGCCGGAACGCTTGTTCGGCAGGCCGGTTTCCTGCGCTTCCACCTGCGCATGCAGATCATGCAGTTCGTGCAGCTGGGTGTGGCCGACCGGGAAGTAGTACGTGCCCGCGAAGATCACCAGCCCGGTGAATGCGAAGAAGAAATGGAACGGCAACGCCACCACGCCGGTGAGGTTGTGCAGATCCAGCACACTGCGCAGCCGCGCCTTGTCGGGACGGAACGTGAAGAACTCGCGGAAGATCTTGCGGTGCATCACCACGCCGCTGACCAGCGCCGCGAGCATCACCAATGCGGAGAAGCCGACAATCCAGAAACCGAGGTTCTTCCAGTCCAGCGTCAGGCTGTAGTGCAACGGATAGAAGAAGCCGCTTCCGATCTTCAACTGATCATCGGGCAGCGACGTGCCGTCGCGCGGATCGATCGTGCCATCGGCCCAGATCGCTTCATCCGGGTCCTTGGCGTTGGGTACTTCGTAACCGGCGAACAGAGCCAGCACGGGATCGCGGTGCGTCGTGTAGGCGCTCCAGCTGACCACGGTGTCGTAGCGCTCGGGCATGTCGCCGTTGACGCGCGGACGCATGGCGTCGATGGCGTCGGCCGTCGGCTGCATCCGCTCGAACGCCGGGCGCAGCACCTGCTCGAACGATGGCATCGGCTGCGGTTCGATGCGCGTGGCGGGAATCGCCCAGCGATCGATTTCGCGATCGAATACCGACAAGGCGCCGAAGAAGAACGCCGCCATCAGCACGAAGCCCAGCACCAGGCCGAACCAGGTGTGCAGCCATGCCATGGATTGACGGAAGCTCTGGAACATGGGGACCTCCTTCAAACCAGCGTGGACTGCACGTACGAAGCCACGGCAGCCAACAGCGCGCCACCCACCAACAGCACCGGCCACACGACGGCCATGCGGCGCGCGGCGACGGCCCACAGGAATACCGCGAGGTAGGCAAGCAACCCCGAGAGCGCGCCGAGGAATTCGGCATCATGGAATTCCAGCCCTGCGGAAAACAGCAGGCTGGTGATGCAAGCGACCACGCCCCAGGCAAAGGCGTAGCCGGCGAATACCGCAGCCATCACGCGCGCGGCAACGTGCAGGCGCGGATGCAGGGCGGAAGCGGGCGTGGGTAGCGTGCGTGACATGGCGATGGCTGGTGTCGGTACGCGGCCGTCGTGGCGGTCAGAACCGCCAGTTCAGGCTCAGCGTGTAGTTGCTGGGCGCGCCGTAATAACCGCTGTAGCGCAACGTATTGATGTACTTCTCGTCGGTGATGTTGTTGACGTTGAGGCGCAGTGTCGCATTGGGCTGGAAATCCCAGCCGACATAACCGTTGATCACGGCGTAGCTGTCCTGGCGGACGGTGAAGCCGCTGCTTTCCTGGTTGAAGATTTCGCCCTGCCAGCGGCCACCCAGGCCGAAGGACAGCGCGGTGTACGACGGCAGACGCGCGTTGAGCATGAAGTTCACCGTACGGCGCGGCACCCAGCTGTAGGTATCCCGGCCGTTCGCGCCATCCAGGCGCAGGGCGGTCGCGCCGACCACGACATCGAGGTTGTCGTTGACCTTGCCGGTGACTTCGAACTCGATGCCCTTGGATTCGACATCCACGCCGACGTAGTAGTACTGGTTGTTCTGGTTGTAGCCCGCGCCCGTCGCCAGGCCGTCCTGCTTGGCATGGAACACCGCCAGCGTGGTCAACAGGCGCTTGTCGAGCCAGTCGGCCTTGACGCCGACTTCGTAGTTCACGCCCTTGGTCGGATCCAGGTAGCGGCCTTCCGCATCGGACTGGCTCTGCGGCTGGTAGATATCCGAGTAGCTCACGTAGCCGAGTACGTGTTCGTTGAAGTCGAAGGTCAGGCCCGCGTACGGACTGGTGTGGCCTTCGGTCTGATCGAAGGTGACGCCGTAGTTGACGCCATCACGATGATATTCGGC
>JAEZYE010000053.1 GCA_023419315.1 Pseudomonadota bacterium
TCGATCACCTGCTTCACCGCTTCGGCACGGAACTCATCCGTGTACTGCTTGCTGTTGCCCATAAACACCTCGGTCATTGCCATGAATTATGGCAACCGGATGTCTACGAAAGGCTGGCCGGTCCACACGGGGCCGTCTCCGCGGATGGTAGTCCTTGGGTACCTCGTCAGTAGTGACTGCCTTACTTCTGCAAGCAACTGTGATGGGCCGTTCCCGGCGCGCGCCTGATAACGTGCAAGGTCCTCTGCCGGAAGCTCGAAGATCATGTCGAGGTCGCTGATCCCATGGATGGCGGTCCGGCGACCGAATGAGCCGGCCTGCAAGCTGTGCGCAGTATTTGAATCGACCTCCCAGAAGTCAGCGTTGAGGCGCGCCGTAATGCCCTCGTAGCTGTTAGAGATGTCCTGTCGATTTGAAACGGCGAGGTTCGATATGAACCTGCTAAAGGCGGTTGCGCTCATACAAGTCAGCCGCTCCTAGCAAATGCCGCTGCGGGCAAGGTGAAGCCCGGTAGCCAGTAGAGCCAGGACAACAAGGCCTAGGAGTACGAATGCAGACAACGGCGCCTTATCGCGCCACGAAAACTTCCGATTGCGGTGTTCTCCCACCCATGATGAGTCTATTACCCAGAAAAATCGGTGATGAGCCTTCCAGCTCGCTCCGAAAATCTGCGGGGATACGTTCAAGCCAGAAGCTGCCGTGCGAACTTCTATCAGGCGCTGGCGAAACGCATCCAGTTGCGTGACCGATGGGGCGGCTACGCTCTTCACATCCACAACTAGGTCATGCAGTTGTTTATAGAGGTTGTTGAGCTTGATACCGGTTTGTTCGTACTCGCCCAGCCGGGATTCGTAGTCGCGCACATAGAGCATGCAGATGCCGATGATCAACAAGATCGCCGAAGGCAACTTTTCGGCAAACTGCGGATAGACCAGGCCCAAGATCCCCACGGCGAACGAGGTGACGGTCACCATCGTGGGTACTTTCGAGGCGATGTCGAGAGTCGCGAAATGCAGGCTCGCGCTGTAACCGACGTTGTAGCCTTCGCTGGCGATCTGCTCGAGAAGCAGGTCTCGAGACGACTTGGTCTGGGACATTCCATTGCGCCTTTAACGTGATCTTCATTAACATTAATGCCCAGAATTCCAGCCTGTCAAAGATGCAGGCTTTCACCGGGCTTGTGTTCAGGAGGGGGCCCAGCCTTTGAGGATGACCCTAAGCCACCTGATGGCACCCGGAGATCCTCAGGTCCACCACGATCGCGCTGCGTAGATGATCGCCGCGGCACCGAATGTGCACGCGAGGACGAGTGCGGCGATTGCCAAAAGTTGGCCCGCCTTGTCTGCACCCCGCGTGCTCATGGCGCCCCAGATCTGAAGTTTGTTCCGATTGGCCTGGTTATTCATCGGTCCCATCCACAATGCGCACGCCCACTTGCCCGAGCAGTGGGTGATCTGGGTTTGGTCGCGGGGACGAGAAAAGTAAAGGGAGCCCCGCGACTGACAAAACGCCAGTCGAGCACCCCATCGCGTGCATAGAAATGGGGCCGTCGGCAGGTCTTCGGACTCATGGGCACGGAAGGCTTGGCCTTCCTCCTAACCCGCCGCTTCCCGAGGCCTGGCCTCAGTGCTGTGTGGCGGGGTCGTTCCCAATTACCGCTGCGGGGCAGTGCCGGAGTGGCGCGAGCGCGTCACCGGCTTCCCTTTTCATCCGGAGACTAGCCATCCCCGGAACCGACGAGGCGAAGATAGTGGGGGTTTTGGGGAAGGTCAACACTAAATGTTGTGTGGAACAGTAGGTATAGCTTTTCAGCGGGTTTCACGGCGAAGGAGTAATCCGGGGCCTGAAAAAGTTGAGGTGAAACTTGGGCGTTGGGGGCGTCCCGCGCGGATTTGGCTGAGTCCAAAGAGCGGACTACTTTGCTCTCCTAAACAAGACATCACGTGATAAGGCCGCTGGTGCCAATCGCCGCAAGCCGACATCATGATGATGTCTAGGTCAGGGGGTTTCATGTCGAACATCAAGGCATCAGACATGCGCGTTATTGATCGTGTTCTGGGCATGGAGTCGGGTTATGTCTTGAACTTCTCTGACAGGACGATCGCCGAATTCTTCTTGGATGAGCTAAACATCGACTTCACCGATTCGCGCTTCGCTGAAAACGGAACATCCAAGGCGAAGCGTCTGCGCACTTTCCTGCAAACCGTGGATAAAGGGACTGCCGCACGCACTCTTCGAGAACTTCTGAAGTATCGCGCTAGCATGTACCAACTATCCCGTCAGAAAGACGATCTTCCGAATGCTGATGGAATGTTGCTGGAGGTAATCGCGAGGCTCGAAGGAAAAACTGCTGGCGATGATACGAATCGGGTGCCATCTCCTGCATCAGTGCCGGTGCCCATAGAGGCACTGAAGTCAGCACTTATTGCGTTGCATGACTTGGCGCCACAGCCGCGTGGATATGCCTTTGAGACATTCCTTACAGAATTGTTCCGAGCATATGGGCTGCAGCCGAACGGTCCCTTCAGGCTGGTAGGTGAGCAGATAGATGGGAGCTTCAAGTTTGACGGTGAGTTTTATCTATTAGAGGCCAAGTGGCACGGGCCGCGAACACCGGCTGCTGACTTGCGCAACTTCCATGGGAAAGTGCAAGAGAAGGCGTCCTGGGCTCGCGGGTTGTTCATCAGCAACAGTGGATTCACTGAAGAGGGTCTTCTGGCGTTCGGGCGCGCCAAAAGCATCATCTGCATGGACGGTTTAGATCTCTGGACGATGCTCGAACGGCGGATACCGTTGACGGAAGTCCTCGATAGAAAAGTTCGCCACGCTGCGGAACGCGGGGCAGTGTTTTGTGCGGTAGCTGATCTCTTCTAAGGCATCCTGCGATTCCGGCAAAGAGAGGTTGACTTGGACATCAACGCAGTGCTTGGCGGAACAGACGTAACGATTGCCGAGGTGGCGAATCAACTTATTCGCCTTAGAGAGGCTGCGGGAGGGCTGTCGCTGGCTCAGTCAGATGCTCGAGGTGCAAAACGGCAAGCCGGGATTGCGCTCCTTACCTCTGCCCTGGATCTCGGTGCAGCAATGGGGCGACTCTGCAAGTGCGACCCGCTGCACTCCTGGGTGGCCGCTCATCTTCTGCAACGGCCACAGTTTGAACAGTGCATGCGTGGTTGCTTCTTCGCAGGGCCAGCCACAATTGAAGAGGCGAAAGCGTTTGTCAGCGAAGATCGCATGCCCAAGCGTAAGGGCCCCCGCGGCAAGCTCGCGCCGATCACCCTGGCGCGGATCACTGCGGAAACTTCGAACCATTGGGGAGGCGGAGGCGTTCCCTCTGAGGTGCTAGAGGGGACGAAAGTAGACATGAACGGCTTGGTCCATGGCGGCAAGGTGATTGTGGACATATACACGCATGGCGATGGAGTGGGGGCGAACAAGGCGACGCCCGAAGAGATCGGGGCCTCGATGAACAATCCCTTGGTCGTGTCGTGCGTTGCTTTGCAGAGTCTGCTTGCCCTTTGTGACCCTAGCGACGCGAGGGATGCCGCAGAGGTTGAACTCAAGAAGGCGCGAAGGCTGTTAGAAAGAATGCGGCCGTTGACCGATTTGGTGCTGGGTCCCAGAAGTGCCGAGTAAGCCGGCACGCACTCTCCAGCAACCCCAAATCTCGCCCAACAAAAAACCCGCCGTGAGGCGGGTTCTTTGTAACACTTTGAATTTCAATGAAATTCTGCTGGCTATGGGTGGACTCGAACCACCGACCCCAGCATTATGAGTGCAGCGACCCAAGCAACGAGTAATGTCGTTTCAAGTCCAGCTTCAGTCGCTCTGGGGGACGTGTCGGCTGTGGTGCGCAGTCAGTGCTTGGAGGCTACTACTCATCAGCTTTCTTCGCTTCTAAAGTAGCGGGGCCCACAATGGGCACGGAATGGGCACATGTACCCGGATGGATCAGGTTTGACCAATCGCCGCGCGAGAAGTCATTGATTTGATTGGCGCGCCCGGAGGGATTCGAACCCCCGACCAATGGCTTCGGAAGCCACTACTCTATCCGGCTGAGCTACAGGCGCGCGGACGGCATAGCTTACCTGATGCGTCGGGCCGCCCCAACCGTCCCGTTGCATGACGCGCGTCGCCGTGGCGTCCGTGTCGCTCTGGGCATCGTCCGGCGGCGGTAGAATCCGTTCCGTCCGCCATCCGCGTCCGCCGTCTGCAACGGATGCGTTTCCGTTCCTCCTGTCCGCGAACCGATGTCCTACGAACGCTTTGAAGCGCCTGCCGCGCCCCGGTGGCGCGATCGTCTCGGCCACTACTGGAAGCTGATGCGTGGCGATCGCCCGATCGGTGTGCTGCTGTTGCTGTGGCCGACCTGGTGGGCGTTGTGGCTGGCTGCCGACGGCGTGCCATCGTGGTGGATCCTGTTCGTCTTCACGGCAGGCGTCTGGCTGACGCGTTCGGCGGGCTGCGTGATCAATGACTATGCGGATCGCTGGCTGGATCCGCAGGTCGAGCGCACGCGCGGGCGGCCGCTGGCCACCGGAGCGGTGCGCGGTCGTGAAGCGCTGTGGCTGTTCGCCGCATTGATGATCGTGGCGTTCGTGCTGGTGCTGACGCTCAACGGGTTGACCATCGCGCTGAGTTTCGTCGGGTTGTTCCTCGCCGCCAGCTATCCCTATCTGAAGCGCTATACGTATCTGCCGCAGGTCTATCTCGGCATGGCGTTCGGCTGGGGCATTCCGATGGCGTTCGCGGCGGTCCGCGGCGAAATCCCGCCGATGGCGTGGATTCTCTACGGCGCGAACATCCTGTGGTCCACGGCATACGACACCTGGTACGCGATGGTCGATCGCGAGGACGATCTGCGCGCCGGGTCCAGATCGACCGCGATCCTGTTCGGCGATCTCGATCTCGTCATCCAGGGCGTGCTGTACGCACTGATGCTGCTGGCGTTGTATCTGGTGGGGCGGCAGGCGGCTCTGGGCATCTACTACGACATCGCGCTGGGGATTGCGCTGCTGTTGATCGCCTACGAGTTCGTGCTCGCGCGCCATCGCGAACGCGGCGCATGTTTCCGCGCCTTCCTGCACAACAACTGGGTGGGCGCGGTGATCTTCGCCGGAATCGCTCTGCACTACGCGTTGCCGCGATAGCCGGCTTCGGCTCCGCCGTCACGGCACGCGCGCGCAGACCCACGCATCCACCCGTCGCACGCCTGCGCGGTGCAAGGCGCGGGCGGCCGCATGCAGCGTCGCGCCGGTCGTCATCACATCGTCAATCAGCATCACGTGTTCGGGAACCGGGCCGCTGACCACGAACGCGTTTCGCAGGTTGGCCTGCCGGCGTTCGGCGTCGAGCTGCGACTGGGCTGTCGTTTCGCGAACGCGGACGAGGGCAGCGGTAAGGAGCGGCCGCGAAAAGTGGGCCGCCAGCGGCCTCGCCAATTCCAGCGCCTGGTCGTAACCGCGCTCACGCAGGCGCCGCGGATGCAGCGGCACGGGCACAAAAGCCATCGGCAAATCCCTCCCGGCATCGGGCTTCGCGGCGATCATCAGGTCCGCCAGCAAACGGCCCGCCGCGAGGTCGCGATGGAACTTCAGGCGGGGAATGAGCCGATCCACGGGAAAGCCATACAGAAAGGCCGCGTGGGCGAAGGCCAAAGGGGGCGGCGAGCGCAGACATGCCCCACATGTGCCGATTTCCTCCAATGGCAGTGCGCAGCACGCGCAGGCGCTGGTGTTGAATGGAAGGGCTTGCGTGCATTTGATGCATAAATCGCGGCCGTTCGCGCCGCGTTCCCGGCAGACGAGGCAGCGGGCGGGCAACACTCCGAAACGGAGCCGACGACGCCAGCCGTCAACTGATAGAACATCCATGTGGTTGACAGCCCGTCGGCAGGTTTCCAGACTTTCCGACTTTATTCCGGCGAGTCCCTGGATGTCCGCTCACATTGCCCCCGCGCCCCTCCGCCATGACTGGGGGCGCGATGAACTGCTCGCCCTGTTCGATCTGCCCTTGCCGGAGCTGCTGTTCCGCGCCGCCGAGATGCATCGTCGCCATTTCGACCCTGCGGAAGTGCAGGTTTCCACGCTGCTGTCGGTGAAGACCGGCGGCTGCCCGGAAGACTGCGCCTACTGCCCGCAGGCGCAGCGCTACGACACCGGCGTCGATGCGCAGAAGTTGATGGACACCGAAGCCGTGCTGGAGAAAGCGCGGCAGGCCAAGGCCGCCGGGGCTTCGCGCTTCTGCATGGGCGCGGCCTGGCGTTCGCCGAAGGATCGCGACATCCCGAAGGTGGCTGAGATGATCCGCGAGGTGAAAGCGCTGGGGCTGGAGACCTGCGCCACGCTCGGCATGCTCAGCGAGCCGCAGGCCCACGCGCTGAAGGATGCCGGGCTGGACTACTACAACCACAACCTGGACACCGCCCCGGAGTTCTACGGCGATGTCATCCGTACCCGCGAGTACCAGGATCGCCTGGACACGCTGGCGCATGTGCGCGATGCGGGGATGAAGACCTGCTGCGGCGGCATCGTCGGCATGGGTGAGTCGCGCGAACAGCGCGCGGGCCTGCTGCAGGCGCTGGCGAACCTGCCGGCGCACCCGGATTCGGTGCCAATCAACCGGTTGGTGCAAGTGGCAGGCACGCCGCTGCACGGTACGGCGGAACTGGATGCCTTCGAATTCGTTCGCACCATCGCCGTCGCGCGCCTGGTCATGCCGCGATCGATGGTCCGGTTGTCCGCCGGCCGCGAGACGATGAACGACGAGCTGCAGGCGCTGTGCTTCCTGGCCGGCGCGAACTCCATCTTCCACGGCGAAAAGCTGCTGACCACCGGCAACCCCGACACCGAGCGCGATCAGACGCTGTTCGCGCGGCTGGGTCTGCGGCCTCTGGTGCTCGACACGGCAAAAAGTGATTCACATCACGGAAACGATGTGCATGGCGGCGCTACGTTGCATCCGGACCACACCGGACCGGACGGTTGTTGCGGACGGGCGGCGTAGTCGAACGCAGCGCAGGGGGAAAACCTGACCGGAATCCGGCGTCGCGCCATGGCGTGACGGCGGTATTGCGCGTCTCCGACCCGGCGCGATGAAGCTTGTCCCGCACCGATTCACCGCCGAGGTTCCCGATGCCGCGCCCCGATCTGCTCGAACGCATCCAAGGCCAGCGCAAGCTGCGCGCGGCGCAGGGACGCGTGCGCACGCGCCGGCCGGTCACGCGCCGCGATGGCGTCAGGGTGGAGGTCAACGGACGCTGGCTGACCGAGTTCGCCGGCAATGACTATCTGGGCCTGTCGCAGCAGTTCGAAGTGGTCAGCGCCCTGCAGGATGCGGCGGGCCGTGACGGCGCGGGTTCCGGCGCTTCGCACCTGATCAGCGGCCATCACGCCACCCATGAAGCGTTGGAGCGCGATATCGCCGAATGGCTCGGCTATCCGCGTGGCTTGTTGTTCGGGAGCGGTTTCATGGCCAACCTGGCCGTGCAGCAGGCGTTGCTAGAAGACGGTGATGTCTGCGTGCAGGATCGGCTCAACCACGCCAGCCTGATCGATGCCTCGCGTCTGGCGGGCTGCAAACTGCGGCGCTACCCGCATCTGGATCCGGAAGGTGCGGTGCGCCAGCTCAAGCAGGCGCCGGATGGCGCGGCCATGCTGGCGACCGACGGCGTTTTCAGCATGGACGGCGATATCGCGCCGCTGCGTGCGCTGAGCCTGGTCGCGCGCATGCAGCAGGCCTTGCTGTATGTCGACGACGCCCATGGCGTCGGCGTGCGCGGGCCGGAAGGGCGCGGCAGCGTCGCCGAAGCGCGGCTGGGCGTGGATGAAGTGCCGCTGCAACTGGTGACGCTGGGAAAAGCGCTCGGCGGCTACGGCGCGGTGGTCGTCGGAGACGACGCACTCATCCAGCATCTGTCCGAAGTCGCGCGCCCGTATCTCTACACGACGGCCTTGCCGGCAGCGATTGCGGCGGCCACGCGCGTCGCGGTGAAGCAGGCGCGCCGGGATCATTGGCGGCGCGAAAAACTGCAGGGACTGGTCGAGCGCTTCCGATCCGCCGCGCAGGGCCGTGGCCTCGAACTGATGGCTTCGGAAACGCCCATCCAGCCCGTGCTGTGCGGTGAGGAATCCAATGCGCTCGCACTGGCTTCGGCGCTGGAGAGTGCGGGCTTCTGGGTGCCGGCCATCCGGCCGCCGACGGTTCCGGAAGGCAAGGCGCGCCTGCGCATCACGCTGTCGGCCCTGCATACGCCGCAGCAGGTCGATGCGCTGGTTGAAGTGCTGGCACGATCCTGGGAAGCGATCCGGCGCATACGCGGCGCTGCATGAGGGCAAACCGATATGCATGAGCGACAATGCGCGCATGCATATCGAAACCGTAGGCCAGGGCCCGTCGCTGGTGCTGATTCATGGATGGGCGTTGCACGGCGGCGTGTTCGCACCGTTGATCGAACGCCTGTCGGGTAGCCACACGCTGCATCTGGTCGATCTTCCCGGTCATGGCCGCAGTCGCGACACCCCCACTCCGCTCGAACTCGACGCCTGCGCCGAGGCAATCCTCGCGCGAACGCCGGAAGCCATCTGGTGTGGCTGGTCGCTCGGTGGATTGTTCGCGTTGACTGCCGCACGGAAATCCCCGCAGGTGAAAGCGCTGGCGATGATCGCCGCCACGCCGCGATTCGTGCGCGGGCCGGACTGGCCGCATGCGGTCGAGGTCGAGGTGTTCACGCAGTTCGGTGAAGCACTGCGGCACGACTACCGCGGCACGCTCGAACGCTTTCTCGCGCTGGACACCATCGGCTCCGAGCACGCGCGCGCCGAACTGCGCACGCTGAAGGACACCCTGTACGCGCGCGGCGAACCTGCACCCGAAGCGCTGCAACAAGGCTTGCGATTGCTCGAGAACACCGACCTGCGCGCGCAGCTGGCGCTGCTCGATGTGCCGAGCCTGTGGATTTCCGGCCGGCGCGATCGGCTGGTTCCGGCGGCCGGAATGGCGGATGCCGCAGCATTGGCACCGTGGAGTCGCCACCTCGATATTCCCGGCGGCGGCCACGCGCCCTTCCTTGGCCATGCCGACAGCGTGGCCGCGTCACTCGCGGACTTCGCCGCTGCGGTCGCGCATCTGCCGCGCACGCACTGACGCGCCCCGCGCAAGCGAATCCGCGACAATAGGCGCCATGACGTCCCAGTTCGATACCCGCCACGTACGCCGTGCGTTCTCGCGCTCCGCAGGAACCTACGACGCCACTGCCGTCCTGCAGCATGAGGTGGAACAGCGCCTGCTGGAATCGCTTGATTATCTGGGTGACACGGCGCCACGCGTGATCGTGGATGTCGGCGCCGGACCGGGTCGCGCCAGCGCGACGATGCGCAAGCGTTGGCCGAAGGCGCAGGTGATCGCGCTGGATCTGTCGGTTCCGATGCTGCGCCAGGCACGGCAGCGCGCCGGCTGGTGGAAGCCGTTCTCACGCGTGTGCGCGGACGCGCGCGCCTTGCCGCTGGCAGAAGGCAGCGTCGACGTGCTGTTCTCCAACCTGTGCCTGCAATGGGTGGATGATCTGCCGGCGGTGTTCGCGGGCTTCCGCCGCGTGCTCAGGCCCGGCGGCTTGTTGCTGTGTTCCACCTTCGGCCCGGAAACGCTGCAGGAACTGCGCGACGCGTTTGCGCAGGCCGATGACCGGCCGCACGTCAGCCGCTTCACGCCGATTGCCCAATTCGGCGATGCGCTGATGATGTCGGGCTTCCGCGACCCGGTGCTGGATCGCGATCAATTCCGGCTTACGTATCCGGATCTGCCGGCGCTCATGCGCGATCTGCGCGCGATGGGTGCGACGAACGCGATGCAATCACGTCGCCACACGCTGACGGGCCGTGCGCGCTTTGCATCGGCGGCGGCCGCTTACGAACCGCTGCGCGAAGCCGACGGCAAGTTGCCGAGTACCTGGGAAGTCATCTACGCCCATGCCTGGGCGCCGGAACCCGGCGCGCCAATCCGCTCGCAGGGCGAGGAAATCGCCAGCATTCCGGTGTCGCGCATTCCGATTCGCCGCCGCGGCGAATGACCGCGGCGCAGAGGCTCAGCCGCCGACCTGGCGGATCCAGTCCTGCAGGTTGTAGTAGTTGGTGACGCGCGCGATGCGATCATCGCGGATCTCGAAGAACGCGCCGCCCGGGAGTTCATAGGTCTGGCCGTTGGCCGGTGGCAGGCCTTCGTCGGTGTTGAGGTATTCGCCGTGCACGACGTATTCCGCCGCCGCGCGATCGCCATCCAGCGACGCCAGCACGATGATGTTGCGCAGCTGTTCGCGGTAGCTTGCGTTCATGCGGCCGAGGAATGCGGCAAACGCCTCGCGTCCGATTTCGCGCGGGCCTTCGTTGAGATCGTGCGCGACGTCATCGGCGAGCAGGGCAAGCATGCTCTCCCAGTCCCCGCGATTGAACGCGGCGTAATACGTCAGCACCAGCTCGGTGGCGCGATCCTGCTTGCGATTGCCGTCGATCTTCATGTGTTCACCCCTGTCGGCACAACGGCGCCATGATACGCCCGCGCCCGGTCAGCGCGGCAGCCGATCGCGATGGAAGAAGTACACCTCGGCCAGCAGGAAGCGCCAGCGTGTGGCAAAGCTGCGGAAGCGCGTGGTGGGCGTTGGCGAACCGATCGCCGCAATGCCGACGTCGCCGCTGATGCGCAGCGCGCGCGCCATGTGCAGCGGGTCGCTGACGATGATGGCACTGTGCAGATCATGCGTCTGCATGAGCGCCGCGGCCTGGCGCAGGTTTTCGTGGGTGTTGCGCGACACCGATTCGATGAGGATGGCGCGCGCCGGAACGCCTTGCCGGATCGCGTAGCGTCGCCCCACCTGCGCTTCGGAAAAACGCGCGCCGATGCCGCCATAGCCGCCGGTGAAGATCAATGTCCTGGCCAGCCCGCGCTGGTAGAGATCGATTCCGTGGCGGATGCGTTCCTCGAATACCGGCGAGGGCTTGGCGTCGTACGCGGCCGCGCCGAGCACGATGATGGCGTCGGCGGGCGCGGCCTGATCGCGTTCGCCGACCCAGACGATGTAGCCGGCCACGCCCACCAGCCACACCAGCACGATCCCGAACAGGCGGAACAGCCAGCCGGTGAACCCGGTGCGCCGGCGCCGCATGCGCTTGCTCACGCGCGACTCCACGGCAATGCATCGATGTCCACGTTGCCGCCCGACAACACCACGCCGACGCGTTGTCCGGCGAACTGCTCGCGGTGCTTGAGCAGTGCCGCCAGCACGACCGCCGACGAGGGCTCGACGATGAGCTTCAGGCACTGCCACAGCCATCGCATCGCGGCGATGGTTTCGGCGTCATCGGCCACGAGCACGCGCACATCGAACGCCTGCAATGCGGCGAAATTGGGTTCGCCCACCGGTGTACGCAAGCCGTCGCAGATGGTGTGCGGCGTGAAGTCGGGCAGGCGCTGTCCGGCCGCGAGCGAACGCGCGGCGTCATCCGCACCCGCGGGTTCGGCGCCGAACACGCGGCAATCCGGCGCCACCGATTTCATCGCGATGGCCGTGCCGGAGATCAGGCCGCCGCCGCCAACCGGCGCGGCGACAGCATCGAAAGGCCCGCACGCGTTGTGGAGTTCGAGCACGGCGGTGCCCTGCCCGGCAATCACCGCCGGATGGGTGAAGGGATGGATGAGGCTGGCACCGGTGTCGGACACGATGCGCGCGGCGGCGGTTTCGCGCGCCGCCTGCGTGGCCTCGCAACGATGCAGGACTGCGCCGTATCGCGCGATGGCCGCCAGCTTGGCCGCCACCGCACCGTCCGGCACCACCACATGGCACGGAATGCCGCGGGTCCGGGCCGCCAAGGCCAGTGCTGCGCCGTGATTGCCGGAGGAATGGGTGACGACGCCGCGCCGGGCCTGTTCCTCGCTCAGTGACCACACCGCATTGCACGCGCCGCGGAACTTGAAGGCGCCGCCACGTTGCAAGGGTTCAGCCTTGAAGAACAGCGAACAGCCTGCTTCTGCATCGATCTCGCGCGAAGTCAGTACAGGTGTGGCATGTGCATGGGGCGCAATCCGTGCGGCCGCGGCGAGGATGTCCTCGAATGAAGGGAGGATGTGAGCCATGTGACGAAGGTTAACGCATCGACTGTCGGGTCAGTCCTCGGCGCGGGCACAATGCGGCATGAAGTGGCCGCGACCGGAACCCGACAATTAAGCACGGATTCAATCCAGCGGCCGGAAGCTGCCGGTCATGACAAACAGGGGAAAAAATCCATGAAGCTCAAGCTCTTGATGGTCGGCATCATCGCCGCGGCGGGCTTAAGCGGCTGCGTCACCTACGACCACACGCGTGCCAGCGCGCCCGGCGGCTACTACCAGGGCCGCACGCAGGTGCGCTATCACGATGCATACGGTTATCCGACGTCTCCCTATTACGGTGGCTATTACGGCAGCCCGTATTACTACGGCCGCAATCCGTACTACGGATACTACGGTCCGTATTACCCGTACTACCCGCCGGCTCCACGTCCGCCGCGTCCCGGACATGGCAACAACCACGGCAACAATCCGGGCCATCACCCGCCTCCGGGCAGCGGCCCGGGTGGCAATCGACCCGCGCCGTGGAGAGATCCCACGCAGGGGGCCTGGCGGGAACACGGCCAGCAGCCGATGGTGCCCGGCCAGCCGATGCCCGGCGCGCGTCCAGCCGGCGCACGGCCTTCACCCGGCACGCGTCCCCCGACGTCCGGCCGACCCCCACGCATGACCTCGCCCGCTCCGGGCGGTTCGACGTCGCCGCGTGCGATGCCGCGCAGCGTGCCGCAGCCGGCGGGCGCACCGCGCATCCAGCCGCGTGCGGGCGGACGGGTCAAAGTGATCGAGCCCTGAGGAGGCACCGAAGGCAGGATTGACCGGCCGTCGGCAATCTGGAAACGAAGTTGACCGGTTGCGTCGCTTTCTGACGTCACAGGCAATGAAGCTTCCTATGTCGACGTCCGGTGGGGCTCTCTGGATCCCCCCTGTTCCGGTCCCTGCCGGGCGTCGGCGCCTCTTTCAAAGCCCGGTCCTGCCGGGCTTTTTCATGCCTGTCGCGGTATTCTTCCGCGCAGAAAAAAGGCCGGTAGTCCCCCGACTACCGGCCCCGGCATCCCCGAAGTGCGCATGGCTGGCCCCTGTTCCAAACCCAGCCCACGCCCCTGTCGCTTGCCACATCGGGTGCCTGGGATATATCGCAGGAAGCGTGCCAATTCCGGTCCACCGGCTTTCTGCCCCTTACCGCCTGCCGGCCACGCGCCGGAGATCCTATGAACCACGACTTCCATCGCTACGACGTCATCATCATCGGCGGCGGCCATGCCGGCACCGAGGCGGCGCTCGCCGCTGCACGCGCGGGTGCGCGCACCCTGCTGTTGACGCACAACATCGAAACCGTCGGCGCGATGAGCTGCAACCCCGCCATTGGTGGCATCGGAAAGGGCCATCTGGTCAAGGAAATCGATGCGCTGGGCGGGGTCATGGCACGCGCGGCCGATCGTGCCGGCATCCAGTGGCGCACGCTCAATGCATCGAAGGGTCCGGCCGTGCGGGCCACGCGTTGCCAGGCTGATCGCGCGCTGTATCGCCGCGCCATTCGGCAGGCCGTGGAAGGCCAGCCCAACCTCACCGTGTTCCAGGCGGCCGTCGATGATCTGATCATCGAGCAGGACGCCGTGCGCGGTGCAGTCACCCAGACCGGCCTGCATTTCCACGCACAGGCGGTGGTGCTGACTGCAGGCACGTTCCTGGCCGGCAAGATCCACGTCGGCGAGACGCAATATGCGGCAGGCCGCGCTGGCGACCCGCCCGCGGCCGCGCTTGCACACAAGTTGCGCGAAGGGCGCTTCGTCGTGGATCGCCTGAAGACCGGCACGCCGCCGCGCATCGACGGCCGCACGCTGGACTACAGCGTCATGGAGGAACAGCCCGGCGACACACCGATGCCGGTGATGTCGTTCATCGGCGACGTCGCCGATCATCCGGAGCAGGTCTCCTGCTGGATCACCCATACCAGCGAGCGCACGCACGAGATCATCCGCAATGCGCTGCATCGCTCGCCGCTGTACACCGGCCAGATTGAAGGCATCGGCCCGCGCTATTGTCCGTCGATCGAAGACAAGGTCGTGCGCTTCGCGGAGAAGGCGAGCCACCAGATCTTCGTCGAACCCGAAGGCCTGGACGTCGTGGAGATCTATCCGAACGGCATTTCCACCTCGCTTCCGTTCGACGTGCAGCTGGAACTGGTGCGCAGCATCCGCGGCTTCGAGCACGCGCACATCACCCGCGCCGGCTATGCGATCGAATACGACTTCTTCGATCCGCGCGGGCTGAAGTCGTCACTGGAAACCAAAGCCGTATCCGGCCTGTTCTTCGCGGGCCAGATCAACGGCACCACCGGTTATGAAGAGGCCGCCGCGCAGGGGCTCGTTGCCGGCCTGAACGCGGCGCGTCACGTGCAGCAGAAGGAAGCCTGGTCGCCGCGTCGCGACGAAGCCTACATCGGCGTGCTGATCGACGATCTGATCACGCACGGCACCAACGAGCCGTATCGCATGTTCACCAGCCGCGCGGAATATCGCCTGCAACTGCGCGAAGACAATGCCGACATGCGTCTGACCGAAACCGGCCGAACGCTGGGACTGGTGGACGATGCACGCTGGAGCCGCTTCGCCGAAAAGCGCGAGGCGGTCGCGCGCGAAAGCGAACGCCTGCGTGCCCTGTGGGCGACGCCGAACAACGCGCTCGGGCGCGACGTGGAAGCTGCGCTCGGGGTCAGCGTCAGTCGCGAAACGAACGTGCTGGACCTGATCAAGCGGCCGGAACTGGACTACGCGAAGCTCATGCGCGTGGCTTCGATTGGCCCCGCAGTAGCGGATGCCAAGGTTGCCGAGCAGGTCGAGATTTCAGTCAAGTACGCCGGCTATCTGGATCGCCAGCGCGAGGAAATCGAACGCCAGCAGCGCAACGAATCCACACCGATTCCGGCCGGCTTCGATTTCGCCGCCGTGCATGGCCTGTCGGCCGAAGTGCAGCAGAAGCTCGCGCGCGTTCAACCGCAAACGGTGGGCCAGGCCCAGCGCATTCCCGGCATGACGCCAGCCGCCATCTCGCTGTTGCTGGTGCACCTGACCCGCGTGCGGCGTTCGCAGGTGGCGTGAGGAATCGCGCGACGCTGAAACCCCCGCAATGCAGCAACATTGCGGGGGTCTTCGATGCCAACGCCAACATCACTCGGCAGGCAATCCCATCTCCTTCAGCAGGTGCGGGGCGGGCTGGACCTTGGACATCAGCCAGCGCATGTAGCGCATGTCCACGTGCACGGCGCGTTTGTAGCGGGGATCGAACATCCAGCTGGCGCTCACCGATTCCCAGTTGCTGTCGAAGTTCAGTCCGATCAGTTGTCCACGTGCGTTGAGCACGGGCGAGCCGGAGTTGCCGCCGGTGGTGTCGAGGTTGGTGAGGAAGTTGACCGTCTGCGTCTTCAGCGCCGGATCCGCGGTGCTGCCGAAGTCGCCCCGGGCGATTGCGGCGAGCAGCGGCTTTGGCGCATCGAACGGAACCGCGCCGGTGTTCTTCTCGACGATGCCGGCGACGGTCGTGACCGGTGAATAGCTCACCGCATCGCGCGGATGCAGAGCTTCCACCTTGCCGTAGCTGACGCGCAACGTGCTGTTGGCGTCCGGATAGACCGAGCGGCCCTGGCTGCGGTACCAGCCGGTCAGTGCCTGCATGTATGCCGGACGCAGGCGCAGCAGTTCGCCTTCGCGTTGCTTGCGTGCATCTTCGATGCGCAGGAGCGCGGGCTGCAGCTGACGAGCGAGTGCCAGCAGCGGATCGGTCGAACCCCGGATCGCGGCGGGATCCGCCTTCAGCAGTCCCACGCGCGTTGCCTCTTCGCCGAGCCGTGTCTGTCCGTAGACGCGCTCCAGCGCGGCTTCGAGACTGGCGGCATCGCGCCCGAACGCTGCGTCGAACTCCGGCAGGCGCTGCGCATCCGGCAGCTTCTGGTAGCGACCCAGCATTTCGGCAAGGAACGCACGTTCCATGCCGGCGTCGTAACGGCGCTGCACCTGTTTGAGCTGGCCTTCGATCAAGGCGATGTCGCGATCCTGGTAGCCGCTTTCGCGCTCCTCGTTCGGCTTGTCGCGCTCCAGCGCGAACCGCTGCAGGGTGAAGGCGCTTTTGAGCAACTGCGTCTGCGTACTGATCAGACCGATCAGCAGATCGCGCTCGCGATTCGCGCTGGCCTGGTCCAGCAGCGCCTGCGCCTGATCGATGCGTGCGCGGACGTCGTGGGCGTCGCCGCCCGACGTGCCCAGCCACGCGAACATCCGCTGCTCCGCTTCGGCGCGCACGCGGATGGCGTCGCTGCGGCGCAGGCCTTCCAGTTCACCGCTGAAGCGCTTGCTGCTGTTCTTCAGGCTGGCCAGCTGGCTGGCGTACTTCACGCCGGCTGCCGTGTCGGCCTTGCCGCGCTGCTGGACGATCGCGATCAGTGCGTCCAGCACATCCACCGTCGCCGGCAGGCCCCACTGGATGCGTTCGCGGAACTCGCTGGCGAAACGATGGCGATAGGTGATGCCCGGATAGCCGGCCAGCATCGCGAAGTCGCCTTCCTTCGGACCATCCAGCGCGATCTGCAGATGCGCCGGTGCGCGGTAGGGCACGTTGTCCGGGCTGTACGCCGCGGGCCTGCCATCCTTGCCGACATAGGCGCGCAGCAGCGTGAAGTCGCCGGTATGGCGCGGCCACATGAAGTTGTCGATCACGTCGCCGTAGTTGCCGATGGCGCGGGGCGGCGCATACACCAGCCGGATGTCGCGCAGTTCCAGCTGCCTGATGCGATAGAAGTCGGCGCCGTAGTACATCGTCGCGACGCTGCAGCGCATGCCGGCTTCCTGTTCGCATTCGCTGACGATGCGCTTCTGGGCGCGTTCGACGGCGTCGTAGTAATCGCGTCCCTGCTTGCCGGCCGCATTCTTCAGGATTTCATCGGTGACGCGGTCGAACCCCACCGTGACCAGGACGCGGAAGTCTGGGTTGGCGGGCAGTTCGCCAGCGCGATCAGAAGCGGTGTAGCCCGCATCGATGAGGTTGCTTTCCGGTTTCGAGTTGTACTGGATCACGCCGTTGGCGACGTGGTGGTTGGTCAACACCAGCCCGTCGCCCGACACGAACGCGCCGGTCGCGCCACCGACCTTCACCACGGCATTGAGTGGCGGCTTCGTCAGATCGGCCAGCGATTCCGGGTCGCCCGTGAAACCGGCCTGCCGCAAGGGGCCGGCGAGTTCCGGCAACTGCGAAGGCATCCACATGCCTTCATACGCGTGCGCGGGCAGGGCCAGCGCCACGCCGAGGGCGAGCGCGGAGAACGATGTGCGAGCGGTCATCGGCGGCAATCCTGTTGAAAAGGACAGCCTGCGACGATAGCCGCCACCGATGCCGCCGGCAATTGCGCTGCGGGGACTTGTGCAACCTGCGCGAATCGTGTGCGCGGAGCGCTACCGCGGCTATTTTTCCTTGCGCCAGTTGATCGAACCGCGCGTCTCGGTCGTACTGGATTCGATTTCCGCGTCGAAGCCCTTGCGCAGCAGGTACTTCAGCGTGACCACCGAGCCGGAGCCCACCATCGACACGCCATAGCTGACGTAGAGACGCGGCGACAGGTATTTGCCCACGCCGAACACGGCGCCGCCGAGCGTGCGCGACTCCAGCACGCCGGCATCGTCCAGGCCGATCTTCGCGCCCAACTGCGAAGCCAGCAGTCCTGCGCCCGCTGACAGCGCCGAGGATGCGGCGTTGATGCGCTGGGTTTCATCGGTGCTGGCCGACGCCAGCGGTCGTCCGAGCACCAGGTACGACAGCGCATCGGATTCGGAGCTGGCCGGATCCGACCACACCCGCGCACGCGGCGCGCTGGCGCGGCCGGTCACGTCGATGCCGGCCGTGACATTCGCACTGACGACTTCGCGTTGCGCACGGATGTTGATGCGCGGGTCGCCGATCTCGTTGTTGCTCCAGGTCAGTTCGCCACGCGTGATCTGCAGCTTCTGTCCGTAGGCTTCGTAACGGCCGTCCACATCCAGGCGGCCGGTCGCGGCCATGCTGCGTCCGGGTCGCGAGCGCACCTGCATGCGTCCGGCGATCGTGCCTTCCAGGCCGTAGCCTTTCAGTGCGACTGCATCGCCGAGCGCGATGGCCAGATCCAGATCCAGGCGCGAACTCGGCGCACGTTCGGGATCGGCCGGGTCGAGCACGACCACATCCTCCGATGCCGACACGCCGCTATCCAGCTTCTCCACATCGATGCTCGCCGAAGGCACGGTGACTTCGCCGCGCACCTGGATGGTGTTGTCGGCGAAACCCACCTGGATGTCCGGCGACGCGATGGCGCGCAACTCCGGCGTGTCGGACACCAGCACATTGTTGCCGCGCACGTTGAAGCGCAGCGGCGTGGTGTCGTTGTTCCAGCCGAGGCTGCCGTCCACGTTCAGCACGCCTTCGCCGGATTTGAAGCTGCCGTCGATGCGCGCGCTGCCATCGGACAGCGCCACCAGATCCGCCTGGCCCTCGCTGAGGGTGATGCCGAGCGAAGGCAGTTCGCCGGTGAACTCGCGCAATTGCGCTTCGCCGCTGAGCAGTGGACGTCCGCGGGTGCCGGCCACGCCGATATGACCGGCCAGCTGCCCGCGCGGGCGCACCAGATCCGGCGAGAACAGTTCCAGCCAGAACAGGCGCGAGTTGTGGAAATACAGATCGCCCTTCATCGGCGAGAACGCGTCCCAGCCGGTCACGACGGTGGCATCGACGTAACCGTTGCCCTTGAAGCCGGTGCCCAGCCGCGCCTGGATGCGTTGCGGATTGAACGTCGTGTCGAAGGTGAAGTTGTCGTAGGTGATGATCTCGCCGCGTGCGTTGTTGCCGAGCTTGAGTCCGCCGTCGAGCGAGGCGAGGTGAATCTCGCCTTCCCACGCCTGTGCGCGCGGGCGGATGCGGGCGTCGAGGGAAAGATTGCCGCGCAGGATCAACGGACGCCCGCTGTTCTGCGGCAGCCACGGATGGATCAGCGTCAGCGGCAGCGCGTCGGCGTGCAGGCTGAGCCCTTCGCGCGGCCAGTCCGCTTTCACACACAGCGCACCGCTGCCGTCAGTGGCCAGGCAGGCATCGCTGAGCGTCCATGCCGCGCCGCGCTGGGCGAAGCGGGCGGCCTGCTGCAACTGCCACGGTCCGCCCTTCGACGGTGCGATGCGCAGGCTGTCCAGCGAACCCTGCCATTGTCCGTTGCGTTGTTGCGCGGCGCCGGACAGCGCGATTGCGCCCATGTCGTTGCGCGCGTTGGCGTCCAGCCGCAGGTTCTCCACCGCGCCGCGTGCATCCACGCGCAGTTCGTCGAGCACCATGCCGACATCGAGCGCGTTCGCGCGCACCTGCAGTTCGCCGTTGTTGCCACGCCAGGGCAAACGACCGCGCACGCTCACCGTATCGGCGCTCCAGTCGTTCCAGCGCAATGCACGGCCGCTGAGGTCGGCGGTGATGTCCGGCGCAGTGCGCGGACCGGTCAACTTCACCGTGCCTTCGAGCGTGCCGCTGCCATTGGGGATGAGATCGGCCGGATGCAGCGGCGAGAAGTCGGCATCGATCGCCAGCGTGTCGCCGACACGACCTTTCGCACGCACGCGGCTGTCACCCAGGTTGAGCGACAGATCGCCTTCGCCGCTGTCGCCGTGCAACGCGAACGTGCCGCGCGCCGTGATCGGACGACCACGCAGCCGCCCGGCCAGACGCGGCAGATCCAGCGTGGCGTCGAAGCCGCCCTGTTCGCGCGCCTTGCCCTGCGTGCTGAACTCGCCGGACAGGCGGCCGTCCCAGTCGGCGATGAAGTAGCCGGGATCGAAGCCGTCGAGCGATGCCCGCACGTTCCAGTCGAATACCGGCGACCAGCCTGCCTCGCCGCTCGCCTCGAGCGTTCCGCTCGGCATGTCGGCCAGCAGCTGCTTGATGGTGGCGCGCTGATCATCCCCGGCCGCATCGAACTTGACCTGCGCACGTTCGCCCGCGCGGCTGAAGCGCGCCGTGCCGACGGCAGCCCACGCCTTCAACTTGCCCGCCACGCCGAGATCGGCGTCCGCGCCGATGGCGGTGTCGACGTTGTCGCCCCAGCGCAGTCCACGCGCGTTCACCGCGAAACGGAACACCGGATTTTCCTGATCGGTGAAATCGGCGCGGCCGCGCAGGGTGGTCACGCCTTCGAACGCGCGCACGATCATCGGTTCGACGGTGAGTACCTTGTCGGCGAGCGCCAACTGTGAGGGCTCGATGATCACTTCCGTGCCGGATTGGGTGATCGAGCCGCGCAGCAGCGCGCGCCCGCGCGCGCCATCGGCCTTCAGGTTGAAAGTCAGCGGCAGGCTTTCTTCGGTGACCGCGAGCGACTTCAGATCCAGCAGTTCGCTGCGGCCCGTGAAGGTCCATGCGGGATTCTCGCGGCCGCGCAGCGACAGCATGGCGCGCACCGGCGCCGGCGCGTTGCCGGCCACCGCGATGATCATGCGTGACACATCACCGCGCCCGATCAGGCCGAGACGCGCCGGCGCCTTGCCCAGCTCCGCGGGGAACACGCCGGTGATCACGATGTCGGTCCGGTAGTCATCACGCGGCGAATAGCCGCCGTGAATGCGGAAGTCGCCGCGATCACTGTCGATCGCCAGCTTCTGCGCGTGCAGATCACCGTCGCCGATGTCGATTCCGCCCTGTGCGTGCGCGATAGTGATCAGCGCAGTGCCGGACTGCCGCACTTCGAAGCCGTCGATCTTCAGCGTGTCGGCCTGGATGTTCAGCGGCATCTTGATCTGCGGCAGCGACTCCGGCCAGCTCGGCAGTTCGAAGGGCTCGTCGCTCTCCGGCACATCGAGCATGGCGTTGCTGATTTCCAGTGCATCCAGCCGCAGGCGGCGCCCGAGCAGCGGCCGCAGATCCGGATCCAGATGCACGCGTTCGGCGGTGAAATGGATCGTGCCCCAGCGGAAATCGACGCCGCGCAGCGTCAGCGGTCCGGCCAGCGGTCCGTCGACTTCCTTCCACGTGAACGACGCATTGGCAGGCAACCGCGCCACGACCTGCGCGAGCAGTACGTCGCGGCCGGCCACGGTCTGCAGCAACCAGTACACGCCGATCAAGGCCAGCACGATCACCACGCCGCTGGCAATCGCGCTGCGGATGGCCAACACGCGCAGGCGCGCCCGGCGCCTGGTGCGCAGTTCGCGGATGCGCGCTTCGCGCTCTTCCGGGGTGATCGATTCGGCGGGCCGGCTCACAGCGAATTTCCGATGTTCAGATAGATCTGGAACTGCGAATCCGGATCGTTGAGGCCGTGGCCGATGTCCAGTCGCACCGGGCCGACCGGCGAACGCCAGCGCAGGCCGATGCCGACACCGGTGCGCAGGTTGGGCAGATCACTGTCGAATGCGCTGCCGGTATCGACGAACACCGCGCCGCCCCACGCGCCGCCCTTGGGATAGAAATCGTATTCGGCGCTCGCCGTGAGCACGTTCTTCGCACCGAGCGCGTACTTGCCGTTGCGCGGCCCGACTTCGCGCCATGCATAGCCGCGGATGCTGCCATCGCCACCGGCGAAGAAGCGCAATGACGGCGGCATGTCGATCGGATTGCCGGTGAAGGTATGCCCATACTCGCCGCGGAAGATCAGCGCGCTGTTGCGGCCGAACTCGCGCGACCACAGCGCGCGCATGTGCAACTGGAAGAAGTTCGCATCCGAGCCCGCGCCTTCGATGCCGCCGCGCATCAGCACCGAACCGCTCAGCCGATCCGGCCGGTTGGATCCGACCGGCGCATTGACGTAGTCGGCTTTCAGCGAGGGATAGGTGAACGTCGCATAGGCGTACTTCGGCGGGCCTTCGATGTCGTTGCCGTCGGCGTCCTCGTAATAGGCCCAGCGCTCGCGCAGTGCGTGGATCGACGCGACGGCGGTCCAGTCCTCGGAAATCTGCCCGCTGCGGCTGCCGATCAGTTCGACATGGCGCAGGTCGATGTAATCGGTCTGTTCGTCACTGAACTGCGTCGCGATGGTGTACCAGCCGTCCAGCCACTTGAAGGCGGGAATACGGTACTGCGCCAGCAGAATCTTGCGCCTGGTCGCGAAGTCCAGCTGCACCGATGCCTTGTGCCCCTTCGAATTGACGTAACGGCGATCCATGCCCAGGCGGATACCCGGACCGCTCTCGGTGCCGTAACTGATACCGGCCGTGTACAGGGTGCGCTTGGCCAGGGAGAGATTGACGTCGATCGGCACGCGTCCATCGACGGCGTTGTCCGGGTTGGCCTGGATGTCGATGTTGGCGAAGTAGTCGAGCCCGACCAGCGACTCGCGAAGGCGATCGAGCTTGCCCTGGTGGAAATAGCTGCCTTCTTCCCAGTACACCAGCTTGTCGAGCAGGCCGGGATCGAACTTGTCCTGGTGGAAGATCGTCGGGCCCATGTCGTAGCGGATGCCGCTGACCCAGGCCAGGTCGATGTCGGCGGCATGCTCGGCGCGCGTCACTTCCACGCGACGCCGGGTGAAGTCGGCATCGAAGTAGCCGCGATCGGCCAGGCGCCGCACGATCTTCAGCTTGCTCGCTTCATAGGTCGTGTGATCGAACACGTCACCGATACGCGGCGTGAACTCGGCGAGATCTTCCTTCAGGTAGCGATCGCTGCCGCCTTCGCCTTCGATGCCGATGCTGGAACGCCGCACGCGCACCGGTTCGCCGCGCTGGACATGGATGACGATGAAGATGCGTTCGTTCTCGCCCTCGCCACTGCGCTGGGCGTCCACGCGGATGTCCGGCGTGTAGTAGCCGAACGGCTCCAGCGCTTCGCGCGTCTGCGCCTCGGCTTCGCTCAACAGATATTCCAGTCGCGATTCGCCCATGCGGCGGCCGATGACGTCATTGAGCGACAGTGCGCCGTTGACGTTCTCGATCATCAACTCGTCGTCGATGCCCTCGATGCGCACGCCATCGATGATGGCCGCGGCCCAGGCCGGGACGGTGTTGGCAAGCAGTACCAGCAGGAGGGCCAGGCGGGTCGTTCGTCGCATGTCGGGCAGGATAACCGGCAGAACGAATTTCGAGTTAAAGAAGAATGACGGCAACCATGAGCATGCTGCCGCAACGTCGGAACGGGACGCCGATGCCTCCCGTTCCGCGAGATGTTCAGGCAGAGAGATGCTCGATTGCGGCGACGGCGCGGAAGCGATCGGCCAGGCGCTTCAGCAACGCAAGACGATTGGCCCGGATCGCCGGATCGTCGGCATTGACCATGACGTTGTCGAAGAAGGCATCGACCTGCGGGCGCAGGCGCGCCAGCCGGTTCAGTACATTGACGTAGTCGTGGCGATGCAATGCATCGTCGGTGTCGCCGAGCGCCGCTTCCACGGCTTCGGCCAGCGCACTTTCGGCGGGCTCCGCAAGCAGGGCGCGATCTTCCATCGCCGGTATCGCGATGTCGGCCTTCTTCAGGATGTTGTTGATGCGCTTGTTGGCGGCAGCCAGCGCTTCGGCTTCCGGCAGCGTGGCGAACGTGCCGATGGCATCGACGCGGGTGTCGAAGTCGTACAGCGAGGCCGGCTTGAGCTCGGCCACGGCGTTGAAGTGCGGCGCGGGCACGCCCTTGTCGGCGTAGTAGCCGCGGAGGCGATCGAGGATGAAGTCGTGGAGATCCGGCGCCATCGTTTCCGTGTTGCGCTCCGCATGCGGTTGCACGGCGGCGGGAAGCGATGCAATGGCCACATCGATCAGTTTGCGCAGGTCGACATCGAACCCGCTTTCGATCACCGTTCTCGCCAGGCCCAGTGCATTGCGCCGCAGCGCAAACGGATCCTTGTTGCCGGTCGGCTTCAGGCCCGCGGCAAAACCGCCTGCGAGGGTGTCCAACCGTTCGGCGATCGCCAGCACCTTGCCCAGCGGCGACAGCGCGATGTCATCACCGGCGAAGCGAGGCTGGTAGGCCTCGTCGATCGCGAGCGCGATCTCCTTCGGTTCGCCCGCAGCCACGGCGTAGTGGCGACCGGCGATGCCCTGCAGTTCCGGGAACTCGTTGACCATGCGTGATTGCAGATCGTTCTTCGACAGTTCCGCGGCGCGGCGTGCCTGTGCGGCATCCGCACCGACCTGCGGCGCGATGGCTTCGGCAAGCGCGGCGACGCGCTGCACCTTGTCGGCAACGCTGCCCAGCCTGGCCTGGTACGTCACGGTCTTCAGGCCTTCGCCCATCGACTCCAGGCCCTGCTTCAGGTCCTCGTCGAAGAAGAAGCGCGCATCGGAAAAACGCGGACGGATGACGCGCTCGTAGCCCTTGCGCACTTCCGCCACGTTCTGCGATTCGATGTTGGCGATGCCGATGAAATGCTCGGTCAGCTTGCCGCCGTCGTTGAGGACGGGGAAGAACTTCTGGTTGATCTCCATCGTCTCGATCAGCGCTTCCTGCGGCACCGCGAGGAAGTCGGCTTCGAAGCTGCACAGCACGGCGTTCGGCCATTCGGTCAGGCAGACCACCTGTTCGAGGTTGTCGTCGGTGATGCGCGCGACGCCACCGGCATCCGCGGCGGCGCGCTCGACTTCGGAAACGATGCGTGCGCGGCGTTCAGCGGCGTCGACCAGCACCTTGCTGGCGCGCAGGGCGTCCACGTAATCGCCGGGCTGGCCGATCCACACCGGCTTGTCGTGCTCGAAGCGGTGCCCGCGGCTCATGCGATCGGATTTCACGCCGAGTACTTCGGCATCCACCACGTCCTTGCCGAGCAGCAGCACCAGCCAATGCACCGGTCGCGCGAACGCGTAGTCGTGATCGCCCCAGCGCATCGGCTTGGGAATCGGCATGCCGGCGATCGCTTCGCGGACGATGTCGGGCAGCAGTTCGGTGGTGCGCGCACCGGGCTTGATCGCGCGATGGACGAAACGTTCGCCCTTGCCGTCGGTGGTGCGTTCCAGCTGCGTCCAGTCGATGCCGGCCTTGGCGGCGAATCCCTGCAGCGCCTTGGTCGGCTCGCCGTTCGCGTCCAGCGCGATGTTGAGGTACGGGCCGAGGACTTCCGACTTCTGCTCCGGCTGCTCGGCGGCCACGCCCGGCAGCAGCACCGCGAGACGGCGCGGCGTGAACAGCGGGCGTGCATCACCGCGTTCGAAAGCGACGCCGCGCTTTTCCAATGCATCGATCACGCCGTCGAAAAAGGCCTGCGCCAATCCGGGCAACGCCTTGACCGGCAGTTCCTCGGTGCCCAGTTCGATCAGCAGGGATTTTTGTTCGCTCATTGGTTTCAGCCTTTCGGTGGGGGAGCCTTCGCCGCGGCAGCGAAGGAAGGAAACGATCCGGGCAGCGCCTGGCGCCCGCGCACGGATCGTGCCCTGCGTCGTTACTTCTTCAAGCCGGGAAAGCCGAGCTTTTCGCGCTGTGCGTAATAGGCCTCGGCGACCGCCTGGGCCAGCTTGCGCACGCGCAGGATGTAGCGCTGGCGCTCGGTCACCGAGATGGCGCGGCGCGCATCCAGCAGGTTGAAGCTGTGCGACGCCTTGGTGACCTGTTCGTAGGCCGGCAGCGGCAGGCCGGCTTCGACCAATTTCATCGCTTCGGCTTCGCATGCGTCGAAGCGGTGGAACATTTCAGCCACGTCCGCATGCTCGAAGTTGTACGTGCTCTGTTCGACTTCGTTCTGGTGGTAGACGTCACCGTAGGTGACCACGCCCTGCGGGCCGGTGGTCCACACCAGGTCGTAGACGTTGTCGCAGTTCTGCAGGTACATGCAGAGCCGCTCCAGACCGTAGGTGATTTCGCCGAGCACCGGACGGCATTCCAGGCCGCCGGCCTGCTGAAAATAGGTGAACTGGGTGACCTCCATGCCGTTCAGCCAGACTTCCCAGCCGAGGCCCCAGGCGCCGAGCGTCGGCGATTCCCAGTTGTCCTCGACAAAGCGAAGGTCGTGCACGCGCGGATCGATGCCCAGCGCCTTCAACGAGTCCAGGTACAACTCCTGGATGTTGTCGGGGTTGGGCTTCATCACCACCTGGTACTGGTAATAGCGCTGCAGGCGGTTGGGGTTTTCGCCGTAGCGGCCATCGGTGGGGCGGCGGCTGGGCTGCACGTAGGCGGCGTTCCACGGCTCCGGACCGAGCGCGCGCAGAAAGGTGGCCGGATGGAAGGTGCCGGCGCCGACTTCCAGATCCAGCGGCTGGATCAGCACGCAGCCCTGGGACGCCCAGTACTGGTTGAGTGTCTGGATGAGGCCCTGGAAGGTGACGGTCGGCGTGGCGACGGGCGGGGGCGTGATCGTCTGGGGCGCGGGGTCGGCCATCGTCTTATCGTGCACTGCGGAAAAGCGGGCTAGTATACGGGCGAACCCCCTGTCCCACCTTCGTTTCCCTGTCCCGGATGCTGCCTTGAACGCGCCCTTCCTGATCGTTGAAACCGGCCAGCCGGTGCCTTCGATGCGGCGCTACGGCGGGTTTCCACACTGGATTCGCGTGGCCGCCGGACTGGAAGCGGATGAAGCCGTGGTGACGAATGTCGAGCGCGGCGATCCGCTGCCGCGACGCGAAGGTTTCGCCGGTGTGATTGTCAGCGGTTCGGCCGCGATGGTGACCGACCGCGCCGACTGGAGCGAACGCAGCGCCGATTGGCTGCGCGAGGCCGCCCACGAAGGCGTTCCGGTGCTGGGCATCTGCTACGGCCATCAATTGCTTGCGCATGCGCTGGGGGGCGAAGTCGCCTACAACCCCGCGGGCCGCGAGTCCGGCACGGTGACCATTGATCTGCATGCGCATGCCGGCGAAGACCCGCTGTTCTCCGGGTTGCCGGGACGTTTCGCCGCGCACGCCACCCATGTGCAGACGGTGTTGCGTCCGCCGCAGGGGGCGACCGTGCTGGCCCGTTCCCAACAGGATGACTGTCACGCGTTCCGCTGGCGGGAGCACGCCTGGGGCGTCCAGTTCCACCCCGAATTCGCCACCCATCACATGCGCGGCTATGTCCGTGCGCGAGCCGATCATCTGCGCAACGAGGGGCATTGCCCCGGCCGCATCGCGCGCGAGGTGACGGCGGCGCCGCAAGCCCGCAAACTATTGCGGCGCTTCGTCAGGCACGCGCGCGGGTTGCAGACGGCCCGCTGAGTTTTCCTCCTCCACGGATTTTCGATGAGCACGATCAACAAAGTGCCGGCCAGTGCCGGTGCGGAATGGCTGCTGGCCGGATTCGCCCTGCTGCGCAAGGCGCCGTTCGCGTTGGCGCGCCTGCCCATCCTGTGGGGCCTGGCGTCCACGCTGGTGGTCTCGCTGGCGGCGCTGACGGGCACGGTGGCGGCGCTCTACCTGGCGCAGTTCGTGCTGATCCTGGCCGGACCGCTGTTTTTCGGCGCGATGATCTTCGCCGTTCGTGAAGTCGATGAAGGCCGGCCGCCGCTGCCGTCGCACCTGCTGCAGCCGCTGCGCGCCGGTCATGCCGGCGCGTTGATCGCCACGCTGCTGCCGCAGGTAATCGCGGCGCTGGCGCTTGGCGTGCTGCTGTTCGTGATGATCGGCACCGATCAGCTCGAACACCTGATGGATGTGTTCGCGAAAATGCAGGCGATCACGGCTGCCGGTGGCGAGCCGGATCCCGCGTTGGTGGCGGACTTGCCGGCGTTCCGGCTGCTGCTGTGGCTGATGCTGGTCGCCGTGACGTTCCTGGCGATCAAGTGGATGACCTTCGTCGCCGCGCCGCAGATCATGTTCAGCGGCACCGATGCGATGACCGCCATGCGCAACAGCCTGCGTGCATGCGCGCACAACTGGACGGCGATGCTGGTGTTCTACCTGCTGGCGGGCATCACGATTTTCTCGGTGACGTTCGGTTCGCTAATCGTCGCTTCACTGGTGCAGATCTTCGCCGGCCCGACGGTGGGCGCGATCCTGTGGCAGTTGATTCTGCTGTCGGTGCTGACGCCGGTGCTGTCGGGCGCGATGTACGTGGCGTGGCGGCAGATGCTGTTGCCGCAGTCGGCGGGCGGAACCCGGGCGCCGACCGCGACCACGCATTTCGAAGCCTGAACGAATCGCCCGACCGTCAGGCCTTGTGCGCGCTGGCGAGGTATTCGGCGCTCTGCATTTCAATCAGGCGCGAGGCGGTGCGCTCGAACGCACCCTGCAGGCGCTGGCCCGTATACAGCGCCATCGGCGCGGCGTCCGCGGTGCAGGCGAGATTGACGTGGCGGTCGTAGAGCTCGTCGATCAGGTTGACGAAGCGCCGCGCCGCGTTCTCGTTGAGTTTGTCGAAGCGCGGGATGCCACCGATCAGCACGGTGTGGAATTCGCGCGCGATCTCGATGTAGTCGGTGGTGCCGCGCGGGCCCTCGCAGATTGCGGCGAAATCGAACCAGACCACGCCCTTGCCGCGGCCGCGCACCGGGATCTTGCGATCGTCGATGACGATGTTGCCTTCGCGGCACTGGCTTCCCGCGCTCAGCTCGATCCAGAGATCGTTCAACCAGGCGTCGGACTGCGCATCCAGCGGCGCGCGGTACACGGGTGAACGCGTGAGCGCGCGCAGGCGGTAATCCTCTTCGCCCACCGCGTGCACGGTGACGCAGTATTTCTGCAGCAGGGCGATGGCCGGCAGGAAGCTGTCGCGCTGCAGGCCGTCCTTGTAGAGGTTTTCCGGCGCGGTGTTGGAGCTGGTCACCAGCGTCACGCCTTCGGCGATCAACCGTTCCAGCAGGCGTCCGAGCAGCATGGCGTCGCCGATGTCGGTGACGAAGAACTCGTCCAGCACCAGCACGCGCAGGCGATCGCGCCAGTCCTGCGCGATTTTCGCCAACGGGTCGGCCTGGCCCGCATGTTCGCGCAAGCGCTCGTGCACGCCGCGCATGAAGCGGTGGAAATGCGTGCGGTACTTGCCGTCGCGCCCGCGCGGCGCATCCGGATGGAAGGTTTCCAGCGACAGGCCGTCGTAGAACAGATCGATCAGGAAGGTCTTGCCGCGGCCGACGCCGCCCCACAGGTACATGCCCTTGACCGGCTCGGGCTTCTTCCAGAACGCGGACAGCCGATCCAGCCAGCCGTCCTGGGCTTCTTCCAGCAGGGCCACGTGGATGCGATCGAGTTCGCGCAGGGCTTCGTGCTGCGCCGGATCGTCACGCCACCGGCCCTCGGCGACGCCGCGCGCGTACGCCTGCGATGGGGTCAACGGCGATGGCAGATCTCCGTCGGCCATCACGCACCCGGCACCCAGGCTTTCATCGCGTGCTTGATCGCGCCGCGCAGGTCCATCAGCTTGCGATGGAAGAAGTGGCTCGTTTCCGGCATGCGGATCAGTTCCGGCGGATCCTTCAGGCCGTCGATCCATGCGTAGACCGCTTCCGGATCGACGATTTCGTCCTGCTCGCCCTGGATGACCAGCCACGGACATTCCGGAGGAACGATGCGGTCGAAGTCCCAGCGTCCGACCGGCGGCGCGATCGAGATGAGCGCGTCCGGACGCAGGGCGTCCGTGCTGCGCAGCGAGACATACGCGCCGAAGCTGAAACCGGCCAGCCACAGGTGGCCTTCGCGCTGGCCGCGAACCCAGTTCACCACCGTGCGCAGATCGTCCGATTCGCCATCGCCGTGATCGAACTGGCCGGCCGATTGCCCGGTGCCGCGGAAGTTGAAGCGCACCGTGACGGCGCCGAGCTCGCGCAGGCTGCGCGCGGTCATCACCACGACCTTGTTGTGCATGGTGCCGCCCTCGGTGGGCAGCGGGTGGCAGACGATGGCGGTGAGCGCGAGCGGCGCGACACCGTCTTCGGGCCATTCGACGCTGACTTCCAGCGGCCCGGCGGGGCCTTCGAGGGTCAGGGTGGCGTTTTCGCGGGGAAATTCGGGCGGCGACATGGAGGCCATGATAAAGCCTGCGTCGCGACGCGCTTGCGAAACGGGCGTCTGCGCGCGCCGCCGCGATCGCAACGCAGTGTGCATCCCGCAAGGCTTGTCGCGACGATTGGTGCGGCGCACAATCGCGTGCTTCCCGCGTCGACCCGCGCGATTTCCTACTTCTCCATGCGTCTTCCCCTGTTCGCGCTCGCGGTGAGCGCTTTCGCCATTGGCACCACCGAGTTCGTGGTGATGGGCCTGCTGCCGCAGATGGCCGGCGATCTGCATGTCTCGATTCCCGACGCCGGCATGCTCGTGTCCGGCTACGCGCTGGGCGTGGTGATCGGCGGTCCGCTGATGGCGATGGCGACCGCGCGGCTGCCGCGCAAGGCGGTGCTGCTGGTGTTGATGGGCCTTTTCATCATCGGCAACCTGCTGTGTGCGCTGGCGCCCGACTACACGCTGCTGATGATCGCGCGCGTCATCGCCGCGCTGGCGCACGGGTCGTTCTTCGGTGCCGGCGCCGTCGTGGCCGGCCACATCGCGCCACCGGGACGGCGCGCGCAGGCCATCGCGCTGATGTTCACCGGATTGACCGTGGCCAACATCCTCGGCGTGCCCGCCGGCACCTGGCTCGGGCAGGCCTGGGGCTGGCGCGCGACATTCTGGGCGGTGGCGGCCCTCGGTGCGGCCGGACTGTTCGCGATCGCGCGCTATGTGCCGGCGCTGCACGATCTGACCCCGCCGCGGCTGGGCCGCGAGTTGCGCGTGCTGCGCGAGCCGCAGGTGCTGCTGGCGCTGGGCATGACGGTATTCGGCTTCGGCGGCGTGTTCGCGGTGTTCACCTACATCGTGCCGATCCTCACCGATGTCGCGCGCGTGCCCGCCGAATCCATCGGCGCGGTACTGGTGCTGTTCGGCCTTGGCGCCACGCTCGGCACGCTGCTGGGCGGAAAGTTCGCGGACTGGAAGTTGATGCCCGCACTGATGAGCGCGCTGGCCGCGCTGTGCGTGTTCTTCCTGCTGTTCGCCGCGGGCATGCAGCACACCTGGATTGCGGTGTCCGGAGTGTTCCTGATCGGCTTGATCGGGTTCGTCGGCGGGCCCGGCCTGCAGGCGCGTTCGGTGCAACAGGCCAATGACGCGCCGCTGCTGGTGTCCACGCTCAACCAGAGTGCGTTCAACCTGGGCAATGCCGGGGGCGCGTGGATCGGCGCCAGCCTGCTCACCCACGGTGCGGGCTATCCGATGCTGGGCGTGGCGGCCGCCGTGATCACCGCAGTCGGGCTTGGCCTGACCGTCGCCAGTGCGCAGCTCGAACAGCGTTCGCGCAACGCGGTGGCCTGTTGCGATGGCGGTCCGAACGTCTGATGGGCATCCGTCGCTTCCCGTTCTAGGCTGCGCGCCATGGCTTTCGATGCATTCGCCCTGATTCTCGCCATGCTCGCCCTGGGCCTGGTGTTCGCGCGGCTGAAGCTGCTGCCGTCCAACGCGGCCGAAGTGCTGAACCTCATCGTGCTGTACATCTGCCTGCCCGCGGCGGTGCTGATCTACGTGCCGCGCCTGCATCTGGACGCCTCGCTCATCGGCATCGTCATCACGCCGTGGGTGCTGATGGGCGCGACCGTGGTGCTGGTCTCGCTGGCGACGCGCAGTTTCGGTTTCCGGCGCGACGAACACGCGGTGCTGCTGCTCTGCGTCGCGCTGTGCAACAGCAGCTTCATCGGCTATCCGATGGTGCGCGCGCTGCTGGGCGAACACGCGCTGCCCTACGCGGTGGTGTACGACCAGTTCGGCACCTTCGTCCTGCTGTCCACGTTCGGGTTGTACGTACTGGCCAAGTACAGCGGCGACGCGCCGCCGACCCTGCGCACCATCGGGCTGCGCATCGTGCGGTTTCCGCCAATCTGGGCGCTCGCGGTCGGAATGACCGTGATGCCGGAACAGCCGCCGCAGTGGATCGCCGCCGCGCTGCAGAAGCTCGCCGATGCCCTGTTGCCACTGGTGATGCTGGCCGTCGGCCTGACCATCCAGTTGCGGCTGCCGCGCGATGAAATCGCGCCGCTGGCGACCGGGCTGGTGCTGAAGCTGCTGGTGATTCCCGCGCTGGCCTTGCCGCTGTCGCTGCTGTTCGGCATGCACGGTTCGATGCTGCAGGCCAATGTGCTGGAGTCGGCGATGCCGACGATGATCACGGCCGGCGCACTGGCGATCGCGCACAACCTCGCACCCAGGTTGGCCGCCGCGCTGATCGGTTACGGCATCCTGCTGTGCCTGCTGACCTTGCCGGCATGGATGTGGATACTGCGCGCGCTGGCGTAGGGCGGGGCCGACCGTTCAGTCCGCGGGAACCGTGCGGCCCGTTGCCCACTGGCGCAGCGCGCCGACCTGCTCGGCCATGATCACGGAGAGCGGGCGCGTGCTGCGGATCTCGTCCATCAGTACGCCGGTATCGATGGGCTTCTGTTCCCCGTGCGCGGTGTACAGGGCCGACACGATCGCCTGCTCGATCTCGGCGCCGGAAAAGCCGTCGCAGGCCGCCGCCAGCGCAGGCAACTGGAATCCGTCCACCGGCAACTGCCGGCGCGCCAGATGCACGCGCAGGATTTCCACGCGCGTATCGGCATCGGGCAGATCGACGAAGAAGATCTCGTCGAAGCGGCCCTTTCGCAGCAGTTCCGCAGGCAGTTCGTGCACCTGGTTGGCGGTGGCGACCAGGAACACCGGTTGCTTGCGTTCGGCCATCCAGGTGAGCAGATAGCCCAGCACGCGGCGCGAGACACCGCCGTCCTCGCCGCCGCTGGCGACGCCTTTCTCGATTTCGTCGATCCACAGCACGCACGGGGCAAGCTGCTCGGCCGAAGCGAGCGCGGCGCGCAGGTTCTTCTCGGTCTCGCCGTGGTACTTGTCGTAAAGCGTGCCGAAGTCCAGCCGCAGCAGCGGCACATTGAAGCCGGCTGCAATGGCCTTGGCCAGCATCGACTTGCCGCAGCCCTGCACGCCCAGCAGCAGCACGCCCTTGGGCGGATCCAGCCCGGCCGGCGCGTTGCCGTTGAAGACGGCGCGGCGTTGTTCGATCCACCGCTTGAGCCGGCGCGCGCCCGCGACATCGGCAAAGCGCGCGGCATCGTACTCGTAATGCAGATGGCCGCTGCGGTTGAGCAATTCGAACTTGAGCTTCGCCAGCTGCGGCAGATCGTCGGCGTTGAGCGCGCCGTCGCCATGGATGAGCTGGCGGGCAATGCGCTGGGCGTCGGCCAGGCTCAATCCCTGCAGGTTGCGCAGGATCTGCTTGACCGCCTCGCCGTCGACTTCGACCCGCCGGCCGCCGTTCTCCCGCGCATAAGCGTCGGCTTCCTCCCGGACCATCTTCAGCATTGCGGTCGCATCGGGCAGGCGCGGGTTGAAGCGCACCGCCGCGGCCTCCAGTTCGGCCGGCAACTCGATGCGATGACCGACCAGCACGATCACGTGCGGCAGGCAGTCGCGGCGCTGGATCAGGTCGCGCAGCGCGCGCTGGCTGCTGGCGTAGCCCAGGTAGGGGTGGAAATCGAGCAGCAGGTAGATGCCGCGCTGGGTGGCCTGACGCATGGCCTGCAACGCGGCGCTGGAGTCCGGCGGCCCTACCGCGTCGTCCTCCCGGTCCATGTCGATGCGGCGCATGCCCTCGGTGATGGTCCAGCGGAACAGCGCGCGCCATACCTGCGAAAGCGACTGCCGGAACAACTCGACGATGCGGGTCTCGTCCTGCGTTTCGATGACGATCAACGGCGTGTTGGCGCGGATCAGCGCAGTCAGGTCCTGCAACTCGTTCATGGTGGCGACGTTCCCCGGGGTCGCCACGATAGCAATTCGGCGCCGGCCGCCGCCGGGTCGGCGCGTTTGCCTATTGCTCACGGGGCCGGTGTACGCTGCTGCCTCCCGGGCAACGAGGTGAGCGCATGAAGACAATTCTGGTCGCCAGCTCCAAGGGTGGCGCAGGCAAGAGCACCATTGCGACCAACCTGGCGGCGTATTTCGCCCTCGATGGCAAACGCACCGTGCTGGTGGACGCCGATCCGCAGGGCTCGTCCACCCGCTGGGCCGAACGCCGCGCCGAGCTGGAGACCGCCGTGCTGCCGGTCGATGGAACGCGCAGGCGCAACTGGCGCGACAGCGTTCCCGACGACGCCGAGCGCGTCGTGATCGATGGCGCGGCCGGCGCGATGGCCGACCATCTCGAATCCTTTCTTGAAGCCGCCGACGCGGTGGTCGTGCCGGTCCTGCCATCGGCGATGGACATCGATGCGACGGTCGGCTTCCTCAACACGCTGGCGAAGGTGCCGCGGGTGCACAAGCGCAAGCTGCCGGTGGGTCTGGTCGTGAACCGCAGCAAGCCGTGGACGAACGCCTCGCAGCAGGCGGTGGAAATGCTCAGCCAGTGGCCGTATCCGGTCGTGGCCCAGTTGCGCGACACGCAGGCCTACGTGGTGCTGGCCGGGCTGGGGCGCAGCCTGTTCGACTATCGTTCCGCCCAGGTCCGCGACCACCAGACCGATTGGGACCCGTTGTTCAAATGGATCAAGAAAGCCTAATCCGCACACCCAGGAGCCAGGAACCATGCGTGAACTGATCTTGCTGCGCCACGCGCATGCCGAGCCCGCCGTCACCGGACAGACCGATTTCGATCGGCCGCTGTCGCCGCAGGGGCTGGCCGAAGCCGAGGCGGCGGCCCGCTGGCTGGCCGAACATGGCTGGGTGCCGGATCGCGTGCTGTGTTCCCCGGCGCGGCGCGCCCGCGAAACCCTGGAGGCCGTCCTTGCCGCCATCGGCTACGTCGAACAGCGGCTGGAAGACGAAATCTACGAAGCCACGGCTGGCGTGCTGGCCGAACTGGCCGACCGCCATCGTGATGTCGACCGGCTGATGCTGGTCGGCCACAACCCGGGCTTCGAACGCCTGGCGGCGCTGTTGCACAGCGGCCAGTCCGGGGATTACCGCGGCATGCCCACCGCCAGCGTGGCGGTATTGACCCTGCCCGCGGATGCAGCGGTGGAACCGGGCGTGGCCACGCTGTCCTCGTTCTGGTGGCCATGATTTCAGCGTTCCAGCGGTACGTCCGTGGCGTCTGCGGACTCGGCCTGTTGTGCGCATGGCCGGCATTGGCGGAAGGTCCGATCGGCTTTGATCCGGCGCACACGCGCCTGGGCTTCGAGCTGCGCACGCGCTGGGGCCAGCGGCTGGAAGGCCAGTTTCCCCGGTACGATGGCGAGGTTCGCACGCTGCCCGATGGACAGCACCAGGTCCATTTGCGCATGTACACCACCCAGGTCGAAATCGTCGGATATCCCCGCTACACGGAGTGGGCGCGCAGCGCCCGGTTCTTCGAGGCCGAGCGCTATCCGGCGGTGACCTTCATCTCGCGCCCGTATGCGCCGGATCTGCTGCGCACCGGAGGCGAGTTGCAGGGCGATCTGAGCATTCGCGGCATCAGCCGTCCGCGCAGCCTGTTGGTGCAGCCAACGACGTGCGCGCGTCCGGGGATCGATTGCGACGTGGTGGCGACCGGTGCGGTGCGCCGCAGCGATTACGACATGGATGACTGGAAACTCGCGGTCAACGATCGCGTGGTTTTCGTGCTGCGCGCGCGCATACGGGACGGAGCCGCACAGTGAACACCGCCTGGTTGCGCCGAGCCGCGCGCTGCGCGGTGATCGGCTGGGTGCTTGCGTGCACGGCCTGCGCCGGATTGTCGGAAGCCCAGCGCGATCGCGCGGCGGCGATCGCGGCCGATGCGCGCTCGCGGATCATCGATTGCTCGCAGCCCGACGCCTGCGCCACGCCGTCGCCCCTGCACGAACTCGGTCCGCGCGCCTTGGCCGCATCCACCCCGGCGCAACCGCACCATTACGCGCTGATCCTGGATCGTGGCGAAGACGCGCTGCTGGCGCGGCTGAACCTCATCCGCAGCGCGAAGCAGCGCATCGATCTGCAGACCTACATCTTCGACAAGGACGACAGCGCGCGGCTCGTGCTCGACGAGTTGCTGGTCGCCGCACGTCGCGGCGTGCAGGTCCGCGTGCTGATCGATCAGCTGTCGGCCATCGCCGACCTGGAAATCCTCGGTGCGCTGGCAGGTGCGCACGAGAATTTTTCCATCCGCATCTACAACCCGAGTTTCGGCAAGGCCAAGCTCAACTACTTCGACTACGCCGGCAGCGTGCTGTGCTGCTTCCGCCGCTTCAACCAGCGCATGCACACCAAGCTGCTGCTGGTGGACGACAGCATCGGCATCACCGGCGGGCGCAACTACCAGGACGACTATTACGACTGGGACGCCGAATACAACTTCCGCGATCGGGATGTCGTGATCGCCGGGCCGGCGGCGCGCGACATGGCAGCCAATTTCCAGGCGTTCTGGGATGCGCGGCGCAGCGTGCCGGCCGAGCGCCTCAACGATGTCGGCAAGACCCTGTTGCGCGGTGGCGTGCCGGAGATGCCGGCGGCGAATTTCCACCGACCGCGCCGCGTGGAGGACATGCAGCGCGATGCCGGTGACGCCCGTGTGATCCAGGAGCGGCTGGTCGATGCCGCGCTGCCCGTGCGCGAGGTCAAATACGTCGCGGATCTGCCGCAGAAGCATCGCCGCGAACACCAGGCCGATGCCGCGCCGTCGGCGCCGGAACTGGAATCGCTGATCGCCGGCGCGCGCGAGGAAGTGCTCCTGCAGACGCCCTATCTGGTGATGTCGAAGGAAGCGCAGGACGTGTTCCGGCAGATGCGCGCACGCACGCCGCCAGCGGCGGTCATCGTGTCGACCAACAGCCTGGCCGCGACCGACAACCCGGTCGTCTATTCGATGTCGTTCAAGTACAAACGGCGCTACCTGCGCGAATTCGGCTTCGAGATCCACGAGTACAAGCCGTTCCCGGAAGACGCGCCGGTCGACTACGCCACCTTGATGCCGGAAGGACCGCCGCTTCGTCCGCTGGATGCGCCGGATCGACCGCGGCCAGTCGGGCCGTCCGGATCGCTCGGACCCTCCGGCGGATCGCGCGACAGCCGATCCTCGCCTTCCGGCGAGACGACGCGCCGCCTGCAACGCACCGAATCACGGCCTTCCTTCTTCAGCCGGGGCGCGGCCGCCGAGCCGGTGCCGCTGAAGCGGGCCGGCGTGCGCATGGGCCTGCATGCGAAGTCGATGGTGATCGACGGCCGCATCGGCGTCATCGGCACGCACAACTTCGATCCGCGTTCGGAGAAGTACAACACCGAGAGCGTGGTGATCATCCACGACGAAGCATTCGCGCGTGCGCTGGCCGACAGCATCCGCCGCGACATGTCGCCGGAGAATTCGTGGACCATCGCGCCGCGCGTCAAGCCGCCGGTGTTCTCGGGCCTGGATTACAGCCTGGGCAAGGTGTCCGAGTCGCTGCCGCTGTTCGATCTGTGGCCATGGCGCTACGCCAGCTCGTACGAGTTCATGCCGGGCCCCGAATGCCCGGAGCCGCTGGCGCCGAAGCATCCGCGTTTCCATGCGTGCTATCGATCGGTCGGCGACTTCCCCGAGGTCAACGTCGGGCCGAAGTGGCTCTACACGCGCGTGCTGACCGCGTTCGGTGCCGGGCTGGTGCCGATTCTCTGACGGCCGGCTTGGCTTAGACTGCCGTTCTTTCCATCACAGGATTCCGCCATGGCCTTTCGCCAGCCGGTCGATCTCGCGACGATCAACGCGCAGTCCCGCAACAGCCTGGTCGAGCATCTGGGCATCGTGCTGACCGAAGCCGGCGAGGACTGGCTGCGCGGGACGATGCCGGTCGATGCGCGCACGCATCAACCGTTCGGAATCCTGCATGGCGGTGCCTCGGTCGCGCTCGCCGAGACCCTCGGCAGCATGGCCGGCAACCTGACGGTCGATACGACAAAGCAGATGGTCGTCGGGCTGGAGATCAACGCCAACCATGTGCGCGCCGTACGCGAAGGCACGGTGACCGGCACCGCGCGCGCGCTGCACGTCGGTCGCACCACGCAACTGTGGGAAATCCGCATCGAGAACGAGCAGGGCAAGCTGGTGTGCGTGTCCCGGCTGACGCTGGCGGTCGTGCCCGTGCCTTGAGCACGTATCGCTGGCCCTTCCCATCCGGTATCGTGGCGGGCCTATGAGCCTGACCCCCACTCCTGCCGCCGGACGCGGCGGTGTGGCGCGTGCGTTCCGCTACCTGTACCGCGTGCCGCTGCTGCTGATCCACCTGTTTGCCCTGCTGCCGCTGACGCTGTTGTCGATGGTGCCGCTGTGGGCAGGCATCGACATGCGCGGCGAACGCTTCGAGCACTACATCGTGCGCCTGTGGTCGGCGGGCCTGATGCGGATCTTCGGCTTCCGCCTGCATCGCGAAGGCACGCCGCTGAAGGGAGCGACCCTGTTCGTCGCCAATCACGTCAGCTGGGTCGACATCGAGATGCTGCACAGCCAGCGGATGATGGGCTTCGTGGCCAAGCGCGAAATCCGCGACTGGCCGGTGGTCGGCTGGCTGGCCGAGCGGGGCGAGACGATCTTCCACCAGCGCGGCAGCCAGGAATCGCTGGGCGGCGTACTGCACGAAATGCTGCAGCGGCTGCGCGCAGGACGCTCGGTCGGCGTGTTCCCGGAAGGCCGCACGCGCGACGGACGCGAAGTCGGTCCGTTTCACGCGCGCATCTTCCTCGCCGCGGTCGAAGCCGACGTGCCGGTGCAACCCGTCGCGTTGCGCTACGGCGCACACGCCAGCGCGCAGACCGTCGTGGCGTTCGGGCCAAAGGAAAGCTTCTTCGCCAACTTCGTCCGCCTGCTGGGTGAACCGGCGCGCGAGGCAGCCGTCTGCTTCCTGGAACCGATCCGCGTCACCGACGTCGAAGGACGCCGCCGCATCGCCGATCTGGCGCGCGAGCGCATCATCGCCGCGATGAGATAAGCTCCGGCGTTCTGGGAGCCCGCGGGGGCAGGCTCCCGCACTCTCAAGGGGCAGCCATGCGGGCGACGCGTTGGGGCGGGACGGCAACTCTGTTGCTGGCAGGATGGATCTGGGCGGCCATTGCGGCGGCCGATGCACCACGGCAAGTGGCGCCGATGCAGGAAGCGGCGACCGGGATCGCCGTCGATGACATTCCGCTGGCTGCGCCGGACGCATCGGCGGTGACCACGCCGAGTGCAGCGGGCGCCTGGGGCGGCGTACGCACCGGGCAGGAAGCGACGCTGTCGGATCGCGTAGTCGATTACCGCATCCAGGTGAGCCTGGACCCGGACAAGCACACGCTGAAGGGCAAGCAGCAGCTGACCTGGCGCAACCGCAGCGATCGCCCCGTGCAGTCGGTGTACCTGCACCTGTACCTCAACGCGTTCCGCAACGAAGGCAGCACCTTCTTCAGCGAACAGCGCAACCTCGGCTTCGATTTCCGCAGCGACGTGGCGATGCGCGACGGCGAATGGGGCTGGATCGACATGACCCGCGTCGAACAGGCGGGCGCCGCGGTGAAGCAGCGCTTCGTGCAGCCCGATGGCGGGCCGAAGACCGACATGACGGTCGTGCGGCTGGATCTGCCGCAGGCGGTCGCGCCGGGCGGCAGCACCACGCTCGACATCGATTTCGATGCGCAGCTGCCACGCGTGATTGCGCGCACCGGCTACTTCGAGACCTTCCATCTGGTCGCGCAGTGGTTCCCCAAGATCGGCGTGCTCGAGCTTCCGGGTGAACGCGGCGCCACCGCACCGCGCTGGAACGTGCACGAGTTCCATCTGCACAGCGAGTTCTACGCCGACTTCGGCAGCTACGACGTCACCCTGGATGTGCCGAGCGACTACCGCGTTGGCGCCACCGGTGAACAGCAGGGCGAAGCGGTGGTGCGCAACGGCCGCAGCCAGCACCGTTTCGTCCAGCATGACGTGCATGACTTCGCATGGACCGCGGACAAGCGTTACGCCGAACCGTTGCTCGGCGACTGGCGCGGGCCGGGCAGCCCGCCGGTGAAGATCCGCGTGCTGTATCCGCCGGAATACAAGGCCAGCGCCGCGCCCGCACTGAAGGCCACGCAGGATTCGCTGAGCTATTTCTCGCGCACGCTGGGGCCTTATCCATACCGCACCGTGACGGTGGTGATTCCGCCGTACAACGCGGCCGAAGCCGGTGGCATGGAATACCCGACGTTCTTCACCGCCGAATCGTTCCGTGAAGTGCCGCCGCTGGGCATGAACCAGCTGATGCTCGACTTCGTGACCATCCACGAGTTCGGCCATGGCTATTTCTACGGCATCCTGGCGTCGAACGAATTCGAAGAACCGATGCTGGACGAGGGGCTCAACCAATACTGGAACCAGCGCATGCTGCGCGAGATGGATCGCGGCTACGTGGTCGCGCCGGAATGGCTGCGCAAGCTCGGCGTCACGCCGCGCTGGGCCAACTTCGGTATCGAGCGTCCCGGCGCGCAGCTGGACGACCCGACCGACGGCACCGGCGCCAACGCGTGGCAGCGCTATTCGAGCGGTGCGTACAACGCGGTGTATTCGCGCACCGCCACGGTGATGCGCGATCTGGAGGCCCAGCTCGGCACGCCGGCCATCGAGAAAGCATTCAAGGACTACTACGCCACCTGGAAATTCCGCCATCCGAGCATCGCGGATCTGCGCGAATCGCTGGCCGTTTCCACCGGCCGGCGCGACGTGGTGGAGCGCGTGTTCGCGCAGCAGGTCTACGCCACGCGCAAGGTCGACGATCGCATCGAGGATTTCGGCAGCGTCGAAGTGCTGCCGCTGGCCGGCGTGCAAATGGAGAAGGGCAAGCGCGTGGATCGCAGCGAGGCGGATCTCGATGCGCTCATCCAGGCACGGCGCGATGCATGGACCCAGGCGCACCCGGACGCCAAGGCGGGTCTCGGCCCGTTCCCGTGGCGGACAACGGTGGTCGTGCGTCGTGATGGCGCGGCCGTGCCGCAGACGCTGGTGGTGACCTTCGCCGATGGCAGCCGCAAACAAGTGCAGTGGGACGACGGCGCCGCCTGGAAACGGTTCGCATGGGAGACGCCCAGCCAGGCGGTGTCCGTGCAACTGGATCCGCAGCGCCTTCACTACCTGGATGTCAGCAAACTCGACGACAGCCGCACGCTGGAAGCTGATGGTGGCGCCGCGCGCCGCTGGAGCGCTGACTTCGCCGCCCTTTTCCAGGCCGTGCAGGCCTTCCTGGTGAGCCTATGAACACGGATCGTCGTTTCGGATTCTGGCGCGTGCTCGCGTGCTCGCTCGGCGGCGCGCTGCACTGGCGCGTGCTGGTGTTGTGGCTGGTGGCGCTGGGCGTGGTGGCGTTGATTGCGGCCTTCCCGGTCTGGGCGATGCTGGATGCCTCGCTCAGCCAGACACTCGACGCCGCGCGCCTGGCGACAGGCATCGATGCCGTGGCCTTCGGTGATCTGATGCATGCGATGGACCAGGACACGACCCTCCGGTTCGGTGTGCTGGTCAGCCTGCTGCTGAGCCTGCTGCTCTCGCCGTGGCTGACCGGCGTGATCCTCGCGGCCATCCGTCAGGGCAAGGCGGGGCGGCTGGGCAGCCTGGCCGGTGAAGGCATGCGCGAATACGGCCGCCAGTTGCGCTTGCTGATCTGGTCGCTGATTCCGTTCGGCATGGCCGTGGCGTTGGGCGCGTGGTGGATGAACCTGGCGTCGGGCCACGCTGAAACGGCCGTGCTGGTCGCGGACGCCAAACGCATGAGCCGGTTCGCGCTGGCCGGTGCGGTTGCGGTGTTCGTGCTGATGCACGTGACCATCGAACTGGCGCGCGCGCGCATCGCGGTGCGCGATGACACGCGCTCGGTCATTCGCGCGTGGTGGCGTGGACTCAAGCTGTTGCTGCGCCGGCCATTCGCGGTGCTGGGCCTCTACCTGCTGGTGTCCGTGGCCGGACTCGTGGTCGTGCTGCTGCTGGGCTGGCTGCGCGTCGGCATGGCGGGCATCGGCGCCGGCCAGTTCGTGCTGGCGGTGCTCTGCGGCCAACTCGTCGTGGCCGCGATGGCATGGATGAAGTTCGCCCGTCTGCGCGCGCTGGCGCGCGTGGTGGACGACGAGGCGCGGCGGCAGGCGGGCTGATCCGCACCGCGGTTTTGGAGACAATGCTCCAGAAACCACGGGCAGGCTCGCCTTGATGTTGACCGCCGCCGACTACCAGCCACCGCGCTGGCTTCGCAATCCGCACGTGCAATCGGTGCTGGGATCCAGCCCGTTGCGACGGCGTCTTGGCGTGCATGCGCTTGCACGCCTGGGCGTGGTGAACCAGGAAGTCATCGTCGACGGTGGCGACGGCGTTCGCCTGCAGGGATTCCACAGCCGGCTGCCGAGCGGCGAAGCGCGCGGGCTGGCGATGCTGCTGCATGGCTGGGAAGGCAGCGCCGATTCCAACTACATGCGCCTGACCGCGGCACAGCTGCTCCAGCGCGGGTTCGAAGTGTTCCGCCTGAACTTCCGCGATCACGGCGACACCCATCATCTGAACGAAGAACTGTTCCATTCCAACCGCATCGATGAAGTGGTGCATGCGGTTGGCGAGGTCGCACGCCGTTATCCGCGCCGGCCGATGGTGCTGGCCGGCTATTCGCTGGGCGGCAACTTCGCATTGCGCGTGGCCTTGCGCGCCGCGCAGGCGCAACTGCCGCTGGCGCATGTCGTCGCCGTGTGCCCCTTGCTGGATCCGCTGCGCACGATGGATTACATCGAGAACGGCCTGCAGATCTACGACTGGTACTTCAAGCGCAAATGGCGCAGCTCGCTGCTGCGCAAGCGTGCGCTGTTCCCCGAGCGCCATGCCTATGACGATGCCGTGCTGGCGCAGGACATGCGCGGGCTGATGCGCTGGCTGGCCGAGCGCCATACCGGCTTCGAGACGCTGGAAGATTATTTCAACGGCTATTCGATCGCCGGCGATCGCCTGGCGCAGTTGCGGGTGCCGGCCGACATCCTGATGGCGAAGGACGACCCGGTCATTCCGGTCGACGACTTCGCCAACTGGCATCTGCCAGCCACCGCGCGGCTGGAAATCGCGGCCTGCGGAGGCCATTGCGGCTTCATCGAAAGCGCGCGCGGCGACGGCTTCGCCGAACGCTGGGTGGCCGATCGCCTGGAAGCCGTGCTGCACGCGGAATGATCACGCGCACCGGTTAACATGCGGCCCTGACTGTTTCGAGGAAGCACGCATGCGTATCTGGAGCCAGAGTTTCAACGAAGGCCAGCCGATTCCCGCCGAGTTCGCGATGGGGCAGCCCGACGGCTTCGCACCCAACCGCAATCCGCAGCTGGCCTGGGACGGTATCCCGGAAGGCACGCGTTCGTTCGTCCTGCTCTGCATCGATCCGGATGCGCCCACCGTGCCCGAGACCGTGGGCCGTGACGACATGCAGATCCCGCACGATCAGCCGCGCGCCGATTTCGTGCACTGGGTGATGATCGATATCCCGCCTGACGTGCAGGTGATCGAAGCCGGCAGCTGCAGTGACGGCATCACCGCCAAGGGCAAGCAGCGGCCGCCCGGCCCGGCCGGCGCGCGGCAGGGTCTGAATGACTACACCGGCTGGTTTGCCGGCGATGCCGACATGGGCGGTGACTACTTCGGCTATGACGGCCCGTACCCGCCGTTCAACGACGAACGCGTGCACCGCTACTACTTCCGTCTGTTCGCGCTGCAGGTCGAAAAGCTCGACGTGCCCGATCGTTTCACCGCCACCGATGTGCTGGAGGCCATGAAGACGAACCTGCTCGGCGAGGCGGCGGTGTTGGGAACATACACGCTCAATCCTTCAATCGGCACGCGCTGAACGCGCAACGCGGCATAGCCTGCCCGCGGGTGCCGCCCATCGGATCCCGCGCAAGGAGCCACACCGCATGGAAAGCTTCGAACCCTATGCCGCGCCGCAAGCCAGCATTGATCCTCTGCCGCTGGACCCCGGGACGCCGATCGAGGCGGCAAGCAAGATCAGGCGGTTCGTGAACTGGCTGGTCGATACTGTCGTCATGGTCGCGGTGATGTTCGTCCTCGTGGTCGTCATCTCGATACTCGGAGGCGAATCCTCGGCATTCGTAATCTGGCTTGACGGCGTGAACTGGTGGCAGGAGCAGTTGCTGGGATCGGCGCTGTCGTTGGTGTACTGCACCGCGATGGAAGGAATGCTGGGATTCTCGATCGGAAAAACTGATCACCGATACGCGTGGTGGATGCGCGTGGACAGCCGATTGGATTCCGCGCCGCGACGCTGCGCAGTCTGTACCGCCTGATTCCCTTCAATGCGTTGTCCCTGCTGCTCAGTGACGACGCGGTGCGCCGCGGTTGGCACGACCGCCTCACGGACACTTACGTCATCCGCCGTCGCCGGGCGGCGGTGATCGCCTGAAAAATCCTGCGGGGCTCAACGCTCCACGCGTTCCGACTCGACCACCATGTCCAGCACGTAGACGTTCGTCGATGCATCCGCCGGAGCCGGGTTGCGCTTGAAGCGCTTCACGCGCAGCACGTTGCGGATGCCGTCTTCGTGCGTATAGCCCTGGATGTCATCGTAGAAATGGCTCCAGTCGCCGGTGCGGGATTTGACGCCGTTGCTGTCGTAGCTGATCTCGCGCACCTGCAGGCATTGCTTGTCCGGGATGAGCGGATGGCTGCACGGCCGGGTGTCCGCCGCCACTTCCAGGAACATGCGTTCGCCCGGGCCGCCGTACTGCGTTTCGACGGTCGGCTGGCCGGTGAACGAGAGCACATCACCGCTGGCGGTCGTCAGTGTGAGCGTGGGAACGTACCCAAGTTGCACCGCCAGTTGCGCCGCGCCTTCCAAGCGCTTGCCGACTTCCCGATCCAGCGCCATCACGCGCTCGTCGGCGCAGGCCATCATCGTCGAGGTCAGCGTCTCGATGCGCAGCGTGCCGCCGTCAATCGCGTAGCGGCCGCCCATGCGGTTGCAGGTGCCGCTCACGCCGATGCGGTCGTCTTCAAAGTCGAGCGTGACCGGGACGTTCTGGCGCACCCGCAATGCGTCGATGCGTTGGCCTTGCGCATTGCGTGCGTCCTGCAGTTGCCAATGGAAGCCAGCCAGCAATGCAGTGTCTGCACCGGCGCCAGGCGCGGGTTCGGACGTCGCCGGCGCGATGGCGGACACCGACGGCACGGCCGCTTCCGCTTCCCTCGGCGGTGCGGTGCGGTTGCAGGCCATCAATGCCACCGGCAGTGCGATCAAGAGCAGGTGTTTCATCGGATATCTCCGTGCGGTAAGGCTCATGGAAACGCGCGAGGCTTTATTCGGGGGTGAAACCCGAACGTCCGGGTTCAGCCGCCGGCCGGCATCAGCAGGAGCAGCAGCACGCCGAACACGATGCGGTAGATCGCGAAACCGGTGAAACGATGCGCCTTGATGAAGCCGAGCAGCCACTTCACCACCAGGAAGCCGGTGACGGTGGCGGCGATGAAGGCCACGGCGACTTCGTCCCAGGCTTCCTCGTGCAGTCCGCCGTCCTTGACCAGTTCCATGAAGGCATAGCCGCTGGCCGCGAACATGGTCGGAATACCGACCAGAAACACGAATTCGGCCGCCGACGAACGCCGGCTTGTGCCGGCGAGCATCGCCATGAAGATCGCCGCCGCCGAACGCGACGTGCCGGGAAACACGCCCGCCACCACCTGTGCCAGGCCGACCAGTACCGCCACTTTCCAGGTAATCAGCGGTTGATCGCCGCGACGCTCGGCCAGGCGTTCGGCCACCAGCATCCAGACGCCACCGATGATCAGCGCCCACGCAACCGGCGTGATGGTTTCCGGCAGTTCCCAACCGGCCATGCGCACCGGCAGTCCGACCAGCGCCGTGACCAGGAACGCCACCGCGATCTTCAGCGCGTAGTCGCGATGCTCGGCGTTGTTCCAGCCCGTCGCCAGTTGCCACAGCCGCTGCCGCAGCACCAGCGTGGTCGCCAGGATCGCGCCGGCCTGGATCACGATGTTGAAGAAGTCGGAGCGATGGCCCAGCCACTGTTCGGCGATGAGCAGGTGGCCCGTGCTGGAAATGGGCAGGAATTCGGTGACGCCTTCGAGGATGCCGAGGAGCAGCGCGGCGAGCAGATCGGTCATGGCACACGGGTCTGGCGGGGAAGCGGCCAAGGATAGAGGATTTCAACCACGCACCTGAATGGTGCGCATGTCACGAAATATGCGCCAACCAGGTGCGTTATTTTCACGCGAGCTTGATGGCATACCTTTGAAATCAGCAGCTTGGAAAGATTCCGAGGTTGGCACGCCGTTTGCTGTACCACAGCCACGTTCCTACCAACCCGAGGTTTTCTGATGTCTGCGGACAACGTTGAAAAGCTGATCAAGGACAACAAGGTCGAGTTCGTCGATCTGCGCTTCGCCGATATCCGTGGCGTCGAGCACCACGTGACGTTCCCGGCCAACATCGTCGAGCCGGCCCTGTTCGAAGACGGCAAGATGTTCGACGGCAGTTCGATCTCTGGCTGGAAGGGCATCAATGAGTCCGACATGGTCCTGCTGCCGGATGCCAGCACTGCCTATCTGGATCCGTTCACCGCCGATCCGACTGTCGTGCTGACCTGCGACGTGCTCGATCCGGCCACCATGCAAGCCTATTCGCGCTGCCCGCGCGGCATCGCCAAGCGCGCCGAAGCCTTCCTCAAGGCCAGCGGCATCGCCGAGCAGGCGTTCTTCGGCCCGGAGCCGGAATTCTTCATTTTCGATTCCATCCGCTACGCCAACGAGATGGGCCACACCTTCTTCAAGATTGAATCCGAAGAAGCGGCATGGAATACCGGCACCAAGTACGAAGGCGGCAACACCGGCTACCGTCCGGGCGTGAAGGGCGGCTATTTCCCGGTCGCCCCGGCCGATTCGCTGCACGACATCCGCGCCGAAATGTGCAAGACGCTGGAGCAGGTCGGCATCGAGGTCGAAGTGCACCACCACGAAGTCGCGACGGCCGGCCAGTGCGAAATCGGCACCAAGTTCAACTCGCTGGTCAAGAAGGCCGACGAGCTGCTGACGATGAAGTACATCATCAAGAACGTCGCGCACCGCAACGGCAAGACCGCGACCTTCATGCCGAAGCCGATCGTCGGCGACAACGGCAGCGGCATGCACGTGCACCAGTCGCTGGCCAAGGGCGGCACCAACCTGTTCACCGGCGACGGCTACGGCGGCCTGTCGCAGCTGGCGCTGTGGTACATCGGCGGCATCTTCAAGCATGCGCGCGCGATCAACGCGTTCGCCAACTCGGGCACCAACAGCTACAAGCGCCTGGTGCCGGGTTTCGAAGCGCCGGTGATGCTCGCCTACTCGGCACGCAACCGTTCGGCGTCGTGCCGCATTCCGTGGGTCTCGAACCCGAAGGCGCGCCGCATCGAAATCCGTTTCCCGGATCCGCTGCAGACCGGCTACCTGACCTTCACCGCGCTGATGATGGCCGGCCTGGACGGCATCCGTAACCAGATCGATCCGGGCGCGCCGAGCGACAAGGATCTGTACGACCTGCCGCCGGAAGAAGAGAAGAACATCCCGCAGGTCTGCTCCAGCCTGGATCAGGCGCTGGAAGCGCTGGATCAGGATCGCGAGTTCCTGAAAGCCGGCGGTGTCATGACCGACGACTTCATCGATGGCTACATCGCGCTGAAGATGCAGGAAGTGACCAAGTTCCGCGCGGCCACGCATCCGCTGGAATACCAGCTGTATTACGCCAGCTGATGCGATCGGAGCGCTGCCACCACAAGGCTCGCGAAGGCTTCCGGCACGGCCCGCCGAAGCACGGCGGGCGTTCGGGCAGGACGCGCGGCAGTGCCGCGCAAGCGTCCTTCCCTCACCTACGCCCGCTGATGCCGGCGCACGCGCACATCGCCACGCACGCGGAGGGCCAGGCATCGGCCCTCCGCGCCGCAGCGGCAGCGCGCTGAGTT
>JAEZYE010000024.1 GCA_023419315.1 Pseudomonadota bacterium
GACAACGGCTATCTTCGTACGTCCCGACGTCGCTCCAAAGGCAGATAATGATGCCGCCTGAGCCGAATTTCCAACACTCAAGCCGATAAAAATTACCAATACTGCTATCCAACGCCACTTCATCTGATTTCTCTTTTCTCCCTTACTTGATGAATAATCTCCGCGATCTTCGCGGCACTTTGCAGAGGCACGAGATCTCCGTGCTGACTCCACTGTTCACTGTCGGCAAAAAATTGCCGCACCGCTGTCACCAATTGCTCACGGGCAATCCACTTGGCACAACCGATCCCCTCCAAATATTCCGCGTTGGCCTCTTCCTGACCGGGGATCGCATCTACTAAAATCATAGGCACTCCCATCGTAATGGCTTCCGTACAGGTCAAGGCCCCCGGTTTCGTCACCAGTAGCGAAGCCCTCGCCATGAGGCGGGGAATCTCGTTCGTATATCCGTACAATTCCAAGGGTACTCTCAAATCGCCCCGTAAATCCTCAATTTCGTCATACAAGGTGACATTATATCCCGTCACGACGATAAATCGTTGTATTTCCTCGACTTGGGTCAAGCGCCACAACACATCCTTCAAACCGCCAAGACCGATGCCGCCCCCCATCACCATCACCGTCCCGGGCTCGCGGGCAATCTCCTTCTCCCGCTCCGTGTAAAAATGCTGCATAATCGGTATCCCGGTAATGTGAATGACATTCTCCGGCACCCCTTTTTCCGCCAGCGTCTCCGCCACCGTCTGCGTCGGCACACAATATGCATCCATATTGCGATACACCCACAATTGATGACTGTCGAAATCCGTCACGATTCCCACCAATGGCACCGGCAACTCCCCTTTTTCTCTCAACCGACTGGCAGCCGCCGCAGGGAACGGATGCGTAAACGCCAGCAAATCCGGCTCCAATATCCCGACCAAATGCCGCATACGATTTCGAAACACTCGCGCCAACAGCGAGCGCACCTGCTTGCCCCCATGTTTGCTCTGCGACTGATGATACAACACATCATAAAACAAAGGGAACAAATCGATCATCTTCATATATGCTTCTCTCACCCAATAATCGGGCGAAATCATATCTCGCGACAGAAAATCTAAAGTTTGTGCCCGGTATCCGGCAGGATGCCGTTTGACCATCTCCGCCACCGCGCGTGCAGCTTGAACATGACCATTGCCTATAGAGGCAGCCATAATGCATACTTTGGGTTTGTATCTCATCGAAACCTCCTTTCTCTATTATAACAAATCTCTCCGGTCATCGCGGATCACAAGATCATTTTGCAATGCAAGAAAAAGAATTTTTTATCCGGCAACAGCTAGCAGAGTGGAAATACCCGTATTTTTCAGGAATAAATATCGTAATGAGGGAAAATACGTCAATATCGTTGACAAATGCACTCCGCTTTCTGTATAATATTAAAGTCAATTGCCGGCATAGCTCAGTTGGTAGAGCGGCGCATTCGTAATGCGTAGGTCGTAGGTTCGATTCCTATTTCCGGCACCAGTTCAGGCAAAAGCCCCGCTTCGGCGGGGCTTTTGTTTTGCGCGTCTGATGGGCTGAGCCGATGCGGGCGGCGTCAGGATGTCGCGCGCGGTTCAGCGAGGTGAGCCCGTGTCGGCCAGGCCCAGCAGCCAGCTTTCGATGGCGAGGTCGTCGTCCATGCGGGCGTTGAAGGCGAGGTCCGGTTCGTAGGGCTGGTTGTTGCCGCGCGGGCGGCCGCGGTAGACCTTCATCGGAACGCCGATGGCGGCCAGGCCGCTCGGCATGCGGTGGCCGCGGATCTCCATGTAGACCGTATCGGCCGAGGTCGTCCGGCCCAACTGCGCAGCGCCGAGCGCCTTCCACAGATCAAGCGCATCCAGGCAGGCCGAGGCACAGCTGCCGTCGGCGAGGATGTATACGCGTGCGCCTGGTTTGAGTCGTGCGGGTTGTTTCGGTGTCGACGGTTGGTCCGTGTCGTCCGAGTCGGTCTGCCGCCACAGCGGGCGCGACTGCGCCAGGCTCTGTTTCAGGCCGGCGATGACGGTGTCGGCCCATTCCATGACCTGTGGGTCCGGCTGTGCCTGCTGGCCGATCTGCGTGCGGATTTTTTCGATGTACGCGAGGTTTTCCGGTGAAGCGCGCCAGTCCACCGCATCCGAGCCGATCTTCTGCGCCTGCACGCGCGCATCCCCCCACAGTTGCTCCGCGATCAAGCGGCTCCAGTGCGACGAACCGCCGCCGTTGCCGCGGACGTCGAGCACAACGAAATCCGCGGAGGCCACGCGCTTCTCATCGCGAAGCTGCTGCATCAGAGCGGTCAGTTGTCCGTACGCCTCGGAGCCCGGATTGCCGTCGAAGCGGCCCATCGACAGCCAGAGGCCGCGATTGCCGTAAGTACCGCGCAGACCGATCGAGGTACGTGCGCCGGCTTGTGTGCGTGCCAGCATCGGTTCGAACTCCGCATCGGGAAGCTCGCGCCATTGCAGCGTGTAGTCGCGTGGCTGGCCCTGCACGCGGAACTGGCAGCGCTGCGGAGGCGTGATCCATGGATTGGCGGCATCGATGAAGAGGCGCCCGCCGTGTTCGAGTCGTTGCGATTCCAGCGACCAGCGGCCGCGGAAATGCCCGACGAGTTGCTCGGCCAGCGCATCGGCGGCAATCCCGTCGCAGGCGATCAGTTCCGCGCCTTCTTCCGGAAGCGAAGCCTCCTGCGCCGCGCCCACGGCGACGACGTGGCGACCGGCGTCGTAGCGCGTGAGAAATCCCGGCCAGCGCGCAGGCAACGTCGGTGCGCCCGGTTGCGTGGCCAGTTGCAGATGGCCGTCATCGAAGCTGGCCTGGTACTCGCGCAGCGCCCACCAGTAGCCGCCGAAATCGCGCGTGTCCTGCGCGCGTTCGAGCGCGCGTGCCAGCCCGCTGTCCAGCAGTCTGGAAAAGCCCGGATTCCCGGAATCGAAAGGACCGGGATGATGGGCCTGGATGGCGTCGTGCATGGCGTGCGCATCGGTTTCCAGGCGCTTTCGCCATCCGTCCGGGGAATCGGCAGCGGCGGTGCCGGACGGGGTCGTGGCGGGGGGCGTGGATATGCCGAGCAGCAGCACGCACGGCAACAGGCAGAGGCTGCGCAGCACGTGCGCGGTCGAAATCGGGAACGACATGCATCACCGGGGGAAGGGGCTTCCCCGCTTCAACGCCGCAGGGACAACGGACAGGACAACGCGTCGCGTCGCGCGAAAGCGGGAAATGCAGCGGGCCTGCATGACCAATGGCCTACGGATACGCGCAAACGCTGCGGCTAGCATCGAAGTTTGACTGTTTCGTGAATCCATTGATGAAAGCTGACCGCCTCGCGCTCTCCCTGTCGTTGTTGCTCACCTTCGGTTCGACCGCTCCGGCCGTGTTGGCCGATGAGGTCGCGCCGCCGCGCGATGTGCCGTTCAACGGGCAATTGCATATCGAAGTCGATGCGACCGATCTGAAGCGCCGCATCTTCCGCGTACGCGAAACGATTCCCGCGGCGCCGGGCAAGCTGACGCTGCTGTATCCGCAATGGTTGCCGGGCAAGCATTCGCCGGCCGGCCCGATCGACAAACTGGCCGGTCTGGTGATCACCGCCAATGGCCAGCGGCTGCCGTGGGTGCGCGATCAGTTCAATGTGTACGCCTTCCATGTGGAGGTGCCGGCGGGCGCGTCGGAAGTCGTGGCCGAATTCCAGTTCCTGTCTCCGCAGGGCGGTTCGCAGGGGCGCGTGATGATGACGCCGGACATGCTCAACCTGCAGTGGGAAACGACTTCGCTGTATCCGGCCGGCTACAACGCGGCCAACATTCCGGCGACTGCGTGCGTGAAACTGCCGGCGGGCTGGTCATACGCGACCGCGCTGACGACCGAACGCAAGGAAGGCGACCGCGTGTGCTTCCAGTCGATCAGCTACGACCATCTGGTCGACTCGCCGATGTTCGCCGGCCAGCACTACAAGCGCATCGATCTGGATCCGGGCGCGAAGCAGCCGGTGCACTTGAACGTGTTCGCCGACGAAGCTGAAGATCTCGAGATCAAGCCCGAGCAGATCAAGGCGCACCAGGCGGTGGTCGTGCAGGCGAGCAAGCTGTATGGCGCGCGCCATTTCGATCACTACGAATTCCTGCTGGCGCTGACCGACAAGCTGGGCGGCATCGGTATGGAGCATCACCGCTCCAGCGAAAACAGCGGTGATCGCGGCTATTTCACCGACTGGGACAAGACCTGGCAGGGCCGCGACCTGCTTCCGCACGAGTTCAATCATTCGTGGAACGGCAAGTACCGGCGCGGCGCGGACCTGGCGACACCAAGCTTCAACGTGCCGATGGGCGACAGCCTGCTGTGGCTCTACGAAGGCCAGACGGAGTTCTGGGGGCAGGTGCTGTCCGCGCGTTCGGGCCTGTGGTCGCAGGAACAGGCGCGCGACATGCTGGCGCTGACGGCCGGTGTCTATGACCGCGGCCGGCCCGGACTGGCCTGGCGCACCATCCAGGACACCACCAACGATCCCACCATCGCCGCGCGCCGCTCACTGGCTTTCCGCAATTACCAGATGAGCGAGGACTACTACTCCGGCGGCCTGATGATCTGGCTGGAAGTGGACGGCAAGCTGCGCGAAATCAGCGGCAACAAGCGCAGCATCGATGACTTCGCCAAGGCGTTCTTCGGCATGGAAAACGGCGTGTGGGAGGTCAACCCGTATACGTTCGAAGACATCGTGGCGACGTTGCAGGGCATTGCTCCGTATGACTGGGCGACGTTCCTGCGTTCGCGCGTGGACGGTCACGGTCCGCTGGTCGGCGGCCTGGAAGCCGCCGGCTGGAAGCTTGTCTACACCGACACGCCGACCGACGCGTTCAAGGCGATCGAGGGTCGGCGCAAGGGCGCGGACCTGACCTATTCGCTGGGCATGAGCGTCAACGACAAGGGGGACGTGACCGACGTGCGCTGGGACGGCCCGGCGTTCAACGCCGCGCTGGTGCCGGGCATGAGCGTGCTGGCGATCAACGGTCGCGAGTACGGCGCCGATCGCTTGAAGGAGGCCGTGACCGAAGCCAAGCGCAGTCGCAAGCCGATCGAACTGGTGATCAAGCGCTTCGACCGCGTGGAGACGGTTTCGATCGCCTATTTCGACGGCCTGCAGTATCCGCGACTGGAGCGCATCGCCGGCAAACCGGATCGACTGTCGGAATTGCTCAAGCCGCGCTGAGTCTCGAACGCTGCGAACGCGCTCCGGTATCCTGCCGCTTTCCACGTCGGGAACAGCAATACGATGGCAAAGGCCAGGACCGCCTACGTCTGCGGCGAATGCGGCGCGGAGTTCAGCAAATGGCAGGGGCAGTGCGATGAGTGCCATGCCTGGAACACGCTGACGCAAGTCGTGCTGGAGCCGGCCGCCGGCGCCGGGCCGCCGGTCGCGCGTCGCAGCGGGTGGGCCGGCAAGGCCGATGCACCGAAGATCACCGCGCTGAAGGACGTCCGCCACAGTGAAGAGGCGCGCGTCAGCACCGGCATCGGCGAGTTCGATCGCGTGCTGGGTGGCGGTCTGGTGGAGGGCGCGGTCGTGCTGGTCGGCGGTGATCCCGGCATCGGCAAATCGACCTTGCTGCTGCAGGCGCTGGCGAAGATGTCGGCCAGTTTTCCGGCGCTGTACGTCACGGGCGAAGAATCGCTGGCGCAGGTTGCAGGGCGCGCAGTCCGCCTGGATCTGCCGCTGGACAACCTGCAGGCGCTGGCGGAAACCGGCATCGAGAACATCCTCCAGCACGCATCCGCCGCGCGGCCGCGGTTGATCGTGGCCGACTCCGTGCAGACGCTGTGGACCGAATCGCTGACCGCCGCGCCCGGTTCAGTCAGCCAGGTGCGCGAGAGTGCCGCGCGCCTCGTTCGCTACGCGAAGGAGACCGGCACCGCGGTATTCCTCGTTGGCCACGTCACCAAGGAAGGCGGCATCGCCGGTCCGCGCGTGCTTGAACACATGGTCGATGCGGTGCTGTATTTCGAAGGCGAGAGCGGCAGCCGTTTCCGCATCCTGCGTGCGTTCAAGAACCGCTTTGGCGCGGTCAACGAGCTTGGCGTGTTCGCGATGGGCGAGAAGGGTCTGAAGGAAGTGCCGAACCCGTCGGCGATTTTCCTGTCCGGCAGCAGCAACCAGCCCGGCAGCTGCGTGCTGGTCACGCGTGAAGGCACGCGGCCGCTGATGGTGGAAGTACAGGCGCTGGTGGATGCATCGCCGTTGTCCAATCCGCGCCGGGTGGCGGTTGGCCTGGAACAGAACAGGCTGGCGATGCTGCTTGCCGTGCTGCATCGCCATGGCGGCATCGTGGTCGGCGATCAGGACGTGTTCGTCAATGTCGTCGGCGGCATCCGCGTGCAGGAGACCGCCGCGGATTTGCCGGTGCTGCTGGCGGTGCTGTCGTCGCTGCGGGACCGGCCGCTGGCGGAGAAAACCGTGGCGTTCGGTGAAGTCGGCCTGTCCGGTGAAATCCGTCCGGTGCCCAATGGCGAAGAACGCCTGCGCGAAGCGGCCACGCACGGCTTCAAGCGTGCGATCGTGCCCAAGGGCAATGCACCGAAATCGGGCACGTTCAAGGGATTGGAGGTCATCGCGGTGGAGCGCCTGTCGCAGGCGCTGGAAGCCGCGGCGGATTGATCTGCGCCAACGCGGCGACGGCATTGCGGTGGTGAGTCGCAAGCACGGTGTGGAGGCGTGAAGCGGCATCGTCGGCCTGCAGGTTCAACGCGATGTCGGGTGCGATGCCTTCAATCTCGTTGGCGCCGTTTTCGAGGAAGCGCGTGCAGTTCGGCATCGCCACATCCAGCGGCAGCACCGTCAACGCGGTGCGGGTGCCTCCATCGACGTAGCCGCAGCCCGCGCCGAGCGTGCGCTCGCCAATCACCGTGGCGACGCCGTTCTGCTGCAGCCACGCGACGAAGTCCTCCGATGCCGACGCCGTGCGTCCATCGGCCAGGATCATCAGCGGGCCCCGCCAAGGGCCCGAGCCCTGCAGCGTTTCATCGGCGTCGGCGGGAGCGAAGATCGAGCAACGGGTTTCGTTCCGCCAGATCGCCGCGCGATCACAGCGCGGTTCGACGTGGCGCGATGCGGCGCGCACGAGCGTGCGCTCGGTCATCAGCGCGATCACCTCGCTCACCCATTCGCTGCCGCCGCCGTTGCCGGTGAGGTCCACGAGCAATCGTCGCGCACCGCTGCGTTGCAGCGCGTGCAGTGAATCGATCAGCACCCGCTGCTGCTCGGCGCGCACTGCCAGTTGCAGCGCACGCGCGTCCAGGCCCGGCTTGAACACGCGCTGGCACGCCGCCAGGTAGCGCTGCTCGCCGAACTGCGCGATGCGCAGGACGCCGACATCGCCGGCACGTCCGATCGGGAAGTCGCCACCGCGCAACGGTCGCCAACCCGGCAGGCGTTCGAACGCAAATCCGAACGCATGCTCGCCTTCTTCGTAGCCGGCGGCTTCGCAACTGGCGACAGCCGGAGCGGCTTCCGCGGCAGATGCAACGGAGGCATCACCCGTTTCGTCGCGGGTGGTGTGGGTCTGTTGCGGCTCGAGGCGCACATGCGGATCGCGGAAATGCTCGACGAAATCCTTCAGGGCGAGGAAGGCGCGCACGCGTGAATGCGCGTTTGTCAGTGCGGCGGTTGTCCGGCGATCCAGCGCCGCGAGATCCACGCCGCGGTGATCGCGGATCCAGTCGAGGTTCGCATAGCCGTGCGCCATGTCGTGCTTCAGGCGCTGATAGTCGGCAAGCCAGGCTTCTGCGTCATACGTGGTGACATCCCAGACCACAGCGCCACCGACGACGCATGCAAGTGCAAGCAGGGAACGGCGCACCCAGCGCGTGCGCTTCGAAGGAGTCGGCGTGGCAGACGGCATGTTCGGCATCCATGTGAGGAAGCGCGAACGCTAGAGGGCGAAGCAGGCCTCCGCATCCGCCTTGCGACCAAGCCGGCCAGACGGCGACGAACACCTTCGGCACGGGAGTGAACGCGGACGGTTCCGCGCGTGCGGCTCAGTAACGGCGCAGGACCAGTTCAAGCACGAACTTGCTGCCGAAGAACGCCATCAGCAGCAGGCACATTGCGACCAGCGTCCAGCCCACGGCCTTGGTGCCGCGCCAGCCGTAACGCCAGCGCCCGACCAGCAACGCGCCGAACGCCAGCCACGACAGCACGCTCAGCACGGTCTTGTGCACGAGATGCTGGGCGAACAGGTTCTCCACGAACAGCACGCCGGTCAGCAGCGTCGCGGTAAGAAGACCGAAGCCGACGGCGATGGTGCGGAACAGCAGGGTTTCCAGTTCGGTCAGCGGCGGAAGGGTGCGCAGCCACGGATGGAAGCGGCGGCGGCGCAAGGTGCGGTCCTGGAACCACAGCATCAACGCCAGGAGCGCCGCGATCGCCAGCGTCGCGTAGGCCAGCAGCGCCAGCCACGCGTGCAGTTGCAGGCGCCAGTCCAGGCCGGTACTCGGCACGTGGCCGTGCTGGTAATAGAACAGCATCAGGATCGAAGCGAGCGGGAAGGCGACCACGCCCAGCGCGGACATGCGATCGCGTGCACCGGCGAATGCCGTCATCGTCGCCATGCCCAGGCCGACCAGTGACAGCGCGGAAAAGAAATGCAGATCCGGCCCGCCTTCTGTCCGCCACGCGACCAGCACGTGGTAGGTCGCGTGCAGCGCCACCGCGATGAACGCAGGCAACAGCCACAGGCGGCGCCCCTCCGCTTCGGTCCGGGTGGCGGTGCTGACCAGCAGGGCGGTCGCTGCCCAGTAGGCGAGGGTGGCGATGAGAACGATTGTCATCGAAGAAGTGTCGCATAGCGGCGCAGGCCGGCATAGGGAGCCACACGGAGCCCTGCCGGGCGCGGGCTATAATCCGCCTCCGTTTTCCCGCGTATCTGCCCAGCCCATGTTCGAATCCCTCACCCAGCGACTGTCCGGCACCATCGAACGCCTGCGTGGCCGCGGGCGGTTGAGCGAGGAGAACATCCGCGAAGCCACCCGCGAAGTGCGCATCGCCTTGCTCGAAGCCGACGTCGCCTTGCCGGTGGTGCAGGCATTGATCGAACGCATCAAGGTGCGCGCGGTCGGGCAGGAAGTGCTGAAGTCGCTGACGCCGGGCCAGGCGCTGATCAAGGTCGTGCGCGACGAACTGACGACCGTCATGGGTTCGCAGGCCACCGATCTGAACCTCAACGTGCCCGCGCCGGCGGTCATCCTGATGGCCGGCCTGCAGGGTGCAGGCAAGACGACCACCGTCGGCAAGCTCGCCAAGCACCTGCGTGAGCGCCGCAAGAAGAAGGTCATGGTGGTCAGCGCCGACGTCTATCGTCCGGCCGCGATCGAACAGTTGAAGACGCTGGCGGAGCAGGTGGATGTGCTGTTCTTCCCGTCCGACGCCGGCCAGAAGCCGGAAGCCATCGTCCGCGCCGCCATCGACGACGCACGCAAATCGTTCGTCGATGTATTGATCGTCGATACCGCGGGCCGCCTCGCCATCGACGAAGCGATGATGACCGAAATCAAGGCGCTGCACGCCGCGGTCAAGCCGGTCGAAACCCTGTTCGTCGTGGATGCGATGACCGGCCAGGACGCCGCCAACACCGCCAAGGCGTTCAGCGAAGCCTTGCCGCTGACCGGCGTCGTGCTGACCAAGACCGATGGCGATGCCCGCGGCGGCGCTGCGCTGTCGGTCCGCTATATCACCGGCAAGCCGATCAAGTTCATCGGCGTCGGCGAAAAGCCGGACGGTCTGGATGTATTCCACCCCGAGCGCGTCGCCAACCGCATCCTCGACATGGGCGACGTGCTGTCGCTGGTCGAACAGGTCGAACAGAACGTCGATCGCGAGAAGGCCGAGAAACTTGCGGCGAAGGTCGCCAAGGGCAAGAAGTTCGACCTCAACGACATGCGCGACCAGCTCGAACAGATGCAGAATATGGGCGGCATCAGCGGCCTGATGGACAAGCTGCCGGGCATGGGGCAAATCCCCGAGCACGTGAAGCAGCAGGTGCAGCAGGGCAAGGAAGTGCCGCGCATGATTGCCATCATCAGTTCGATGACCAAGAAGGAACGCCGCAATCCGGCCCTGCTCAACGGTTCGCGCCGCGCCCGCATCGCGCGCGGTTCCGGCACCACGCCGGCCGACGTGAACAAGCTGATGAAGCAGTATCAGCAGATGGAAAAGATGATGGGCAAGATCGCCGGCGGCGGCATGAAGGGATTGATGCGGGGAATGAAAGGCATGATGGGCGGCGCGCGCGGCGGCTTGCCGTTCCGTTGATCGGCGGATGATGGCCTGCGCGCTCTGTCGCATGGGAACCGCGTCGTGAGCCTCGCACTGCTCGACGGACATCCCGCCACGGCGGATGACTTGCGTGCGCTGGCGCTGTCCAACTACGGACACTTCACCGCGATGCAGGTGCGCAACCGCGCCGTCCAGGGCCTGGCGTTGCACGTGGCGCGCCTGCAGGCCGGCACACAGGAACTCTTCGACATCGATTTGCCGCGCGAGCGCATCGTCGCGGCATTGGCCGAGGCCATCGCACAGGGGCCGGCAGACGCTTCGCTTCGGCTGACCGTGTTCGCCCGCGCGTTCGATTACCGTGCGCCGCTGCGCAGCGTGCAGCCGGACCTGCTGGTGACGAGCGGCCCGCCGACTTCGTCGGAGAAGCCGGCCATCCGGGTCAGGTCTTTCGAGTTTGTGCGGCCGCTGCCGCACATCAAGCATGTCGGTACCTTTCCGTTGTTCCACCTGCGCCGGCAGGCGCAGCGCGACGGCTTCGACGACGCCCTTTTCGTGACGGGCGAAGGACGGATGGTGGAGGGATCGATCTGGAACATCGGTTTCTGGGACGGCGAGAGCGTGATCTGGCCGACCGGACCCGCCTTGCGGGGGACGTCCGAACAACTGCTGCAACAGGGCTTGGCGGCCTGCGGCGTGGCGCAACGCCGGGAACCGGTGGGCATGGCGGATATCGCCGGATTTAGGAGCGCGTTTGCGACCAATGCCAGCGGGTTCCAGTCCGTTGTGGCCATCGACCATTGCGCTCTTGAAACGGATCAGCGGCTGCTGGCGCATCTGACCGCGGCGCTGGCAAGCCAGCCGTGGACGCCCGCTGCCTGATCCCGGGGTTCGGTTTCCTTCCGCCGTTCAATGGCTTAGAATTGCCTGCTTACCTCGCCATCCTGGCGACTGGGCAACACTGGAAATCAAGCAATGGTCAAGATCCGTCTCACCCGTGGCGGCGCCAAGAAGCGCCCGTTCTACCACATCATCGTCACCGACTCGCGCAGCGCCCGCGATGGCCGCAACATCGAGCGCGTGGGTTATTACAACCCGGTCGCGTCCGGCAACGAAAAGCGCGTCGAGCTCGATGTCGCCCGCGTTGAACATTGGGTCAACAATGGCGCGCAGCTGACCGAAAAGGTCCGCACGCTGTACAAGGAAGCCGCCAAGACCAAGGCCGCGGCCTGAGTCATCCGGGCCACGCGCTGACGCGTGGCCCTGCTTCTGCATGAATATCGAGCGCCCGCCGAGCCCACGGAAAACCATCCTGCTGGGCCGTTTCGTGGGCGCTTTTGGTATCCGCGGACAGGTCAAGCTGGAATCCTGGACCGAGCCGCGCGACAGCATTTTCCGATACCAGCCGTGGATTCTGCGCACGCCGGATGGCACCGAGCGCGAACTGGCCGGTGTCCGTGGCAAGGCATCGGGCAAGCATCTGGTTGCGGATGTCCCCGATGTGCACGACCGCGATGCAGCCGATGCTCTGCGTGGCATCGAAATCTTCGTGCCGCGCGACGCCCTTCCGCCGCCGCGGCCGGGTGAGTTCTACTGGGTCGATCTCGAGGGCATGCGGGTGACGAACGTCGAAGGCGTCGACTTCGGGACCGTTTCGCACCTGTTTTCGACCGGAGCCAACGACGTCCTGGTCGTGCGTGGCGATCGCGAACGCTTGATTCCCTTCGTTGAACCCGATTTCGTCCGCGAAGTCGATTTCGACCGGCAACATATCCTCGTGGACTGGGATCCCGAGTTCTGAGCTGCGCAACACTGCCGACCGGGTTGTGTTTCGTGGCTTTCCGAAACAACAGGTGCCTCCTGCATGCGCATTGACGTCCTGACGCTGTTTCCGGAATTCATGACGCAGGCCGCGGCGGTCGGGGTGATCGGCCGGGCCGGCGAGCGCGGTCTGGTGTCGTTGCAGGGGTGGAATCCACGCGACTACGCCGAGGGCAACTATCGGCGCGTGGACGACCGACCCTTTGGCGGCGGACCGGGCATGGTCATGATGATCGAGCCGCTGCGCGCATGTCTGGCAGCCGTCCGTGCCGCCGATCCGATGCCGGCGCGCGTGATCTATCTGAGCCCTCAGGGACAGCGCCTGACGCAGGCCAAGGTTCGCGAACTCGCCGCCCAGCCGCGCCTGATCCTGCTCTGCGGCCGATACGAAGGCGTAGATGAACGCTTTCTGGACGCGGAAGTGGACGAGGAGCTGTCCATCGGGGACTACGTACTGTCCGGTGGTGAACTCGCGGCCGCGGTTGTGGTGGATGCCGTCATCCGGCTGCAGGAGGGAGCGCTGAACGACGCCGAGTCCGCCGCCCAGGACAGCTTCGAGGACGGGCTGCTGGACTGCCCGCACTACACCCATCCCAGCCAGCACGCCTATGGTGAAGTTCCGGCCGTCCTGCGTTCCGGCAATCACGCGGCCATTGCCCGCTGGCGCCACCAGCAATCGCTGGGCCGCACCTGGCTGCGCCGCCCGGACTTGCTGGATGAGGCGTCATTATCCAAGGCCGATCGCCAGTTGCTGGAGGCGTTCCGCGCGGATTGGCGGGCCGATGACGGGAGCGGGCAGGCTGAATGAGCCCCGATGCATCATGGACCGGTGAATCCCGCTCCCGGCTAGCCATTGGCGAAGAAAATCAGTAAGATGGCCGGCTCCCGCTGTCAGGCGGGTGACCTCCATAAGAATATCGTGCAGCGCAATCCGGCGACTGCATCAGTTCCAGCTGTCGAACGACACACCCACGCATACATACGGTGCCACCATGAGCAGTCTCAACAAGTCCATCATTGCGGAATTCGAAGCCGCCCAGATCCAGCGTGAGCTGCCCGCTTTCGGTCCCGGCGACACCGTCGTCGTGAACGTCAAGGTGAAGGAAGGCAACCGTGAGCGCGTGCAGGCGTACGAGGGCGTGGTCATCGCCAAGAAGAACGCCGGCCTGAACTCCGCTTTCACCGTTCGCAAGATCTCGCACGGCTACGGCGTCGAGCGCGTCTTCCAGACGCACAGCGCCTCCATCGACTCGGTCGAAGTGAAGCGCCGCGGCAAGGTGCGTTCGGGCAAGCTGTATTACCTGCGCGAACTGGAAGGCAAGGCTGCGCGCATCAAGGAAGATCTGGCCGCCAACGCCGCTGCCAAGAAGGCGCGTCTGGCTGCCGCCGCCGCCGAGTAATCGCGGCGCACTCGTGCTGTCCTGCCAAGCGGCCACCCTTCGGGTGGCCGTTTGCATTTGGGCGTGATGGCGCCGCTTCCGGGGCCGCGCGCCGCTTCTTCCGCACGCTCCGGTGACGCGTCATGCGCGATCATCCTGCCGTCGATTTCCGCCTCGTCACCTTTGCATGATGAAAACCGAAACTCCGCTCGAACCCGGCGTGCGCCTCGACATCTGGCTTTGGGCCGCGCGCTTCTTCAAGACCCGCAGTCTCGCCAAGCAGGCCGTGGAAACCGGAAAAGTGGATGTGGCCGGCCAGCGCGCGAAAGCTTCCCGCACCGTGCGGTTGGGGGATGAGATGAAGATCGCGCGTGGCGACGACGTGTTCGAGGTCCGCGTCCAGGGTCTGAGCGAACAGCGCGGCCCGGCTCCGGTGGCGCAAGGCCTCTATCAGGAAAGCGATGCGTCGAAGCAGCGCCGCGAGGCGGCTGCGAGTGCGCGGCGTGCGGAACGCAATGGCTACCAGCCGCCGTTGTCCAAGCCTGACAAGCGCGCGCGACGTCTCATCCGCGCGCTGGGGGACATCGACGCGATGTGATCGCGTCGTGTCGCGAGGCCTGATATGTCGATCAGCGATTGCCGCCGAACAGGCCGCTGCCGACTTTCAGCAGATCACCCAGGCCCAACTGGCCATCACCATCCTGGTCCAGCACAGCGCCCAGCAGGTTGCCGCCGATGCCGCCCTGTTCGCGTACCTGCTGTTGTTCCTGGCCGAGCATCTGGCCGAGCGCGGACGCACTGCCTTGGCCGCCTTGTCCCATGCGCTGGGCGATGAAAGCCAGCACGATGGGCGCGAGGATCTTCATCAGCTGCCCCGCACGATCACCGCCCAGACCGGTTGCCTGGGCGAGGCCGGCTTCCGCGCGTGGCTGGTTGTTGCCGAAAATGTGGCCGAGGATGCCGGCGCCGTTCGCTTCCGGCGCATTGCCGCCGCCCATCACCGCGCCCAGCACGCTGCCGAGATCCAGTCCGCTGTGATCGCGCTGCAATGCACCGAACAGAGCGTCCGCACCCTGCGGCTGGGTGGCGTTGCGGCCCAGTGCGCCCATGAGCAAAGGCAGTGCTGCGCCGATGGCGCCATTGGCCTGTTCCGGGCTGATGCCCAGTTGCCGGGACACCTGTTCGACCGGTGCGCCTTGCAGTTGCGAGAAGAGTTGTTCGGTGAGGGAGGGGCTCATGGCAGGCACCGTCGAGAAAAGGGAAGGGGATGCTAGCGGCTGTTCGAGTCTACGCCGACTCACTTTGCAGGCTGGCCGCCCGGCAGGCCGTTCATCGGCACGCCGGCATCCGGAAAAAGCGAAGGCCGCGCTCATACAAGCGCGGCCTTGCCCGTTCCTCCTGACGCCGCAATGCAGCGACGGCGCAATGTGCCTCAGCGTGCGAGATCGAAGCGATCCAGGTTCATCACCTTCGTCCAGGCAGCGACGAAATCGTTGACGAACTTCTGCTGCGCATCGGCGCTGGCGTATACCTCGGCGAGTGCGCGCAATACCGAGTTCGAACCGAAGACCAGATCGACGCGCGTGCCGGTCCATTTGAGTTCGCCCGACGTGCGATCACGCCCTTCGAACACGTCGCGGCTGTCGGACACCGGCAACCACGCCGTGTCCATGTCGAGCAGATTGACGAAGAAATCGTTGCTCAGCGTTCCCGGCCGATCGGTGAACACGCCACGGTCTATGCCGTCGGCGTTGATGTTGATGGCGCGCAATCCACCGATGAGCACCGTCATTTCCGGCGCGGTAAGCGTCAGCAGTTGCGCCTTGTCGATCAGCAGGACCTCGGCCGGCACCGCGTAGCGTGTCTTCTGGTAATTGCGGAAGCCATCGGCCGCTGGTTCCAGATGGCTGAAGGATTCCACATCGGTCTGCGCTTGCGAGGCATCTGCGCGGCCCGGGGCGAACGGCACGGCGATCTCGTGGCCTGCGTCTTTGGCCGCCTGTTCCACGCCGGCGTTGCCGGCCAGCACGATCAGGTCCGCCAGCGAAATCTTCCGGCCATCACTCTGTTCCTGGTTGAACTCGAACTGGATGCGTTCGAGCGTCTTGATCACCTTGTCGAGCTGCGCGGGACGATTGACCTCCCAATCCTTCTGCGGCGCAAGCCGGATGCGCGCGCCATTGGCGCCGCCCCGCTTGTCCCCACCGCGGAACGTGGAAGCCGAAGCCCAGGCAGTGCCGACGAGTTCTGGAACGCTGAGCCCGGAGGCGAGCACGTTCGCTTTGAGCGCCGCGGCATCGGCGCCGTCGATCAGCGGATGTTCGACGGCCGGAATCGGGTCCTGCCAGATCAATTCTTCCCTCGGCACTTCCGGACCGAGATAACGCGCACGCGGACCGAGATCGCGATGCGTGAGCTTGAACCAGGCACGCGCGAAGGCTTCGGCGAAGGCTTGCGGATTCTGCAGGAAGCGACGCGAGATTTTTTCGTAGGCCGGATCCAGCCGCAGCGACAGATCCGTCGTGAGCATGGTCGGCCTGCGCTTCTTCGCAGGATCGTGCGCGTCCGGGATGATCTCGCCGGCATCTTTGGCGACCCACTGGTGCGCGCCAGCGGGAGATTTCTCCAGTTCCCATTCGAACTTGAACAGGTTCTCGAAGAAGTGGTTGCTCCACTGTGCGGGCGTCTGCGTCCAGGTCACGTCCAGACCGCTGGTGATGGTGTCGGCGCCCTTGCCGGAGCCGAAGCCGTTGGCCCAGCCGAAGCCCTGCTGTTCAAGATCGCCGGCTTCCGGCTCAACGCCGACATTGTCCGCCGGACCTGCGCCGTGCGTCTTGCCGAACGTGTGTCCGCCTGCGATCAACGCGACAGTTTCTTCGTCATCCATCGCCATGCGGCGGAAGGTTTCGCGGATGTCCTTCGCGGCCAGCAGCGGATCCGGATTGCCGTCCGGACCTTCCGGGTTCACATAGATCAGGCCCATCTGCACGGCGGCCAGCGGGTTCTCGAGTTTGCGCGTGTGCACCTTGCCGTCGGCGTCGTCGTCGGTGACGAGCACGCCTTCATCGGCCGGCTTTTCCACGCCTTCCGAACCCTGCGCGTAACGGATGTCGCCACCCAGCCACGTGGTTTCGCGGCCCCAGTACACATCCTGATCCGGCTCCCACGTATCCTCGCGGCCACCGCCGAATCCGAACGTGCGGAAGCCCATCGTTTCCAGCGCGACGTTGCCGGTGAGGATCATCAGATCCGCCCACGAAATCTGTTGCCCGTACTTCTGCTTGATCGGCCACAGCAGGCGGCGCGCCTTGTCGAGGCTGACGTTGTCCGGCCAGCTGTTGAGCGGTGCAAAACGCTGTTGCCCGCGTCCGCCGCCGCCGCGTCCATCGCCGATGCGGTACGTGCCCGCGCTGTGCCATGCCATGCGGATGAAAAGCGGGCCGTAGTGTCCGAAATCGGCAGGCCACCAGTCCTGCGAGTCGGTCATCAGATCCTTCAGATCCTTCTTCAGCGCCTGGAAATCCAGTTGCTTGAACGCTTCGGCGTAACTGAAATCGGGATCGAGTGGATTGGTTTTCGTCGAATGCTGGCCCAGCAGATCCACACGCAACTGCTGCGGCCACCAGTCACGATTGGTGGTGCCGCCTTGACGGGGTTGATGGAAAGGGCATTTGGCTTCCTGGTTCATGGCGGCTACCTCGTGGTGGCGGTGAAGGGCGCGATGCGGCGAATGGCGTAGCGCGAACATGGGCACGCGGGCCTGTGTGCGGCCGGCGTGCGGATACGCTGGGGCTGTCTTCAACCGTCCTTGGCAGCGATGACGCACAGGCTAGGCGAGCTGATCGATTCAGGGAAATCGTTTCTGGAAACCAGACTGATAGCGCACGCCTATGAAAATCCCATGGCGCGATATACCCATGCGCGGTCAGGCAAAGCGGGAACAGCACCGGGGCCGTCCATCGGTCGGACGGCGCTCGGCGCGGCAAGAGGGAATGCGTGGATGGGAAGCAGCGAGCCTCCGCATCCCCGCGTCCGCGCACTATTCCGGTCGCGGTGTCTGGTCGGTGCCGAGCGGAAGAATCGGATACTCGACGCGCGGCGGGCGGCCGTCCAGCGTGCGCAGGAAGCGCGCGATCGCATCGGTTTCCGCTTCGGCCATGGCATGGCCCAACTGGCTGGCGCCCATCACCGCAACGGCTTCGCGAAGATCCCACACCTGTCCGCTGTGGAAGTACGGCGCGGTCAGGCCGACGTTGCGAAGCGGCGCGGCGCGGAACACGTATTCATCCGTGCTCGATCGAGTCACTGCGGCGCGACCCTTGTCAGCTGGCGGCAGGATGTTGGCGTGCGGGCGTTGCACGGCGCCGAACGCGAAGTACGCCTGCCCGCCGAGATTCACGCCCGAGTGGCATGCCACGCAGCCCTTGTCGATGAACAGTTGCAGGCCGGTGCGCTCCTGCGCGTCGAGGCTGCCCTTGCCGGCGAGGAACTGATCGAAGCGCGAATCCGGCGTCACCAGCGTGGCCTCGAAGGCTTCGATCGCGCGCGCCATGTTGTCGAACGTCACCGGCTGCGATTCCTCCGGAAATGCCTGCGTGAAGGCGCTGACATAACCGGGAATGCTGCGCAGCGTGGCTTCGACACGTTCGGGCGTGTTGTTCATTTCGACGGCGGCCTGCACCGGACCCTTTGCCTGCTCCATGAGATCGGCGGCGCGACCGTCCCAGAACTGCGCGACATTGAAGACCGCATTGAACACCGTGGGCGAGTTGCGTGGACCTTTCTGCCAACCGTGACCAATCGACGTCGGCACATTGTCCGCACCGCCGGTCCCGAGGTTGTGGCAACTGTTGCAGCTGATCACTTGGCTGCGCGACAGGCGCGGTTCGAAGAACAGGCTGCGGCCGAGATCGATCTGCGCATCGGTGATCGCGACACCGCGGATTTCATTCACCGTCGCCGGAATGGGCTGGAAGAACTGGCGCGCGGTATCGCGCAGGGGATCCGCCGGGGCGCTGTCCGCGCCCGCTTCGCTCGCATGTGCGGACGGCACCGGCGATTGGCTGCAGGAGGCGAGGGCGAACGTGGCGGCGGCCAGCGAGAGGGCGAGCGTCGCTTGCTGCAATCGAAGCATGGGGTACTCCAGTGACGGAACAACGTCATTGGTAACCCGTGCCGCGCGTGGTGGCCTTGATCGCAATCAACCGCTTCGGCGCGTGCGGGCGCACGCGCGCGGAGTGACGCTATTGCAGTGATTTCAGGCGATAGAGCGCTTCGAGCGCCTGCTTCGGCGTGAGCTCGTCCGGTTCCAGCGCGGCCAGCGCATCCAGGGCCGCCGAGGGCGCGGGCGTGAACAGACCGATCTGCTGCGGCGCATCCAGTGCCTGCGGCGCCATCGACGATGCCTGCGTCTGCCCGCCGCGCTGTTCGAGTTCCGCCAATCGCCGCCGCGCCTGCGCGACCGTGCTTCGCGGCAGGCCTGCCAAAGCAGCGACCTGCAGGCCGAAGCTGCGATCCGCCGGTCCCTCTTTCACTGCATGCATGAACACCAGCACGTCGCCGCGTTCGCGGTCGTGGTGCTCGACCGCGTCCAGGTGCACGTTGGCAATGCCGCTGCCGGATTCGGCAGCCAGCGCCGTCAGTTCGAAATAGTGCGTGGCGAACAGCGTCATGCAGCGGTTTTCACCGGCGAGGTGGCGCGCGACCGCATCGGCCAGCGCGAGGCCGTCGTACGTGGACGTACCACGGCCGATTTCGTCCATCAGCACCAGCGATTGCGGCGTGGCGTTGTGCAGGATGTAACTGGTCTCCGACATTTCGACCATGAAGGTCGATTGCCCGCGCGCGAGATCGTCACCCGCGCCGATACGCGTCAGGATGCGATCGATCGGGCCGAGGCAGGCGCGCGCCGCCGGCACGAAGCTGCCGATGTGGGCGAGCAGGACGATCAGCGCGTTCTGCCGCATGTAGGTCGATTTTCCGCCCATGTTCGGGCCGGTGATGATCAGCATGCGCCGCGATTCGTCCAGCCGCAGATCGTTCGGCTCGAACGGATCCTCGCGCACCGCTTCCACCACCGGATGCCGGCCGCGCTCGATGCACAGCCCCGGCGTATCCACCAGTTCCGGGCGTGACCAGTCCAGCGCCTGCGCGCGCTCGGCGAAAGCGGCCAGTACGTCCAGTTCGGCCAACGCGCCGGCGCAGCGCTTGAGGGCTTCCAGCACGCGGTTGAGTTCGTCCAGCAGTGCTTCGTAGAGCAGACGCTCGCGCGACAGCGAACGCTCGCGTGCGGACAGCACCTTGTCCTCGAACGATTTGAGTTCTTCGGTGATGTAGCGCTCGGCGTTGGTGAGCGTCTGCCTGCGCGTGTAGTGCACGGGCGCGCGTTCGGCCTGGCCCTTGCTGATCTCGATGTAGTAACCGTGCACGCGGTTGTAGCCGACCTTGAGCGTGGCGATGCCGCTGCGCTCGCGTTCGCGCGCTTCCAGATCAACCAGGAACTGATCGGCGTGGGTGCTCAGTTGGCGCAGTTCGTCCAGTTCGGCATCGAAGCCGTCGGCGATCACGCCACCATCGCTGAGCTTGAGCGAGGGATGCGCGATCACCGCAGCCTGGAGGTGCGCGGCGATTGCGGTGTGCTCACCGAGTTCTTGCAACAGTTGCTGCAGGCGCGGCGAGGATTGCACCGCAGCCGCCCGCATGGAACCGGGTTCGCCGTCTGTCTCCAGATGCCGGCGAATGGCGGGCAATGATCCGAGCGCATCGCGCAGGGTCGAAAGATCACGTGGACGGGCCGAGCGCAAGGCGACGCGTGTGAGGATGCGCTCGACATCACCGAGCGCGCGGAAGGATTCGCGCAGCGGCACCTCCAGCCGGTTTTCGATCAACGCCTCGACCGCTTGATGGCGCTCGGCGACGGTACGCCGATCCCGCAGCGGCCGATGCAGCCAGCGCCGCAGCAGGCGGCCGCCCATCGGCGTGATGGTGGTATCGAGCACGCCGAGCAATGTGTGGCGATGATCCCCATCGACGCGCGTATCCAGTTCCAGATGCCGCCGCGTCGCCGCATTCATCGCGATGGCTTCGCTGGCGGCTTCCGTCGCAATCGCGGTCAGGTGGGGCAGGCGCTGTTTCTGGGTTTCCTCCACGTAGCCCAGCAGGGCGGCAGCCGCGCCGGTCGCCCGCGGGAGTGCTTCGATGCCGAAACCGTTGAGATCGTGCAGCTTGAAGAACTGCAGCAACTGCCGGCGCCCGCTGTCCGGATCGAACAGCCACGGCGCGCGCCGACGCAGGCCATGGCGTTCGATCACGAACGCTGGCAGGCCGTCCTCATCGGGCACCAGGATTTCGGCGGGCTCCAGACGGGCCAGTTCGGCTTCGAGCGCGTCGTCGCCTTCCACTTCATTCACACGCAGACGCCCGCCGGCCAGATCCGCCCACGCCAGACCGTATCCGGTGCGTCCGCGCGCGATCGCCAGCAACAGCGTGTCCCGACGCTCGTTGAGCAGCGCTTCGTCGGTGACCGTGCCGGGCGTGACGATGCGCACCACCTTGCGTTCGACCAGGCCCTTGGCCTGCGCCGGATCGCCGATCTGTTCACAGATCGCGACCGACTCGCCCATCGCCACCAGGCGTGCGAGGTAGCTTTCATAGGCGTGATGCGGCACGCCGGCCATCGGAATCGGCGCGCCGCCGGAATTGCCGCGCTGGGTCAGCGTGATGTCGAGCAGCCGCGCCGCCTTGCGTGCATCGTCATAGAACAGTTCGTAGAAATCGCCCATCCGGAAGAACAGCAGCAGATCCGGGTACTCCGCCTTGGCGGCGAAGAACTGCTTCATCAGTGGCGTATGTTCCGGTTTGACTGCACTCACGTGGCGGCATTTGACGGCGGCGAAAGAGGGCAGATTGTAGCCTTCGTCGCGACCCCGGCCCCGACCGGGTTGATCCGGGTCAATGCGTGTCCGCCGGGTGGGGCGAATGATGGGTTTCCCCCCAGATTCCAGGAGTCCGCCGATGAAGACGATGAAAGCTGCCGTGGTGCGTGCGTTCGGCCAACCGTTGGCCATCGAGGAAGTCCCGGTGCCGCAGGTCGGGCGCGGGCAGGTGCTGGTGAAGATCGAAGCGTGCGGTGTGTGCCATACGGATCTGCATGCCGCGCATGGCGACTGGCCGGTCAAGCCGAATCCGCCTTTCATTCCAGGCCACGAAGGCGTCGGCCACATCGTGGCGGTGGGGCATGGCGTCGGGCATGTGCGTGAAGGTGATCGCGTCGGCATTCCGTGGCTGTATTCGGCCTGCGGACATTGCGAACACTGCCTGGGCGGCTGGGAGACGCTCTGCGAGGAACAGCAGAACACCGGCTATTCGGTCAATGGCGGCTTCGCGGAGTACGCGCTGGCGGACGCCAATTACGTCGGCCTGTTGCCGGCCTCGCTGGGGTTCGTCGAAGTCGCGCCGGTGCTGTGCGCGGGCGTGACGGTCTACAAGGGGCTGAAGGTCACCGACACGCGTCCCGGTGATTGGATGGTGATCTCGGGCATTGGCGGCCTCGGCCACATGGCGGTGCAGTACGCACGTGCGATGGGCTTGAACGTGGCGGCGGTCGACGTGGACGACGCCAAGCTGGAACTGGCGAAACGCTTGGGCGCGACGGTGACGGTCAATGCGCGCGATACCGATCCGGCCGCGTTCCTGCGCCGTGAAATCGGCGGCGCGCATGGCGCGCTGGTTACCGCCGTGTCGCCGAAGGCGTTCGAGCAGGCGCTGGGCATGGTGCGCCGTGGCGGCACGGTCGCGCTCAATGGCCTGCCGCCCGGCGACTTCCCGCTGCCCATCTTCGACATGGTGCTCAATGGCATCACCGTGCGCGGTTCCATCGTCGGCACGCGTCTGGATCTGCAGGAGTCGCTCGAGTTCGCTGCGATGGGCAAGGTCAAGGCAACGGTGTCCACGGATCGCCTGGACAACATCAACCAGGTGTTCGAGCGCATGCAGCAGGGCGCCATCGAAGGTCGCGTCGTGCTCGACATGAGCCTCTGATCCGGACGCGAACGTAATCGTTTTTCCGCACGGTCGTACGCAAACGGCCGTGCGTCTTTGCGCGCGCGCGTATGGGTGCGCTGCAGAATGATCCCTCTCTTCCCGGGTGTTAGCTTCGCTGCGTGGGGCAGGCCGTGCAGTGCGCGGCGCAGTCATTTCTTGAACAGGCAGGTCCGTATCGCAGTCGATTGAAGTCCACGCATCCACATGACCCGGGGAGGGGAACAGATGGTTGTCGCCAAACTGCAGCATCGAGCGCTCGCGCTCGCCGTAATCGCCGCCTTGTCCGCAAGCGCGCATGCGCAAGCGCAATCCGCCGCGCCGCAAACGGCACCCCCGGAGAAACCAGACGAAACGACCACGCTCGCCACCATGACGGTGACGGCGCAGAAGCGCGAAGAAGCGTTGCAGGATGTGCCAATCGCGGTGACCGCGGTTTCCGAACAGTTGCTGCAGGACACCGGCGTCCGCGACATCAAGGATCTGCAGGTGCTGGTGCCGGGCATGACCGTGACCAGCACGCAGAGCGAAGCCATCACGACTGCGCGCATACGCGGCATCGGCACGGTGGGCGACAACGTCGGCCTGGAATCTTCCGTCGGCGTCGTCATTGATGGCGTGTACCGGCCGCGCAACAGCGTGGGCTTCGGCGATCTCGGCCAGCTCGAGCGCATCGAAGTGCTGAAGGGTCCGCAGGGCACGGTGTTCGGCAAGAACACGTCGGCCGGCGTCATCAATGTAGTGACGCGCCGCCCGAGCTACACGCAGGGCGTGGAAGGCGAGATCACCGCCGGCAACTACAACGCGCTGGGCGTATCGGCGAGCTACAACGATGCGATCAGCGATACCGCCGCGTTCAACATCTACGCCGCCAAGCGCAAGCGCGATGGCTGGATGGACGTGCGGACCGGCAATGGCCCGCGTCGCGAAACCGACGACTACGATCAGAACTTCCACACCCTGCGCGGCAAGCTGCTGTTCGAACCGACCGACACGTTCGAACTGCTGCTGGCGGCCGATTACACCAGCCGCGAAGAGAACTGCTGCACGGCCGTGCAGACCACGGTGGGCGGCACCGCCGCGGCGATCAATGCGGTGGGCGGAGGGCGGGCCATCGCCGCGCCCGGTGATGATCCGTTCGATCGCGTCGCCTACAGCAACCGGCCGACCACGCAGGACATCAAGGACAAGGGCATCTCCGCCGAAATCAACTGGGAGCCGGGCGGACTGGGTGGCGCGACGCTGACCTCGATTACCGCGTTCCGTGACTGGCAGGCGATCAATGGCCTGGACTACGACTTCACCACGGCGGACATCCTGTACCGCAACGCGGACGAGGACGAATCGTTCACCGGCTTCGAAACCTTCAGCCAGGAATTCCGGCTGACCGGATCCACCGATCGCATCGACTGGATGTTCGGCGCGTTCTACTCGGATGAAGATCTCACGCGCCGGGAAACCTATCGCATGGGCGCGGCGTATGAGCCGTATCTGTCGTCGCTCGTCGGATCGCGCGTGCTGGGACAGTTGGCGGCGCAGCTTGGACCGCTCGGACTGAGCGTCGATACGAGCAATCCTGCGCTGTTTCTCTCGCAGGTCAGCGGGCAGCCGTTCGGCACGAATTTCGCCGGTCTCGGCGCGCTTGACCGTTACAAGCAGAACGCGAAGAGCACGGCCCTGTTCACCAACAACACGTGGCATGCGACCGATGCGCTCGATGTGACGGTCGGCCTGCGCTACACCATCGAGGAGAAAAAACTCGATTCGGTCTACAGCAATCCCAATGGCAGCATCGGTTGCGGCGCGACCCTGGCCAATCCCGCGGCGCGCGTCGGCGGTGCGCTGGCCGCGCGCATTCCCGGCTTCACCTCGCTGCCCGGAACCACGCAGGCCGGAATCCTCGGGGCGGTCGCACCGCAGATCGCCGGTTTCATGTGCCTGCCATGGGCGAATGTCCAGCACAACGGCCGCGTGACGCATCAGGAGCGCGAAGAGAAGGAATGGTCGGGCACGCTGAAGGCGGCGTATCGCTGGAGCGACAACGTCATGACGTACGCCTCCGCGGCGCGCGGGTACAAGGGCGGCGGCTTCAACCTGGATCGCGTGCAGTCGCAGTTCGGTCGTTCGAGCGACGGGCAGGGGATCGTCCCCGTCAATGACACCTCGTTCCCGGGCGAGTTCGTGGACAGCTTCGAACTCGGCGCCAAGACGACGTGGGCTGACGGCAATCTGCTGTTGAACGCGACGCTGTTCCACCAGAAGTACGAGGATTTCCAGCTCAACAGCTTCCTCGGCACCAGCTTCGTCGTGCGTTCGATTCCCGAAGTGACCTCGCAGGGCATCGACACGGAAATCATGTGGCAACCGGCCAGCATGCGTGGCCTGATGCTGCAGGGCGGTCTGATGTACGCGGACACGAAGTACGGGGACAACATCCCCGGCGGCGATTTCCTCGCGCCGACCGGGCAGCTGTACAAGTTGCCGGGCGCGCAGATGAGCTTCGCGCCGAAGTGGTCCGGTTCGGCCGCGGTCACCTACGAATGGGATTGGGGCAGCGCGCTAATGGGGCGCTTCAACATCGGCGGAAAGTACATGTCCGAGTACAACACCGGCTCGGATCTGGATACCGAGAAAATGCAGGATGCGTACACCATCTTCAACGCACGCTTCGGGCTGGGGAGCCAGAACGGTCGCTGGATGGTGGAACTCTGGGCGACCAACCTCACCGACGAGGAATACGTGCAGGTCGGCTTCGACGGGCCGCTGCAGGCCGTGGGTTCACCGCAGCCGGGCGATCCGCTCAACACCTACAACGCATTCCTCGGAGCGCCACGCATGTACGGCATGACGCTGCGCCTGCGCTACTGAGCCCACGCGCGCCGCTCCGATCCGCCGGATCGGAGCGGCGACGCGACTTCGTCGACGAATTGCGCTACAAGGGCGCAGGCTTTCCACGACGAACATGATGTCCATCCCCGATGACGCGCAACTCCGCCAGCAGGCGGAACAACTCGGCGCCCGCTTGCGTGCCGAACACGATCACCTGGTCACGGCCGAGAGCTGCACCGGTGGCTGGATCGCCAAGACGATGACCGACATCGCCGGCTCATCGGACTGGTTCGACAGCGGCATGGTCGCCTACAGCTACGAAGCCAAGCAGGCCTTGCTCGGCGTGCGCCCGCAGACTCTGGAAACGCATGGCGCGGTGAGCCGGGAAACCGTGATCGAAATGGTCTCCGGCGCGCTGGTCAATTCCGGCGCAAGCGTCGCGGTGGCGGTCACCGGCATCGCCGGGCCCGGCGGCGGCAGCGAAGGCAAACCGGTCGGCACCGTGTGGATCGGCTGGAAGCGTCGCGGCGGATATGCGCGCGCGCAGATCTTCCATTTCGAAGGCGATCGCGATGCGGTGCGACGCCAGACCGTGGCCGCTGCGCTGGACGGCTTGCAGACCTTGTAAGCCACTCATCGGGCCGGATGCGCGGAGCCGAGAAAACAGTTGCGCGCCCCGATTGTTAGTAGTAATACTACTAACCATGAGCCTGACCGACACCCAGCAAGCCATCCTGGCCCTCATCGCCGAGCGCATCGAGACGGACGGCGTGCCGCCCTCCCAGACCGAGATCGCGCGGGCATTCGGTTTCAAGGGTGTCCGTGCGGCGCAATACCATCTGGAAGCGCTTGAACAGGCCGGCGCCATCCGCCGCGTCCCGGGACAGGCGCGTGGCATCCGTCTGGTGCACCCGGTGGAAGCGCCCATATCGGCGCTGGCCCCAGTGGCTTCCCCGGACGACGCGCTCCGCCTGCCCATCCTCGGCCGCGTGGCGGCCGGCGCGCCGATTGGCGCGGATGCCGGGGCAGACGATTACGTCCTGATGGACCGTGCCTTCTTCGCGCCCGCACCGGATTACCTGCTGCGCGTGAAGGGCGATTCGATGAGGGACGAAGGCATCTTCGACGGTGATCTGATTGGCGTGCACCGTACCCGCGATGCGCGGTCCGGCCAGATCGTCATCGCCCGCATCGACGACGAGATCACGGTGAAGCTGCTCAAGATCGGCAAGGACCGCATCCGCCTCCTGCCACGCAATCCGGACTACGCGCCCATCGAAGTCCAGCCGGACCAGGATTTCGCCATCGAAGGCTTGTACTGCGGTCTGGTGAGGCCGAACCGTTGAAAAGCGCAGGCGGCTTTCGCCGAAGCGCCCATGCGGGGTTTTCCGATGTACGCCAGTTCTGCAGCCCTTTAATTTCAGTCTTCCGGTGGTTGTCGCAACCTGTGCGATCCGCCCCCGTTAGCCTTGCATCCAACGAATGATTCTTTGATTGAGGAACCGATGATGGACGAGAACAAGAAGCGCGCCCTTTCCGTGGCCCTGACCCAGATTGAGCGCCAGTTCGGCAAGGGTTCGGTGATGCGCATGGGCGACAAGGTGATCGAGCCTGTCGAGATCATCCCCACCGGTTCGCTGATGCTGGACATCGCGCTCGGCATCGGTGGCCTGCCGAAGGGCCGCGTCGTCGAAATCTACGGTCCGGAATCCTCGGGCAAGACCACCCTGACGCTGCAGGCCATCGCCGAATGCCAGAAGCAGGGCGGCACGGCGGCCTTCATCGATGCCGAGCATGCCCTCGATCCCATCTATGCGGCCAAGCTCGGCGTCAATGTGGACGACCTGCTGGTCTCGCAGCCGGACACCGGTGAGCAGGCGCTGGAAATCGCCGACATGCTGGTGCGCTCCGGCTCCATCGACATCGTGGTCATCGACTCCGTCGCGGCGCTGACCCCCAAGGCGGAAATCGAAGGCGAAATGGGCGATCAGTTGCCCGGTCTCCAGGCCCGCCTGATGAGCCAGGCGCTGCGCAAGCTGACCGGCAACATCAAGCGTTCCAACACGCTCGTCGTTTTCATCAATCAGTTGCGTATGAAGATCGGCGTGATGATGCCGGGCCAAAGCCCGGAAACCACGACCGGCGGCAACGCGCTCAAGTTCTATGCCTCGGTCCGTCTCGACATCCGTCGTATCGGCGCCATCAAGAAGGGCGACGAAATCATCGGCAACCAGACGAAGATCAAGGTCGTCAAGAACAAGCTTGCGCCGCCCTTCAAGCAGATCGTCACCGAGATCCTCTACGGCGAGGGCATCAGTCGCGAGGGCGAACTCATCGATATGGGCGTGGAAGCCAAATTGGTCGAGAAGGCCGGCGCCTGGTACAGCTACGGAAGCGAGCGGATCGGCCAGGGCAAGGACAACTCCCGCCAGTTCCTCCGCGAGAACCCGCAGATTGCGGCCAAGCTCGAATCCGAACTGCGGGAGAAGTTCCAGCCGGCGGAAGCTTCGCGCGGCGACAGTGAAGAGTCGGACGACTGACGCGCAGCGAAAGCAGGGAAGACCTCGGTGAGCGTTGCTGACCATGGCGGATGAAGAAACGGGCATGCCGGCTTCCCCCCGGCGTCGGCGAGTGGAGCAGACCCCGGTCCAGCGGGCGTTGGGTCTGCTCGTCCGGAGGGAGCATTCCAGCCGGGAGCTTGTCCGCAAGCTCGCTGGCCGGGGCGTCGGTCCCGATGAGGCCAGATCGGCGGTCGAGCAGCTGGCCCAGGATGGCTGGCAGGACGACGAAAGGTTCGCGCAGTGGCTGGTCCGCAGCCGGGCGAACGGGGGCTATGGCCCGTTGCGGATACGTGCGGAACTGGCAACCCACGGGCTGGATCGCGAATCCATCGCATCAGCCTTGGCAAGTTTTGATGGCGACTGGACCGAAACGGCGTGCGAACTCGTCCGCCGCCGTTTCGGTCCGGGCGGCTTTGACAGCCCGGAGCATCGGCGCAAGGCCGGCGAGCTGCTGGCGCGACGTGGATTTGATGGCGACACAATCCGCCGGGCAACCCGCGTGGATGTGGACGATTGAGGCCTTGGAGCGGGCAGTCCAGAGCCCCGCGAGCCTGTTAATCTAGCGCTCTTGGGTTGCATCCTTCGGCCCGCGCCCGCACTTGGAGGGGACGCGGCGATCCGATGCGCCCGTCAGCCAATGCCAGCCCGATGACCAGCTCCCCCAAATTCAGCACTCGCCAGATCCGTCAGGATTTCCTCGATTTTTTCCAGCGCAAGGGACACACGATTGTTCCTTCGGCGTCGCTCGTTCCGGGCAACGATCCCACGCTGCTGTTCACCAATTCCGGCATGGTCCAGTTCAAGGACGTGTTCCTGGGCGCGGAGAAGCGCAGTTACGTTCGTGCGGCCGACGTGCAGCGCTGCCTTCGCGCAGGCGGCAAGCACAATGACCTGGATTCGGTCGGCTACACGGCGCGGCATCACACCTTCTTCGAGATGCTCGGCAACTGGTCGTTCGGTGACTATTTCAAGAAGGAAGCCATCGCCTGGGCGTGGGAACTGCTGACCGACGTCTGGCAGTTGCCGAAAGAGCGCTTGCTGGTCACGGTCTACCATACCGATGACGAAGCGTTCGACATCTGGAACAAGGACATCGGCATTCCTGCCGAGCGCATCGTACGCATCGGGGACAACAAGGGCGCACCGTTCGCCTCCGACAACTTCTGGCAGATGGCCGACACCGGTCCCTGCGGTCCGTGCACGGAAATCTTCTACGACCACGGCGACCACATCGCCGGCGGCCCGCCGGGATCACCCGACGAGGATGGCGACCGCTTCATCGAGATCTGGAACCTGGTCTTCATGCAGTTTGATCGCCAGCCGGACGGCACGCTGATTCCGCTGCCTGCTCCGTGCGTCGATACCGGCATGGGACTGGAGCGCCTGACCGCCGTGCTCCAGCACGTTCACAGCAACTACGAAATCGATCTGTTCGACACGCTGATCCGGAAGGCAGCGGAACTGACCGGCACGCCGGATCTGGAGAACAAGTCGTTGCGCGTGATCGCCGATCACATTCGCGCTTGCAGCTTCCTGATAGTGGATGGCGTGCTGCCTTCCAACGAAGGACGCGGCTATGTTCTACGCCGGATCATCCGTCGCGCGCTGCGTCACGGCTGGATGTTGGGCGTGCGTCAATCGTTCTTCCACAAGATGGTCGCAACGCTGTCCGATCTGATGGGCGATGCGTATCCGGAACTACCGCAGGCGCGCGACCTGGTCGAGCGGGCGCTCAAGGCCGAGGAAGAGCGCTTTGCCGAAACGCTCGATTCGGGCATGCGCATCTTCGACGACATCGCCGCGCGTTCGCAGGGCGTCATTGCCGGCGTCGATGCATTCAAGCTCTACGACACGTACGGATTCCCGGTGGATCTGACCGCGGACATCGCCCGCGAACGCGGGATGTCGGTTGACATGGCGGGCTTCGAGTCCGCCATGGAGCAACAACGCGAAACCGCCCGCGCAGCGGGCAAGTTCTCATCGGGCACGGGCTTGCCCGCGGATCTGGTGGCGCAACTCAAGCCGACCACGTTCCTCGGTTACGAGCAACTGGAAGCTGACGAACTGACAGTCGTTGCACTGCTGAAAGACGGCCGTCCGGTCGATGCCATTTCGGCGGGCGACGAAGCGGTCGTATTGCTTGAACGCACGCCGTTCTACGCGGAGTCGGGCGGGCAGGTGGGGGATGTCGGCCGCCTCAAGGCCAGCGGCGTAGAGTTCGCGGTACACGACACGCAGAAATTTGCCGGCCAGTTCCATGGTCACGTCGGCAGCCTCACGCAGGGACGACTGAAGGTGGGCGATCGCCTGACGGGCAGCGTTGACGCGGGCCGGCGTGGCGCGACAATCCTCAACCATTCCGCGACTCATCTGCTGCATGCCGCACTTCGCGAGGTGCTGGGCACGCATGTCCAGCAGAAGGGTTCGCTGGTGGCGCCGGACCGTCTGCGCTTCGACTTCTCGCATTTCCAGCCGTTGTCCGCCGATGAGCTCGCCGTGATCGAGCGCAAGGTCAACGCCGAAATCCGCGCCAATCACGAAGCCGAAGTGCACCACATGGGCATGCAGGAAGCGCTGGACTTCGGAGCGATGGCGTTGTTCGGCGAGAAGTACGGCGAACACGTCCGCGTGCTGCGCATGGGCGGCTACTCGACCGAGCTGTGCGGCGGCACCCATGTCGGTCGGACCGGCGACATCGGGCTTTTCAAGATCATCAGCGAAGGCGGTGTCTCCGCTGGCGTTCGTCGCATCGAAGCGGTGACCGGGCAGGGCGCGCTCGACTATGTGGATGCGGAAGAAGGGCGTCTCCAGCAAGCAGCGCAATTGCTGGGCGGCAACGCGAACGACGTGGTCGAAAAGATCCGCGCACTGACCGAGCGGCAGAAGCGCCTCGAGCGCGAGTTGGAAGCAATGAAAGCGAAGGCGGCGTCGGGCGCCACGGCTGACTTGGCGAATGCCGCCATTGAAGTTGAAGGCATCCGCGTATTGGCCTCGCGCCTTGAAGGTTTCGATGCGAAGGCGCTGCGCGATGCGGTCGATCGCCTCAAACAGCAACTGGGCGATGCAGTCATCGTGCTGGCGGGAACCGGTGACGGCAAAGCCGCGCTGGTTTCCGGTGTCAGTGGCAAAGCGGCCGGTCGCATCAAGGCGGGGGAACTTCTGGGGCACATCGCCAGTCAGATCGGCGGCAAGGGCGGCGGTCGCCCGGACCTCGCCCAGGGTGGTGGCGAGGACGGGCCCGCCCTTGTTTCTGCGCTGCGCGGTGTCAACGATTGGGTAGCCGAGCGCCTGCGTTGATTGCTCCGAAACGCGCCTGCCGCCTTGCGGGCGCGTTCCTCCCCCCGTACCATCCTCACGACTGTGAACCTATCTGGAAGCCTTCGCCCGCGCGCCTGTGCACGAAGTCTGCCCCGGCTTTAATCTGGCCGGAATAAGGAGAAAAAACATGCTGATTCTGACCCGCCGCGTCGGTGAAACCCTGATGATCGGTGATTCGGTCACCGTGACCGTCCTCGGCGTCAAGGGAAACCAAGTGCGCATCGGCATTACTGCCCCGAAGGACGTCGCCGTGCATCGCGAAGAGATCTACCAGCGCATCCAGCGTGGCGAGGATGCAGGTCCGTCTTCGGGCGAGGAAACTTCGAACTGATACGGATTGCCGTAGTGCCGGCTAGTCGCTATCCTAGGCGGCCGCCGTTGCTGCAAAGCAATCGCGCAATCCCGGAGTGATGCCCGAGTGGCCGAAGGGGCTCCCCTGCTAAGGGAGTATAGGGTCAAAAGCCTTATCGAGGGTTCGAATCCCTCTCACTCCGCCAGTACTTGTCAAAGCCGCTGAATTCAGCGGCTTTTTCATGCGCCAGTGAAAGCCGCTCGAGTTCCGCAGCCAGAGCGGAACGCCGCTGCGCCAGGTCTTCAACTGTCGGAGGCTTCGCTCCGGAAGAATGCGGAAGCGTTCGTGGCTCACCGAACATACGCTGCGCAGCCTTCGTGGCAGCAACAGGTCGCTATCTTCTGACGCCAGCCGAGCATCCGCAGTTCAAACGCATCAGTCGTTCCAACGACCGATGCACGCGGTCTGGAATGCAGGGGCTGCCGTGCGCCTGTGATTGGCGACGGCAATGAAAGGGAAAACCAGTTGAGCTATCCCGGCGCACGCGTGTCCTACGGATAGCCGTTGCCTCTCAACGCCGTGCCGAGACCGAAATTTCAACGTGGCGTGATCATTGAAATGATCGTGCCGCAGTGGGTGATCACTGCCGCTGAAATGGCATGTGGTCAACCCGATACTTCGACCTCGAAAGCGCTCGGCACGGCTTTCACTCGTGGCGTTCACTCGTGCGGCTCATTGGGAAGACGTCAGACCCTCGCACCGAAGGTTCCGGCCAGGTTGCGACGGTCGCCGGAAAGTCGACCTCATCAGGCGCGGCTCGAGTTCAAAGGGGACTCGACTTCGGCGCCGATGACCTGACACTCGGGCGGGCCACCTTTCGAGCCCGGCCGAGCAGGGCGCATGAGGTGCACTGTTCCAACGCGCCCGATTGAGCGCTCTGTGCTCTTGGCCGATGCCGACGTTCGGGGACCCGCAAGCATCGCGCTCCGAGCGTCCATTGCGGTGCAATGCCATGACGGGGATGCCGCGCTCTGCTTTCCAGGCCATTGCGCGGGATGGCAGGCATAAAAAAACAGGCAGACCGAAGTCTGCCTGTTCAAAATGGCGCGCCCGGAGAGATTCGAACTCCCGACCGCCTGGTTCGTAGCCAGGTACTCTATCCAGCTGAGCTACGGGCGCGTTGCGTTAGAAGCGGAATTCTGCACGAAGCGATTTCACGCGTCAATAATTTTTTTGAAACAGGTTCGCGGCCCGGACCTTCCGTTGCGGTTGCGGCCGCCTCCCGCGCTGAAATGCGTGATTGGCAGAGCACAATCGCGCCGATGCGGCGAGAATGCGCATGGAGTCTCACTGCAAGCGTGGCCTGCGGACGGCACTTAGCAGCGCTTTCACGGACGGGCAGGGACAATACATCCCCACAGGGGGAACATCCAGACAACCGGAGTTCCGATGCGTTACACCAAAGCCATTTTCGGCATGGGGCTGCTCGTGGCCGTTCCGCTCACCGCGGCTGCCGCGACATACACAGTCGGCCCCTCGGGCCGCCAGTACACCCAACTTTCCACGCTTTTCAACCGGGTCGATCTTGCTCCCGGCGACATCATCGAGGTGGATGGCGGGGCCACTTACAGCGGGGACATCATCGTCGGCGACGACGACAGCGGCACGCAGGCCAATCCGATCACGATCCGCTGGCGTCGTGCGGTCGGCACGCGGCCCATCCTCAGCGGAGGAACCAACACCATCAAGTTCCAGCAGGCCAACCACATCGTCTTCGAAGGTTTCGAAGTGACGGGCGGCCGCAACAGCTGCGTCTTCAGCGAGGGCCACAACATCACCGTGCGTGACGCCATCATTCGCGGCTGTCCATCGCACGGCATCCTCGGCGCCGACCAGAACTCGGGCTCCTTCACGCTGGAGTACAGCGAGATCCGCGATTCCGGCGAAGGCAACATGCGCCACGCGATCTACATGCAATCCGATGAAGTGGCCTATCCGGGCGCGGTTTTCCGCATGCAGTACAACTACGTGCACAGCGCCACCGGCGGCGTGCTCGTGCGTGTGCGCCACGAACGCGCGGAGATCTACTACAACTGGATCGAAGGTTCGAACCTGCACGAGATCGAACTGATCGGCCCGGATTGCGAAACCCAGAAGTCGGGCTGGAATGCGGATCTGCGCCGCGAGGACGCGGATGTCGTGGGCAACGTGATCATCCACAACTCGTCCAGCCGCTCCGGCAATGCCCTGCGCATCGGTGGCGATTTGAATGGTCGCAACCAGGGCCGCACGCGACTGGTGAACAACACCATCCTGTTCGATCGCGGCGGCGCGGTGAATGCGGTGCTGGTGCAACTGGGCCAGGGCTCGCTGGAGATGCACAACAACGTCGTGTACCAGATGAGTTCCGGTACGCCGGCCATTGTTCGCGAGAATCCGGCCAGCGATGTGGAAGCGCCGTATTGTGGACCGCCGAGCCGTGAACCGTGGTCGGGTGGCCGCAAGGTCGCGGGCAGCAACAACTGGGTCCAGAGCAGTGCAACGCTGGTGCCGTCGGAATGGACCGGCACGGTGCGTGGGTCCAACCCGATGTTCGTCGACGCCGGCCAGCGCAAGCTCAAGTTGCAGGCCGGAAGCCCCTTGCTCAATGCGGGCCGGAATGCACCGGTGACGCCGACCGCGTTCCCGTTCCCGAATCCGCTGGTGATCCCGAAATTCCTCCCGCCGCAGCGGGCCAAGATGGCGATTGGCGGCGGCCAGCCACGTGTCGTCAGCAACACCAACATTGCGATCGGCGCGATGGAGTCCAACTCGACCTCGTCCGGCACGCAGTTGAGCAATGGCGCGCAGCCGTTGATCCCCGGGCAGGCACAGGGCGTGACCGCGCCCGCGCCGGCGCAACCGGCGGCGAACACGCCGACGGCTCCGGCCACCAGCCCGCCATCGGCTTTCCGCCGCGCGACCTACAAGGGCAATGAACCGTACCGCCGCACGTCGCCGGTGAAACGCTATCGGCGTGGCGTGGTGGCAGGAACGGACGTGCAGTAGTCCTCCGGGTTTCGAGAAGGCCACAACAGCGCCCGCGTCATGCCGCATGGCTGACGCGGGCGCTTTCGTTCCGGCGGGGCAAGCACGTCCGGATGATCGCGTAGACCTGGCGCGAACGATCAGCGCATCGAGGCTCGCTTCGACGTGAACGATCTGCCGGGCATTGACCCATGCCGCTTCGGCGCGTGCAGACAGGCGCCTGCACCGGCGGCTTTCGCGCTTCCGCAAGCAGGCGACCACCGCATCGTCCCGCGCGCTTTGCGGCGTCGCCGTGCAGGCATCCGGCTTGATCGTCGTCCTGCCCATGGCTGACGACGCGAACCGTAACGCCAGCGTCATCCGCGCATTCCAGAATTCCTCCGAAGTGCCTCCTTCTGATCGGGGCGCGGATGGGGATTCGTTTTGTCGCCTCAGCACAATGTCGAAAGGGCCGTGGCCGATGACATCGGGCGCGCGCACTGGTTCGCGGCCAATATCCTGCCGCACGAAACCGCGCTGCGACGCTGGCTTGCGCGACTGCGCGTGCAGGAGTCCGATGCGCTCGACATCGTCCAGGAAAGCTACGCGCTGCTGCTGGAGCGCGAGCGCTTGGATGACATCGTCAGCCCGCGCGCCTATCTGTTCCAGGTGGCGCACTCACTGATGATGCGCAATATCCGCCGTGCGCGGATTGTTCCGATCCTGGCCATCGAAGAACTCGGCACGGTCGAGGTGGCCGACAAGGCCGCCACGCCGGAACAGGTGGTCATCGGGCAGGACGATCTGCGCCAGCTGTCCGAGCTGCTCGAGCAGATGCCCGCGCAGGCACGGCATGCCTTCGTCCTGCGCCGCATCCACGCGCTTCCGCAGCGCGAAATCGCCAGGCGGATGGGCATTTCCGAGAACACCGTCGAAAAACACATCGCGCGTGGCATCCGTTGGCTGGGTGAGCGCCTGGCCGATGGCGGAAACCGGCTGCCCCGGATCTCGAAGAAGAACGGACGGAACATGACGGGTACTTATGGACGAACGCGAGAGCAGCGAGGCGATTGAAGCCGCCGCCGCAGAATGGATCGCGCGGCTGGACCGCGCGCCACTGGACGCAACCGGGGACAGGCAGTTCCAGCATTGGCTGCGCGGTGATGCCCGCAGGCGCGGCGCGTTGGTGCGCGCACGCGCATTGTGGTTGCGGCCGGACATTGCGCTTGCCACGGCGGAACGAATCGAGCATGCCGCGGAGCCGCACTCCGCTGAAGCGGTGTCTTCTTCTCTGCCTGTGTCGTGCAAGGCGGCGCCGATACGCCGCGCACCGCAGCGGTTGCGCCAATGGATGGGCGCACTGGCGGCTTCACTGCTGCTCGCGGTGTTCGTCTTCGTCAGCGTGCCCACGCCGACCGCCTACGCGACGGCCAAAGGGGAGATGCGCCGGATCCCGCTCGCGGACGGTTCAACGATCACCTTGAACACCGACAGCCGGGTCGATGTCTACGAACGCGACCGGCATCTGCTGATGAAAGTCCGCCGAGGCGAAGTGTTCGTGGAAACGCGCGACGGAGAACCCTTGCAGGTGGAGGTCGATGGGCGTCGGATCGAAGCCAGCGCCACCGCATTCGTGGTGCGCAAGCTGGACGGAAGGCCGACCCAGGTGGTGATGGAGCAAGCCGACGATGCGCCACCTCATGCGCACCCGGGCAAGCGGATGCAGCGAAGCCCCGCGCTGGCATCACCCCGTGCAGGGCCGCGTGGCATGAGCATCGTGTCGCTGCCGGCCGATCAGATGCATCGCGAACTTGCATGGCGCGAGGGCAAGCTGGCCTTCCACGGCGAAACTCTCGCGGATGCCGCTGCCGAGTTTGCGCGCTACAACGAAACTTCGATCGTCATCGCGGATCCGGCTCTGGCGAAAGCATCGATCACCGGCCTGTTCGCGGCCAACAATCCGGCGGGTTTCAGTCGTGCGGTGGCCGACGTCTTTGGCGCGCGCGTTCACCAGGAAACGGACAAGCGCATCGTCATCACTGCCGCAGATTAAATTTTCATGACGCATGGCGGAAGTGTCCGACACGCGGCTCTTGCATTCGAGGTTCGCAATTCCTGCGGCCAAACCCGACGAGTGCAAGTCTGATGATCCGTTGCAACAAGCTCATGCTGACCAGTGCGGTGTTGATGGCGCTGGCATCCGCTCCGCACGCGATGGCGCAAAATCGCTCGTTCAACATTCCCGCGCAGCCGGCGGTGAGCGCGATTCCCGAATTCGCGCGGCAGGCGCGGATCCAGATCATTGCGCCGGCGGGATCGCTCGATGGCATCCAGACGCCAGCGGTCGTGGGCGAAGGCGATGTGCGCGACACCCTGCGCGCGTTGCTGCGTGTCACCGATCTGGAAATCAAATCCGACGACGGCAACGTCATCCTGTTGGAGTCGAAGCGCATGTCGACGCAGGATGCGGCGGCCGGCACCGGCACCGTGTCCGGCAGCGTGCTGGATCCGGCGACAGGGGGGTATCTTCGCGATGCGATCGTGCGCATCACCAGCAGCGCCGGCACGCGCACCGTCTATTCGGGTGAGCGCGGCGAATTCCAGCTGACCGGCGTTGCCGCCGGCACGGTCGAAGTGACGGTGAGCTACACCGGCTTCGGCGAGGAGCGCCGGACGATCGAGCTTGAAGCCGGCGAGCGCGAACGCATCGAGATCCAGCTGCGCAGCACATCGACCGGAGCCGGCGACGCCAGCACGAGCACACTGGATTCGCTGGAAGTCATCGGCGTGCGCGAAGGCGATGCGCGCGCCATCATGGAACAGCGTGTGTCGATGAACATCACCAACACGTTGTCGGCCGACAGCTTCGGCGAGATTGGCGACGGCAACCCGGGCGAGTTCCTCAAGTACATGCCGGGCGTCGATTTCGACGTGGTGGCCGATGACGCGCCACGCAACATCAGCCTGCGCGGCCTGCCCGCGAAATACACCGGCGTCACCTTGAACGGCGTGAGCCTGCCGGGCATCGACGCGAATTCTTCGAGCTCGCGCACTTTCAGCTTCGAGCAGAGCGCACTCGCGGGCGTGGATTCGATCAGCATCAACAAGACGACCTCCGCCGACATGGATGCAAACGCGCCCGCCGGCACGATCGATATCCGCACCCGGAAGGCGTTCGATGCGAAGGGGCGCCGCATCGTGGTGTCGCTGGGCGGCACCACCCATTCCGGATTGTGGGACAGCCGGAACACCGGCTGGATGGAGGGCGGTTACGACAGCAAATGGTTGCCGAGCAGCTCGATCACCTATTCGGATGTGTTCTTCGACAACCGGCTGGGCATTGCGGCGGGCATCAGCAGCATCACCAACCTGGTCGAGCAATCGCAGATCACGGCGGGCCGAAATTATGTGTCCACGGCGACCAGTCCGTATCCGTATGCGGTGACGTCGATCGCGGCGGCCGGCTACGACCGCGAGTACAACCGCCGGGTGGCTTCCTTCAACGCGGATTTCAAGGCCAGCGACGAATTGATCCTGTCCTTTGCGGCAAATGTCAGCCGCGGCGACATCGACCCGAACAACATCACGCCGACGTTCACGAGTGGACGCGCCACCGCCGCCAATCCGCACGAGGGCGATCCGTCCAGCCACTGGACGACGCGGTTCCCGTCCACCACGAACACACTGGCGCTGACCAACAGCTACACGTACAAGCTGGGCTACTCGCGCAATTTCGTGCCGAGCTTCGTGTGGCAGAACGAGAAGTTCAAGCTGGACGGCAATCTGTTCTCCGCCAACTCCGACAGCCGCTACAACTCCGGCAAGAAGGGCCAGGTATCGACACTGCTCAATACGCTGAGCGCGACCGGAAACTACTCCGCATCGCGCAGTGACTGGATGCGCCAGGACTGGCAGATCCAGCAGATCGACGGCATCGACTGGTCGAGCCCGGATGCGTTCCGGCTGGGGGCGTACTCCGGCGCGCTCGGCGCATCGACGCGTCCTTCGGTCCGCACCACCAGCGGCAGCTCGGCCGAACTGGACTACCGCGGCGGCAGCCTGAATTTCGAGTTCTACCAGGACATCGGCAATGTGCCGGTCACGTGGAAGACCGGCATGAAGATGACCCGCGCCGGCTATGAATTCGGCAACACCTCGGACGCCAACATCTGGACGTACAACGGTCCGTTGACGAATGCCGAATTCCTGCGCGCGGTGCAGAGCCGGAACCAGTGGCATGGCGGCGAGTCCGGCATGAACATCCGCACGCTGAGCGGCGGTGACCTGTACATCCACAGCCTCGCCCGCATCCATCAGATGATGCAGACGAACCCCGAGCATTGGGTCCACAGCCAGACCGCCACGCAGTGGTACAACGCCAACGTCGCCAACGTGAACAAGCTGGACGAGGCGATCACCTCGCTCTATTTCATGGGCACGGCCGACCTCACCGACGCGCTGAAAATCCAGGCCGGCCTGCGCTGGGAGAAGACCCGCGAAACCAGTCACGACTTCGATGCGCTCGCCGCCGATGAAGTGGGCGCGGCCGGCTATGCCGTGTCCGCGTCCACCGGCCGGGCGACGACGGTGGACGGGCTGAAGTACCAGTACCTGACGCGCCCGCGCAAGGAAACCAGCAGCAGCTACGACGATTTCTTTCCCAGCGCCTCGATCAAGTACAGCGTGACCGACAGCCTGGATATCCATGCCGGTTACAGCAAGACGATCATGCGACCGGAAGTGGGCGATCTGGCCGGCGTCTGGTCGATTGCGTACGGATCCGAAGACGGCAACGTCCTCAGCGCGCCCAATGCCGGACTGCGGCCGGAGTATTCGGACAACTACTCGATCCGGGCCACGCAGTACTTCGAACCCGTCGGTCTGGTCGCCTTCGGACTGTTCCACAACCGCATCAAGGATCTGATCGGCACGACCACGATGACGCCGGAGGAATTCGGCTACGAAGGCGACGAGCCCATCGATCTCGTCAGCACGACCGCCAACAGCAAGGACGACATCAGCGTCAGCGGTTACGAATTCGAATTCAACCACGCGATGGACTACCTGCCCGGCCCGTTGAGCGGCTTGACCATCCGCGGTCATTACACGCACGCCAATCCATCGCAGAAGCTGTCGCGCGTAGCGCAGCAGGTGGCGGGACTCGGTTTCGGCTGGAAGTACGGTCCGCTGCGCCTGAGCCTCAACAGCGTGTGGAGCGACGAAAAGGATCGCGGCCCGACCAATCCGGTCAGCGTCAACAACGGCAATGGCGCCTACTCGGTCATCCAGGAACAACCCTTCGACGATTACCTCGAAGTGAACCTGTCGGGCACTTACACCCTGGTGCCGAAAACGCGCAACAGCACGTTCGGCCTGGAGGTGTACTTCAGCGCCAACAACCTGTTCGACCAGAACCGCCACACGGTGTACTCGAATGGGCCGGTCGGCCTGGGCGAGGGCGGCCACCACAGCCAGATCTACATCACCAGCGGTCGCCGTGCGTCGCTGGGTATTCGCGCGCGCTTCTGATCAACCGGCCGTCGCGGCCCTTCGCACACGGGATGGAAAACTGCTGATGCAAACTCGATTCGATCGCCGCAAGTTCCTGATGGGGGCCGGTGGCCTGGCTTTGTTCGCTGGGCTCGGGCGCACGGGACAGCTCTGGGCCTCGCCGAAATTTCCGGCGTATCCCTTCATGCTGGGCGTGGCGTCCGGCGATCCCGCGCCGGATGGCTTCGTCATCTGGACGCGGCTGGCGCCGAAACCGCTGGAAGAACATGCCGGCATGCCGATGCTGGCCGTGCCCGTGCGCTGGGAAGTCGCCGAAGACGAGGCGTTCTCGAACATCGTGCGCAAGGGCGAAGCGATCGCGCGGCCCGAACTCGGCCACAGCGTGCACGTGGAAACGACGGGGCTGAAAGCACAGCGTCCTTACTGGTACCGCTTCCACGTCGAAGGACAACCGCCAAGCCCGGTCGGCACCGTGCGAACGACGCCGATGATCGGCGACATGCCGGCGCGCGTACGCATTGCCGTGGCCGGTTGCCAGCATCACGAGGCCGGCCTCTACACCGCGTACCGGCATCTGAGCCAGGAACAGGAACTCGATGCGGTGTTCCACTATGGCGACTACATCTACGAAGGCCGTGGCAAGGAACCCGCGCAGATCATCCGTGACGCGGCCGGCAAGCCGATGGATCGCCGGCACGCAGGTGATGAGATCTACACGCTGGACGACTATCGCCGTCGTTACGCGCAGTACAAGAGCGATCCGGATCTGCAGGCAGCGCATGCCGCGGCTGCGTTCCTCTCCACCTGGGACGATCACGAGTTCGACAACAACTGGGCGGCGGCGCTCGACCAGGACGGCACGCCGCCGGAAGTGTTCGCGCTGCGCAGGTTCGCCGCGATGCAGGCCTGGTACGAGAACATGCCGGTGCGTCGCGCGTTGTTTCCGACGCCGGAGCGCGGCATCACGATGCATCGCCGGGTGGAGTACGGCCAGCTGCTGCGCGTGCATCTGCTGGATACACGCCAGTACCGCAGCAAACAACGCTGCGAAACCGGCGCCACGCGACCGTGCCGGAGCCCGGACGAGGCCGGGCCGACGCACATGCTCGGCGATGCGCAGGAGCGCTGGCTGGGGACCGGACTGGGTTCCGGTTCGCGTTGGCACCTGCTCGCCCAGCAAGTGATGATGATGCCGTTCCGTTATCCGGCCAGCCGCAAATCCGGATCGCTCAACGCGGATTCGTGGAGCGGCTATCCCGAAGCGCGTGCACGCGTGGTCGGGATGATTCGCGAGCGGAAGCTCGGCAACGTCGTGGTCGCCACCGGCGACGTGCACAAGCACCATGCCGGTGTGATTCCCTCGCGCGAGGATGATCTGGCAAGCGCGCCGATTGCGACCGAGTTCGTCACCACGTCCATCGCATCCGGCGGCAACGGCAGTGATATCCCGCCGGGTTGGGAACAGGTGCCGGCGGAAAATCCGCATACGCGGCTGCTCAATGACCGCCGTGGCTACCAGCTGTTCGACATCGGCCACAAGGTATGGCGCACCGACGTGGTCGCGGTGGGTCAGGTCACTGCACCGGGCGGCAGGAAGTCGGTGATCGCGCGCCTGGCCACCGAGCACGGCAAGCCGGGAATCGCCGACGCATGAGGACCATTGGAGAACGGCGCATGCATCCTTGCGCGACGAACGACGTTCGCAATGCAGGCGTGCGCAGATGCGCGCGCTGGCTGCCGTTGCTGCTCGCACCCGCAATCACGGCGGCCGCGGGCGGCCCCACGGCGATTCCGGCACCGGGCGACCCGCTGCCGGCATGGCGGGATGGCGAGCTGGATATCCATCACATCAGCACCGGGCGCGGCGAGGCGCAGATCCTGATCCTGCCGGACGGCACCAGCCTGCTGGTGGACACCAGCGGCAAGACGAAGGAGCAGGCACCGTTCTCCCTACCGACATTGCCCGATGCTTCACGCGCGCCGGGCGAGTGGGTGGCGCGCTACGTGGCGCGTGTGCTTCCGAAGGGCAACACGGCGCTGGACTACGCCGTGATCAGCCATTTCCACGGCGATCACATGGGCGGAATCGTGGCCGATTCGCCGTGGTCCGCGAACGGCTACCAGCTCAGCGGCATCACCGAAATCGCCGAGTCAATGGCGATACGGAACGTCATCGATCGCGGCTGGCCCGACTACGATTACCCCGTGCCGATGCGCAACGCGACGATGGACAACTATCGTCGCTTCCTCGCCTGGCAGATCCGTCGCGGCATGCACGTGGACACGTTCGCGCCGGGCCGCAGCGATCAGATCGTGATGCTGCATGCGAAGGCCGACTATCCGCAGTTCGAAATCCGCAACCTGTACGCGAACGGGCAGGTGTGGACGGGCGAGGGCGACACCGCGCGATCCCTGTTTCCGCCTCTGGAAGATCTGGCGCCGGAAGAACATCCGGGCGAGAACAAGCTGAGCATCGCCTTCCGCGTGCGCTACGGCGCGTTCGACTATTTCACCGGCGGTGATCTTTCGTCCCAGGACGAGGAAACCGCGTTCGAGCCGCCGGCGTGGAAGAACGTCGAACCGGCGGTTGGCCATGCGTCCGGGCCGGTCGATGTGATGAAAGCGAATCATCATGGAAGCTGGGACGCCAACAGCGTCCCGTTCCTTGCCGCCCTGCGCCCGCGGGTGATCGTGGTGGGCGCGCGTGCGGACGGACATCCCGCGGTCAATACGTATCGCCGCATGACCTCGCTGAAGATCTGGCCGGGCGAGCGCGACATCTTCGTGACTCGCGTGTCCGAGGCCACCGCGAAGACCACCTATGGCGTCGACAAGGCCGCCAGCACGCAAGGCCATGTCGTGATCCGCGTCGAAGCCGGCGGCGCACGCTATCGCGTTTTCGTACTCGACGATGGCGACGAGGCGATGCGGATCACCGCAATGTTCGGCCCGTACGAATCGAACTGAGCGGGTTGCAGAACCGCATCAGACCGCGGCGACCGCTTACTCCTCGAGCAGGCAGTACTGATCCGAGCCCTGGATCTGCTTCGAATCGCGGGGGGTGAAATGGGTTTCGCCCCAGTTTTCATCCGCTCCCGGCTTTTCCTCGCTCAGGTAGTAGCCCGAGAACGTGCAGGTGCTGTCGGCCGTGCCGTGGATCTGCACGACAAGCCCGCCGGCCGTTGGCGCCGCAGCATCATCCGGGCGATGGAACGTGTGCGGTCCACTGCCGGTGCAATCCGTTGCGCCCGTTGCCGCGCGCAACTCGACCCGCACGATCTCGCCATCCTGCTGCGGCGGTTCGACCGACAGCAGGCCGTTCGCATCCGCAGTGGCGCGCCACACGAAGACGGGTGTGCGTCCATCACCGCTCAGGCACGCTGCGAGGGAAGGCGCGGTGGTCTGTTCCGAAGCCGCTGTCCCGGCTGCGATCGATGCAGACGGCACCGGCTCGGGGCTGGCGGTCTCGCCTGTGGCGTCACGGGATGCCGACGCGGCCGCGTCTTCCGGTGGTGGCGCGCTGCATCCGCTGGCGCCGATCAGGATGACGGCATACACGGCAGACAGGAACGAACGCAAAGGCTGGATGCTCATGGAACTCCGGGTGCGTAGATGACCGCACGGTCACGCGCGGCCGGGATCGAACGTCGATAGCGGCGGATGCAGCCGGAACCCTGCAGGATCCCGTCGGGCGCGTGATTGTAGAAAAACATGAAGCCTTCCACATTGCGCGAATCGTGGTCCGGGTTCGACAGGCACCCCCGATACCGCCCGGCGTCCTCCCGCAAAAGGGCCTGGCAGATAACGACGCTGCACCGCACCGCGTACGGCCATCGTGACGATGAAGTCTTCACGGACGAGCCCGCAAACTCCGGCGGCAACAGCAGCAGTGCCAGATTCCAGCACCGGCAGGATCGGGTGATGGCTGCCGCCATTGCGCATTCCCCCATCAAGAGGCCACCATGGAGCACGAAGCCTTCGTCCCGCCCCCGCAGCAGGAGAACCGGATTTCAACGGGCAACGCAGGGTTGGATGACATTCTGGGAGGCGGGATCGACGCGGACCGCATGTATCTGTACGAAGGGCGTCCCGGCACCGGCAAGACCACGCTGGCGCTCGAATTCCTGCTGGAAGGCGTGCGCAACGGGGAGAAGACCCTCTACATCTCGTTGTCGGAAACGCAGCGCGAACTCGAACTGGTCGCCACGCGGCACGGATGGGACGTCTCCGATGTGGCGATCTTCGAGCTGATTCCACCGGAGACGACGCTGGATCCCTCGCAGGAACTGACGGTACTGCATCCGGCGGAGGTGGAACTGGGGGAAACCACGCAGTTGATCCTCGAGCGCGTCGCTTCGCTCAGTCCCACCCGCGTGGTCATCGACAGCCTGTCCGAACTGAGGCTGCTGGCGCAGAGTTCGCTCCGCTATCGTCGGCAGGTGCTGGCGCTGAAGCACTTCTTCGCCAGCCGTGCCTGCACGGTCGTCCTGCTGGACGACATGACCTCGCACGAGAACGATCTGCAACTGCATTCGATCTGCCACGGCGTGGTGCTGCTTGAACAGCTTGCGATTGAGTACGGCGCCGAGCGCAGGCGACTGCGCGTGGTGAAGATGCGCGGCATCCAGTTCCGCGGCGGCTATCACGACCTCACGATCAAGCGGGGCGGGCTGGAAATCTATCCCCGCCTGGTGGCCGCGGAACATCACAAGAGCTTCATCGGCGATTTCGTGAGCAGCGGAAACGCAGCGCTGGACAAGCTGCTCGGCGGCGGACTGGAGCGGGGCACGAATGCCCTGCTCATCGGCGCGGCCGGCGTGGGCAAATCCTCGCTTGCGATCACCTATGCGCTCGCCGCGGCGCAGCGGGGGCAGAAGACCGCCTTCTTCGCCTTCGACGAGGGGCGCGGCACCATCGAAGCGCGTGCCAGGACCCTGGGCCTGCAACTGGAGCCGGCGCTGGACGCGGGACTGGTGATCTTCCAGCAAATCGATCCGGCCGAACTGTCGCCGGGCGAGTTCGCCAAGATCGTGCGCGATCGCGTGCAGCAGGATCAGGTCAGCTTCGTCATCATCGACAGTCTCAACGGCTATCTGAACGCCATGCCCGACGGCCGCTTCCTCATCCTGCAGATGCACGAACTGCTGACCTTCCTGGGGCAGCAGGGTGTGCTGACCCTGCTGGTCATGGCCCAGCACGGCCTGATGGGGCCAATGGAAACGCCGCTGGACATCAGCTATCTCAGCGACGCCGTGCTGATGCTCCGCTACTTCGAATATGGAGGCACCGTGCGACGCGCCCTCTCGGTCGTGAAGAAGCGCAGTGGCGATCACGAGCACACCATCCGGGAATTCAAGCTCAGCCGGAACGGACTTTCGCTCGGGCCGCCGTTGAAGGAATTCAGTGGCGTCCTCTCCGGCACGCCGATCTACGTGGGCAGTGCGGAGCCGCTGCTGGAAGACGGATCCGAACAGGAGCGATGAGCGTGGATGACACCGTGCTGGTGCTCGCGCCGATTGGCCGTGACGCGGCCACGGTCGCGGACGTACTGGCCCGCTCCGACATCCCGTCGAGAATCTGCACGAGTGTCATGTCGCTGGTGGATGCGCTGCAGGCCGGCGCGGGTACCGCGTTCATCGCCGAGGAGGCGCTGTTCGGCGAACAATCCGGCGACCTCGCGCGTTGGGTCGCCACGCAGCAGCCGTGGTCGGATTTCCCGTTTGTCGTGCTGACCAGCCGCCATGATCAGCCCAAGGTGCGCGAGTGGCGGCGCAGGCAGATGACGCAGCTCGGCAATGTGTCGCTGCTCGAACGTCCCGTCCAGCCCATCACCCTGGTCAGTCTGGTGCAGACGGCGCTGCGCGCGCGCCGGCGCCAGCTGGAAATCCGCCTGCTGCTGGAAGAACAGAAGCATGTCGCCGAGCGCCTGGAATGGCTGGTGGACGAGCGCACCGTGCAACTGCAGGCGGTCAACGCGCATTTGCGTGCGGAGATGGAAGAGCGCGCGAAGATGGAAGAGACGCTGCGTCATGCGCAGAAGATGGATGCGCTCGGAAAACTGACCGGCGGCGTCGCGCACGACTTCAACAATCTGCTGATGGTCATCACCGCCGGGCTCGACATGCTGGAACACGCAGGCGATCGCGACCGGCGTGATCGCATCGTCACCGGCATGCGGCAGGCTGCGCAGCGCGGCGCGAGCCTGACCCGCCAGTTGCTTTCGTTCTCGCGCAATCACTCGCTCAAACCCGAAACCATCGACCTGCCGCGGCTGATCACCGAGATGCGCGATCTGCTTCATCGCAGCCTGCGTGGCGACATCGAGGTCAAGGTCGAGATGGATCTCGATATCTGGCCGGTGTACGCCGATCCGGGCGAGCTGGAAATCGCGGTGCTGAACCTGTGCGTCAATGCACGCGATGCGATGGAGAACGGTGGTGTGATCACGATTTCCGCCGCCAATGAAGCGCCGGGTGCGAAGGGCCTGCCCCAGGGCAGCGTGCGCCTGACGGTGTCCGACACCGGCACCGGCATGACGCCGGAAGTGAAGGCGCGGGTGTTCGATCCGTTCTTCACCACCAAGGAAGTCGGCAAGGGCTCCGGACTTGGATTGGCGCAGGTGTACGGGTTTGCGCGGCAATCGGGCGGCGATGTGGAAATCGAATCGCAGCTCGGCGTCGGCACTTCGGTCTCGTTGCATTTGCCGCGCGCGGATTCGGCCACGAAAGCGGACGCAAAGTCGGATGAGGCGCACGCCGATGCCGGCGCCCTGGGCAACGGTTCGGTGTTGCTGGTGGAGGACGATGCGGAGGTCGCATCGATGATCACTGACCTGCTCGTCGGGCTGGGATTCGAGGTGATACACGCGACGAGTGGCGCCTCGGCGCTGGGCGCGCTGGCGAATGATCGCGTCATCGATCTGGTGCTGTCGGACATCATGATGCCCGGCGGCATGAACGGGATCGAATTGGCGCAGAGGATTCGTGCGCGTCGCCCCAGCGTGCCGATCCTGCTCAGCAGCGGCTATTCCGACGCCTTCAAGAGTGAAGCCGAGAAGATGGGCATCGCCATCCTCGTCAAGCCGTATCGCGCGCAGGACCTCCGGCAGGCGATAGAACGCGTCATGACGCGCGAGCGCCATCCGCAAGGCGCGCTGTGGAATTGAAGTGCAGGCTCATGGGGGCGCTTGATGCCAGGCGCCGGCTTCGGCCACCGCATTGCGACGCACCGTGCGCCATGCACCTGTGAGCGTCACCAGATGCAGGCTGTTCAATCCCGCTTCCGAACGCTGCAGCAGTATGTGGCTGCCGTCGCGTGACCAGTCCAGCGGGGCGACGCGCGCCGTCGTGGTCGGGCCGGCAAGCAGTTGCGCGCCGCTTCCATCCGCATTCGCGTAGTACAGACGGCCGTGGCGGTTCGCGCCCTGCGGTGCCGTGAACGCGAAGCCGGTGGCATCCGGTGAGACGATCGGCAACGAGCCTTCGGCGACGCGTGCACCCGCGCCGGTGATGAAGTTCACGCGATGGATGACGGGTGTATCGACGCCGGCTTCGGCTTGCTCCAGTGCGCCGTAGTACAGCGTATTGCCGGCGGCCATGGAGAAATCAATCGGATCGATCGCATCGGGCGAATTGGGAACGCGCGCCTGCGCCCGATCCGACACGCGCGTGCGCCAGAGCGTGTACATCCAGAACTGGTCGGTGGGATCGGCATGGTTGATGACGAAGGTCGCCACATGGGCGATGACGTACCGCCCGTCGCGTGACCAAGCGAGCTTGCGGTACTTCTGGTAACAGGTGTGCACGCCGGTCGTGCACCACGGCATCGTCGGGCCGAGTTGTTCGACGCAGGACAGCAGCTGAAGCCCGGTTCCATCGTGATGGATGGTGTACACGCACTGCAGCTCGGGGATGTTCATGTAAGGCCAGCCGACGAATGCGATGCGGTTCGGCGACCAGCCGCTCCAGACCGGCGCGAATCCGGTCGCGATCACGCGCTCGCGGCGCCCCATTCGGTCCACTACGACGATCTGCCGATCCTGCCCGTCGTAGGTTTCATCCCGTGCGCCCTGGCGTCGCTCGAACACGACCGAACGCCCTGTCGGTGACCAGGAAGCGGATTCATCGGTGTAGCCCGCGGGCGGATGCGTGAGGCTCTGGCTGAAGGAGCCCAGCGTGTTCGTGCGTTTCAACGACGATGACGCCGCATCGTGATACACGATGTTGCCCGAGTCCTGTGCGTTGGCGGCAAAGCAGACGAAGGCCAGCGACCACAGCAGGCACAACGCCGCAGCGCGACCGGCTGCAGAAAGTGGAAGTGAAATGCGCTGGGAAGACATTGCATCCTCGCCTCGTCTCGGCGACCCGCGCTTTCGTAGCGCTGCCACTGCCGGTGAACAGGGGCGTTGCTCACAGCGCCCGGCTTGTTGTGCGGGAGCATCAGACGCTGGGCGTGTGGAGCATGTCAAAGAGTGCTGCGACGAGAAACGGGACGATGGATACATCGCCCCTCATGCAAGTACTCAAAGCACGCCTCGAAACAGCGCGCCGTCACGAGTGCAATCACGCAGGGCCGGCGTCTTCGGTGGACATCTGGCGCGACACGTCGCATCCCAGCACCATTTCAATCACCCGTGCGGAGCTTCCATCATGGAATCCGGTTTCGGGAGCAAAGTCGCGCGGGTTGTGGAATGTGCCGAACAGCAGATCGAATACCGGGAGTTCCGAATAGTTCTGGCGATGCACGCCGCGTGCGTGATGCCACGAATGCATCTCCGGACGCTCGACGAACCAGCCGAGCCAACGGGGTGTACGCACGTTGGTGTGGGTCAGCATCGCGAGCAGGGTGGCGCCCAGCAGCGCAGCGGTCGCGGCTTGCGGGCTCAGGCCGACGATGACGGTCAAGGCCAGGCTGCCCACCGCCGTCCAGCCGAGCGTGTCGAGAGGGCTGAACCAGAACGTGCTGAACGTATCGAGCCGCTCGGTGCTGTGGTGGAGCTGGTGACCGAAGCGCCACAACCAGTCGTTGCCGTGGATGGCGCGATGCCAGGCGTAGGCGCAGGCCTGGTACACCAGCAAGCCGACGACAGCACCGACGGGCCAGGCGAGATGGCTCAGGTCGAACAATTGCAGGGGCAGCAGGAACCGGGTCCACAACAGCGGCAGATAGGACGAAAGCAGGAAGTAGAAGACCGCCGCCAGCAAACCCCGCGTGCGCCACCGCGCAATGCGCGGAAGGGCGCGCGCCGGCGCGGCCGCCTCCCACAGCATCAGTGCGGCGTACATGCCGAAGAAGGCGAAGGACAGGGGATGCAGCAGGAGTTCGAGGGGCGTTGGCATGGCGGCGGCAGCTCTGGTCTACTACGGGGGAGGCGGCACGATACCCACGGCCGCACTCGGCCACCGCAGTCATTTCCGCCGCCAACCTGACATTTCCGTCATGCCGCGCAGCGAACGCCCGACCATTGCCCTGCTCGCCACGCACGGTGCCGCCGCCTCGGTGCTGTACGGCATGTACGACCTGTTCAATTCCGCCGGTCGTGACTGGCCGCCGATGATCGGATTGCCGCCGGGCGAATCGGTCTTCGCTCCATTGCTGGTGGCGCGCGAGACGACGCCGCTGAATGTCATCAACGGCATCGTGGTGACTCCGCAGGTCGCGCTGCGCGATCTGCCTGCGCCTGACTTCATCTGCATCCCGGACCTGGCGATCTATCCGGGCGACATCGCGCTGCATGGCTACGAGGAAGAAGCCCGCTGGCTGCGCGAGTGCCATGCGCGGGGCAGCGTGATTGCAGCGGCGTGCACGGGTGCGATGCTGCTGGCGGAAACGGGACTGCTGGATGGTCATGACGCGACCACGCACTGGGCCTACTGCGAGGCGCTGTCCGCGCGCCATCCCCGCGTGCGCGTGCATCCGCAACGGGTCGTGGTCACGGCCGGTCAGGATCAACGGCTGGTGATGGGAGGCGGCGGATCGAGCTGGCACGATCTGGCGCTTTACATCATCGCGCGCGTGGCGGGTATCGAATGCGCGATGCAGACCGCGCGCGTGTTCCTGATCGACTGGCATCAGACCGGCCAGCAACCGTTCGCCAGCCTCGCGCGCACACGGGCTACGTCCGACGCGGCTGTATCGCGATCGCAGGTCTGGATTGCGCAGCATTACGAGACGCCTGCGCCGGTGGCCGGCATGCTGCAGGCCAGCGGGCTGGCGGAACGCACGTTCGCACGCCGCTTCCAGCAGGCGACCGGCCTGTCACCGCTGGAATACGTGCATACGCTGCGGCTGGAAGAAGCGAAGCAGCAACTGGAAGCGGGCGATGACGCAATCGAAGCCATCGCGGAAGCGGTGGGTTACGAAGACGCCGCCTATTTCAGCCGACTGTTCCGACGCAAAGTGGGGATCTCGCCCGCGCAGTACCGGCGACGTTTCGGTGGCATGCGTCGCATGCTCAGTGAAGCGGGCGCGCGCTAGTCCACGCGCGGCATCATGATGCTCTTCGTTGCGCGCATGCTGCCCGGCACGGTTCGCGGCATCTACAGTGAATCAATGTCCGCGCGGTCGAGGTTTCCGAAGACACGGTTGTTGATGCGTCGGAATTTTTCGTTGCTTCCGACGATGCGCGTGTCGATAGCGCGCAATCTTGTCACGCGTTGCAGCGGTGTTGAAAGCTGGGATTTTCTGCTGCGAAGTTGAACGCGTGCGCCACATCGCGTGGATTCGAGGAGGGCGCGTGATCATGCGAGCCGGAATCCGCGCAGGTGGCGTGGTGCTAGACTGCAGCACCCTCGACGAAGAGCCCTTTCCATGGTCTTCCGTCTATCGATCGCGTTGCTGGCGATCCTGGTGATTGCCGGTGTCGCCGCGCCGGAAAGTTTCGGCGCATGGAGCCAGCGCCTGCAGGCGGCCACACTCGGCGGTGCCGGGTGGCTCTACCTGGTGATCGTGTTCTGCGTGCTGGCGTTCCTGGTCTATCTGGCGTTCGGTCGCGTCGGGCAACTGCGCATTGGCGGTCGGGATGCGACGCCGGAATTCTCGCGTGGCTCGTGGTTCGCCATGCTGTTCTCGACCGGCATGGGAATCGGGCTGGTGTTCTGGGGTTCCGCCGAGCCGCTCTCGCATCTGGTCGCGCCACCGGAGAGCCTGGAACCGGGCACCGCGGCCGCGGCGCGGGCAAGCATGCGCTATGCGTTTTTCCATTGGGGCCTGCATCCGTGGGCCATCTATGCGCTGATGGGCCTGGCGATGGCCTGGGCGCAATACAACCGCAACGGACGCGGTCTGGTCAGCGATCTGCTGCGCCCGCTGCTGGGCGCGCGCGCGGACGGTGTGTGGGGCGCGTGGGTCAACGTGTTCGCGGTGGTGGCGACGGCCGTGGGCGTGGCCACGACGCTGGGGCTCGGCGCAGTCCAGATGGGGGCGGGGCTCGAGCATGTCGCCGGCATCCGCGCTTCGTTCCGGGTGGAGCTGGCGATCATCGGCGTGGCGTTCGTCCTGTACATGACGTCCTGCGCCTCGGGCCTGGATCGCGGAATCAAGTGGCTGTCGAACCTCAACATCGGCATGGCGGCCGTGCTGTTGCTGTTCGTCATCGTGCTCGGGCCGACGGGTTTCATCTTCGAGACATTGACCACCACGCTCGGTGGCTATCTGAATCAACTGCCGGCGATGAGCCTGCGCATGGCGCCGTTCTCGCAGACCACGTGGGTCGGCGAGTGGACCATCTTCTACTGGGCGTGGTGGATCACCTGGGCTCCCTTCGTGGGCGCCTTCTTCGCGCGCATTTCCTACGGCCGCACGGTGCGCGAATTCGTGTTCGGCGTGGTCCTCGGGCCTGCGCTGGTCAGCTTTCTCTGGTTCTCCGCGTTCGGCGGCACTGCGCTGTTCCAGCAGCTGTTCGGCGGCGTCGATCTGGCGCAGGTCCTGCAGAGCGGCTACGAGCACGTTTTGTTCGCGTCGCTGGGCGGCTTGCCGCTGTCCACGTTCCTGAGCTGGATTTCGATCGTCCTGCTGCTGTGCTTCTTCGTGACGTCCGCCGACTCGGCCACGCTGGTGCTTGCGAGCATGTCGAGTGAAACGGCGGATGATCCGCCTCTGTTCCGGCGCATTGCATGGGGCGTCATGCAGGCCGCCATCGCGATTGCGCTGCTCGCGGCGGGCGGGCTGCAGGCCTTGCAGGCGGTCGTCATCGTCGCCGCGCTTCCCTTCGCGCTCCTGCTGGCGGCGGTCCTGTATTCACTGCGTCGCCTGCTGTTGAACGACCTCGAGGTGATCGAAGAGGAGGAGCGGGAATTCCATCGCGCCGAAATGCGGTGGTTGCAGCGCGAGCGCGAGTCGCAGGCGGATACCAAGCCCGATCCGTGAGGCATAAAAAAAGCCCGTCATCGACGGGCTTTTTTCGTTCGAACCGCTTGCCGTACTTCAACGCACCGGCGCGGCATCTCCCTGCACATAGCGTTTCCACAAGGTGCGCGCGATCAGCCAGCGGGTCTTGGCGTGCAGCGTGACGGTGCGCGCAAGCGAGGCGATGCGTGAGCTCGGCGTGCGCGCTGTCGTTGCCGGTGTGGTGGAGGCGGCGGAGGCAATCGGCTTCGCCGAGGCGGTGGTCGCGCCGGAGGCCGACGTGCCGGGGAGCACCTGTCCGTTGCCGCCGGTCAGGTAGCCCGGAGTGCTGGTGGCGCCCGCCCACAGCGGGCCGGTGTCCTGCACGATCATGCCCTGCACGGTGGTCGACAGCGCTTCGGTCGCGCCGCCATTGAGGCGGATGGTGCCGCCCGTGGAGGTCTCGCCCTTCTGCAGCACGATGACGGACGAACCCTTCTGCGGATGGTTCAGCGTGATCTGCCAGGCCGTGCCTTGATCGACGACGCTCGCCGTGACCGCCTGTTCGCTGGCGTCGCGGGTGGAAACCACGTTGAGGAAGTAGCTCTGTTCCGCGCCCGAGGTGTCGAACTCCAAGCGGAACTGACCGACTTCGCTGCCTTCGTTGATGATCCGGTACGTCGGGTTGGCCGGCACCAGCGTCCGCAGATCCATGCGCTGCGTGCCGACCGTGGCGGTGGCCTGAGCGGTGGAAACGGTGAACGGATTGACGTTCGCCGAGGTGCCGGTGCCGGTGGCGTGCAGGACGAACGTCTTGCGCACGGCGGTGCCCTGCATCTTCGGACCGGTGTATTCGTTGTAGACCGACTGCAGGGAATCGCTGCCGGAACGCACGCGGTCGAGGATGACCAGCGTTTCCAGATCACGCAGGTAGATGAACTCGCGCACGGCGCGCTCGGCGAACGGCCAGTCGTACTTGGCGTCCCACGAATACTGCGCGTTGGCGCGGTAGCTGTTGGTCATGTCGACCGCGGCATAGCTGAAGCCGCGGGCGCTCTGCAGTCGCGTCACCTTCGACCAGTCCAGTCGTGAATCGATCTGGCCCTTGCCTTCGAACAGCACGGTGTTGTGCGCGACCGATGCGCGCGCATCGACCGTGCCGCTGTTGTTCCAGCCGGCGATGTTGCGTGCGTAGCCGGTGGTTTCGCGGGTCAGCCAGCGGCCCTTGCGCCAGATCTGGAAGTTGCCGAGATCCAGGTGGTGATGACCGACGCCGCCGCCAGCTTCATTGCTCTCGGCCGCGCCGAGTTGCAGCATGAAGCGGCTGTTCGGACCACTGCCGTAGAAGAACTCGGCGCCCGCGGCGTAGTAATCGGCCGGAAGCGAGGGCATCGTCGAGGTCACGGTGGTGGTCGCCAGTTCCGCCTTGACCCACCAAGGCATCGGCACCTTGCGCGTATCGACCCAGTTCTTCGCCAGTCGACCCACCGGCGAATTCGGATAGCGCAGCTGCATCATGCCGAGGAAGTTGCCGTAATCCTCCTTGATCGCGCTGTCGCCGTTGACGAAATTCTCGTCGTCGTTGTACGGGAAGATTTCGTACTTGGCCGCCGTGCCGTCATGGTGCAGCGTGGTCGTCGGCATCGCGTTGTAGTGGAGGTAGAACACCGCTTCTTTCCAGAACGGGGTCGCGTTCCAGGCGTCGTAGCCGAAGTCGCTGGCGGTGGTGAACGCCATTACGGGGTAATCGACCATCACCGCGCCGTACTGCGTGCCTTCCAGCAGGGTGCCACCCACGCCGTAGGCTTCGTACCACTTCTGGAAGCGGTTGCCGCCGGAGAGGTTGGGGTTGGTCAGGCTGCGATAGCGCACGTCCAGCGCATGATCGATGAAGCTCTGCGCCTGGCTGTTGTGGTGATAGCTGGCGATGCCCCACAGCAGACCGTTGCGCAGGTAACCCCAGAAATAGTTGTTGGCCGCCATGGTGACGCCGCCCCAGGCATCGTTGTTGAGCTCGGTGAGGCGGGCGTTCCAGCGATTGGTGATGTTGGTGCGCTCGGTGGCCGTCATCGACTCGTAGCACCAGTCGAACGCGACGATGGCCTTCTCGCCGCTCCAGTTGGAGTCATTGCGGCTGGGGAAGTTGTAGGTGGCCAGCCACGCCTTGATGCTCGGGTCGCACCCGGCGGTGTTGTTGTTCTGGAGCAGTGCGCGCAGGGCCATCAGGCGATAGCGCTGGGCGTCTTCCCAGTTGGTCGAGGGCGCCGGATTGCTGGCGTTGTAGGTACGCGCACGGGCGAGGCGGGCGGCGCCGGGGCTGCCGGGCACGGTGCTGTACCAGATGCGGGGGTGCGATTGGGGGATATTGAGGTTGGCGGCCTGGGCCACCGGGACGAACGCGGGGGCCGTCGCCAGCAATGCAATCGCGAGCAGTCGTCTTGCCGAAATCATGGGGGAGCGGAATCCTTTACGCAGCCGGGCCGTGCCGACGGCGTTGGGTAGACTGGTTTTCCCCTGTGGGCCGGGAGTATATCCACCGGCGGCCGGTCCCAATCGTGCGCTACGTTGTGATTTCCCGGTGCCGGAATCTTCACGCCGTCACAATTCCGGATCTGATCCTGTCCATTCGCGGGCCATTCCTTTTAATTCAATGGCTTGTGCGTGGAAGAGGGCGGCAGCTGCGCCACGTCCGGCGCACCGGTAGTCCGGATGAGTCCGCCAGGTTTGAATTCAGGTTGTCAGCCCGTTCAGGTTCGCGGGTTCGCGGACCGGATCTGGCCGGTTTTGGCCCGTCACCCCGTGTCAATGATCGACCCGCCGACAGACGGCGGCGTATCAGGGGCAGCACGAGGGGTTCGCGATGCAACGAGGCAGTGAAGTCGTCCGGTCCGGTTCGCCTGGGCAGGGCGTGACAGTGTGGGGGCGGCAGCCATGAAGACCTCGCGCGCAAGTCGCAAGGATCGCGCGATCCGGATGATCTGGCTGGCCGAGATGGTCTTGATCGTGCTGGCCGTGGCCGCCGCTGCGTGGCTGCGTTTCCGCACCTCGCCGGAAACCCACGAAACCTATCTGCCGTACGCGCTGATGCGCGCCCCGCTGGTGGCGATTTTCATCACCGGTGCGATGGCGGCGTTCGGCCTGTACCAGGTGCATGTGCGCCTGAACCGCACCGACTTCGCGCTGCGCATCCTGCTTTCGTTTGCGTTCGGCGGCATCGGCCTGGTGGTCATGTACTACCTCGTGCCGCAGACCTACATCGGCCGCGGCGTGCTGGCGCTGGCGCTGGCCGGCGCGTTGCTGCTGGTCGTGCTGTTCCGCGTGTTCACCGCCACCGCGTTGCACACCGATGCATTGAAGCAGCGCGTGCTTGTGCTGGGCGCAGGCAAGAATGCGGATCTGATCAACAGCCGCATGCGCCGCAAGGCCGATCGCACCAGCTTCAACGTAGTGGGCTTCGTCGCCGTGCCGGGACAGCCGGTGCTGGTGCGCGAGGATTTGCTCGTGCCTGCCGATCAAGGCCTGGCCGAACTGGTTGAACGCCTGCAGATCGACGAACTGGTGATCGCTCCGGACGAGCGTCGCGGTGGCCTGCCGATGGAGGAAATGCTGCTGTGCGTGCAGCGCGGCGTGTCGATCATCGATCTGTCGACGTTCTTCGAACGCGAAGCCGGCATGGTGCAGTTGAACGTGGTCGATCCGTCCTGGCTGGTGTTCTCCGGCGGCTTCGACTATTCCACGCCGCGCCGGTTGAGCAAGCGCTGTTTCGATCTCGCCGCGGCGGTGGCGCTGCTGATGCTGGCGTGGCCGGCGATGCTGCTGGTGGCGATTGCGGTGTGGGCCGAATCGGGCGGGCCGGTGCTGTACCGGCAGACGCGCGTGGGCGAGCGCGGCAACCATTTCGTGCTGACCAAGTTCCGCAGCATGCGCGTGGACGCGGAGAAGGACGGCGTCGCGCGCTGGGCCGACAAGAACGATGACCGCAGCACGCGCGTGGGCCGTTTCATCCGCCGCACGCGGCTGGACGAACTGCCGCAGCTGTTCGCGGTGCTGCGTGGCGACATGAGCTTCGTCGGGCCGCGTCCGGAACGTCCGCATTTCGTGGACATGCTCAACGACGAGATCCGCTACTACCAGGTCCGTCATTGCGTGAAGCCGGGCCTGACCGGCTGGGCGCAGCTGCGCTACCCGTATGGCGCGTCGGTGCGCGATGCGGAAGAGAAGCTCAAGTTCGATCTCTTCTACGTGAAGAACCACGGCCTCGTGTTCGATCTGATGATCCTGCTGCAGACCGTGGAAGTGGTGATGTTCGGACGCGGAGTGCGCTGACAGGCGCCTTCGCCACGCCGCGCCGGCAGCGCGGCTGCATTCTGATCAGGGCGTGCGCCGCGGCAGCAATTGCCGCACGAAACGGCGGCCCGCGAACGGCACCAGCTTCAGCACGGCGCGATGCGTCGTGCGGCTGGGATGCGTGCGCCAGGCTTTGACCGCCAGACGCACGGCCGAGCCCCAGCGATGGCAGATCAGCATGCCGCGCGCATTGCGCAGATAGGTCGCGGCCAGCGCGGTGCGCTTTTCCTGTTCGGTCAACTGATCGCCGCTGTCGGCCAGCGCGCGCTCCATGACGTGCACGTAATCGTCGTAGGTGCGCGGCAACGCGGACAGGCCGCTGTGCCCATGCACGATGCTCACCAGCGGCTGTTCGACCACGCCGATCGGCCAGCGCAGCGCGACGCGCAGATGGAAATCGATGTCCTCCGCGGTCGGCAGGCTTTCGTCGAAGCCGCCGATGTCGGCATACACCTCGCGCCGGAACAGGATCGAAGACGGCACCAGCGAAGGATCGCTCGCCACCATGGCGGCCACGCGGCCGTCCCGGGGGATGGCGTTGCGGCGGTGGAGGATGCGGCTCGTGCCGTGCACGTCGTCGATCATCTCCACGTCGCACAGCACCATGCCGTAGTCGGGCCGGGCTTCAAGCCATTCGAACTGCTGGCGCGTCTTGTCCGGATGCCAGACGTCGTCGCTGTCCAGCAGGGCGAGGTAGCGGCCGCGCGCGAGCGCCAGGCCGCGGTTGCGGGCCGCGGATACGCCGGCATTGTCCTGTCGCACGTACTGGATGCGTTCCCCGTAACGGGAGGCGAGTTCGGCCTCGGTACCGTCGGAAGACCCGTCGTCGATCACGATGATTTCATCGACGGCGCGGGTCTGCGCCATCACCGATTCAATGGCGCGCACCAACAGTTCCCGTCGGTTGTAGGTCGGTATAATCGTGGAAATGTCGATATCGCGCGCCATGCGTCAACTCGTCAAAAAACTACTTTATCGCAGCCAGGTACTGGATCTGTACCACCGTTTCCGCAACGGTCGGCGTCTTGCCGTGGTGATGTTCCATCGGGTACTGGATCCGGGCGATCCGCGCTGGCAGACCTGCGACCCGGCCTACACCATGGACACGGCGACCTTCGCCGCGACCCTGGCCTTCTTCAAGAAGCACTATCGCCTCGTGTCGCAGGAGCAGCTGCTCGAAGCGCGGCGCGGCGGCAAGCCGCTGCCCCGGCGCGCGATGCTGATCACCTTCGATGACGGCTGGTCCGACAACGCCGACTATGCGCTGCCCGTGTTGCAGCGGTTGGGCGTGCCGGCGGTGCTGTTCGTCGTGGCCGATGCGGTCGGCCGCCGGCAGCCGTTCTACCAGGAAGCGCTGGTCGCGGCCTGGCGACGCGGCGCGCTGAAGGTCGCGGACATGCCGGGCGGCGGCGAAGAATCGATGCCGGGGCTGCGCCGCGCGATCGCCCACATCGAAACCCTGCCCGATGCCGAGCGCGATGCCTGGCTGGCGCACTGGGCGCCGGCGCTCGACGACGGCCTGCGGCACATGGTCGATGTCGAGGACCTGCAGCGCTTGAAGTCCGGCGGCCTGGCCATCGGCCTGCATGGCAAGACGCACGTGCGCATCAGCGAGGCCGCCGATCAGGACGCCGAACTCGGCGGCGCGCGGCATGCGCTGGCCGCCACGCTCGGCGAACCGGTGGAGACGATGGTGTCGATGTCGTTCCCGCATGGCGCCTACGATCTGCCGACCGCGCAGCGTGCGCAGCAGGCCGGATACGAACTGGCCTTCACCAGCGAGCCGGTGGCGAACCTCATCGAGCCGACGCCGTCGTGGCTGATCGCCCGCACCGGCCTGGAACAGGACGACGTGGTCGACGCACAGGGACGCTTCTGTCCGGAAATCGCGGCGCTGTATCTGTTCCGCCTGCCGGCGCGCAGGTTGGCGTAGGTTCCGGTCAGGCACTATTCGTCTTCATCCGCGGAAGAAAGGTGCAGGACGGGCATGCCGTCCTCCGTGGCCAGATCCTTGCCCTTGAAGCCGTAGACCGCGCGACGGCTGCGTTCGCGGAACTCGCGCTCGCCCCAGCCCGACAGCCAGCCTTCGCGTTCGGAGATCTGCACCGACACCGCGCTTGCGCCGGCCTTGCGCGCCGCGCGCAGCAGCGCATCGACGTAAGCCGTCGGCATCGACGTTACACCGTGATCGGTCCAGTAGTCGCGCACGTGCAGCGTGCCGTCTTCGATCTGCGTGGCGAACCAGGCGTGCAGCGCCTGCGTGCGCGGATGGGTCAGTGCCAGATAGCGCGTGGTCGCCATCGGCGAACGATCGAAACGCCAGCGCAGGTATTCGGTATTGCGGACGGTGAGCATCACCTCGCCGCGCGGAGCATCCCGCCACAGCGTGTCCATGCGTTCGTCCGCGCGCGTTGACCAACTCGTGCGCACGCGCTGGCCGAACAGCCTGCGCAGCGCTTCCTGCGCTCGCAGGCCGAGATCGACGACCGCGCCCAGCGGCGTCGCCACCCAACCTGGAAGATGGCGGCGCAGGTAGTGCGCGGAACGCAACACATGCACCAGCCGTACCAGATCGGTCACCCGCGTGTAGCCGCTGCGCTTGAACACGGCCACGGCGTGGGTGTTGGGAAAGCCGTAGAGCAGATCGAGCTGCTCGCGCGCTTCGGTGACGATCGCCTGTTGCAGCATCATCGCCGGGCCCAGTGTGCGGTGCGCCGGCACGACGGCCAGATCCGCCATCACGCCGGCGGTGAGCACCTGCTCGCCGCGGATCATCCGGCGCTTGCCGGCACAGCAACTGCCGACCCACGCATTGCCCGGCACATCACGCAACAGCTTGATCACCGGTGCCGGGAACGGACTGTCCAGGTAGCACCAGTCGTACTTCGCGGCAATGCGATCGGTCTGGCCGAGATTCCCCCACCAGATCGACAGCACGGTGTCGCGATCGCGCAGCGGATCGCCATTGCTCACGATGTATTGCGGGGCGGGGGGCGCGACGTTCACGGGATCAGTCCAGCTCCGGCACATCGCCCGCGAGCACGGGCGCCATGTGCAGGTACCGCGTGGTGCGGCGCTTGTTGCGGATGTCCTCGTACACGGCTTCGGCCTGGGCAAGGTCGATGCCGAGCGCGGTCGCCAGTTCGCTCGCCGGGCGGCCATGGTTGAGCGCCCAGATCGCCAGATCCATCTGCTGGTAGGGCAGTGCGAAGTAGAACTCGTCCTGGCCCTGGCTGAGGCTGTAGGTGTCGGTGGTCGGGATGGCGGCGCACACGCGTTCGGGCAGGCCGAGGTGGCGCGCCATGCCGTAGACCTGCGACTTGTACAGGTGTGCAATCGGCTTGACGTCGGCCGAGCCATCGCCGTTCTTCACGAAGAAACCCTGGTCGTATTCGACCCGGTTCGGCGTGCCGACCACGCCATAGTTCAGGCGGTCGGCGTGGAAGTATTCCAGCGTCTTGCGGATGCGCTGCTTGAAGTTGGTGGCGGCCACGATGGTGAGGTAGTCGGCCAGCGCGAGTTCGCGTTCGACGATTTCATCGGCCGGCGTCTGCGCGATCAGGCGGAAACGGTTGATGCGTCCTTCGGTGCCGCCATCGATGACGATCTTGAACTTCCAGCCTTCGCCGTATTCGGGCAGCGTGTTGCGCACGGCTTCATCGCGCGCGCGGTAGCAGCCGATGGCCGCGAGCGTCGGCGCGATGTCCACGGTTTCCGTGCGCACGCCCAGATGCTCGGCGAGGATGCGTGCGCGCGCGGCGCTGTCATCGGAGGAATCCTGCTCCGGCAGGATCAGCGTGAACACGCGATCCGGGCCGAGCGCGCGCACCGCGAGCGCGGCGCTCACGGAACTGTCGATGCCGCCGGAAATGGCGACGACCAGGCCGCGGCGATGCAACTGCCGCGCGGTGATTTCGCGCAGCCGGGCGGCAATGCGGTCGGCTTCCTGTTCGTAGTCGATGTCGAGGACGTGGCGGTCGAGGCTGCTCATGAGGTTGCGATCTGCTCCATCAGTTGGACGCGACGCACCTTGCCGGAAGCAGTCCGGGGCAGGGCGTCGACGAAGGTGACATGGCGGGGAATCTTGTACGGGGCCAGGCGCGCGCGGCAGTGCGCCTTGATGCGGTCTTCCGCGCGCGGAGGCAATGCGTCGGCGACGACGAACGCCTGGATGACCTGGCCCATGATTTCATCGTCGATGCCGACGACGGCGACTTCGCGCACGCCCGGCATCTCGGCGATCACTTCTTCCACATCGGTCGGATGCACGCGGTGTGCGCCGGTCTTGATCATGTCGCTGCGGCGTCCCTGCAGGAACAGGTAGCCGTCCGCATCCAGATGGCCCAGATCGCCGGTGTGCAGCCAACCCTCGCGCAGCGCGATGCGGGTGGCTTCGTCGTTGTTCCAGTAGCCCTGCATGACGTTCGCGCCGCGCACGCAGACTTCGCCGCTTTCGCCGGCGCCGGCTTCGCTGCCGTCATCGCGGCGGATGCTCCATTGCACGCCCTCGATCGGAATGCCGACCGAGCCGAGCTTCTGTTGCAGCCGTTCCGGCGGCAGCCAGCTGATGCGCGAGGTCGCCTCGGTCTGGCCGTACATCACGAACAGTTGCGGCTGCGGCAGCACCTCGCGCAGGCGTTGCGTCAATGCGGGCGACATCGCCCCGCCGGCCTGTGTCAGGTAGCGCAGCGAATCCAGCCGCGACGCGCGCGCGGCAAGGTGATCGATCAACAAGGCGAACGTGGACGGCACGCCGGGAAAGCCGGTCGCGCGGTGCTGCTCGATGGCGTCGAGCACGGCCAGCGGGAACATCAGGCTGGGGCCGAGCACCACGCATGCGCCGATCATCAGATGCGTGTGCAGCACCGACGCCCCGTACGCGTAATAGAACGGCAGCACGCTGAGTGCGCGATCCTCGGCGGTCAGCGCCAGGTAGCGCACGATCGAACCGGCGTTGGCGAGCAGGTTGCCGTGGCTCAGCATCACGCCTTTCGGCGCGCCGGTCGTGCCGGACGTATAGAGAATCACCGCGAGCGCGGCCGGATGCAGGGTGACGGTGTCGATGCCGTCCACGGCTTCACTCGCCGGCAACGCGTGCAGGTCTTCCAGCGCGGTGAACCCGGCTTCCGGTTGCCATTGCGCAACGGCTTCGCGCGCATCGGCGTGGACGGCTTCGAACACCACGTGCCGTGCATGCGCATGTTGCAGCCAGGGGAGGAAATCGCGCACGCGCGCCTGCGCATTCATCGGCACCACGATCGCGCCGGCGAGCCACGCGCCGTACCAGGCGATCGCGGCTTCCAGCCGGTTCGGCAGGATCAGCGCGACCCGGTCGCCACGCGCGACGCCACGCGCGCGCAGGTGCGCCGCGAAGCCGGTCGCACGGGACCAGAATTCCCCGTAGGCCACCTGGCGTTCGCCGTCGATGAGCGCGACCCGCGAGGCATGCTCACGGGCGACGCGTTCGACGCGGGCGGGCAGTGAATCCATGCCGGCGGCGGATCAGCTGGCCAGCTTGCGGCTGACGAATTCGTCCACGGTCTGGATCGTGTCGAAATTCGCCGGGGTCATTTCTTCCGGCACGATCTGCAGCTTGAACTGGTCTTCGAGGAAGAAGATCAGTTCGTGGATGCCGGTGGAATCGATGATGCCGCCGCGGATCAGGGAGTCCTGATCGCCGATGGCGGAAAGATCGTTGGAGAACAGGAAATTCTCCAGGATGAACTGCTTGATTTGCTGCTTCTGCTGCATGGTGGTCCCCGGTCGGACGGTGTGTCGGCTGTCAATGAAAACGCAAGCCCCACAGGCATCCGGCCAGTTTTTTCACGCCGGGACCACGCGAAACGGGGTGCTACCATCGCCGGCGCCTTCATCCCGACGCCGCCGCCGATGCGCCTTCCGACGCTTGTCCTCGCGCTGGGCCTGACCGCCTGCCATCCCGCCGCACCGGATCCGGCCGTGCAACCGCATGCGAGCGTTGGCGCCACTCCGCAGCGGTATGCGTCCGAACGCGGCGATTTCACCGTCACCGAGCTGGTCGCGGACCTCGAACATCCGTGGGCGCTGGCCTTCCTGCCCGACGGCGCGATGCTGGTCACCGAGCGGCCAGGACGCTTGCGCCGCATCGAAGCCGGTGGCGCGGTGTCGGCGCCGATTGCCGGCCTGCCGGACATTTTCGTCGACGGCCAGGCCGGCCTGCTGGACGTGGCGCTGTCGCCGGATTTCCCGAGTGATGGATTGATTTACCTGTCCTTCGCAGAACCGACGCTGCGCGGCAACAAGGCCGGCACGGCAGTGGCGCGCGGGCGACTGGACGGCGCGGCCTTGCGGGAGGTCGAGGTCATCTATCGCCAGGAGCCCAAGCTTTCGCATGGAACCCACGTCGGTTCGCGGCTGGTCTTCGACGATGCCGGCCATCTGTTCGTCACCCAGGGCGACAACCGGCTGGCGGCGGCGGCCGCGCAGCAACTGGATTCGCTGCCGGGAAAACTGGTCCGCCTCTGGCCGGACGGGCGCATCCCCGCTGACAACCCGTTCGTGCAGCGCGAAGGCGCGCGCGGTGAAATCTGGTCCTACGGCCATCGCAACATCCAGGGCGCGGCGCTGCATCCGCAGACGCGCGAACTGTGGACCAGCGAACACGGCCCGATGGGCGGCGACGAGATCAACCGTATCCGGCCCGGCGCCAACTACGGCTGGCCGCTGGCGACGCACGGCATCGACTACAACGGCAAGCCGGTCGAAGGGTCGCGCGGGCGCAGCCTGCCCGGCATGCAGGATCCGGATTACGTGTGGGAGAAGTCGCCGGGCGTCAGCGGCATGGCGTTCTACACCGGCGCGCGCTTCCCGCAATGGAAGGGCAACCTGTTCCTCGGCGCGCTGGCGGGCAAGGCACTGATCCGGCTGGAACTGGACGGCGATCGCGTGGTGCACGAAGAGCGGTTGCTCGGCGAACGCGGTCAACGGATTCGCGACGTTCGCCAAGGGCCGGATGGCGCGCTCTACGTGCTGGTCGATGCACCGGACGGGAAACTGCTGCGCATCGCGCCGCCCTGAACGTTGTCCGCTGAAGATGCGCGGCGGTGTCAGCCTGCGCCGGCCAGCACGTCTTCGCGTTCGCGCACCGGTGCGGCGGCCCTGAGCGGCTTGCGGCCGATGAAATCCACCGTCGTCACGCACAGCCGATCCGCCGGGATGCCGGCGAATTGCGGGTGGACCGGCACGCCGGCCAACTGCTGCAGGCGCTCCGGCAGCACGGTGGTGGTGTCCAGCACGATGTCGAAGCCCAGCGCGCGTGCGTCATCGACGAAGCAGTGCGCGCGCAGCCGGTTCTGGTAGAGGAAGGCGTTGTTCCAGCGCTTCCACTGGCGGTCCGAATAGCGCAGGTAGTTGAGCTGGTGGATGTCGCGATCGACGTAGGCGTAGTGATCGCCGCAGTTGACCGAATGGAACATCACGCCGCCCGGCGACAGGATGCGCATGGCTTCGCGGTACATCGCGGTGATCACTTCCGGCGGCACGTGTTCGAGCACGCTGTTGGAGAACACCACATCCACGTCGCCTTCCTGCAGATCGGTGCGGGTGGCGTCGGCCGGGGCGTGATAGTGCACGACGCCGTCGGTCGCCGCTTCCAGTGACGCACCGGCCATCACGCGATCACGCAGGCGCAGGTAGCGTTCGCGCACCTGCGTGGCTTCCGCGCCCGCGGCGTCGGCGATGCGTGGCAGGAAGGCTTCCAGTTCCTCGACGCAGCGGCGCAGCATGTCCTCGCGCAGATGCGGGTTCAAATCGCAGGTGATCAGCCGTTGCGCACCGGCCAGATAGCAGGCCAGCGGAAACGTCGGATACCAGCCGGTGCCGATTTCGAAGCCGCGCATTCCAGCGAGGGGAACACCGGCATCGCGCAGATGGCCGGTCATGATCGTCCAGTCCTCGATCTTGCTTTCCAGTTCGCCGCTGAAGTTCTGCAGGCCGCCGAAGCGCCGTTGCAGATGGAAATGCAGCGCGTGGCCGGCAGGCAGATAGCCGAGGAGTTTCTGTACGGTTCCCTTGATTCGCCAATGCATGTCGATTCCGTCTTCGTGCGTCCGTCAATCCGTCGCGACGGCCGCGGGTTCGGCCTGGCTGCGCGAAGGAGGCGAGGCGTTGCGCGCCTCCATGTTCTGCTGGTGCACCAGCATCGTCGACAGGATGCCGACGAAGGCCTGGTTGTCGGCGAACCCGGTGGCGCGTCCCTGCCGGCATTTCTCGAACAGGCGCGCGACGGCCTGCGGATCGAAGTAGCCGGCATCGCGCACGCGCGTGGCGTCGAGCGCATCGGCGACGTAATCCAGCGGCTGGCCGTCGAAGAAAAAGCTCTGGCTGTCCGGCGCACGGTACGGCTGCTTGGTCCGCTGCACGATGTCGTCGGGCAGCAGATCGGCCAGCGCGCGGCGCAACAGGTACTTCTCGGTCATGCCGCGGATCTTGAAGCTCGGCGGCAGGCGGTTCGCAAACTCGATGACACGGTGATCGAGATACGGGAAACGGCCTTCGATGGAATTGGCCATCGCCACGCGATCGCCCTGCGAGGACAGCAGGTAACCGGCCAGCAGCGACTTGGCTTCCACGTACTGATCGCGCGCCAGCGGGCTCCACTGCATGATTTCCGGCGGCAGCGTCTGCTCGTAGGCGTCCAGCGGGTCCCACGCGGTCGCGGCGGCGCGCAGTTCCGGCGACAGGAACGCCAGCGCGCGCTGCGAGGTCGTCCAGCGCGGCACGTGCGCGAACACCGGCCGTTGCAGGTGTTCCATGCCCTGGCCGAAGAACTGCTGCGCAAATGCCGGGTTGCTGACCGGCGAATTGCGCAGGTAGCCGTAGAGTTTTTCCAGCAGGCGCGGGCGCAGCCGCGATCCCGGCTGGCGCGCCCAGAAGCGGCGGATCTTCGCTTCCTTGAAGAGGTCGTAGCCGCCGAACACTTCGTCGGCGCCTTCCCCGGTCAGCACGACCTTGTAACCGTGGGCGCGCACGCTGCCGGCCAGCAGCATCAGCGGCACCGGCGCGGTGCGCAGCACCGGCGTTTCGGTGTGGCGGATCAGGCGCGGGAACGCTTCGCCGATATCGCGCCGCGTGCAGCGCAGCGTGGTGTGCTCGGTTCGCAGATGGCGCACCATCGCCTGCTGGTGTTCGCTTTCGTCGAACTCGCCATCCTCGAAGGCCACCGAGAACGTGCGCACCGGCGTGTCGGTGAAGCCGCGGATCAGCGCGACGATGCCGGAGGAATCCAGCCCGCCGCTGAGGTAGGCGCCGACCGGGACATCGGCGCGCAGTTGCAGGCGCACCGCATCGACCAGCAGTTCGCGCAGTTCGGCCGTGGCCTGTTCGACGCTGAGCGGATAGCGCGACGGCGAGGTCTGCGCGGCTTCGGGAAAGGTCCAGTCCCAATAGGTCTTCAGCGTCTGCCGGCCATCGGCCTCCAGCGCCAGCAGGCAGCCGGGCGGCAGGCTCTGCACGCCGTCGTACAGCGTGTCCGGGTCAACCGGCGCCCAGTACGTCAGCGTCTGCATCAGCGCGTGCGTGTCCAGTTGCGCGCACTCGGGCAACACGGCCAGCAGCGATTTGATTTCCGATGCGAACCAGAGCCGCCCGGCCTTCTGCGTGTAATAGAGCGGGCGGATGCCGGCGCGATCACGCGCCAACACCATGCGCCGGCGCTCCGCGTCCCACAGCGCGATGGCGAACTGGCCGTTGAGGTGCTGCACGAAGTCGTCGCCGTAGCGATCGTACAGATGCACGATCACCTCGGTGTCGGACTGCGTGTAGAAGCGATGGCCGTGTGCTTCGAGGTCGCGGCGCAATTCGACGAAGTTGAAGATCTCGCCGTTGAAGACGGTCCACACGCTGCGGCGCGGGTTGTGGATCGGCTGATCGCCGGTGGCGAGATCGATGATCGACAGGCGCGCATGCGCAAGCGCGATGCCCGGTTCGGCATGGAAGCCGAAGCCATCGGGGCCGCGGTGCGCGAGCACGTGGATCATCCGCTCCAGCGCGGGACGCGCGTTGTCGGCGGTGACGTCAGGTCCAGAGAATCCGGCGATGCCGCACATGGTCAGCGCGCCTCCGCCAGGGAGGACAACGGTGACGCCGTTCGGCGCGCGGCAACAACGGCGGTGTCAGGGTGCAGGCTCGGCATCAGGCGGGTCCCGGCATGAACCGGGCAATGGGCGGCTCTTCTCCAACAACGCGCAAAGACGCGCACTCAGGCCATTCAGGCGGCGCGATGCGTGGCCACGGCTTCCTCGCAGGCGCGCAGGGTATCGACCGCCACGTCCGCCCAGGTGCGGGAAAAACGCCGCGCCAGGCCGGCTTCATCCCAGCGTGTGTCCAGCGCGGTGCGCAGGCCGGCGACCAGTGCGGCCGCGTCGCGCGGCGGCAGCAGAACGCCGCAGTGTTCGTCGATGAATTCCGGAATGCCGCCGACATGCGTGGCGACCACGGCGCGTCCGCAGGCCAGCGATTCGACCAGCACGTTCGGATGGCCCTCCGAATAGCTGGGCAGGGTGACCAGGTTCGATGCCGCCATCCACTGCGCGACCTGCTGCGGCGATTGCGCGCCGAGCAGGCGCACAGGCAGCGCGGGATCGTCGGCCAGCCGCTGGCGCAGCTCGGCCTGCAACGGGCCTTCGCCCGCCAGCGCGATCAACAGGTTCGGGCGTTCGGCGACCAGCGCGCGCGCGGCGTCGAACAGTTCCCGCAATCCTTTTTCGGCGACCAGCCGGCCGACGTAGAGCACCAGTTCCGCGTCCGCCGGAACTTCCAGCGCCGCACGCGCCTGCGCGCGATCCATCGGATGGAAGATGCTGGCGTCGCAGCCGTTCGGAATCACCCGCACGCGCTGCGGATCCGCCCCATAGGCGCGCACGGCGGCCTTGCCGAGATCGTCACTGACCACCAGCGTGCGCCGCGCCGCGCGCAGCACCGGACGGGTCAGGCGCTGGGTCCAGCGGTCGCGCACCAGCAGATCCGAGCCCAGCGCGCCGGCAACCAGCGGCACGCCGAGGCGATGGCCCGCGCGCATGCCGGCATAGGCGTCCGGATACAGCCAGTAGCCGAGGATCACGTCCGGCCGGTAGCGGCGCGCCGATGCGGCGATGGCGCGTGAACACAGCAGCCCGTTGAACGGGCGGGTCACCAGCGGCAGCGCCGGATAGCTGACGTATTCGGTGTCCACGCCCGGCACCACATGGCTTTCGTCATGCGCGCGGAACAGGTAACTGCGTGGCCGCGCCCATTGCGGATAGGTCGCCACGCCGCTGATCACCTTCACGTCCGCTATTTGCGCCAGTTCCCGTACTGTCTGATAGATGGGCCGACCCCGGTTGGGTTCGCCCGCGATCGGGAATTGCGACGTGACGACAAGGATCCGCAAGCGTGCAGAAGTGTCGGAAGCGGCAGAAGCGTCTGGCTGGAAAGTCATCGGCGGTGATGGGTCGCGGAAAGGCCTGCGTGGGCGGGAGGACGTCGTGCCTGGAACCGCAGTCATGAGGAACGGATGAGTACCCCATCATCGCAGCAGGAACGCCTGGTTGGACTGGATGCGTTGCGTGGACTGGCCGCGCTGGCGGTGGTCCTGTTCCATTATTCAACGTCATACGAGATGCAAGTCGGCCATGCCGACCCCTTGCCGTTCCATTTCTACATCGGCAACTACGGCGTGCAGCTGTTCTTCCTGATCAGCGGCTTCGTCATCTTCATGACCCTGGAGCGCACCCGGCGCGCGTCGGATTTCGTGGTGTCGCGCTTCTCGCGCCTGTTTCCGGCGTACTGGAGCGCCATCCTGATCACGCTGGCGACGGTCTCGCTGATCGGCCTGCCGCAGCAGCAACTGCCCGCGCGCGATCTGGTCGCCAACTTCAGCATGATCCAGGAGTTCTTCGGCTTCCGCAGCCTCGACGGCTCGTACTGGACGCTGGAAATCGAACTGTTCTTCTACGTGCAGATGCTGTTCTGGTTCGTGGTCGGGCAACTGGAGCGCATCCGCTGGATCATCGGCGCGTGGCTGCTGATGGTGCTTTTGTTCGGCTTCTTCCAGCAGCAGGGTTGGCACTTCTCGTACAGCGTGCGCGAGCTGCTGATCCTGGAATACATCCCGTTCTTCGCGATGGGCATCCTGTTCTACCGCATCCACACGCGTCCGGCCGAAACACTGGTCAATGCGCTGCTGATCGGTGCGTGCCTGCTGGTGATCGGCGCGGTGTACCGACCGGACTTCTTCTGGGTGGCGCTGGTCTGCGTAGCGATCTTCACGGCCTTCCTGCGCGGTGCGCTGGACTGGCTCGGCAGCCGGCCGCTGGCTTTCCTCGGCACGATTTCCTATTCGCTGTACCTGTTGCACCAGGCGATCGGGTTTGCGCTGATCTACCGGATGGAGAGGCTGGGCCTGCCCGGTCCGGTGGCTTGCGTGTTGACCATCGCTTGCGTAATTTTGCTCGCCTGGGGATTGAACGTGCTGGTCGAAAAGCCGGCGATGCGCTGGCTGCGGGATCGCTGGCGCAATCGCATGCGCGCCGTGCAGGCGCCGCAGCACTGAGCAGGCAGCAAGGGGAAAGCATGAACGCGACAGCGATGCCGGCAGGACAGCCGCAGTGATCAAGTACCACGACATCGTGTTCCTGGAACGCGCGGCCGACAACCCGACCGTGCTGCGCGTGCCGCCGCATCTGCGATTGACCGAACGCCACGCCGATTTCGCCACGACGATGGCGGAACTGGAGCGCGCGCAACGGCGCGATCGGTCCTTGAAGATGATCCAGGACCGCTTCGATCGCGGGCTGCGGCTGTTCGTGATCGAGAACGCGGGCAAGCCGGTGAGCTGGTGCTGGATGGCGATCGGCAGCTGGCGCTACATCGACGAACTGCGCTGGCATATGCCGTTGCGCGAGGATCAGGCATGGGGACGCGATGCCTATGTCATTCCCGAAGCGCGCGGGCAGCGTCTGGCGCTGGTGTTGATGGGAGGCCTGCACGAAGTGCTCGGTCATCCGATCCACTATTTTTCCGACGTCGATGCGCGCAACTACATCTCGCTGCGCGCGCATGCGTCGGCGGGCTTCACCCGCATAGGCCGCGTACGCGCGCTGGAACTGGGCAGCCGCCGGCTGCTGCGCGGGCTGCCGCCGGCGGGCATTCCGCAGCCGGTGGCATTGCGTCCGCACGAGCGCTGGCTGCACATGAGTAAAGAAGAGTTCGCACGCCACTGCAACGAGCTGGCGTAGGAACAATCAGCGCGCGCGCCAGCGCCGCACGCGTGCGCCCAATGCACGACGCCATCGCAATTGCAGCAGCCACAGTGCGGGCAGGCCGTTTCCGTACGCGAGCCAGTGATCGGCCAGCATCCGGCGACCGCGCCACAGGCGGTTCATCAGCGGATGATCGGGCGCAGCGCAGGAGTCCATCCAGGCCAGCGCCGGGACTGCGGCCAGGCGCGGCATCGATTCCAGTTCCAGTTGCAGGCCGGGGGATGTCGCGGCGTGGGCTTCGTCGTAAGCGACCTTGAACGCAAAGCCGCCGTCGTCGGCGAAGAAGTCGCACTGCATTGCCACGGCGCGGCCGTCCAGCGTCAATGCCAGCAGATGCAGGCGGTGCTGCCGGTGCGCCGATTCGGCAATCCGGCGGAAGAATGCGGCGTCGGCCGGCGTGCTGCCCAGCGCGGTGCCGGCGCGGCCTTTCCATCCGCTGGCTTCCAGTCGCAGGAATTCGTCCAGCCAGGGCGCGATGTCGTCGTCCGCGCCGAGCCGAACGACGGCAAGCGTGCCCGCCTGTTCCAGCTTGCGCCGCTTGCGCCGCAGATCCTTCAGGTGGCGCGCGGAGAACGCCGGCTCGGTCTGCCGATCTCCGGCGAGGTCCAGCCACGCGCGCTGGCGCAGATCGCGATGCTGGCGCCAGCCCGGGCGTGAACGCAGCACGGCGGCGAGCGTGCGCGCGAACGCACCGTCGGCGGTGATCTCGTCCAGTTGCACGCAGCGCGCCGGCGCCCGGCCTTGCTCGATGGAATCGAGCAGCGCGGCCAGCGTTGCTTCCGGTTGATCGCGGTGGACCAGCGGCGTGCCGAGGAAGCAGTAGATATGCCGCCACAGGCTGAGCAATGGCGGGCGCAGCCCCTTGCGTGGATGCCACTGGAACGGAAACAGCGCCGCGAGCGTTCCGTCTTCGCGCCAGACCAGCGCGATGCGCACCGCGTCATGATCGAAGCGTTGCAATGCCGGCAGCAGCATCCACGGTTCGTGGAAGACATTCGGTTCGATTGCGTCGGCGGCCAGCGCGGCGAGGGCGTCGGCATATGCGTGCAGTCCGGCGGCATCCTCCAGCCATTGCACCTGCAATGCGGTCATTGCGACGGCGGCGGACGCAGGCGGTGCCAGATGCGGCGCGCGCGCGAGGTCAGCCCGGCGCGATCCAGCGAAACCCACAGCAGTTCGCCTTCGGCATCGGCCAGCGCGCGCTTGTAGCGCGAATCGCCGGCAAGGAAATCGAACGTGGACAGGCCCTGCGTCACCGCGTGTTCGATGTTGCGGCTGAGCAGCAGCAGGCCCGGGCTGCCGAAACTGGCGAAGTGCCGGTAATCCGTGCCTGACTGATAGAAGTAGGCCGTGCCGCGATGGATGAAGTTGTACGCGTAGCCGATGGTGCGATCGCCGGCCGACAGCCGCGTCAGCTGGATCTGCTGTTGCGGGTCGTGCGCGCCCATCAGGCTTTCATGGAACTTGCGGATGCGCTGATCGCCGAATGCACCGGCAGTGCGGCGATGCGTGGTCCAGTGCGCCTGGTGCAGCGCGGCCATTTCGCGGAACCAGGCCACGCGCTGGTCAGGATCCTGCGCCACGCTGAACTGCAGATCGCCGTATTCGCGCGCGATCTTGCGCTCCGTGCGCCGGATCGCGCTGCGGTTGTTCGGGCTGAGCTGTTCCAGATAGGGTTTGCCGCCTTCGCGGATCGCGTCCAGATCCACCTGCCGGGTGACCTGCCGGCTGATGCGGCGTTCCAGGTCGGCGAGCGCCGGCGCGTCCCAGTCGATCACCGGCTCTTCAACGCCCGGCAGGAACAGCGTGGACCAGCGCGAATCCTGGCGCGCCAGGTGATCGATCATCGCGGTCAGGCACAGGCGTTCCTTGCCGGCTTCGGTCAGCAGCCCGTTGTATTCGATGGTGAGGTTGTCGATCTCGCGGTCGCCGACCTCGTGCAGGCGCAGGTGCAGCGGGCCGAGCCCGAGGAAGCGGCGGCGCGCGGTGACCAGCCCCATGCCGACCAGCCGGCGGCGGTGATGGACGGTGATCAGCGAGAGCGGATACTGCTGGCCGATCAGCGCCAGCCATTGATTGATCCATGACCAGCTGAGGAAGAAGCTGCACGCGGATCGCGATTCAAGTTCGCGCCACTGCAGTTCCAGCCAGCTGCGATCCGGCAGCGGATCCATGCGCACTTCAACGTCTTCCGGCGACCACGCCGCCGCCACGGCGGCATGTGCGTCCGCATGTCCGTGCGGATGTCGCGTGGCCGGGACAGGGTCCACGGCCAGTTCCCCGGTGGAAGTGGACGTCAAGGCTCAGTCCCGCACATCGGCTTCCCGCGGGCCGATTCCCGCTGCGCCGGCCGGCGCCACGCGCCCGAAGGTCGCATCCAGTCCACGCTCGACGCCGACGCGCGGCGTCCAGCCCAGTTCCTCGCGCGCGGCGCGCGTGTCGAAGTTGGCGAGCGGGCGCAGCGAACGGATGCGGTAGCGCGTCAGCGGCACATCGCGCTTGAGCAGCTTGCCGAGGATTTCCACACCGAATCCGAGCGTCATGAACAGCCAGCGCGGCACGCGCATCACCTTCAGTTGTTTGCCGAGGCGGTATTTAGCACGGATCAGGTAATCCTGTTGCGTGATCGGGCTGGTATCGACGACATTGAACAGCTTGCCTTCGATGGACGGCGTGTCGGCGGCGAGCATCAGCGCATCGACCACGTCGTCCACGTACACCAGCGGCAGCGACTGGCTGCCTTCGCCGATCGCCAGCCAGCGGCCGGCCAGCGCGATCACGCCGTTCGGCGTCACCTGTTCGGCGCCGGGGCCGAAGATCTGGCCGGGGCGGATGATCACCGCCGCGAGGTTCTTTTCGCGCACCGCGCTGACGACCAGGTCTTCGGCCACCAGCTTGGTCTGCGTGTAGGCGCCGCGCAGTTCCGGGCTGGGTTCGAAACGGTAGCCTTCGGTCAGCACTTCATCGCGATCGCGGCCGGCGTGATCGAGCACGCTCATCGAACTGACGTGGACCAAGCGCTGGATGCCGTGGCGCACGCACGCATCGACGACGTTGCGCGTGCCCCACACGGTGCCGGCTTCGAAGTCGCGCGGGCCGCCGCGCATCGCGGCGCCGACGTGGTGCACCTGCGTCACGCCCTGCACGGCGTGATCGACGATGCGCGGGTCACCGAGATCGCCGATGACGACCTGCACGGCGGGATCTTCCGAATACACCGGCATCGGTCGACGCACCAGCACGCGCACGCGCTTGCCCTGCGCGCGCAGCGCGGCCACCACGCGGCGGCCGAGGAAGCCGGCCGCACCGGTGACCAGCACGTCGGCCGGCTCCAGCGCGGTGTAGCGCGATTCGAGGATTTCCAGGCGCTGCCGATCCGGTTCGCGGCACGCCGGTTCGAGCAGCCGCGCCAGGCGCAGCGCGTCTTCACCCGGGAACGGCGGCGCCGCGTTGTCGCGCGCAGCATCGGCGAACGCCTTGGCGCCGTGCTGGATGCCGGGCGAGGGCTTCAGCATGCCGGTGGCGAAACGCACCACGTTCCAGGGAATGCGCACGACGTCGAGCACGGCGCTGATGAACGAGTTGGCGACGATGCCGATGAACTTCGGGCCCGGCAGCGTGCGGTGGATGCGGCAGGTCTGCAGGAAGCGATCCACCTCGATCGTGCCGCGCGTGCCGCGCACGAACAGGCGGTTCTCCATCGGGCGCGCATTCCACGACAGCAGCATGCGGCCGACGCCCTTGCCGGCCGTGGCCTGCGCCTGCCATTCGTCGAAGTGCAGGTTGGGATCCGTCCCGCGCGACTGGTATTGCACGTCGAGCGACTGCACCGGGCCGAGGAAGGCTTCGATGGTGTAGAGGCCGTGCACGCCGAGATCGCGGAACGGATACGAACCCTGCGTGACCATGCCGGGCAGCGGGCCGCCGGCATAGGCCGGGTATTCGGAATTGCGGATGACATCGACCGACAGCACCTCGCCGATGCGGCCGGCGCGGACGGCGGCGAGGGCTTTCATCAGCACCGGATCGAACAGGTCCGAGTGGTTCACGCCGAGCACGCGGCGGGTCTCTTTCGCCTTGGCGATCATCGCTTCGCAATCGGCGACGGTATCGGCCATCGGCTTTTCGACCAGCACATGGCAGCCCATGTCCATCGCCTGGATCGCCAGCGTGGCGTGCGAGGAGGGCGGTGTGAGGATATGGATCGCCTGCGGGCGCGCGGCGGCCAGTTCGGCCAGCGTGCGCGTCACCAGCGGGATGTTGAAGCGCTTGGCCAGCGCTTGCGCCGCCTCGGCCTGCGTATCGCAGATGCCGACCAGTTCGACGTAGTCCAGCCGGCTCAGCGCGGCCAGGTGATGGCCGGCGACATAGCCCGCGCCGACCACGGCCACGCGCAGTTTTTCATTGGCGGCGCTCATGCGGCCACCTCCGGCACCAGGATGGGCGCGCCTGCGCGCTTGGCCACCAGCGCGTGCGCGACGGTGTCGAGCACCTGATCCACGCGGGCGTCCCAGGTCAGGTCGGCGACCGAGTGCATGCGCGCGGCGGCGGCTTCGGGCGAATCGCTGGCGATCGCGTGGTCGAGGCCGGCCAGGAAACCGGCGCGGTCATCGGCGATGGTCACGTGGTTTTCGAACTTGGAGATTTCACGGTTGCGGACGCTGACGACCGGTTTGCCGGTGGCCAGATACTCGCGCAGCTTGAGTGGATTGTTGTTGGTCACGAAACGATTGAGGCGATAGGGAATGATGGCGGCGTCGAAAGCCTTGGCCCATTGCGGCAGCGTCTTGTACGGCTGCGAACCGGCGAGGCAGACATTGGGCAGGGCACGCAGGGCGCTGACGTCGGTGGCGGCGTGCCCGATGAGCAGGAAGCTCCATTGCGGGCGCTCGCGCGCCAGCCACTCGATCAGATCCAGGTCGATCCATTCGTGCAGCAGGCCGAAGTAGCCGATCACCGGCTTGGGCAGCGCGGCGGCCATTTCCGCGACGGGCGTCGCCGGGTCGGCGGCCTGGCGGAACAGATCGGCATCCACGCCATGCGGCGAATAGACGGTCGAGGCATTGAGCTGGCGCTTGGGCTCGACCAGTGCGGGCGGAGCGACGAACAGCAGATCGGCCGCGCGGCTCAGTTCCTGATCGCGCTGGAAGATGAGCTTTTCGTCCACGCCGGGCAGCGCGGCGTAGTCGTCGATGCAGTAGTAGACGCACATGTCCTCGCCCAGCTTGTGGGCGAGGAAACCCGGATGCGGCACATGGAACCAGGACAGCCGGCGCTTGATGCCGGCGTGGCGCATCGCGCGGCGAACGGCCCACTGGCTGAAGAGGCGGTTGAACGCTTCCACGCCCGGCACGCGGCGGAACGGCAGCTGCGGCACCGTGCAGTGCCACATGCGCTCGTTGATGCGGATCGGCGGACGCAGCGCGGAGAACACCTTGCGCACGGCACGCTTGAGGTCGCGGCCGGATCCGCTCGGCGGGCGCAGGCCGGGCGAGTCGACATACAGCACCGGCATGCTGCGCGACAGGCGTTCGGACACGTGGTGGCTGCTGGTGCGGTTCTCGGCAAACCAGTCGTTGCCGAAATACACCACGCCCAGGCCGTCGAGGGCTTCACGGCGCTTGTCGCTCACGGGCGCATCTCCCCGGCGGCATGCAGCGGGCACGACGGCACGCGGCGATTGAATGAAGGAATGAGGGAAGGCATGGCGGAGGCGCTCATCGGATCAGCAATGGGACGGCAGCAGTTCGGCGAGCATGTCGCGCGCTTCGACGGTCGGCGCGGTGGCTTCGACATGCAGCGGACGCAGCGGCGAGCTGTACCAGTCCGAGACCCGGCCGCAACGCAGGGCGACCCAGGAAGGACCGTAGTCCAGGCGTTCTTCGTGCATGCTCAATGGCGTCCCCTGTATTTCCAGCACTTCATCCACGCGCATGCCCAGCGAAACCAGGTTGCGCGCCGGTTCCGGCGCTGCATCGTCCGCGTCAGCCTTCGACGCGGCATGCGATGCGGCTGCGTCCGGCTGCGAGGAATCATTCCGCTCGATGCCGTACACCACGGCCACCATGACCGCTATCAACAGGACATAACGCAGGGGGAAGGGTTTTTCGGCCACCGCGCGCGCGGCAGGTGGCGAGGGGGAAGGCGGCGCAGGCGCCGGGCGCGCGGAAGCCGACGGTCGCCGCACCGGTGCGGCGGCAGCGCGGGGGCGCGGCGCCGGCATGCCGGGCATGCGGCCGTGCACGCGATGGAAATCCATCGCGGCGTCGTACAGCCGGTTGATCTCCTGCAGCTCGGCGAGCGCCGCCGACGCGCGCATGTCCGGGCCGCCGGCCTGTTGATCCGGGTGCAGCGCGGCCACCTGGCGGCGGTAAGCGCGTTTGAACTCGTCGAGCGTGAAACCGGGTTGCAGCCCGAGCGCCGCGTAGAGCTTCGAGAAATCGTAATCAGCCATCCATCGTCCCCTGTGACTGACGAGCGCCCCACGGTCCTGTGCCGTGGGGCGCGGAGTGGACAGGCATCTCGGTCAGATGCAGTCTATTACGCGTTTTCCGGCCGAGGCCGGACAGCGGGCGACTTTGCGTTTATGGAAAGTGGAACAGCCACACCGAGAGCGGAGGGCGCCTGCAAAGCGCATGGACAGTAGCAACGGATTGTCGTTGAAACCGGCACCTTCGATGGGCAAGCGCCGACGCTTGGCCAACTGGTTCCACCACACCGGGACGATGCCCTGGCTGGAGTCCGTGCGCTCGCTGCTGCGCAGCGACCTGCGCATCCTGGCCTACCACCGCGTGCTCGAATCGGCCGAACCGGAGGGCTTCCGTTTCGATCCCGAACTGATCAGCGCCTCGGCCGAGCAGTTCCACGATCAGATGAAGCTGCTGCGCCGCCGCTTCCATCCCCTGAGTTTCGAAGAGCTGCTGGCCTGTATCGACCGCGGTTCGCGTTTACCCAGGCATGCCGTGATGGTGACGTTCGACGACGGGTATGACGACAACTACCGCGTCGCGTTTCCCATCCTGCGCGATCAGGGGATGTCCGCCATGTTCTTCGTTTCGACCGGTCACATCGACAGCGGGCAGCCGTATGCCTACGACTGGCTGGTCTACATGATCTGCACCACTGGCGCGGCCCGCCTGCAGGTGGCCGAAGCCGACATGGACGTGCCGGTTCCCGAGTCCATCGACGCGCGCCGCGAGCTGGTCGTGCACCTGCTCGATCGCATCAAGCATCTGCCGGCGGACGTGCAGTCCGGCATCATCCGGCGGCTGGAGCACGATTGGGACATTCCGCGCGTCCCGCATCCGGACTGCCGGCCGATGACCTGGGACCAGTTGCGCGAGATGCAGCGCGGCGGCATGGAAATCGGATCGCACGGCGTGGATCACCTGATGCTGTCGAAGTTGCCGCGCGAGCACATGCGCCGCGAGGTCTTCGAGTCCAAGCAGCGGCTGGAGCAGGAACTGGGTGTGCCGGCCAACGTGCTGTCCTATCCCGTCGGCGGTCCGCACGCCTTCGACGCGGCCGTGGAAGAGACCGTGCGCGAAGCCGGCTATCGACTGGCCTGCAGCTACATCGCCGGCACCAGCACCACCGCGGACGAATCGCGCTACTCGCTGCGCCGCGTGGCGGTCGAGCGCCAGGTCGATGCGCCGTGGTTCGAGGCGATCGTCACCTTGCCCGAAGCGTTCTGTTATGCGCCGCACCAGCGCAATGGTTGAGGTCGGACGCCCCTAGATGTTCCTCTTCGTTCTCATCTTCCTCATCCTGGTGGTGATTCGCCCGCAGGATTACCCGGCGCTGGTCGATTCCATGCCGTTCCCGATCCTCACCGTGTCGCTGCTGATCGGCGCGGTGCTGTGGATCTTCTCTTCGCGCAAGTCGTTCGGCGCGCCGCACTACGTATTGCTGATCCTGTTCCTGCTGGCAGCGATGGCGTCCAAGGTGGTGAACGGCTGGGCCGGCGGCGCCATCGTCGTGTTGACCGCATTCGCGCCGGTGTTGCTGATCTTCGTCCTGCTGTCCAACGCCGCCGACACGCGCGGGCGGGTGGAAGTGGTGATGGCGGTACTGTCGCTGTGCGCGACGGTGCTTTCATTGCACGGCATCGAGCAGCAGGCGCTGGGCATCGGCTGGACCGGCATCGGCCTGTCGCAGGGCACGCGCATCCAGTATGTCGGCATCTTCAACGATCCCAACGATCTGGGCATGTTGTTCGTGATGTGCCTGCCGATGTGCGTCTACCTGGGCAACCGCGGCGGCCTGATGGGCATGCGCCGGCTGTTCTGGTTCGCCTGCGCGGGCATCCTGCTGTACGGCATCTATCTGACCAACTCGCGCGGCACGTTGCTGGCGTTGCTGGTGATCCTCGGCATCTACGTGTGGCAGCGCTTCGGCATGGTCGTGGCGGGCGTGGTGGGCGCGGCCGCGCTCGGCGGCATGTTGCTGCTGCCCTCGCGCATGCAGGAACTGGATGTCTCCGAAGCTTCGGCCATGGGGCGCGTGGAATCCTGGTACCACGGACTGGAAATGTTCCTCGGCAAGCCGCTGCTCGGCGTCGGTGCGGGCGGCTACGAAGATCTGTATGCGCTGACCGCGCACAACTCCTACGTGCTGGTGCTCGCCGAGACCGGCATCATCGGCTTCACCATCTGGATCGCCTTCGTCGGCTATCTGTTCCGGATGATGTTCGCGGTGCTGCGCCTGCAGGAAATCTCGCCGACGGACCTGCCGCCGGACGCGGAAGACTGGGAAGTGCTCGACCAGTGGCAGCGCGACCGCGCCGTGGCGATGGCGCTGCTGCTCTCGCTGTGCGCGTTCTTCGCCGCCGCGTTCTTCCTCAGCCGCAGCTACGTGATCATCCTCTACATCCTGGCGGCGCTGGTGGTCGGTTACTACACCGCGATGCGCCGCCGCTATCCCGAACTGCCGGCCTTCAGCCTGGTCCGTGACGCATTCCGCTGGCCGTTGTGGTCGGTGGCGGGCGTGCTCGGCCTGTACGTGGTCGTCAAGGTACTGCTCGCCCTCGCATGAACTCGCGCACGCGCACCCTCCTCAATACGCTGTTTTCCTCGGTAGGCATCTACACCGAGTACCTGCTGGGCATGGTCACTTCGGTGATCATCGCGCGCCATCTGGGCCCGGAAAGCTTCGGCACCTACAGCCTGGTGATCTGGTTCGTCGCCATGGGCGTGGCGTTCACCAATTCCGGCACGTCGAGCACGGCGATCAAGTTCATCGCCGAACTGCGCGGCGAAGGGCGCGAGGAACTGGTGCCCACGCTGGTGGCCTACCTGCGTCGCGCGCAGCAAATGTTCCTGCTCGGCGTGGCGGCGGTCGGCGCGGCACTGTTCCTGTTCGCGGGCGAGCGCGTCATCCCCGGCATCAATCATCTGATGCTGCTCGGCTTCCTGGTGATTGCGGTGATGCTGCGCGCGACCTACATGTTCAACGTCGGCGTAGCGAAGGGCTTCGAGAACTTCCGCGCCACGGCGTTGATCGCGCTCATCGCCACGCCGACCAACCTGCTGCTGGTGATCGTCGCCATCTGGTTCGATGCGCCGCTGGAATGGCTGCTCGCGGTGTTCACGATTTCCGGCGTGGTCTTCTACGCCGTGTCCTGGCAACAGGTGCGCAAGATGCTGCCGGCCAAGGCCGAGCGCGTGCCGCTGCCGCCGATCCTGATGGATCGCGTGCGCCGCTACATGCTGCTCACCGCGATGACGGTGACGTTCGGCTTCTGCGTGGCCAGCGAAGTCGAAGTGCTGTTCCTCAACCTGTACGCCGACGCCGAAGCATCGGGTCACTTCAAGGTGGCGTACCAGCTGGCGGTCGGTGCGGCGTCGCTGGTGCCGGGCGTGTTCGGGGCGCTGCTGTTGCCGATGATGGCGAGCGCGCTGACCCAGAGCCGCGAAATGGCGGGACAGCGCTTCGTCGCCTCGACCACCTATCTCGTGTTGCTGGCCGCGCCGTTGATCGCGTTCGGTTTCGATTTCTCCAACGAAGTCATCCATCTGCTGTACGGCCCGGCCTATGCGGCCGCCGGCCCGGTGTTCGCGGTCTGCCTGGCGGCGGCCTCGATCACCTCGGCGACGCAGGGCGGATCGAGCCTGATCATCAGTGCCGATCGACAGGGCACCATCCTTCTGATGGTGATCATCTGCGGCGTGCTGAAAGTCGCGCTGGGCCTGTTCCTGGTGAAGCAGATGGGCCTGTATGGCGCCGTGCTCGCCTACCTGCTGGTGTCGTTGATCGGCGACGCGATCATCATCGCGATGGCGATGCGCGTGGGCCGCACGCGACCGGACTGGCCGCGACTGGGACGCGTCGTGCTGGCGGCCGCGGTGGCGGCGCTGGTCGCGTATCCCATGCGCTGGCAACCGATGCCATGGCTGGCGGTGATCGGCGGCGGCGCGCTGCTGGTCGGCGTGTATCTGCCGTTGACGGTGCTGCTGGGCTGCTGGAGCCATCGCGATCTCAACCACCTGCAGGAACTGCACGGCCGATTGCTGTCCGGGCGTCCGCTGATGGCCGCACGGTTCCTCGAATGGGGCCGCACCCGCGCGCTGCAGAAGGAAGCAGCGTGAGCGGACTGGACATCACCCATTTCGTCGAGAACCTGGAACGCGGCGGGCTGGAACGCGTGGTGATCGAACTGATCCGCGCGCAGCGCGAGCGCGGCCACCAATGCCGGGTGATCTGCCTGTTCCAGCATGGCCAGCTGGCCGGCGAACTGCGCGATCAAGGCGTGGACGTGCAGGCGGTTGGCAAGCAGGCGGGTTTCGATCTGCCGGCGGTGGCGCGTGCGCGCCGCCTGCTCAGGCGCAATCCGCGCACCGTGCTGCACACCCACAACGGCATGTCGAACTACTACGCCGGCCTGGCGTCGTGGCGGTTGCCGCTGCTGCGACGGATCAACACCTACCACAGCATGCCGCCGGAACAGGTCGCCGGCCGCGCGGAGTGGCTGTACCGCACGTCGCTCAAGCACACCGATGTCCTGGCCGCGGTCAGCGAGCTCGCGCGCCAGCGCTTTCATGCGCAGGGTGTCATCACGCGCGGACAGATGGTGACGGTGCCGAACGGCATCCAGCTGGAGCGTTTCGCCCCGGCCACTCCGGAACATCATGATCGGCTCGCCAATGAACTCGGCGCGCCGCGCGATGCGATCCTGCTCGGCACGGTCGGACGCCTGCATCCGGCCAAGGATCAGGCTAACCTGATCCGCGCATTCACCCGTATTGGCCCGCTGCACCCGCGCGCACGGCTGGTGCTGGTGGGCGAGGGTGCACTGCGCGGCGAACTCGAAGCGCTCGCACAGGCGGAAGGATTCGCCGAGCGCATCCATTTCCTCGGCGATCGCAGCGACGTGCCCGAACTGCTGCGCGGCCTCGACCTGTTCGTGCTGTCCTCGCGCACCGAAGGCTATTCCATGGCGCTGCTGGAAGCCTGCGCGACCGCATTGCCCATCGTCGCCACCGACGTCGGCGGCAACTCCGAAATCGTCCGCAACGGCGTCAACGGCCGCCTGGTCGAATCCGAAAATCCGCACGCGCTGGCCGACGGCATCCACGATCTGCTTGCCGCCCCCGAACGCCTCGCCGCAATGGGCCGCCAAGGCCACGACTGGGTCCGCAGCCGCGGATCCTTCCGCGCGATGGCCGACGCGTATGACCGTTTGTATGTGGGCTGATCGCCGCCAATTGGCCCCTCCCGCCCCCATCCTGCGTTCTATCCATAGCTGAAGAACGAAATCCGGGGGATCCGTTGGGCATGTCGATGGGTGGTTGGGTCGCGCTGCTGGTGCTGGCGCTGGTCGTGGTCGGAATCGCAGGCGTGTACCTGGTGTTGCGTTCGCGCAACATGCAGATCTGGATTGTGGATTACCTGCGGCGGCCGCTGCCGGATGCCGGCGACAAGCCGGTGCATGTGATGTTTTCGTTCGTCGATCACTTCGAACCGATGTGGAAGGGTGCGGATCTGCCCACCCAGCGCGCGCGCGTGGATCGCTGGTGCCGGGACTACCGTGCGCTGGCCGGGCAGTTCCGCGACGCCGACGGCCGTCCGCCGCAGCACACCTTCTTCTACCCGGAAGAGGAATACCTGCCCGAGCATCTCGACAAGGTCGCGGCCATGTGCAGCGAGGGCTTCGGCGAGATCGAGGTGCACCTGCACCATGACAACGACACGGAGGAGAACTTCCTCCGCATCATGGGCGATTTCTGCCGCACGCTGCATGACCGCCACGGCGCGCTGCCGCGCGATCCGGTGACCGGCGAACTGCGCTTCGGCTTCATCCACGGCAACTGGGCGCTGGACAACTCGCGTGGCGACGGCCGCTGGTGCGGTCTGAACAACGAACTGATCCTGCTGCAGCAACTGGGCTGCTATGCGGACTTCACGCTGCCGTCCGCGCCCAACGATACGCAGACGCGTACGGTGAACTCGATCTACTACGCCACCGATGATGCGTGCTGCCCGAAGTCGCACGACACCGGCGAACGCGTGCGCGTCGGCGGTTCGCCGAGCGGTCACCTGATGATCGTGCAGGGACCGTTGAGCCTGAACTGGAAAAGCCGCCGAGCCGGCGTGATGCCGCGCATCGACAACGCCGACATCCGCCGCAGTGCGCCGCCGACGCCGGAGCGCATCGATGGCTGGGTACGCACCGGCGTGCATGTGGAAGGCAAGCCCGAGTGGGTCTTCATCAAGGTGCATACGCACGGCACGCAGGAGCCGGACATGGACACGCTGCTCGGCGAGCCCGTCGCCGCGATGCACCGCTACCTGCGCGATCACTACAACGACGGCAAGCGCTACGTCCTGCACTACGTCACCTCGCGCGAGATGTACAACATCATCAAGGCGGCTGAAGCGGGCGAGCAGGGCAATCCGGGCGATTTCCGCGATTACGTGTTGCCCGCGCCGCGTTCTTCCTGGACAGGCGGCCGCAGCGCATGAACACCGCCGCACATGCGGGACGCGTCAGCGTGGTGATGCCGGTGTACAACGCCGCCGCTACGGTGGAGGCTTCGATGCGCTCGGTGCTCGAACAGAGCCACCAGGATGTCGAACTGGTCGTGGTCGATGACGGCTCGCATGATGACTCCTGGGAGCGCGTCAGCCGCATCGCGGCCAACGACGCGCGCGTGGTGCCGCTGCGCCAGGCCAACGGCGGTGTCGCGGCCGCGCGCAACACCGGCATCGAGGCCGCGAGCGGTGAATACATCGCCTTCCTCGACAGCGACGATCGCTGGGCGCCGACCAAGCTGGCGACGCAACTGGCGTGGATGCGCCAGCAGGATGCGCGCGTCGCCTATGCCGCCTACGAACGCGTGGACGAAGCCGGTCGCCGGCTTTCGCTGGTGAATCCGCCGGCCGCCGTCGATTACCGCGACATGCTGAAGAGCAACCGCATCGGCAACCTCACCGGCATCTACCACCGCAGCCTCGGCGATGCGCGCTTCCGCCGCATCGGGCACGAGGATTACGTGTTCTGGCTGGAAATGGTGCGCCGCGCCGGCCGCGCGGTCTGCGCACCGTCTGAACAACCGCTGGCGCATTACCTGGTGCGTGCCGGGTCGCTGTCGGCGGACAAGCGCCGCGCCGCGGGCTGGCAATGGCGCATCTATCGCGAAGTGGAAGGCCTGAACGTGCTGTCGGCGGGCTGGTATTTCATGCACTACACCGTCAATGCACTGCGCAAGCGCCGCTGATCGACCCGCGCTACGACACGCTGGCGCAACGCCGCTTCAGCGGTCCGACAACTCCACGACGTAGCGTCCTTCGCCACCGGCGATATCGACGCGCCAGCCGCCGTTGAACTGCGCGTCGGGTTCTTCGCGCCAGTCGTGGATGCTGATGCGCGCGCTCGCCGGTTCCAGCACGCGGATCTTCAATTTGCCGGCGCTGATCTGCTGCCCGCTCACGACGGGACGTGCCGGCACGTTGATCTGGAAGGTGGCCGCGATGCCGGGATCCACCGTGTACGCATCGCGCACCGTGAGCCGGCGATCGGCGAAGTCGAACTGGCGCTTCCACTCGCGCACGCCGGCATCCGGATCGTAGGCGGGCGACAGATCCGCCTGCGCGGTGAACGCGCCGTTCGCGCCGGGCGTGACCTGCAGCGTGGACGTGGTCGGCGCGCACTGGTGGATGATGCGCTCGTTCTCCGGCGCCTGGCATTGGCGCGCGAGCGGAACCGGCGACTCGAAGCGCAGCACGTTGTGGTACTGCGTGCCCTGATTGATTCCGCTGCGGCTCTGGATGTTCGATGTCACCGCCAGCCAGTCGCCGGCGTACAGCATGAAGCCGCCTTGATCCTGGTGGGCGTGGCTTTCGTCGTAGCGTCCAGCGACGATCGCCGTCCACATCGCATTGCGATCCCAGTCGGTGCGCGCGAACAGATGGCCGGCGCCGGTCGCGTGATGGAGCAGGGCGGATGGCGGCTGACCGCCATCACCGGCGGGCAGCAGATCGGCGAAGGTGTTGAAGTCCGACGCCATGTGCTGCACCGAGGCGTTGCGCAGCCACCAGGACGCCTGGGCGCGCAGCGCTTCATCACTGCTCAGCGCGCGCGCTTCCAGCACGATGCGGCGCTGGTAGTCGTAGAGATCCGGCACCGGATAGCGGGCCTGATCCCCGATCGGCGCGTAGCGGTCCAACGTCGGTACGGTGGCGTGGATCCAGTACGGAATGCTGTCGGCCGCATGCGGCGTCGCGGCGGCCAGATCCTCGCCGCTGGCTTCCTTCCACAACCGGTACAGCGCGAACAGCTGCATGTGTGATTCGCCGTACCCGGTGCCTTCGCGACTGCCGCCGCCGGGCATGTCGCGGAAGTAGGCCACCAGGTTCGGGAACAGTTCCCGGCGCAGCTTGTCCTGCCATTTCTGCGAACCGGCGGCGAGCGCCCAGGTCGTCGTCGCGGTCAGGAAGCTGTAGTGGTAGTTGTTGCCGGGATTGTCGACCGACCAGCCGCTCCACGGATGCGGGCGATCGCCCCAGCGTGCGCGGTCCGGTTGCCAGAGATTCTCCAGCGTCTGTTCGGCATAGCGCGACCAGCGCGCACGCTGCGCGTCGTCGATGAGTTTCGGGCAGGTGTCCAGCGTGAACGCGACGTCTGAAATCAACGGCCCGACGTAGAGATACGAGTTGGACGCCACGTCCGGCGCGTCACCATTGCGGATCGCGCGCTCGGCGGCGGTCACCTGTGTTTCGACGGTCTTGACCGCCAGTTCGCAGTAGGTGTCGAAGCCATCCAGCCGCGCCATCATCACCGCGTCCGTCGCGGTGAACGAGAAACCCGGATCGCCGCGCACGGCCTCATCGACCCACGCGCGGAAACGCATGAAGGCGCGCGAGCGGCGATCGACGTAGGACAGATCCATCGGAAGCCGGTATGGGCCGTCCGGCACGATCAACGGCAGTTGTCCGGTTTCGGCTTCGCTGGCGATGGCCGTCGCGGGGGCCGCGATGATCGGTACGGGTGCGACGGGTTGCGCTTCTTCGTCCAGCGTCAGCGGCAACGCGAACAGGCCCGCGAGCGGCAGGGCCGCCAGGCCGAGTGTGGTGCGAGCGCGCATACGCAGGGGCATGCAACGATTCTATCGGTTGCGGTAGGTGATGTTCAGGTAAGCGATATTCTGTTTGACGTCCATGCCGACTTCATTGGTCTTGCGCTCGTAGCGCGACACCTCGAAGCCCACGCTCCAGTTGCGGCTCCACGTGTAGGCGAGGTTGGCGGCGAAGCGCTGCGTGCGGAAATCGCGGCCGGTGTTGTAGAAATCGGCGCGTTCGTAACTGCCGAGCAGGCCCAGGCGAAGATTCGGACGCGCCTGCCAGTAGATTTCCGCATCGCCGCCCTCGATGTCCTGATCGAACTGGTCGGCGTCCAGATAGTTGCGACGCTCCACGTGCGGCGTGAGCGCGCCACTGAGACGCGCGCCGGTGTAGGTGTAGCCGAGTTCGAAGCGGCGGCTGCGATACGGCGAGGCATTGATCACCGCATTGCCGGTGATGATGGCGTCCGGCACGCCTTCGGCCGGAGTGCCGATGGCCGACAGCGCATCGGTCGCGGTGTCCTGGAACTGGCTCATCGCATGCACGGACAGGCGGCTGCGCGAGGTCGGCGTCCAGCCGATGTCCAGGCGCACCAGCGGTTCGGACGAGCTGCCGGCGTTGCGGTAGTCGATGCGTGAATAGCCGGCGTCCAGGCCCAGATCGAAATGCGCGAGCAGGCGGGTGTAGCGGGCGAACAGGTCGTAGCGGTTGTAATCGCGCGCCAGATCATCGTGATCGAAATCGACGTGCTGCGCCTGTGCGTTGGCCGACAGCCGATCGGTCGGAGTGAACTCGCGCAGCACACGGAACGCCGCCGAGACGCGGCCGGAGTTGTACTCCTCGGTGATCTCGGCGTTGGTGTCGGTGTAGCGCAGTTCGGCCTGCGCCTGCAGCGTCGGTGACCAGCGGAAGTACATGTTGGGGCCGAGCGAGAGCACGTTGACGCGCTGGCGGTTGGCCGGCGCGTCCGGAATCAGCGCGTCCACCGGTTCCATCTGCAGGTTGTCTTCGAACACGAAGCTCAGGCGCTCCGGCAGCACGTTCCAGTTGACCCGGCCGTTGAAGGTGCTGTCGAGCGAGTCGGCGAAGATGTCATCCGGATAGTCGCGGTAATCCAGGCGGCCATCGAGCGTGGCCTGCACCGCCGAAGTGTTCTCCAGGATCTGGAAGCCCAGGCCGGCGCGCAGGAAGCGTTGTTCGATGGGGTCGTAGGGCGTCAGCGCGACGTTGTCGTTCTGCTCCACGCCCGCATCGAGGGTGTAGTTGACGCGCATGGCCCACGCGCTCGGCGAACACACCGCAAGCGTGGCCAGCGCCAGGGCGGACATGCGGACCATCCGTTGCTGCATGGCGATCTCCCGCGCTGGGTCAGGGCAACTGGTTGAAGATCACGCCCGCCAGTTTTTCCGGCGGGAAGCTGGAGGTCGCCATCTCGAGCTGCTTCGGCGTCACCTTGCCGTAGCCGGCGACCAGCACCACCCAGTCCGCCAGATCCGCCAGGATGTGCGCGTCCGGCGCACCGAGTGCGGGCGGGCCATCGAGGAAGAGGTAGCGATCCGGATAGCGGCTGCGCAGCGAATCCATCAGCGTGCGCATGCGGAACGAGGAATAGGCTTCGTTGGTGGTTTCGCTGATACGGCCGCTCGGAATCAGGCGCAGGCGCGGCACGCCGGTGGCGTACATCACCTGCGAGGGATCCATCGCCTGATCGCTCAGGTAGTCCATCAGGCCGCCGCGATTGGCGTCCACGCCCATCGCGGTGTGCTGGGACGGATGCCAGGCATCGCAGTCCAGCAGCAGCGCGGTCTTGGCTTCATCGAACGCGAACGCGGCGGCCAGGTTGCGGGCGACGAAACTGCCGCCGCACCCGTGCGAAATCGGCACCACCAGGGTGACGAAGTTGGTGTCGCCGCCGAGCGCGAGCAGGCGCGTGCGCAGGGCGCGGAAGGCGTCGGCCTGTTCGCGCACGGAGTCGGCGCGGTGGATCAGCTGGCGTGCTTCCAGCGCGCGCGCCGACAGCGTGTTCGGCTCGGACAGCCGCGCGATGGAAGAACCCGGGCTGCCGGTGCCGCCGTGCGGCGTGGCCTGCGCGGAGGTTTCGGAATCGCCGGTCGGCGTAGGGGGCGTGTACGGATGATTCATGCAGGCGGGCTCAGGAATTCATTTGCTTGATGCCGTACACCAGCGCGTAGGCAATGACGACCACGGCCACGCACGAGGCGCTGGCCATGTTCACGAAGAACCGCTTGTGCTTCAGCTTCGGCGACGGATACGACGGAATCGTCGCCAGCAGCGCGGTGCCGTTGAGCTGGCGCTCCAGCTGCCGCGCCGAGCGCAGGCGTGGATCGAAGCGCACGCGCAGGACCAGCAGGCCGAGCGGCACGATGAAGGCCAGCGCCAGTCCGCCCAGCGCGAAGTGCATGAAGCGCAGGCCGCTGGGACGCAGCGGGCGCGTGGCCGGATCCTGCACGCGCATGGTCAGGCCGCGCTTTTCCTGGTCCAGCGCCATCGACACGCGGGCGTTCTCGCGGCGACGCAGCAGGTCCTGGTAGATGTCGCGGTTGACTTCGTAATCGCGGGTCAGCTCGGCCAGCGTGCTTTCCGAAGTGGCGATGCGGCGGCCGCGATCGAGTTCTTCGTTGAGCATGTTCTGGGTGATCTGCATGCGCGATTCGGTCGCGGCGGCTTCGCGGCGCACTTCGGCCAGGCGGCTGCGCAATTCCTGGTACAGCGGGTTGAACTGGGCGTCGTCGAACGCGCCGTTGCCGGTGCGGTTCTGGCTGGCCTGGGCGCGGCGCTGCTGTTCCTGCTCCAGCGAACGCTGGATGTCGCTCATCTGGTGGCGCAGGCGGCGCACGTCCGGATGCTCTTCGGTGTAGTTGAGCAGCAGCGTGTCCAGTTGCGTCTGCAGTTCCAGCATCTGCGCGCGGTACAGGCTTTCGCGCGTCTGCACCGCAGTCACCGCGGATTCGCCGGACAACTGCTGCACCAGCGAGTTCTCGCGCGAGCGCTGTTCCAGCAGGTTCATGCGCGCCTGCTCGACCTGAGTGCGCAGTTCGCTGATGCGGGTGTTGACGTCGGCGGCGCTGCCCGGCTGGGCGTCGGCATTGGCGGAGCGGTAGCGCTGCAGGTTCTGTTCGGCGTCGGTGAGCTTCTGGTGGTAGTCGCGCACCTGGTTGTCGATGAACTCGAAGGCTTCGCGGCTTTCGCGTTCCTTGGTCGCCAGGCTTTCCTGGATGAACAGTTCGCCCATGCGCTCGGTCACGCGGAACGTGCGCTCCGGATCCGAATCGCGGTAGGTGATCTGCACCAGATCCTGGCGCGGGCTGGTGACCGTGGTGTTTTCCTTCAGGTTCTCCAGCAGCTTTTCCTTCTGCAGGGCGGTCAGATCGTCCTGCGTCCAGCCGCCGCGTTCGAGCGCGCCTTCCAGCACCTTGCGGCTGAAGATCACCTGGCGCGCGATGCCGGCGCGGTCGGACACGTTGGTCGCCACGGCGCGGCCTTCCAGCAGTGGCTGGATGATGTCGCTTTCCTGCGCCAGGATGGTGGTGGACGAGCTGTAGTTCTGCCGCAGCAGGAACAGCCCGGCGAGCAGCGTCACCAGTGCGATCGTGGCGAAGATGATCGCCAGCGTCAGTTTGTGGCGGCGCGCTTCCTGCAACAGGATCTGCAGCAGTTCGTCGGTGGGCTGCGTGTTGGCGGGCTTGCGGGCGCCGCCAGCGCCGGCCAGGCTCAGCGCCGGCCGACGCGCGGGGAGGGATTCCTGGCTCATCAGAACGTCCGTTCCGGCACGGTGATCACGTCGCCCGGCGACACCGTGTAGTTGGTGCTCAAATCGCCGCGATTGAGGATGCGATCAAGGCGCACGGCGTAGGTGGTGGTTTCCTCGGCGGTCTTGCGATGCAGGTCCGAGCGATCGGCCGCGGCGAATTCGGTCACGCCACCGGCGGCGAGCACGGCGTCGAGCACGGTCATGCCGGGACGATAGGGCAGCGACACCGGCTGGCGCACGGCGCCGGTCACGCGTACGCGGGAGAGGTATTCGTGGCTGCGCAGTTCGGTCAGGATGACCGCGACCTGCGGGTCGCGCACGAACGTACCGAGCTTTTCCTGGATGTCCTTGGCGACTTCCTGCGGCGTGTGGCCGCCTGCCGGGACATCACCGATCAGCGGCACCGAGATCATGCCGTCCGGACGCACGGGCACGGTGATGCCGAGTTCCGGATTGCGCCAGACAGTCACCTGGACGATGTCGTCGACGCCGATGTGGTACGCATCGGTGGCCATCGTGGTCGCGGCGGTCGGCGGCGGCGCACTGTTGCCCGAACCGGTGGCGCATGCGCCGAGCAGCAGCGAGAGACTGGCGGCGGCGAGGCCGGCAAGGACGCGTCTCATCGGTTTTCCCCTGTGGATGTGGACTTGTCAGGGAGAACGCGTGGAAGACGCAAAACCGGCCATGCCGGCAGGGTTTTCTGCGTGAAATGACTGAACGCCGGCGGCTTCGGCCGGCGTGGCCGGCGCGCGGAAACGCTGGCCGGGAAGGGTCAGACACCGTAGAACGCGCGATACCAGTCGACGAAGCGGCGCACGCCGGTTTCGATCGGCGTCGACGGCGTGTAGCCGGTGTCGCGGGTGAGTGCGCTGACGTCGGCGTAGGTGTCGGGCACGTCGCCGGGCTGCATCGGCAACAGGTTGCGCTCGGCCTTGCGGCCCAGGCAGTCCTCCAGCACTTCGATGTAGCGCAGCAGCTCGACCGGCTGGTGGTTGCCGATGTTGTAGACGCGGTAGGGCGCGCTGGAAGTGGCGGGCGAGGGGTGCAGCGGATCGTGGGCGGGATCCGGCTTCGGCACGCGATCGAGCGTGCGGATCACGCCTTCGACGATGTCGTCGATGTAGGTGAAGTCACGCGTGTGCTTGCCGTGGTTGAACACGTCGATCGGCTCGCCGGCGAGGATGCGCCGGGTGAACAGGAACAGCGCCATGTCCGGGCGTCCCCACGGACCGTACACGGTGAAGAAGCGCAGCCCGGTGGTCGGCAGCTGGAACAGGTGGCTGTAGGTATGCGCCATCAGCTCGTTGGCCTTCTTGCTGGCCGCATACAGGCTGACCGGATGATCGACGCTGTCCTCGACCGCGAACGGCAGCTTGCGGTTGGCGCCGTAGACGGAGCTGGATGACGCGTAGACCAGATGCTCGACGTGGCGATGCCGGCAGGCTTCCAGGATGTTGAGGAAGCCGACGATGTTGCTGTCCACGTAGGCGTGCGGGTTCTCCAGCGAATAGCGCACGCCGGCCTGCGCGGCCAGGTTGACCACGCGCTGCGGGCGGAAACTGTCGAACGCCTGTTCCAGCGCGGTGCGGTCTTCCAGCGCCGCCTGCACGAAGCGGAACCCGGGATGCGGCAGCAGCCGGTCCAACCTCGCCTGCTTCAGCTTGGGGTCGTAGTACGGATTGAGGTTGTCGTAGCCGAGCACCTCGTCGCCGCGCGCCAGCAGGCGCTCGCTCAGTTGGGATCCGATGAAGCCGGCGGCGCCGGTGACCAGTACGCGCATGGAAGACCTGGAGTTGCGGGGGTGTCGGGACGATAGAACGATCGCCGTCTAGAGACTGTCGTCGACCTGTCCGCGCGGCAGTGCGCGCTTGACGTCGAATAGTACTGCACCGTCTCGACCGAACCGGCGGATGCCCGCCGCGCCCAGCGCTACGAATTCACTGTGCGGCACGGCGAGGATCACGGCGTCGCAAGCGGCCGGCTGCGGCTGCCCGATCAAGGTCAGGCCATACTCGCGCTGCGCCTCTTCGGCGTCGACCCACGGATCGTGTACCTGCACGTTGGCGTTGTAGCTGCGCAGTTCGGCGATCACATCCACCACGCGCGTGTTGCGCAGATCCGGGCAGTTCTCCTTGAACGCCAGGCCCAGCACCAGCACGTTCGCCCCGCTGATCTGCAAGCCGCGCTGGCCCATCAGCTTGGCCACGCGCTGGGCCACGTGGCTGCCCATGCCGTCGTTGATGCGCCGGCCAGCCAGGATCACTTCCGGGTGATAGCCGATCTGCTGCGCCTTGTGGGTGAGGTAGTACGGATCCACGCCGATGCAGTGGCCGCCGACCAGGCCCGGGCGGAACGGCAGGAAATTCCACTTGGTGCCGGCGGCTTCCAGCACTTCGTGGGTGTCGATGCCGAGGCGGTGGAAGATCAGCGCCAACTCGTTGATCAGCGCGATGTTGACGTCGCGCTGCGTGTTCTCGATGACCTTGGCGGCTTCGGCCACGCGGATGCTGGACGCACGATGCGTGCCCGCGGTGATGATGCGGCGGTACAGCGCATCGATGAAATCGGCCGCTTCGGGCGTGGAGCCGGACGTCACCTTGATGATGGTTTCCAGCCGGTGCTGGGTGTCACCGGGATTGATCCGCTCCGGGCTGTAGCCGGCGAAGAAATCGCGGTTGAATGCCAGTCCGGAGGCGTGCTCGATGATCGGCACGCAGATCTCTTCGGTCGCGCCCGGATAGACGGTGGATTCGAAGATCGCCACGCCGCCACGCCCGATGGCCTGGCCGACCGTGCGGCTGGCGGCTTCCAGCGGGCCCAGATCCGGCCGCTTGTAGGCGTCGATGGGCGTGGGCACGGTGACGATGAAGACGTTGCAGCCGGCCAGATCGTCCGGATTGGCGGTGAATTCCAGATGCTCCGCGGCCCGCAGCGCCTCCGGCCCGACTTCGCGCGTGTGGTCGTGATGGCGGCGCAGTTCTTCCACGCGACGGCCGTCGATATCGAAACCCACGGTCGGCAGTTCGCGGCCGAACGCGGCGGCCAAGGGCAGCCCGACATAGCCCAGGCCGATGACGGCGATGCGGATCTGGTCGAATGTCGGCAGAGGTTGATTCATCGCGCTGGATTCCCGTGGCAGGCGCGCAAAGTCTAGAGGGTGACGCCGGCTTTGTGACGGCGGCGTCCGCCCGCGCACCGCCGCATTGGCCTGATCCGGCGGAGTTTCCCGTAACACAGGACAGGGCGCCGCATGGGCAGGCGCGTACGGACACGAGGCTTCTTGCAATGCGAATCCTGCTCTGCGGCGGCGCCGGCTACATCGGCGCGCATACGTATGTCGAACTGGTGGCGCGCGGCCACCAGGTGGAAATCGCCGACAACTTTTCCAACAGTTCGCCGCAGGTGCTGCCGCGCCTGCAGCAGATCACCGAGCGCCCGGTGCTCTGCCACACGCTGGATCTGCGCGACAAGCCGGCGGTCGAAGCCCTGTTCGCCCGCCGCGACTACGACGCCGTGGTGCACTTCGCCGCGCTGAAGGCGGTCGGTGATTCCTGCCTGCGCCCGCTGGACTACTTCGAAAACAACATCAGCGGCACCATCCACCTGCTGCAGGCGATGCGCACGGCCGGCGTGGGCAAGCTGGTCTTCAGTTCGTCGGCCACCGTCTATGGCGATCCGGCGCGGGTGCCGGTGCGCGAGGACGCGCCGCTGCGGGTGACCAATCCCTATGGCCGCACCAAGCTGGTCATGGAGGATCTGATCGCCGATCTATGCCAGGCCGAGCCTGCGTTCCGCGCTGCCAACCTGCGCTACTTCAACCCGGTGGGCGCGCATGTGTCGGGCCTGATCGGGGAAGACCCGACCGGCGTGCCGAGCAACCTGATGCCGTACATCTGCCAGGTCGCGGTGGGCCGGCTGGAACGTCTGCGCATCTTCGGCGGCGACTACCCGACCCGCGACGGCACCGGCGTACGCGATTACATCCACGTGGTGGATCTGGCGCGCGCGCATGCCGACGCGCTGGATCGCCTCGCTCATGGCGAAGGCAACCTCACGCTCAACCTCGGCACCGGCCACGGCATCAGCGTGCTGGAACTGGTGCAGGCGTTCGCGCGCGCCAGCGGCCGCGAGATTCCCTACGACATCGTGCCGCGCCGCACCGGCGACGTGGCCGAGGTCTACGCCGACGCCGGCCTGGCCCAGCGCCTGCTCGGCTGGCGCGCGCAACTGGATGTCGAAGCCATGTGCGAGGACGCCTGGCGCTGGCAGTCGATGAATCCGCAGGGCTACCAGGCGGCCTGACTGGCCGGACGCTGACGCGCCGGGAGTAATGGCGGTTCCAGCGTTCGCCGCGCTGGACGCTGGGCAGGGCTATGGCCGAAAATCGGCCGAACCTGCCGGCGATCGCTGTCTTGCCCCTGCAAAAAGCCCAACGCATCGACGAGCAAACCCGGACACGCTTCGGCTTCCGTACCTATCGGATGCGCACGCTCGGGCTCGGCCTCGGCATGATCTGCGTCGCCTCCGTCCTGCTGGAACATCGTGACGGTCCCGAGCTCTGGGGCCTGCTGCTGTTCAACGGGTTGATCTGGCCGCACCTGGCCTACTGGCTGGTCGGCCGCAGCAACGAGCCCTTGCAGGACGAGTTCCGCAATCTCACCTTCGACGCCGCGATGGGCGGGTTCTGGATCGCCGCGATGCGTTTCGATGCGCTGCCGAGCGTGCTGCTGATGGTCATGCTGACGATGGACAAGATCATCATCGGCGGTCCGCGTTTTGGCGCACGCACCTTCAGCGCGATGGTGCTGACCTGCGTGGCGTCGAGCGCCGCGTGGGGCTTCGCGTTCGAACCGGAAACCAGTTTCCGCGTGGTGCTGGCCTGCCTGCCGTTCCTGGCGATCTACCCGATGGCGATCGGGTTCTCCACCAATTCGATTGCGCGCAAGGCGCGCATCCAGAAAGACACACTGGAAAAGATGGCGCGCTTCGACGCCGCCACCGGCCTGATGAACCGTCAGCAGTGGCTGTACGCGGTGTCCACGGAACTGCGCCGCTACCAGCGCTATCGCCGGACGGCCGTGCTGGCGCTGATCGACATCGACCGTTTCAAGCAAATCAACGACACGCGCGGCCACACCGTGGGCGACAGCGTGGTCGAGGAATTCGCGCGCCTGATGAAGGCGTGCCTGCGCGACAGCGATACCGGGGGCCGTTACGGCGGCGACGAGTTCGGCATCGTCATGCCCGACACCAACTGGGAGGACGCCATCCTCGCCGCCGAGCGACTGCGTCGCCAGGTGGCGGCGTACGCGTTCACCCGTGATGGCCTGCGCTGCACGGTGAGCATCGGCCTGGCGGAAATCGAACCGGGCATGGACGAGGTCAGCGACTGGATCGACGCAGCGGATCAGGGGCTGTACCAGGCCAAGCGGCGCGGGCGCGATTGCGTCGCAATCGGCCGGCGCGGTACGCCGATTCAGGACTGAGCACGCGGGATCCGCAGCGCCGGCCCGCGATGCGGCGGCCCGATTTATTCCGCCAGCAGTGACGCGACCACGGCCTCCGGCCGCTTCATCCAGCCGAAATGATCCGCGCGTGCGCCGAGGGTCGCGGCATCGAGCACGGTCATCCGCTTCTCCGCCTGCGGCAGCTTCTCCAGCAGGCCGGCCAGCGACGTGCGGGGCGCAAGCCAATCCCGGGCGAGCAGCACGCCACGTACCGACGGCCGCGCTGCCGCCATCGCCGCTTCGAGATCGACATCCCATCCATGCGCGGCGTAGCGACCGCTCAGTCCCACGCGCGCCCAATCGCCGATCAGCCCGCGCGCTTCATCACCACCGAAACGCAGTTGCCGGCCCGGGAACGCGCCACGGCGCTGCGAAATCCAGATCGCGAAACGGTAGAACGCCGGCAGCCACCAGCGGATGGATGGCGGGAACGTCCGCCAGTACGGCGTGCCGCTGGCGACCAGCCACAACTGTTCGAACAGCGGCGCATGCAGGCCGAGGAAGCATGCGGCGATCTGCCCGCCCAGGCTGTGGCCGCCAATGAACGTGGGCATGTCCGGCGTGTGCGAACGCATCCCGGCCAGCGTGGCGGGAAGATCGACGTCGAGCAGTTCGCGGTAGGCCCAATCGTTCGCGCGGTCCGGACGCAGGTTGCTGCTGCCGTCGCCGCGCCATTCGTGCAGGTACACCGCGATGCCGCGTGCGGCCAGCGCTTCGGCGAACGGCGTGTAATGCCGCGCCGCGACGCCGAGCGCCGGCACCCACAGCAGGCGTGCATGGGCCTGTTCGGGCACGCGTGCGGCCAGCGTGTAGCGATGACCGTCGTGCGTCAGCACGGGCAGTTCGACGGCGGCTACGCTCATTGCGCTAGCGCCGCGCCGAAATGGTCCAGTACGCGCACCGCGCTGCGGCCCGGGCGACAGCCGCCGACCAGCGCGCGATGCACGTAGTCGGAAGCGGCGAAGCAGGCCGACGCGGCATCCAGTCCCAGGCACATCTGCGCAGCGATCGCCGACGCCAGCGTGCATCCGGTGCCGTGGGCTTCGCCGGGCAAACGCGGATGCGCGATTTCGCGCAAGCCACCGGCATCGACGAACAGGTCGACGACATCGCCGTCATCGTGCAGATGTCCACCTTTCAGGAACACCGCGCGTGCGCCGAGCGCGAGCAGGGCATGCGCGGCCTCGCGCATCTCGTTCGCGCGGGTGATGCGCGTGCCGAGCAGCAGTTCGGCTTCGGGCAGGTTCGGGGTGATGACATCGGCAAGCGGCAGCAACCGCGTGCGCAACGCATCCAGCGCGCTTTCCTCCAGCAGCTTGGCGCCGCTGGTGGCGACCATCACCGGATCCACGATCAACGCGGGCGGCCGGTGCGTGCGGACCGTCGCGACGACGGTGTCGATGACGTCGGCGGTGGCCAGCATGCCGAGCTTCACCGCACGGATATCGAAATCATCGAAGCACGCATCGATCTGCGCGCGCAGGAATTCCAGTGGCGGCACGTTCACCGCGGTGACGCCGCGCGTGTGCTGCGCAGTGAGCGCGGCAATCGCCGACAGCCCGTGCACGCGGTGCGCGGCGAAGGTTTTCAGATCGGCCTGGATGCCGGCGCCGCCGCCGGAGTCCGAGCCGGCGATGGTCAGTGCGGAAACCACGTCAGGTTCAGTCATGCGGCCATTGTGCCACCGCCGCGCCGCGCAGCCGGCTCAAGGCGTCGCGCTGCGGTAACGCATCCATTGCCGGTAGGCCAGGTGGCCCAGGCCGGTCACGCCCGTGAGCAACGCCGGTGCGTACAGCGCCGAATAGCCAAAGTGCCGGAACAGCAGCGCGCCGATGATGCCGCCGGCGAGGAATCCGCTGATGATCAGGCCGCTCAGGGTCAGCCGCCGCATGGGCAGCGGCATGCCGCGCAGCAGATGGCCCAGGCCGATGCCCAGGTCGGTGAACATCCCGCTCAGATGGGTGGTGCGCACGACCGCGCCGCTGTACGTGGTGACCATCGCGTTCTGCAGGCCGCATGCGGTGGCGGCGAGCAATGCGCCCCAGATGTCGTGACGCTCGAACAGCGGCACGGAGGCGATCAGCAATCCCGCTTCGAGAACGAGCACGACCCCATAGCGGCGACCGAGTTGCAGCGTCTGGTCCTGGATGATCAGGCCGCTGAGCGTGGCGCCCACGCAGAACGCGATCAGTACGCCCCAGAGATGCGCAATGGCGCGCGCGTCGCCCTCGGCGAGCGCAGCGGCGAGCAGCGTCGTCGTGCCGGTGAGATGGGTGATGGCCTGGTGTTCGAAGCCGAGGAACCCGACCACGTTGACCATGCCGGCCACGCACGCCAGCGCGATGGCGCCGATCCACACCCAGCGGGGCAGCCGGATGCTCATGGCGAGCGCTCCACCCGGCCATTCGGTCGGAGGGCGGCCGGTGCGGGCCGGATGGGCATGGCGGTGCAAGGATTGTCCATCGTGCGAAAGCCCGGCGACGTGGTGGCGGCGCCGGGCATCGGCTTACAGCACTTCCGACGCGTAGTCGGCCAGGCGCGAGCGTTCGCCGCGACGCAGGGTGATGTGCGCGCTGTGCGCCCATCCCTTGAAGCGATCGACGGCGTACGTCAGGCCCGACGTGGTTTCGGTGAGGTAGGGCGTATCGATCTGCTCGACATTGCCGAGGCAGACGATTTTCGTACCCGGGCCGGCGCGCGTGATCAGCGTCTTCATCTGCTTGGGCGTGAGGTTCTGTGCTTCGTCGAGAATCAGGTAGCGGCTGAGGAACGTGCGCCCGCGCATGAAGTTCATCGAACGGATCTTGATGCGGCTGGCGAGCAGATCATTCGTCGCCGCGCGGCCCCACGCGCCGCCTTCCTGGTTGTGCGTCAACACTTCCAGGTTGTCGGTGAGCGCGCCCATCCACGGCGTCATCTTTTCCTCCTCGGTGCCGGGCAGGAAGCCGATGTCCTCGCCGACGCTGACGGTCGCGCGCGTCATGATGATCTCGCGGTAACGCTGCTGGTCCATCGTCTGCGCCAATCCCGCCGCCAGCGCCAGCAAGGTCTTGCCGGTGCCGGCGGTGCCGAGCAGGGTGACGAAATCGATTTCCGGATCCATCAGCGCGTTGAGCGCGAAATTCTGTTCGCGATTGCGTGCGGCGATGCCCCATACCGCATGCTGGCCGCTGCGGAAATCGTCGACGATGGTCAACGTCGCGCGGCGATCCGGGGTCACCTTGACCACGCGCAGCTCGACTTCATCGTCGCCGGGCAGGTAGAGGTACTGGTTGGGATACCAGTCCTCGTCTTCGGCAAGCGTCACCTCGTAACTGGTGCGGCCCTTGTCGCTCCAGCTGCGCAGATCCGCGTTGTGCTTGTGCCAGAAATCCTCCGACAGCTCGGTCGCGCCGGTGTAGAGCAGGCTGAAATCGTCGAGCGCGCGATCGTTCTCGTAGTCTTCGGCCTGGAGGCCGCTGATCGACGCCTTGATGCGCAGGTTGATGTCCTTCGACACCAGGATCACCGGCACTTCCGGATGGTCCTCGCGCAGCGCCAGCACCGCCGCAAGGATCTTGTTGTCCGGCGCCACCGCGCCGAAAGTGCGGCCGGGATCGACCGGCTTGACCTGGAAATGCAGCTTGCCGATTTCGCTGCGCGCCTTCAGCTGCAGACCCTGCGGATGCGTGAGCGTGATGCCGGACTGGATCCGGTCGGCGCCGGCGCCTTCGATCAGTTCGTCCAGGAAACGGCTGACCTGGCGTGCGTTGCGGCTGACCTCGGACGTGCCTTTCTTGGCGTTGTCGAGTTCCTCGATCACCTGCATGGGCAGGAAGACGTCGTGCTCCTCGAACTTGAACAACGCCGTGGGGTCGTGCATGAGCACGTTGGTGTCCAACACATAGATGCGCTTGCTTCGGGTCATTCGGGCAAACCTCGGGAAGATGATGTGTAGACACGCGTCGCGGAAGACGCACAGCGCGAACCACCACACCCGCCGCGACTCGGGATGGTGGAGGAAAGGGCGGGGGATTCGATCACTGGGCCTGCAGCGCCTTCAATGCGTCCAGCACGGCCTGGGCGTGGCCGGGAACCTTCACCCCGCGCCATTCCTGGACGATGCGTCCTTCCGGCGAGATGAGGAATGTGCTGCGGACGACGCCGAGCACCTTGCGGCCATACATGTTCTTTTCGTGGATGACGTCGAACGCGCGGCACAGCGCTTCATCGCCGTCGCTCACCAGCGGAAAACGGAATCCCTGCCTGGTGCAGAAGTTGTCGTGCGATTTCACCGAATCGCGCGAAACGCCGAGGACCGCCGCGCCCAGCTTGCGGAACTTCGGCAGCAGCGCATTGAAATCCAGCCCTTCGGTAGTGCAGCCGGGTGTGCTGTCCTTCGGATAGAAGTACAGCACCAGCCATTGGCCGGCGAAATCGGAAAGGGTGGCGGTTTCGCCGCCGGAGAGCGCCAGCGGAAGTTTCAGCGTGGCTTTCGGAATCGACTGGGCCGTGTTCGCCGTCATCTCAGAACTTCATCGGATCCATGATCGCGTCCAGGTTCAGATGGTCGCAGAATTCCAGGAAATCATCGCGCAGCGCGGCGATATGCATGTTGGCCGGCACCCCGATGGTCACCTGCGCGGAGAACATTTCCGCACCGGTCTGCATGGCGCGGTAGCGCGTGCTCTGCAGGTTCTCGATCGTGATGCCCTGGCGGTCGAAGAAATCGGCGAGCTGGAACAGGATGCCCGGTTTATCCGCGGCGATGACTTCCACGATGTAGGGCAGCAGGTTGGACTGCACCACTTTCGGACCGGTGCGATACCAGACCAGCTTGAGGCCTTCTTCGCGCTCCAGCCGCGTGAGCATGGCTTCGAGCTTGGCGACCGAATCCCAGGAGCCGGTCGCCAGCGCCGTCACCGAAACGTCACGTCCGACCGTCGAGAGCCGCGCATCCACCAGATTGCATCCGCTGTCCGTAATCCGGCGCGTCACCGACAACAAGGGTGACTCCGGATGCGTCGTGTAGGCGTTGATCAGGAGATGGTTTTCGTTCGGCGAAGGCCGGGGCGTGGTATCGGTCAAAGCGGCTTCCGGCAAGGCGGTGAGTCTGAATGGCGGCCCGGAACGGCCCAGGCGCGGGAACCAGCATACTTGCCCGCGGTTTCGCGCCGCAAGTAACATCACGCCGTGCGCGGCATTCCGCGTGGCCCCCTATTCAGAAGGCAGCACTTGGCTCTTTCCGGCAGCATCACCGCACTTGTCACGCCCTTCAACGCGGCAGGTGAACTCGATCTCGATGCCTGGCGCCGTCTGCTCAACCAGCAGCTCGACGGGGGCACGCAAGGCATCGTCGTTGCCGGTTCGACCGGCGAAGCAGCGGCGCTGACGGATGACGAATACGAGCGCGTGCTGCGCATCGCGGTGGAAGTCGTGGGCGGTCGCATTCCGGTGCTGGCTGGCACCGGGCAGATGAACACCGCAAAGACCATCACGCAGACGCGACTGGCGCAGGCGGCGGGAGCGGAGTTCGCGCTGGTCGTGACGCCGCCGTACGTGCGCCCGACGCAGGCCGGACTGGTCGCTCACTACCGCGCCGTCGCCGAGCAGGGCGGCCTGCCGATCGTGCTGTACAACGTGCCGGGCCGGACCGGCTGCGATCTTCTGCCCGAAACCGTCGCGCAGCTCGCACCGCATCCGCACATCGTCGGCATCAAGGAAGCGCGTCCAGAAGCCGATCGCATGACGGCGTTGATTGCCTTGCGCCGTGACGATTTCGTCATCCTCAGCGGCGATGATCCAACAGCCGGGCGTGCGATGCTCGCCGGGGCCGATGGCCTGATTTCGGTGGGGTCCAACGCACTGCCGCGGACCTTCCGCCTGCTGTGCGAACGAGCGCGCAGCGGCGATGCGGCCGCGGTCGCGCGACTGGACGCCGCGCTGCACGGGATCTACGGCTTCCTCGGCGTGGAATCCAATCCGATTCCGGTCAAGGCGCTGCTGCAGCGCCAGGACATCGGCAGCGGTTTGCGCCTGCCGTTGCTCGAACTTTCGCAATCCCATCACGGCGCCGCTGATCGCTTGGCGGCTCTGGCCGTGGAACTCGAAGAACAATCCAGCCGCGAAACCATCGCGGCCTGAACCCAGGAGAAGCTCCATGCGTTTGTCCCCTTCGCTTTCGCGTCCGCTCGCACTCGCGCTGCTGGCCGTATCCGTTGCCGGCCTGTCGGGCTGCAAGTGGTTCGGCAAGAAGGGCCCCAAGGGCGACTACGCGCTCAGCCCCGAAACGCGTCCGCTGGAAGTGCCGCCGGATCTGAACCTGCCCAGCACTTCGGCTGCGATGCAACTGCCGAACACCGCGTCACAGGTGCGTGCGCAGAGCCAGGCCGCGACCGCGTCGCCGACCAGCTTCAACGTAATCGGCAGCAGCCGCGACGATGCCTTCAACAAGGTGGGCGAAGCGCTTGCCGGCATCGAAGGCGTCACCATCGTGACGCGTGCACAGATGCTGGGCAGCTATGACCTGTCGTACGAAGGCAGCAATTTCCTCGTGCGCGTGGCCGCTGCCGGCGCCGACGCCAACGTTTCGGCGGTGGATCCGCGTGGCCTGCCGGCCAGCGGGGATGCGCCGGCCAAGCTTATCGCCGCACTCAAGGCGAAGCTCGGCGTGCAGTAAGCACTCCGGAAGTTGCGGTCCGCATCCCTCCGGATCCGGGCCGCAACGCCTGCCGTCACCGCAATGAAAAAGGCGCCGCAAGGCGCCTTTCTCGTGTCCGCGAATCCGTGCCGGAATCAGCGCTCCAGCAGCGGCAGCTTGCCGGGTTTGCCGTCCCATTCCTTCGCGTCCGGCAGCGGTTCCTTGCGGGTGGTGATGACGGGCCACGCGCGCGAAAGCTCGGCGTTCAACGCGACATAGTTCTCCTGTCCGGCCGGGACATCGTCTTCCGGATAGATCGCGTTGATCGGGCACTCCGGTTCGCACAGGGTGCAATCAATGCACTCGTCCGGATCGATCACCAGGAAGTTCGGACCTTCGTGGAAGCAGTCGACCGGGCAGACCTCCACGCAGTCGGTGTATTTGCACTTGATGCAGTTCTCGGTGACAACGAAAGGCATTGGATTGCGATCAGAGCGGGAAACCACGCAAGTTTAATGCAATCGCATCATTCTCACGGTCCTGCGGGATCATTCGATGCGTCCCGGACCTGCGTCCGGATGTCGCAGGCAGTCGGGACGGTGGTGATGACGCCCACGGGTCACGCTACCGCTCCGCTCGCGCAAGTTCCATATTTGGAACAAATGGTTGGTTGACGGTCTATTTATCCCAAAAACAAAAGAAATCATGCTGCGCGCCACTTCACCCACAGCGGAGATTTCCATGATTGCCCTGCGCCCTGCTTCCGAACGCGGCCATGCCAACCACGGTTGGCTCGACTCCTGGCACAGCTTCTCGTTCGCGGGCTATCACGATGATCGCCATGTCCATTGGGGCCCGCTGCGGGTCATCAATGAAGATCGCGTCGCCGCGGGTCAGGGCTTCGGCCAGCATGGCCATCGCGACATGGAGATCATCAGCTACGTGCTGGAAGGTGCGCTGGGGCACAAGGATTCGATGGGCAACAGTTCCAGCATCGTGCCCGGCGATGTGCAGCGGATGAGCGCCGGCACCGGCGTGCAGCATTCCGAGTTCAACTACAGCCAGTCCGGCACGACGCACTTCCTGCAGATCTGGATTATTCCGGATCGCCAGGGCGTGGCGCCGTCGTACGAGGAGAAGAAGTTCTCAGCCGAGGAAAAGCAGGGCCGCCTGCGCTTGATCGCCAGCCCCGACGGTGCGGACGGGTCCGTCAGCCTCCATCAGGATGCGCGTTTGTATGCCGGCCTTTTCGACGGTGAGGAACGCGCCGAGCTTTCCCTGGCCGAGGGCCGGCTGGGCTACGTGCATGTCGCGCGTGGCGAGGTCAGCGTCAACGGACACACGCTGGCGGCGGGCGACGCGCTGCTCTACGAAGGCGAACCGCTGGTCAGCATCGCCGGTGGACGCGGCGCCGAAGTGCTGGTGTTCGATCTGCCCAGGCTTTGAACGGAGCGCTTCCGGACCGCGGAAACAGCAACGCCGGCCTTAAGGCCGGCGTTGTGGTGTCTGGGCCGGAATGGCGCTCCCTAGGGGACTCGAACCCCTGTTTTAGCCTTGAGAGGGCCACGTCCTAACCACTAGACGAAGGGAGCGTTTGGGTGATGCCGGCGAAGCACATTAGTATATGCGGCCATCGTGGCGGCCGGCAATCGGCGATCACGGTGCCCACGCTCCCGGACGGAATGGCCACCATTACACCGAACACTTCCCTGCGCATCATCCCCCGCGACCAGCATCCGATTTCGCGCAAGGAGATCAGTCCCAATGCGCTGCGCGTGCTGTATCGGCTGCGGGATGCCGGCTTTGCCAGCTATCTGGTTGGCGGCGCCGTGCGCGATCTGCTTGTAGGCGGACATCCGAAGGACTTCGATGTCGCGACCGACGCCACGCCGGAACAGGTCAAGCAGTTGTTCCGCAATTGCCGGTTGATTGGACGCCGGTTCCGCCTGGCGCATGTCGTCTTCGGCAGCGAGATCATCGAGGTCGCCACGTTCCGCGCCAACAGCGATGACGGCAGCGGTGATCGCGAAATGGAAAACGGCCGGCTGGTGCGCGACAACGTATACGGCAGCATCGAGGATGACGCCGTACGCCGCGACTTCACCGCCAATGCGCTCTATTACGCCATCGAGGATTTCTCGGTGCGCGACTACGTCGGCGGCTTCGAAGACGTGCAGGCGCGGCAGCTCAAGCTCATCGGCGATCCGGAGCAGCGTTACCGGGAGGATCCGGTGCGCATGCTGCGCGCGGTGCGACTGGCCGCCAAGCTGGATTTCGAAATCGAAACAGGTACCGCCGAGCCGATCGCGCGCCTGGCGCCGCTGCTCGGCGACGCCGCGCCCGCGCGCCTGTTCGAGGAAATCCTCAAGATGTTCCTGTCCGGCCATGCGGTGGCGAGCTTCGAAGGGCTCGAACGCTTCGGTTTGCTGGGCGCGCTGCTGCCGGAAACCGCCGCCGCGCTCAAATCCAATCGCAGCGGTGCGCTGCGACGGATGGTGATCGAAGGGCTTTCGGGAACGGATCGCCGCGTCGCCAATGACGAGCCGGTGTCGCCGGCATTCCTGTTCGCCCTGCTGTTGTGGCCGGCCTATTGCCGCGCGCTGATGGGATTGCAGGCCGAAGGCGTGCATGCGGAAGAAGCCCAGCGCCGTGCTGCGGATCGCGTCACCCTGCACCAGCTCAATACCGTTGCGTTGCCGCGCCGGTTCTCGCTGCCCATGCAGGAAATCTGGCTGCTGCAGTCGCGGTTTTCCCAGCGCCAGCGCAAGCGCGTGATGCGTCTGCTCACCCATCCGCGTTTCCGTGCGGCATTCGATTTCCTCGTGCTTCGCCTGGCGGCGTCCAGCGAGCATGCCGAAGACGTCGCGTTCTGGCGCGAAGCGCAGGCGCAGTCACCGGACGCATTGGCCAGTTCGCTGGGCACGCAGGCCGGCGGACCCGGCGATGAAGCCGGCATGCGCAAGCGCCGCCGTCGCCGCCGTCGCAGCGGTCCTTCGTCCGCCGAATAAGCAGAACCCGATGAGCGAGTCCGTTCTCGCCTGCGTCGGGCTGGGCGCCAATCTCGGCGATCCGGCCGAAACGCTGCTGGCCGCGTGCGAACGCATGGCCCGATTGCCGCACACACGGTTGCTGCGCACATCGCGGCTGTATCGCACACCCGCCTGGGGCATCGAGGCGCAACCCGACTTCGTCAATGCGGTGGCGCTGTTGCAGACCGCGCTCGAACCGGTGCCACTGCTGCAGGCGCTGCTCGGCCTGGAGCGGGATTTCGGCCGGGATCGCAGCCGCGAACTGCGCTGGGGGCCGCGCACGCTGGATCTCGATCTGCTTCTGTACGGAGACCGGGTGATCGACGTGGCCGGCTTGCAGGTGCCGCATCCGCGCCTGCATGAGCGCGCCTTCGCGCTCGTGCCGCTGCTGGAGGTCGCGCCCGAAGCGCGCATTCCCGGCCACGGCGCCGTGCGGGATGCAGTGTCCGCGCTCGATCGGTCGAACATCCAGCCGTTATGAGCGGATAATGCATCCCCATGAGCACCCAAGCCGATAGCAAGCCCTGGACTGTTCCCGCCCTGGCCGATGCCAAGCGCGAGGGCAGGAAACTGGTCATGTTGACCGCCTACGACACCACATTCGCGCGCGTATTCGACGCCAACGGCGCGGACCTGATCCTGGTCGGCGATTCGCTCGGCATGGTCGTGCTGGGGCACGACTCCACGCTGCCGGTCACGCTGGCGGACATGGTCTATCACACGGCTGCGGTGTCCCGTGGCCTCAAGCGCGCGTTGCTGGTCTCGGATCTGCCGTTCCAGTCCGATGCAACGCCGGAACGCGCGCTGGATGCCTCGACCGCGCTGCTGCAGGCCGGCGCGGAAATGGTCAAGCTGGAAGGCGCCGGCCACAAGCTCGACGTCATCCGCTTCCTGGCCGAGCGCGACATTCCCGTGTGTTCGCATCTGGGACTGACACCGCAATCGGTGCTGACCTTCGGCGGCTACAAGGTGCAGGGGCGCGATGAAGCCGCCGCCGCGCGACTGCGTGCCGATGCGCGTGCGGTCGCCGATGCCGGCGCGTCGCTGCTTGTGCTGGAATGCGTGCCATCGCCGCTGGCGGCGCAGATCACGCAGGAAATCGGCATTCCCACCATCGGCATCGGCGCCGGCCCCGGCTGCGATGGCCAGGTCCTGGTGCAGCACGATTTCCTCGGCCTGGACAGCGGTCATCGCCGGCCGAAATTCGTCAAGGATTTCCTCGCCGAAGGCGGTTCGATCGCCGGCGCGGTGCGTGCCTACGCCGAAGCCGTCCGCGACGGCAGCTTTCCCGACGCCAGCCACTCGTACTGATTCAGGGCGCGCATGCGCCATACGGAACCGCAATGCTCGAAACCATCACCGAACTGGATGCCCTGCGCGTGCGCGTCAGGCAATGGAAGCGCGAAGGACTGCGCGTTGCGCTGGTGCCCACGATGGGCAACCTGCACGCAGGCCACTACTCGCTGGTGATGCTTGCGCGGCAATACGCGGATCGCGTGGTGTCCAGCGTGTTCGTCAATCCGACGCAGTTCGGCCCGAACGAGGATTTCACCCGCTATCCGCGCACGCCGGAAGCCGACATGACCGGGCTGGAAGGCGCAGGGTGCGACGTGCTGTGGCTGCCGACGGTGGAATCGATGTATCCGTTCGGCGTCGAACTGGCCGCCAACGTGCATGTGCCGGGCGTCAGCAGCGTGCTGGAAGGCGCGCACCGTCCGGGTCATTTCGACGGTGTCTGCACGGTGGTCTCGCGCCTGTTCAACCAGGTGCAGCCGGATGTCGCCGCGTTCGGCAAGAAGGATTACCAGCAACTGGCTGTCATCCGGCAACTCGTGGCGGATCTGGCGTTCCCGATCGAGATCCTCGCCGGCAGCATCGTGCGTGAAAGCGATGGCCTGGCGATGAGTTCGCGCAATCAGTACCTGTCCGGCGACGAGCGCCCGCGCGCCGCGGAGATCCGCCGCACGCTGGTCGCGATGCGCGATGGCATCGCGGCGGGCTCCACGCGCGAACAGGTCGAAGCCGAAGCCGCCAGCCGGCTGGCCGAGGCAGGTTTCGAGGTCGACTACGCGGCGGTGCGGCTTCCCGATCTCTCGGTTCCCGCGGCCGGCGAAGCCGGCGCGCGCGTTGCATTGATCGCTGCGCGCCTGGGCCGGACCCGCCTGATCGACAACCTGGAATGGTGAGCCGGTTCGACCGTTCGCCTCACCTTCGCCACTTTTTCCATTGCTAGACTCCTCTTTTCCCGGAATCCGTTCGCCATGCAACTGAGCCTGCTCAAGACCAAGATCCATCGCGCCACCGTGACCCATGCCGAGCTCAACTACGAGGGCTCGATCGCGATCGATGGGCTGCTGCTGGACGCCAGCGGCATCCGCGAGTTCGAACAGGTGCATATCTGGGACGTCACCAACGGCGCGCGGTTTTCCACCTACGCCATTCGCGCAGACGAAGGTAGCGGCATCATCTCGCTCAACGGCGGCGCGGCGCGCCATGTGCAGATCGGCGATCTGATCATCATCGCGGCGTTTGCCGGCATGAGCGAAGAGGAAGCCGAGCGCTTCCAGCCCAAGCTCATCTACGTGGACGGCGACAACCGCATCACCCACACCAACCACACCATTCCCAAGCAGGCCGCATGAGCACAGCACCGGGTTTCGACGTCTTGCAGTCCCACGCCGCGCGCCTGCGCGGGCAATCGTTGCCGGCGCTGCTGGCGCGGGATCCGGCACGCGCCCGTGAGCTGGCGCTCCGTCAGGGCCCGCTGTATTTCAACTTCGCGCGCCAGTCGTACGATCGCGATGCACTGGACGCCCTGTTCGCGCTGGCCGACCAGCGCGGCGTGGGCGCCGCCTTCCGCCGCCTCTTCGATGGCGAACAGGTCAACGTCACCGAAGGACGCGCTGCGCTGCACACCGCCTTGCGCGGCGATCATTCCGCAGCGGCGATCGCACGCGAAGCCTTCGCCACCGCGCGCACGGTGCGCGAACGGATGGCCGCGCTGATCGCGCAACTGGAAGCGAGCGACGTCACCGACATCGTCAGCGTCGGCATCGGCGGTTCCGATCTGGGGCCGCGGCTGGTGGTGGATGCATTGCGCGGCGCGCTGCCCGGCCGCTTCCGCGTGCACTTCCTGTCGAACGTGGATGGCGCGGCTGCACAGCGCGTCCTCGCGCCGCTGGATCCGCAACGCACCGCTGCCGTGCTCATCTCCAAGACCTTCGGTACCCAGGAAACGCTGCTCAATGGCGGCATCCTGCGCGAGTGGCTGGGCGGCAGTGATCGCCTGTATGCGGTCAGCGCCAACCCCGAGCGCGCCGCAGCCAGTTTCGCCATCGCCGCCGATCGCGTCCTGCCGATGTGGGATTGGGTCGGGGGCCGTTATTCGCTGTGGTCGGCGGTCGGTTTCCCGATTGCGCTGGCCATCGGCTTCGATCGCTTCGAGCAATTGCTGGCCGGCGCGTCGGACTTCGATGCGCATGTGCTGAACGCCGCGCCGCGCGACAACATCGCCCTCCGCCATGCACTGACCGCCATCTGGAATCGCAACGCGCTGGGACACGCGGCGCATGGCGTGATGACCTATGACCAGCGCCTCGCATTGCTGCCGGCATATCTGCAGCAACTGGTGATGGAAAGCCTGGGCAAGTCGGTGACGCTGGCCGGCCAGCCGGTCGGCGTGGACACGGTCCCGGTGTGGTGGGGCGGCGCCGGCACGGACGTGCAGCACAGCTTCTTCCAGGCGCTACATCAGGGAACGGGCATCGTGCCGCTGGATTTCGTCGGCACCGTACGCAACGACGATCCGTACGCGGAAAACCATCTGGCGTTGATGTCCAATCTTCTTGCGCAGACCGAAGCGCTGGCGAACGGGCAGGGCAGCGAGGATCCACATCGCGCGTACGCCGGCAGCCGGCCGAGCACGATGATCCTGCTTGATGCGCTCACGCCGCAGTCGCTGGGCGCGCTGATCGCCATGTACGAGCACAGCGTCTATGCGCAGTCGGTGCTGTGGGGCATCAATGCATTCGATCAGTTCGGTGTCGAGCTCGGCAAGCAGCTCGCCAATGGATTGCTGCCGGCGCTGAAAGGCCAGGCGCAGGCCAGTGATCCGGTCACCCGCGAGCTGCTGGACGAGTTGCGCCGCGCCGGTTCGAAGTAGGCCGTCGGGAAACCGCAAACCGCCTGTCCTCATTGGTCCGAAGACGCCGCCTCGCGCGGCGTCTTTGCATTCAACGCAGCGCCGCCTTTTTCTCGTGCTGCGCCAACGCCCACGCGACGTGTTCGCGCACCAGTGCGGACGGGTCATCGCGGCGCGAGGTGAGGGCGGTGATGACGGCGTCGCTGGAATCGGCATTGCCGAGCGCCACTGCGATGTTCCGCAACCAGCGCTCATGGCCGCTGCGGCGGATGGCCGAACCTTCGGTGCGTTGCAGGAATTCCGCTTCCGTCCACGCGAACAGATCCGGCAGCGTCGCGGTGTCCAACTGGTTGCGCGCGCGGAAATCGGGTTCGTCACTGCGCTTGGCGAACTTGTTCCAGGGGCATACGAGCTGGCAATCGTCGCAGCCGAAGATGCGGTTGCCGATCAGCGGGCGCAGTGATTCGTCGATCGCGCCTTCATGCTCGATGGTCAGATAGGAAATGCAGCGGCGTGCATCCAGCCGGTACGGCGCAGTGATGGCCTGCGTCGGGCAGACATCGATGCAGCGCACGCAGGTGCCGCAATGCGCGGTCGCGGGCGGATCGATCGGCAAAGGCAGATCAACGTAGATTTCGCCGAGAAAGAACCAGGAGCCGCCATCCTTGTCGATAAGGCAGGTGTGCTTGCCGATCCACCCGAGGCCGGCATTGCGCGCGAGCGCGCGCTCCAGCACCGGCGCCGAATCCACGAACACGCGATGGCCGAACACGCCGACTTCTTCCTGCAGGCGCTCGGCCAGTTTCTGCAGGCGGTTGCGCATCAGCTTGTGGTAATCGCGGCCCAGTGCGTAGCGCGCGACATAGGCGCGTTCGCCATCGGCCAGCGTGTGCCAAGCGTCATCGCTGTCGTTGCGGCCGTAATCCAGGCCAACGGAAATCACCCGCAGCGTGCCGGGCAGGAGTTCATCCGGACGGCTGCGCTTTTCGCCATGCCGCGCCATCCAGTCCATGGACCCGTAGAGACCCTGCGCCAGCCAGTCACGCAGGTGCGCCTCGTCTTCGCCCAGTTCGATGCCGGCAATGCCGCAGCGCTGGAAGCCGAATTCGGCCGCCAGCGCGCGCACGCGCGCGGCAAGCACGTGTGGTTCCGGTAGACGAAGGTCGATGGGCGCGGACATCGCGCAAGTATAGAATCCGCCCCATGTCCGGGAGCTTTCCTCTTCACGACGCCGCTACCGCGCGCGACATCGACGTCCACGCCAGCGAGCGCATCGAGGGCGGGGCTTACGAACTGATGCGCCGCGCCGGGCAATCGGCCTGGCGGCATGCGCTGGATCAGTGGCCGCACGCGCACCGCATCGTGGTGGTCTGCGGTCCCGGCAACAACGGCGGCGACGGTTATGTATTCGGTGCGGCGGCCGTGCGTTCCGGACGCCACGTCTGCATCGTGCACCTGCCCGATCATGTGCCGCGCACGCCATCGGCGCAGCGCGCATGCACCGACTTTGTCGCCGCGGGCGGCCACATCGAGCTGTTCGAACATCATCTTCCAGCTGCCGATCTCGTCGTCGATGCGCTGTTCGGCCTGGGCCTGGCGCGTGCGCCGGATCCGGCCTCGGCCCATTTGATCGAAGCCATCAACGCGCAGACCGCGCCGGTGCTGTCACTGGATGTGCCCAGTGGCGTGGACGCGGATCGCGGCTCGGTTCCCGGCGCAGCGGTGATCGCCACGCGCACGCTGCAGTTCATCGTCGAACACGTGGGCCTGCGCACGGGCGAGGCGCTCGAATACACGGGCACGTTCGCGTTCGATCATCTCGACGTTCCCGTTGATGCGCTGGAAACCGCGATGCCGGCGGCGATTGCACTGGAACATGCCGCGTTGCCGCGCTGGCTTTTGCCGCGCCGTCGCAACACGCACAAGGGCGAATCGGGCCGCGTGCTGTGCGTCGGCGGCGATCATGGCAGCGGGGGAGCGGTGCTGCTGTGCGCCGAAGCGGCGCTGCGCACCGGCGCGGGTCTCCTGCACGTGGCGACGCGCCAGGCGCATGTCGCGGCCATCCTGGCGCGGCGTCCCGAAGCGATGGTCGCCGCGGTGGAATCGAGTGCGGAACTGGAACCCATGCTGGCGCAGGCGGATGTCATCGCGCTGGGGCCGGGGCTGGGCCGGGGTGAATGGTCGCGCGCGATGTTCGAACAGGCGCTGCGCGCCGGCGTGCCGTGCGTCATCGATGCCGATGCCCTGAACCTGCTGGCCGAACACCCGCGCGCGCTGCCGGACGCCATCCTCACCCCGCATCCGGGCGAGGCCGCGCGCTTGTTGGGCGTGGAAACCGCCGACGTGCAGCGTGATCGCCGGCTGGCGGTACTCGCATTGGCGGATCGTTTCCAGTGCGCGGTGGTGCTGAAAGGCGCGGGGACGCTGGTGGCCGCGCCGGGACAGACGCCGTGCGTCATCGATGCCGGCAATCCCGGCATGGCGGTGGGCGGCATGGGCGATCTGCTGACCGGCGTGATCGCGGCGTTGCGTGCGCAGGGACTGACGGCGTTCGACGCGGCCTGTGCCGGTGCGTTGCTGCATTCGCTGGCCGGCGATGCCGCTGCCGTCGAAGGCGAACGCGGAACCTTGCCGTCGGATCTGCTGCCGGCCCTGCGCCGTCTCGCCAATCCATGATGCAGCGAGCGCTTGCGCACACCCCGAAGCGCCGCACGTAGAATCGCCGCATGAACGCGATTTCCCTGCACCTGCCGGATACCGAGGCCACCGACGCGCTGGGCGAAGCATTGGCGGCGACACGTCCCGAGCGCGCGGTCGTGCACCTGCAAGGCGATCTGGGGGCCGGCAAATCGACGCTGGCGCGTGCGTGGTTGCGCGCACTCGGCGTCGCGGGTGCCATCCGCAGTCCGACCTACACGCTGGTCGAGCGCTATCCGGTCCCGGGCGGTGAAGCCTGGCATCTGGACCTGTACCGGATCGGCGATGCGGCGGAACTGGATTACCTCGGCCTCGACGACGATCTGGCGACGCTGTGGCTGATCGAATGGCCTGAACGCGGTGGCGCGGGATTGCCCCCCGCGGACCTGCGCGTCGAACTGGCGGTGGCGGATCACGGGCGTGCGGTGCGGTTGAGCCCGGCGAGTGCGCAGGGCACGGTCTGGCTGGAACGCCTCCGTGGAAGCGGGCACTTGCCGGGATCACCTCCCCCGGTGGAGTAGGAAGATCCGGCAGGTCATGGATTCCTAAAGGAAAAACCTGTTGATTTCCGTTGGCGATGGTGCTTGAATCCGGCGCATGAGCCCGGCCCCCCGCCCGAAACTCCGTCATTCACTGGCTTTCAGCGCCCTCGCGGCGAGCTTTGCGTGCGCGTTCTCCGTACACGCGGGCGAGGTCAGTCACGTCGACCTGACCACGGGAGCCACCGGCACCCGCGCTGAAATCCAGTTGCAGGGTCGTGGTGAATTCAAGACGTTGTCGCTGCACGGTCCGGAACGACTGGTGGTCGATCTGCCCGCGTCCAGCGCGAAGCGCGGCCTCAAGCTGCCGACCGGCCAGGGCGTTGTCAGCTCGGTGCGTACCGGCCAACCGGCTCCCGGCACGCTGCGCATCGTGTTCGATCTTGCCGGCGCCATCACGCCGCTCAAGCCGCGAATCGAGCCAACCGCCCAAGGCGCGCGCATCGTGATCGAATGGCCAGGCGATGGTCCGAGTGCGGGCTCCGCCGCCAATGCGGCGGTCGCCACGGCTCCTGCTGCGAACACGCCCGCCAGCACGCCTGCAAAGGATCCGGCACCGGCGTCCACCGCGGACGCCGCCCGCGCCACCGCCGCGCTCACCGCGCAAGTCGTGCAGCAGTCGAGCGTGTCGCCGCAGGCCACGACGACTTCGGTTCCCGCGACGACGGGCGCCGTTGCAGCCTCCAGTCAGTCGGCGTCCTCGCCGCAGGCCATCCTCAACGGACAGGCGACCGCTTACGAAGCGCCGACGGCTTCAAGCGGCGTCGCTTCTGCGGCCCCGGCCGCGGGCGTCACGGCCTCGGGCGTGCCGTACACCGTGGCGACCGGACAACCGGCTACGCCTGCGACCGCGAACTCCAGCGCGAGCCCGGCTTCGACGGCCGCAGCGGAAGCGCCGGCCCCTCGTGTCGGCATGCGCAGCGGCATGCGGCCGCTGATCGTGGCGATTGATCCCGGCCACGGCGGCCAGGACTCGGGCGCAGTCGGCATGCACGGCACGTACGAGAAGAACGTCGTGCTGGCGATCGGTCGTGAACTCGCGCGCCAGATCAACGCGATGCCGGGCATGAAGGCCTACATGACGCGCGACAGCGACGTCTTCATTCCGCTCAACCTGCGCGCACGCAAGGCGCGTGCGGCGGGCGCCGACATCTTCGTGTCGATCCATGCCGACGCCGCCGAAAATCGCGCTGCACGCGGTTCTTCGGTCTACGTGCTCTCGTTGAAAGGCGCTTCCTCGCAACGTGCGCGCTGGCTGGCCGACAAGGAAAACGCCTCCGACCTGATCGGCGGCGTGCCGCTGCAGAAAGTCGACACGACGCTCTCGTCGGTGCTGCTGGATCTGGCGCAGAGCGGCCACATGCGCGCATCCGAAGACGCGGCCAACCACGTGCTGGACGGGCTCAAGCGCGTGGGCAACAACCACAAGCCGAACATCGAGCGCGCGAACTTCGCGGTGCTGCGCACGTCCGACATGCCGTCGATGCTGGTGGAAACCGCCTTCATCTCCAATCCGGAAGAAGAAAAGCGCCTGAAGGATCCGGCCTACCAGCGCAAGGTCGCCAGCGCGGTGCTGGACGGCGTCAATACGTATTTCACCCGCCAGCCGCCTCCCGGCACCTTGTTCGCGGCACGCGCGCAGGCCGACGCCGAAGCGCGCGCGGCCGCTGCGGGTGGCGCCGCCGGCGCTCCCTGAGCACGGCGCGATCGTCCACGCCGCATCGCGCGGCGCAGCGCTCGGCTATCATCGGCGCTCATTTTTCTCCACGGCGCCACGCCGCATTCTTTCGTGCCGATCCGTCCCCTGCCTGAGACGCTCATCAACCAGATCGCCGCGGGCGAAGTGGTGGAACGTCCTGCTTCCGTGGTCAAGGAACTGGTGGAGAACGCGCTGGATGCCGGCGCGCGCCGGGTCGATATCGATCTCGAGGAAGGCGGCATCCGGCTGATCCGGATCCGCGACGACGGTTCCGGCATTGCCGCCGATGAACTTCCACTTGCGCTGTCACGCCACGCCACCAGCAAGATTGCATCGCTGGAGGATCTGGAAGGCGTGATGACGCTGGGCTTCCGTGGCGAGGCATTGCCTTCGATTGCCTCGGTCAGCCGTTTCAGTCTCGGTTCGCGGCGCGCACAGGACGAACATGGCACGCAGCTGCGCGTCGAAGGCGGCAAGCCCGGCGCGCTTGCGCCGGTGGCGCATGCGGTCGGCACGACCGTGGAAGTGCGCGACCTGTTCTACAACGTGCCGGCGCGGCGCAAGTTCCTGCGCGCCGAGCGCACCGAACTCGGGCACATCGAAGACTGGTTGCGATCGCTCGCACTGGCGCGGCCGGAGATCGAGTTGCGCATCGGCATCGACGGCAAGCAGATCCGCCGCCATCGTGCGGAAGCGGATAATCCGGCCGCGCGCGTGCTCGATGTGCTGGGCGAGGGCTTCATGTCGCAGGCGCTGCGCATCGAACATGCAGCTGCCGGCCTGCGCCTGCATGGCTGGATTGGACTGCCGTCCTACACGCGACCGATGGGCGATCAGCAGTTCCTCTACGTCAACGCGCGCGCGGTGCGTGATCGCAATCTCGGCCACGCCGCCAAGAGCGCGTACAAGGAGGTGCTGTTCCACGGCCGGCAGCCGGCCTACGTGCTGTTCCTCGAACTCGACCCGCAGCGCGTGGACGTCAACGTGCATCCGGCCAAGCATGAAGTGCGGTTTCGCGACTCGCGACTGATCTACGACTTCGTCCTGAAGACGCTGCACGAAGCGCTGGGCGAGAGCCGCGCCGCGTTCCAGTCCGCGCGCGCCATGCCGTCGGATCTGTCCGGCGGCCATGCCTTGCCCGCCGCGCGAGTGGAGGACGCACGCGCGTTCTACGCGGCCCTGTATGGCGAACCCGGAAACGCGGCCGGCCTGCCGGCGCCAGGGGCGGACGATGCGAATGCGGACAAGCCGCTCGGTCAGGCCTTGTCGGTACTGCATGGGCGTTTCCTGCTGGCGCAGATCGCAGGTGGCCTGGCGATGATCGACTTGCCGCGCGCGCATGTGGCGTTGATGGTGGCGCGCTTGCACGCGGCGAAGGCGGGTATCGGACTGTTGCCGCAGCCGTTGCTGTTGCCGATTGAAGTGGATATCGAGGGCGCGACGACGACGGCGGACCCCGCGCGCTGGGCGGAATTCGGCTTCGATATGGAACCGCTGGGCCCGTCGCGCTGGCGCGTGCGCAGCGTGCCGGCGCTGCTCGCCGACGCACCGGTTGAACCGTTGCTGCGCGCGGTATTGCCGACGCTGGCCGACCGCGATGCGGTCGTCCTGTCGACGCTGGCGCGCCATGCCGTGACCACTTCGCGCGCGATGACCGTACCTGAAGCCAGTGCATTCCTGCGCGATCTGGAACGACTGGACGACGCGGCGTTGCAGGCGTTGCACCGACGTGTGAGTCTGTCCGAACTGGACGCGCGGTTCGACGACACCTGAGCAGGACACTTCATGGGGATGAAGCGGATGGGCAATCGGTTGGGATGGGCAGCGTGCCTGTTGCTGGGACTGGCGGCGTGCTCCGATGAGCCGCGGCCGGCCGCGAAAACGACGAAGGCGCTGGATCCCGCGTTCCTCGTCGCGCAGAACGACTGGCGCACGCAGCGTCGCGAGGAACTGCTCAAGCCCGATGGCTGGACCAGCCTGGTCGGCCTGCACTGGTTGCAGTTGAAGGCGCACTACATCGGCACGAACGCCGGCAGCGGCATCCGCCTCGCGGCCGGGCCGGACAAGCTCGGCATGGTGTCGCAGGAAGACAACCGCGTGTATTTCACGCCCGAACCCGGCCTCGAACTGACCTTCAACGGCGAGCCGCTGAAAGGCCGCACCGAATTGCCGGACGATCGCCAGCCGCAACCGGGCGTGATCGGATTCGATGAAGGCAAGGGCGTGCTCAGCGTCATCGAACGCGGCGGCAACCATGCCTTGCGCGTGAAGCATGCCGACGCGCCGAGCCGCACCGGATTCCACGGACTCGAATACTGGAGCGCGGATCCGGCGTGGCGTGTCGAAGCGCGCTTCATTCCGCATCCGCCGGGCAAGACGATTCCCATCGTCGACATCATCGGCGTGACCACGCCGTCGCCGAATCCGGGCGCAGTGGAATTCGAACGCGACGGCAAGCGCTACCGGCTCGAAGCGCTGGGACAGCCCGATGGCCCGCTGTTCTTCGTGCTGGCCGACCGCACCAGTGGCCACGGCAGTTACCCGGCCGGCCGATTCCTGGACGCAGCCGCGCCGGTCAATGGCAAGCTCGTGCTGGATTTCAACCAGGCGTACAACCCGCCATGCGCGTTCACCACGTTCGCCACGTGTCCGTTGCCGCCGCCGGAGAACCGCCTCGACTTGGCCATCACCGCCGGTGAGAAAACCTATACGCCCGGGAAAAAACAATGATCGAACGGATGAGGAACACGATGTCGCAACGGATCGCACTGGCGGCGCTGCTCGCGCTGTCTGCACCTTTCGTGCTGGCCGATACGCCGAAGCCGGCCCACGCGCCGCCCGTGCCGCTGTTGTGGAAGGTGTCGGATCAGGACAATTCGGTCTATCTGCTGGGCTCGTTCCACTTGCTTCGGCCGGATGACTATCCGCTTTCGGCGGACGTGGAGGCCGCGTTCGACGACGCCGAATCGCTGATGTTCGAAATACCGCCCGGCGACATGGATTCGCCGGCCGTCACCCGGATGATGATGCAGGCCGCCTTGCGCCGTGACGGCACGACGCTGGAATCGGATGTGGATGCGGCGACGTGGTCGCAACTCCAGGCGTGGACGACGAAGAACGGCGTGCCGCTCGCAAGCCTGGCGAGTTTCAAGCCCTGGTTCGCCAGCCTGACCATCAGCATCACCGAGATGATGGCGCAGGGACTGGACCCGAAGCTCGGGCTGGACGCGCACTTCATGCAGAAAGCGCAGGCGGCGGGCAAACCGACCGCCGGGCTCGAACAGGTCGCCGATCAGGTGAACCTGCTGTCCGGCATGGATGAGGTGGAGCAGCGCCAGTTGCTGAAGGAAGCGCTGAAGGAAGCGGCCAAGGGATCGGCGCAGACCGAGAAGCTGCACCGCGCCTGGCGCAATGGCGATGTTCGCCTGCTGTCCGGAGAAATGGCGACCGAACTCAAGCGCGAGTTCCCCCGTCTGTACCAGCGCATCAACGTCGATCGCAACGATGCGTGGGTGCCGCAGATCCGCAAGCGCCTGGATGCGCCGGGCAGTGATGACACGCTGGTCATCGTCGGCGCGTTGCATCTGCTCGGCGAAGATGGCGTCGTCGAAAAATTGCGCGCACAGGGATATCGGGTGGAGCGTGTCTGCGCCGCCTGCACCGTGAAGTAATGGGCCAGGATCCGGGCCAGATCTACCGACGCGCGATCGATGCGCTCAATGCCCGCGATTGGCCCGCGGCCTTGCAGATGGCGCAGCGGCTGGCGTACGGCTTCCCCGAACACGCAGGCGTGCATTTCGTGGCCGGCGTCGCCGCGCTTCAACTTGGTCAGGGGCCGCTGGCGGAACAACATCTGTCGGAAGCGACGCGGCTGAATCCCGCGCGTGCCGATTACGCGGCCCAGTACGGCCGCCTGCTGGCGATGTCGCATCGCCTTCGCGAAGCGGTGGCCGAAGCGGATCGCGCCTGGGCGATGACGCCGGATGATCCGATGGTGCTCGACATCCTCGGCGTCATCTACACGCAGGCCAATGCGCATGCGCGCGCCGCCGAAGTGTTCACGCGCAGCACGGAGCGCATGCCGCGAGAGGCGCGGTTCTGGTTCAACCTCGGTGCTTCACTGACGTTCACCGGCGATCTCGAAGGCGCGGAAGCCGCCTACGAACGCTGCCTGCGCCTGCAGCCGCGCTACTGGAAGGCGTACCTGTCGCTGTCGCAACTGCGCAAGCAGACCGTCATCGACAATCACGTGCAGCGCTGGCTGGACGTGTTGTCACCGGTGCCGGCCGGCGAGGCGGAAGCGCAGTTGTGCCTGAATCTCGCGCTCGAAAAGGAATACGACGATCTGGGCGATTACCCGCGTGCATTCCGGCATCTGGTCGAAGGCAAGGCTGCCTGGCGACCGCGACTGGCCTACACGCCGGACGGCGACGCCGCGATGTTCCGCGCGCTGATGGAATTCTTTCCGGATGAAGTCGCCGGCGCGGCTGCAGAAGGCTGCACAAGCGAGGAACCCATCTTCGTCTTCGGCATGCCGCGCACCGGCACCACGCTGGTGGTCCGTATCCTGTCGTCGCACTCACACGTGCAATCAGCGGGCGAACTCAACCACTTCGGTGTCGCGCTGCATGGATTGGCGCAGAAGCCCGTACGCACATTGAGTGAACTGCTCGACGACCTGCGCGGCCGCGACATGGATTGGCGCGCACTGGGCGAAACGTATCTGCGCAGCACGCGACCGAACACCGGACAGCGTCCGCATTTCGTCGACAAGCTGCCGCACAATTTTCTTTATGCCGGTTTCATCGCGCGCGCCTTCCCGCGTGCGCGACTGATCTGCCTGCGACGGGATCCGATGGACAGCTGCTTCAGCAACTTCCGCCAGCTGTTCGCACTGAATTCGCCGAACTACGACTACTCCTACGACCTGCTCGACACCGGTCGCTACTACATCGGCTTCGACCGGTTGATGGCGCACTGGCAACGCGTGTTCCCCGGCCGCATCCTGGAAGTGGCCTACGAAGACATCGTCAACACGCAGGAACAGACGACCCGACGCCTGCTCGAATTCTGCGGATTGCCGTGGGAAGAAGACTGCCTGCACTTCGAGCGCAACGCCGCACCCGTCGCCACCGCCAGCGCGGTGCAGGTGCGCTCCCCAATCTACCGCGGCTCCCTCCATCGCTGGCGGCGCTATGCCGAGCAGTTGGAGCCGCTGCGAGTATTGCTGGAATCGGCGGGGATCGCGGTTCCGGGTTGAAGAGGGTGGGCAGATGTGGCGTGCGTCGAGGCGACATCCATGAAATGGTTGCAAATGGCGACTCGTCGGCGACTGGCGGTCGAAGAACTTCAAAGATGTCCGCAGAACCGATGGTTTTTATTCCTTCTGGCAGTCATCTCGGAAAGGAAGAGCACGATGCGGCTTGGCAGTTCAGTCAGGCCGAACCCGCTTCGCGGGTCGCACTGATTCGGGTGTTCGACCACACAGGGGATTTTCATGGAGTTGATCGGATTCGTTGTCGTTCTTCTCGTATGTCTGGGTGCTGGCAAGATCATCAACGCCATAGCTGGCCGCCTACTTGCAAACGGTGCGGGCCTTTACCTCGTGCTGTTTGCAGCGTTCACAATCTGGGAAATCTATTTGGTATCGAACTCAAGTTTGGATTCGTTTCAAGTAGGCTATGTCCTCGGTCGCGACCTCATTCCGCCACTCATGGTTGCAGCGGTTGCGAGCTACCTCTTCTTCAGGTTCAGCGCAGACAAAGCGCATCAGCTTCATGTACAGAAGCTTCGCCGGACGAGGGCCGAGAGTGATGCGTAACAATTCACTCAAGCCGAACCCGCTTCAAGGGTCTGCTCAACTCGGGCATCAGGCAATCACATGTTTGAGATCGTCGTTTCATGCAGAGGTGTCTCCGAGCAGGCGGCACTGGACTGCCTCGATGATTTGCTCCGGGAGTTTGCGGAAAGACCTTGGCAAACCGCGGTGCGCTGCCGTTGGGAGAATGGTCAGATTTTCCTGCACGTTCGTAATGACTATGACTCGACCGGACAAGCCGTCCTTGATGAGTTCTCGGACGCCATCTGTGCTTGCGTGCCCATCGAGGTGGCAAACATCAGCTTTGCCGTAGAGTCTGTTGCCGCGGTAACGGGGCGTGATGCCTGACAATCCAGTCGAACCCGCTTTGCGGGCGGCTTGATTCCGGAGTTTGATGTTGCCTGCTGGCCGCGAGTTCAATTGACCGACGCACAGCTTTTCGAAACCGCTCACCCCGAAGCGCGATCCACCGAAAGCGGCACCGCTTCCATCACGATGCAATCCACCGGGCAGGCGGGCACGCAGAGTTCGCAGCCGGTGCAGAGCGGGTCGATCACTACGTGCATGCGTTTGGCTGCGCCGATGATTGCATCGACGGGGCAGGCCTGGATGCATTTGGTGCAGCCGATGCAGTCGGCTTCGATCACGCGGGCGACCGCTTCGGGTTTCTGTACGCCGCGCGTGCGGTCGTATGGCAGGGCGGGAACGCCGAGCAGGCGCGCCAGCACGCGTGCGCCTTCATCGCCGCCCGGCGGGCAGCGATCGATGCCGGCCTCGCCGCGCGCCATCGCTTCGGCGTAGGGCCGGCAACCGTCGAAGCCGCATTGGCCGCATTGCGTCTGCGGCAGCAGTCGATCCAGTCGTTCGACGCGTTCTTCGTGCGTCGCGCTGGCGAGGGAAGCGGTCATGCCTGGAGTACCGTCGGTATTCGCGCGGGTCGCGTGCCGAACGGGTGCGCCGTCGGCGGTTCAGCGCACCGGCATGCCGGGCGCGGCGCCGTCATCGGCATCGAGCAGCGCCAGCGCGCCACCGTCGAAGCCGGCCGAGAGAATCATCCCTTCGCTCAGGCCGAAGCGCATCTTGCGCGGCGCGAGGTTGGCGATGAACACGACGTTGCGGCCGACCAGTTTTTCCGGTTCGCCGTAGCTGGCGCGGATGCCGGAGAAGATCTGGCGCTTGCCGAGTTCGCCGGCATCCAGTTCGAACCGCAGCAGCTTGTCGGAGCCTTCGACGAATTCGCAGATCAGCACCTTGCCGATGCGCAGATCGAGCTTGGCGAAATCGCCGATTTCGATGTGGCCGCTGTCCTTCGCCTGCGTTTCCTTGGCGGTCTCCTTCGCCGGTGATGCGTCGGCGGGCTTGGCGGCCTTCACGGGCGCGGCAGCGGGAGCGGTCTGCAAGGTATCTTTCGAAGCGTCGGTCATGGCGTCAATCAGTTTCGGGTCGATGCGGGTGAAGAGGGCGGTGTACGGTTGGATGGCGTGCGATAGCAGCGGCGCGTCGAGATCGCGCCACGCTTGCACCGGTGCGTTGAGGAATGCTTCCGCCTGCGCCGACGTGCGCGGCAACACCGGCTTGAGTGCGGCCACCAGCACGCGGAACAGGTTCAGGCCCTGCGTGCAGACGGATTGCAGTTGCGCGTCGGCGCCTTCCTGCTTGGCGATCACCCACGGCTTGACGTCATCGATGTAGCGATTGGCTTCATCGGCGAGCGTCATGATCTGGCGCAGCGCGGCGGCGGGGTCGTTGCGTTCGTAAGCATCGCGCACCGGCGAGAGCGCGGCGACGAAGCGCGCATACATCGCGGGATCCGGCAGAGCTTCGGCCAGTGAGCCGCCAAAGCGCTTGTCGATGAACCCGGCGCAGCGGCTGGCCAGGTTGACGAACTTGCCGACCAGATCCGCATTGACGCGCGCGATGAAGTCGCCAAGGTTCAGATCGAGATCATCGACGCCGCCGGACGACTTGGCGGCGTAGTAGTAGCGCAGCGCTTCCGGCTCCAGGCCGACGTCGAGATAGGTGCGCGCCATCACGAAGGTGCCGCGCGACTTCGACATCTTTGCGCCATCGACGGTCAGATAGCCGTTGACGTGCAGACGCGTGGGCGCGCGATGGCCGCTGCCATGCAGGACGGCGGGCCAGAACAGGCCGTGGAAGTTGACGATGTCCTTGCCGATGAAATGATGCAGTTCAGCGTCGCTGTCCGAGCGCAGGAAGGCGTCGAAGTCCAGTCCGTCGCGCTGGCACAATGCCTTGAAGCTGCTGAGGTAGCCGATCGGCGCATCCAGCCAGACGTAGAAATACTTGCCCGGCGCGCCGGGAATCTCGAATCCGAAATACGGCGCATCGCGCGAGATGTCCCACGCACGCAGGCCGCCTTCGGCGTCGAGCCATTCCATCAGTTTCGCCTTGACGCCGGGCAGGGCGACATCGCCCGACAGCCACTCGCGCAGGAAGGCATCGAAGCGGCCGACCTCGAAGAAGAAGTGTTCGGAGTCGCGCATTTCCGGCGTCGTGCCGGACAGCACCGAGCGCGGTTCCTTCAGATCGGTCGGCGCGTAGGTTGCACCGCAGACTTCGCAGTTGTCGCCGTACTGATCCGGCGTGCCGCAGTTCGGGCAGATGCCCTTGATGTAGCGATCCGGAAGGAACATCCCCTTGGCCGCGTCGTAGAACTGCGCGACGTTGCGGCGTGCGATGTGGCCGTTCTGTTCCAGCGCGGTGTAGAACGACCCGGTCAGTTCGCGGTTGAGTGGCGAGTTGGTCGAGTCGTAGTGATCGAAGGCCACGCCGAATGCGGCGAAGTCGCGCTCGTGGCTGGCCTGGATGTCGGCGATGAAGGCTTCCGGTGTCACGCCCGCCTTTTCCGCCGCCAGCATGATCGGCGTGCCGTGGGTGTCGTCGGCGCAGACGAAATGGGTGGTATGGCCCGCCAGTCGTCGGGCGCGTACCCAGATGTCGGCCTGGATGTAACCGACCAGGTGGCCCAGGTGCAGCGGACCGTTGGCGTAGGGCAGGGCAGTGGTGACGAGTGCGGAGCGCATGACCGGGGAGATTCGGAGAAGCCGGGGATTATCGCATGCCAAAACAGGACAGCCCGGCGATGCCGGGCTGTCGATGCGAAGCGATGAGGGCGACGATTACTCGCGCTGCCAGGTCTGCGCACGGCAGATGAAGGCGACGCAGCCGGACACATCCAGTTTCTGGCCGCCCGCCTGCAATTCCATCTTCGATTTGTAGGTCTTGCCGTTGGCCGGATCGAGGATGGTGCCGCCGGACCACTCGTTGGCGCCGTCGGCCTTGAGGCCCCACAGGATCACCATGCCCTTCACCGGCTTGTCCTTGCGATCGCCGCTGCACTTGTCGCAGGTCGGGTTGGGGCCGCGATCGGAATGCAGGACTTCCACGACCTTGCCGGCGAGCGAGCCGTTGGTGGTCGTATAGATTTCGACGATCGACTTCACCTTGCCGGTCTTGTCGTCGATGGTCTTCCAGCGTCCGACGGCGCCATCGGCGGCGGACGCGACGAGCGAAGCGCCCAGCAGGGGCAGTGCCAGCAGGGCGGCGGTCAGGATCTTGCGCATGTTTCCCCTCCCAGGGAGTTGATTGGACCCGGCGATGCGCCGGGATGAGGCTCTTTATATCCGCATCCGGTGGGGTATGGAAGCTGTTGTGCGGGATGGTCGCGTGCGGTCGCAGCGGACAGTCAGCGATGTCGTCGCGTGCTTCCGCGGGAGGCGTGTCCCGCCGTGCAACCGGACCGGATCGGCAAAAAAAGACCCCGCCTTGCGGCGGGGTCGACGAACCACTGACGTGGTGAAGGGAAACCGATCGATCAGTTGCCGAACTTGTAGCGGGCTTCGACGAAGAACGAACGGCCGTACGGGTTGTAGAGCGCGCTGTTGAACGGTTCGCTCTCGGTGCCCGGGAAGTTGCTGGCCTGCGCTTCCGGCGTCTTGTCCAGCACGTTGTTGACCATGAAGGAGAACTCGAGGTTGTCCATCGCCGCGTAGTTCACGCTCATGTTGTAGGTCACGTACGGCGCCCACCATCCCGCGCGTGCGCCGGCGCTGTTGACGTAGTCGAAGCTGCGACCGGTGTAGGCGAGGTAGTTCGGCGTCTTGCCGATGCGGTTGGCGTAGACGGTGGTCGTCCACTTGTCCTTGTTCCAGGCCACCGTCAGATCCGCGCGGGTCTTCGCGTAGGCGTCGTATACCCACATGTTGTACGGATCGCGCAGCAGGTCGATTTCCGGTTCGCCCGGCAGCGGCTTGACCGTGTGCTCCAGCGTGTTGGTGTAGTTGCCGGCGAGCGACAGGCTGCCCCAGCTGCCGATGTCCATCAGGTAGTTGACGCTGGCGGTCACCGCACGCAGCTTCTGCTCGGCGACGTTGACCTTCGGCGTGTAGATCGACGCGATGGCGCCGTTCTCGTCACGCACGATCCAGCTCGTCGCGTTCTGGCAGCTCTGCGAGTTGATGTCCATCTGGCCGCTGCGGCAGTAGTACTCCATCAGCGACAACTGGTCGGTGCTCTGCAGATCCACTTCGTTGCGGATGTCCCACGCGAAGTAGTCCAGCGAGACCGACAGGTTGCTCGACGGTGCCCACACCACGCCCGCGTTCCAGACGTCGGCGGTGATCGGCTCCAGATCCGGGTTGCCGGACTGCGTGCCGAAGAACTGCGAGGAATCGTAATCGCAGGCTTCGGTATTGCCCGGCAGGTAGCCGGCTTCCGCGCAGCGCGTGTAGTCGGTGACGGTGTTGTAGTAACCGCTGACGCCCTGGAAGGTGTCGGACAGCGTCGGCGCGCGGAACGCGGTGCCGTACTTGCCGCGGAACAGCAGGCTTTCGATCGGACGGTATTCCAGGCCGATGCTGTAGGTCGGCTTGTCGACGGTGTTGCCATAGGCGTCGAATGCGTCATAACGGCCGGACAGCGTGACGGTCAGCGGTTCCAGCACCGGCAGGCGCAGTTCGCTGGTCACCGCGTAACGCGTGCGATGGCCGGCGCCGCTCACCGACGTGGTGCCCCACACCTGCGATTCCAGCGTTTCCGGATCCGGAATCAGGCGCGGATCGGGCGAGTAGTCCCAACCCTGGTTGCCGCCTTCCACCACGACGGCCAGACCGGCATCGCCGCCCGGCAGCGAGAACAGCGCACCGTTGGTGACCTGCGCGCGAAGCATGTTGTCCCACGTCTTGCTGCGGGTGGTGGTGAACGCGGAGAAGGCGGCGAAGTCGGCCGGATTCATCGGCGTGTAGAACGCGGCATAGTTGGGGCGGAACACGGCCCAGCCGTCGTACTCGCCCAACTGCGGACCGAGCACGTTCTGTTCGAAGTAGGCGTTGACCGGATCGTTCAGGCGCTGCCAGCTGCGTTCCTTCAACTTGTACTCGGTGCGGGTCAGGCCGATGTCGTAATCCCAGTCGCCCCACACGCCCTTGCCACCGAAGCTGACCGAGTACGAGCTGCTGCGATCGGTGCTGTTGATCTCGCGGAAGCCCTGGCCGCCGATGTCTTCCGGCGAGAAGGCGCGCTGCAGGTTCACCAGCGCATCGAGATCCGGATCGTAGAAGTAGCCGTACTTGGCGCTCGTGCCCCACCACGCATAACCGGAGCCGGCGTTGTATTCGATTTCCTCGTGGCTGTAGAGCACGTCGCCGTACAGCTGGAAGTTGTCGTTCACGTCGAACGTGGCGTGCGTGTAGACCTGCGCCGCTTCCTTGCCGTTGGCGATGGTGCGATAGCCCGGCGAAGTGAAGGAACCGCAGTACTGGCCGAAGCCCGGACGCTCGCGCAGGCCTTCGCTGCCGTCGAACTGGCCGGAGACATTGGCGCAGTTGTTCGGGTCGGCAAAGATGTAGCCGTAGTTGTCGGGGTTGAAACCCTCGGTGGAGAAGTTGGTGTAGCCGTTGACCAGATAGTCGCGGCTGGCGGTCTGCGCGGAATAGCCGCGGTTGTTGTACTGGCGCGTCAGATCGCGCTGCGAGCCCCAGATCGGATCCTTGGTCTCGGCCTGCACGCCGGCCAGCACGTTCAGACGGCCTTCGAAGCCGGTCCAGCCCTTGGCGAGGCTGGCGCGGAAGCTGTCGCCGCCGCCGTCGGTGGTGGCACCGCCGCGCACGCTGAGCGTGCCGCCTTCCATGTTCTTCTTGAGGATGATGTTGATGACGCCGGCGATGGCGTCGGAGCCGTACAGCGAGGACTGGCCGCCCGGCAGGATTTCGATGCGCTCGACCAGATCGATCGGAATGCCGCTGATGTTGTTGAACGTGTCGCTGCCGTTGTACAGCGCCGGGTAGTTCGCCATCGGGCGACCGTCGATCAGGTACTTGGTGTAACCCGGATCAAGGCCGAACATGCTGACCGTCTCGGCGCCCTGCGTGAACGAGGCCGAGCTCTGGCCGCCCTGCACGCCGCCGGTGGAGAAGGCAGATTTCTGCAGCACGTCGGCGACGCTGGTGAAGCCGCGCGCCTTGATGTCTTCGGCCGAAATGGTGGTGACCGGAGTGAAGTTCTCCAGTTGGGTCTGCGGGATGAGCGAGCCGGTGACGGTGACCTTGTCCAGATCCGTGGCATCGCTGGCGGGCGCGGGGGAGGCGTCCTGGGCAAAAGCGGCGGGGGCCAGGAGGGCCGCGACCAGGGCCGCGCTCAGGCGGCTCCGCTTGAAGGGGCTGACGTGCATGGGTGAATCCTTGGAGCAGTGGTGTTGCGGTCTTGCGCACTGATCCATCAGCACTGAACCGCGGGGAGCCAGTCCGTGGGAGAGCGAACTTAACATCGTCCTAACGTGATTTGTAACTCACATTACTTAACGTGAAGGGGCGGGGTTAACGAGGATTAAGCTTCTCCATCAATGGCTTGTGCCTGGCGGCGTTTCCTTGATAGTGAATTGGAATGCAGTCCCTGCGCCGCCCGGTCGCACCGGGCGAGCGGGGCACATCGCCTAGAATGTTCACGTTGCCGTCCCCGACGGATGGCCCTCCCACGGAACTCCATGCACGCGCCTTCCCCCGGCGGCCGCATCCCGGCCCACGCCGTCCAGCCCAGCCTCAGCCCGTCTCCCCGCGTCCGCAATGTCATCGCCGTCGGTTCCGGCAAGGGCGGCGTGGGCAAGTCCACGACCGCCGTGAACCTGGCGCTCGCCCTGCATGCGGAAGGCGCCCGCGTCGGCCTGCTCGACGCCGATGTCTACGGCCCCAGCGTGCCGGCGATGCTCGGGCTGTCCGGCCGTCCCGACAGCCCGGACAACAAGTCCATCGAACCGATGCGCGCCTTCGGCGTGGAAGCCATGTCGATCGGCCTGCTGGTGGATCAGGACACGCCGATGATCTGGCGCGGCCCGATGGCGACATCCGCGCTGATGCAGTTGTTCACCGACACCCGCTGGGACGATCTGGACTATCTGCTGATCGATCTCCCGCCGGGCACCGGCGATATCCAGCTCACCCTGGCGCAGAAGATTCCGGTCGCCGGTGCGGTCATCGTCACCACGCCGCAGGACATCGCCACGCTGGATGCACGCAAGGCGCTGAAGATGTTCGAGAAGGTCGAAGTGCCGGTGCTGGGCGTCATCGAGAACATGGCCGTGCACACCTGCAGCCAGTGCGGCCACAGCGAGCATCTGTTCGGCGAAGGCGGCGGCCAGCGCATGGCCGAGCAGTACGGCGTGCCGCTGCTGGGCGCATTGCCGCTGGACATCCACATCCGCGAACAGGGCGACGTCGGTCAGCCCGTCGTAGTCGCTGCACCGGAATCACCGGCCGCGCAGGCCTATCGCGCCGCGGCGCGTGCCTTGGGCGCGGAACTGGCCAAGCGTCCGCGCGCGCGCGCGTCGATCGCCGCTTCCCTGCTGTAACCGACACCGGGCGCCGCCGTGGTGCGGCGTCCTACAATAGCGACCTTGGCCAGCCGGCCCACAAGGAACCAGGAATGAGCATCAAGAGTGACCGTTGGATCCGTCGCATGTCCGAGCAGCAAGGCATGATCGAGCCGTTCGAAGCCGGGCAGGTCAAGCAGGTCAACGGTGAGCGCATCGTCAGCTACGGAACGTCCAGCTACGGCTACGACGTGCGCTGCTCGCGCGAGTTCAAGGTGTTCACCAACATCAACTCGACGATTGTCGATCCGAAGCACTTTGATCCCGGCAGCTTCGTGGACATCGAGTCCGACGTCTGCATCATTCCGCCGAATTCCTTCGCGCTGGCGCGCACGGTCGAGTACTTCCGCATTCCGCGCGACACGCTGGTGGTGTGCCTGGGCAAGAGCACGTACGCGCGCTGCGGCATCATCGTCAACGTGACGCCGCTGGAGCCGGAATGGGAAGGCCACGTCACCCTGGAATTCAGCAACACGACACCGTTGCCGGCGCGCATCTACGCCAACGAAGGCGTCGCGCAGATGCTGTTCTTCCAGTCCGATGAAGTCTGCGAAACCTCGTACAAGGATCGCGGCGGCAAGTACCAGGGCCAGACCGGCGTGACCCTGCCGCGCACCTGATTCCGGGGCTGTCCTAAACCAGAGCGAGCCGTTGTCGCCAGCGCGCGACTTCGGCTTCAAGTGTCTCGGGCGCATATGCCTGAGCGCTCCCGTTTCCCCACACCGGGCCGGGCCACGCGGCATCGCCTTCGCGGCGGCCGACCAGATGGATATGCAACTGGCGCACGATGTTGCCGAGTGCGCCGATGTTGAGCTTCTGCACGGCCGGATGGCTGCGCAGCAATTGTCCGGCCTGATTGATCTCCGCCAGCAGCAGGCGTTGCTGGCCGCCATCCAGATCGAGCCATTCGCTGACGTCCGCGACGCGCGGCACCAGCACCAGCCACGGATAACGCTGATCGTTCATCAGCCGGACCTGCGAGAGCGGACCGTCGGCGACGAACACGCTGTCCCTCGCCAGCCGCGAATCGAGCTCGAATTCGCCGCTCACTGCAGATGCTCCGCGAAGAAGGCGAGGCTGCGCGACCGCGCCAGCGCAGCGCTTTGCGCGTGATACACCTCGGCGCTGGCCTCGCGATTGAACGCGTGGCCGGCGGGATACGTATGCACCGGATGATTCGGCAGGCGTTCGCGATGGAGCTGGATGACTTCGGGCGGAATCGAGGCGTCCTGTTCGCCGAAATGGAACATCACCGGCGCCCGCGTGTCCTCGCCCTGTGCGAGTTGTTCGAGGAATGCCTTGTTGCGCGCGCCGTAGTAGCTGACGCTCGGCAGGCCCAGCTTCAGCGCCGCCAGGAACGCCACGGTTCCACCCCAGCAGTAGCCGACGGTGCCGACCTTGCCGCGCGCCGACAAGGAATCCGCTGCCGCCGAAACGACATCCAGCGCGGCGTCGAAGCCGAGCCGGCCCACCAGCTCGCGGCCGCGATCGTGGGCAGAAGGGTCGTAGGGCAGCTCGATGTTCGGTTCGAGCAGGTCGAAGAATGCCGGCGCGAGGCAGGCATAGCCGGCTTGCGCGTATTCCTCGGCCACACCGCGGACATGCGGATTCACGCCGAAGATTTCCTGGATGACCACCAGCGCGCCGCGCGGCCGGCCTTCCGGCAACGCCTGCCAGGCCGACACCGTGCCGCGGACGGTTTCCAGACTGATCCACTGACCCATGCGCAGCCTCCTGTCGACGAGCGCGCATTGTCGCCGAAAGTACGTCGGCGGCCTGCATCCGGCTGAACGGGGACGGCCGCGAACGGCGGGTATAATCGCCGGCCTTTGCCGGCTCCCGGCCCTCTTCGCTTCGCGCCCGTATCCCATGTCATTGCAGAACCCCAAGGTGGGCTTCGTCAGCCTCGGCTGCCCCAAAGCCCTGGTCGATTCCGAACGCATCCTCACCCAGTTGCGCGTGGAGGGCTACGACATCGTGCCCACCTATCAGGACGCGGATGTCGTCGTCGTCAACACCTGCGGCTTCATCGATGCGGCGGTGACCGAATCGCTCGATGCCATTGGCGAAGCCCTGGCCGAAAACGGCAAGGTCATCGTCACCGGTTGCCTGGGCAAGCGTCCGGAACAGATCCGCGAAGCGCATCCGGACGTGCTGGCCATCAGCGGTCCGCAGGACTACCAGAGCGTGATGGAAGCGGTGCACAGCGCGTTGCCGCCCAAGCACGATCCTTTCCTGGATCTGGTGCCGGACTACGGCCTGAAGCTGACGCCGCGGCACTATGCGTATCTCAAGATTTCCGAAGGCTGCAATCACCGCTGCAGCTTCTGCATCATTCCGTCGATGCGCGGCGATCTGGTGTCGCGTCCGGTGGATGACGTGCTGCGCGAGGCAGAGCGGCTGGTAAAGGGCGGCGTGCGCGAACTGCTGGTCGTCTCCCAGGACACGTCGGCCTATGGCGTTGACGTGAAGTACGCCGAACGCGAATGGCATGGTCGCACCTATGCCACGCGCATGAAAGCGCTGTGCGAGGGGCTTTCGGAACTCGGTGCGTGGACGCGCCTGCACTACGTGTATCCGTACCCGCACGTGGACGACATCATTCCGTTGATGGCCGAAGGCAGGATCCTGCCGTACCTCGACATTCCCTTCCAGCACGCAAGCCCGCGCATCCTCAAGCTGATGAAGCGGCCGGGCGCAGTCGAAAAGACGCTCGAACGCGTGCAGCGCTGGCGCGCGATGTGCCCGGACCTGACCCTGCGCTCCACCTTCATCGTCGGTTTCCCCGGCGAGACGGAAGCCGAGTTCGAAGCGTTGCTGGATTTCCTCGACGAAGCACAGCTCGATCGCGTCGGTGCGTTCGCCTATTCACCGGTCGAAGGTGCGGCGGCGAATGCACTGCCGGATCAGATTCCCGAAGCGGTGAAGGAAGAGCGGCTGGCCCGTTTCATGGAGCGCCAGGCGGCGATCTCCGCGGCGCGGCTGGAAGCGAAAATCGGCAGCGTGCAGCGCTGCCTGGTGGATCTGCTGGAAGACGGCATCGCCGTCGCGCGTTCCTCCGCGGACGCGCCGGAGATCGATGGTCTGGTCCACATCCAGAATGGCGAAGAAGCCGGTCTGCGGCCGGGGCAGTTCGTCGATGTGGAGATCACCGACAGCGATGATCACGATCTGTTCGGCGATGCGATCCACACGCCGGTGAGTCCGCTGCAGATGCTTCCCGCGTAACCCGCGCGGCGGTTGTATTCGATTGATCGATACGGAAAGCCCGCTCGTTTGAGCGGATTTTTCCGTTCCGGTGTATTGGCGAAGGATTGCGTCAGGCGACGTCGTACTGCACGTCGATGATGACGAAACCCACGCGTCCGCCGGGCAGTTCGGCGGACACTTCGTCGTCGATGCGCTTCTTCAGCAGCGCGCGCGCCAGCGGCGAGTCGATGCTGATCCAGCCGCGCGTGGCGTCGGTTTCGTCCGGCCCGACGATGCGATAACGCGCGATTTCGCCGCTGGAGATGTTTTCCAGTTCGATGCTGGCGCCGAAGAAGACCGCCTCCGGATCGCTCGGCGCGGTATCGACCACGCGCAGCGCTTCCAGCCGCTTGCTCAGGTAGCGCACGCGGCGATCGATCTCGCCGAGCTGCTTCTTGCGGTACGTGTACTCGGCGTTCTCGGAGCGGTCGCCCTCGGCGGCCGCGGCGGCGAGCGCCTTGACCACTTCCGGCCGCTTGGCGCGCCAGAGTTCGTCGAGTTCGTTCTTCAGGCGCTGATGGCCCTCGCGGGTGATCAGCGCCGTGCTTTTTTCAGCCGGGGGACGCCAGCGACTCATGGCGATGGATTACCGCCGGCCGCCGAAAATGCTGCCCATGATGCCGCGCAGAATCTGGCGCCCAAGCTGGTTGCCGACCGTACGCGCGGCCTGCTTGGCCATGGTTTCGGCAATGCCCTGGCGGCGCTTGGTGCCGAACACCGCATCCTTCATCGTCTGGCCGAAACCGCCGCCTTCCGCGTCGTCCTTCGGCGCTTTCACGTCCTTCGCGGGCGGCGCGTTCGCCGCTTCCATCGCACTGCCGGCGCGCTGCGCGAGCATTTCCGCCGCGGATTCGCGATCGATGCGCTGATCGTATTTGCTGCTGATCGGGCTGCCGCTGCGCACCTGCTGGCGTTCGGCATCGGTGATGGCGCCCATGCGGCAACGCGGCGGTGACACCATCGTCTGCTGGACCGCCGAGGGCACGCCTTTTTCCTGCAGCGTGGACACCAGCGCCTCGCCGGTGCCGAGTTGCGAGATGGCCTGGGCGACGTTGAGCTTCGGATTGGGCACGAAGGTTTCGGCAGCGGTCTTCACCGCTTTCTGATCGCGCGGGGTGAACGCGCGCAAGGCATGCTGCACGCGGTTGCCGAGCTGGCCCAGGATGTCGTCGGGCACGTCATCCGGGAACTGCGAACAGAAATAGACGCCCACGCCCTTGGAACGGATGAGGCGCACGACCTGCTCGATTCGCTGCTGCAGCGCAGCCGGCGCGTCGTCGAACAGCAGGTGCGCTTCATCGAACACGAACACCAGTTTCGGCTTGTCGAGATCACCGACTTCAGGCAGCGTTTCGAACAGTTCCGACAACAACCACAGCAGGAAGCTCGAATACAGGCGCGGCTTGAGGATCAGTTGCTGCGCGGCGAGGATGCCGATGACGCCACGGCCGTCGGGCGTGGTGCGCATCAGATCCGCCAGTTCCAGCGCGGGTTCGCCGAAGAACATCTCGCCGCCTTCCTGTTCCAGTCTCAGCAGCGAACGCTGGATCGCGCCGATGGATTGCGCGCTGACCAGGCCGTAGGTGGTGGAAATCGTCTTGCGTTCCTCGGCGACCAGCCCCAACAGCGCACGCAGATCTTCCAGATCGAGCAACAGCAGGCCGCGGTCGTCGGCCAGCTTGAAGACGATGTCCAGCACGCCGGACTGGGTGTCATTGAGTTCGAGGATCCGTGCGAGCAGGGTGGGGCCCATTTCGCTGACCGTGGTGCGCACCGGATGTCCGGATTTTCCGTACAGATCCCAGAACAGCACGGGATTGGCCTGCGGCGCGTAGTCGGCGATGCCGATCTCCTGCGCGCGCTGGCGCACCTTGTCGCTGCCGTCCCCGGCCACGGCGAGGCCGGCGACATCGCCTTTCACGTCGGCGAGGAACACCGGCACACCGAGGCGGGAAAAGCCTTCGGCCAGCGTCATCAGCGTGACCGTCTTGCCGGTGCCGGTGGCGCCGGCCACGAGGCCGTGGCGATTGCCGAATTTCGGCTGCAGGACGACCGGAATGTCGTCGGTGATGCCCTTGCCCAACAGGATCGGATCCATGGCGCGCTCTCTTGCTGAAGTCGGGCGATTCTAGCGGGCGGCACGCCGTTGCGACTCATCGTGGCCGCTGAAGCGCACTCCATTCTGTTCACGCGTTCACTTGCTGCTGGCGGGCGTGCGCCAGTAACCTCGCCGGACTTCCGTCTGGTGTCTGGCTGCTGATGTCCGCTTCCCCGCTTCCGCGTTTCACGTGGCCGTTCGTGGCCGCGCTCCTGTTCATCCTGCTGGCGCCGTCGGCGCACGCGCAACGCGTCTCCGCACGTGATCGCGCCGCGATCGATGCACTGAATGGCCGCATGGCCGCCGCCGAGAAGCGCTATCGCGAAGGCCTCAGGCAGATCGCAAACAGCGACGCAAAAGGCACGGCCGAGACCGACGCCGCGCTGGAGGACATGGAAGACGTGCTGGATGCCTGCATCAAGCAGAAGGGCTGCCAGGTGCATACGCTGCTGGCCACCTACAAGCGATTGCTGAAGAGCAGCGTGGACGGCGTGGATGCGCTGGAAACCGAGGGCGAAGACACGGCCGGCATGGATCCGCTGGATGACGGCACCGATCACTCGCCGCTTTCGCAGCAGATTCCCGAAGCGCAGCGCGCGGCGGACCTGCTGAACGATCAGCGGCACGCGTTCGACAAGATGGTCGAGTACAACCCGGCGGTGCAGGCCGGCATCCGCCGCTGGTTGACCGACATGCGGCCAGCGCTGATGACCAGCTACGAGAACTACCGCAACATGCGCAACGAGCTGTATCCCAACTGGGAGCGCAGCTCGCTGCCGGAGGCGCTGCTGTTCGGCATCATGGCGAAGGAATCCAACGGACGCGTGCACGCCACTTCGCGCGCGGGCGCGGCCGGGCCCTTGCAGTTCATGTACGCGACCGGGCAGCGCTTCGGCATCGGTCCGGACGGCACCGGCTTCGACACGCGCTATGACCCGGCCTCTTCCGGCCAGGCCAGCGCGCGCTACATGAACGAGCGCATGCGCGAGCTCAACAACAACATCGAATTCGCGCTTGCGGCGTACAACGGCGGCGAAGGCCGCGCCGCGCGCATCTATCGGCAGTATCCGGGCCGCAGCTTCTGGGAAGAGGTCGTCTACAGCCAGTTCCCCGGCGAAACGCGCGACTACGTGCCGATGGTGATCGCGGCGGCGTGGCTGTTCCTGCATCCGAAGCAGTACGGCATCGAATTCCCGAAGGTCAACGTGCAGCCGACCGGCCTGCGTCTGCAGCGTGATACCTCGATCTACGAACTGACGATCTGCCTGGGCAACGGCGGCACGCGCGATGGCTTCATGCGCGTGTTGCGCAACCTCAATCCGCGCTACGAGCCGGAAGCCTGGATTCCCGCCGGCACGACGCTGAAGGCGAACACGCGCATCGCCACGCTCTACACGCGGCACTGCGTGAACGGGGCGCGCGCGGATCTTGCGCGTACGCTGGTCCGCGCCGATCCCTCCGCCGCGATCATCCGCTCGACGGTGTCCGGCAGCGTGGCGGTGGGCGACGTGACCCCCATCGAAGGCGTGCCGACCACGGTGGCGACCGGTGAACCCAAGCCGGCGCAGCCGAAAGCGCGTCAGGCCCGCGAATACCGCGTCGCCAAGGGCGATACGCTCGGCCGCATCTCGCAGCGTTACCAGTGCGATCTCAAGCAACTCGCACGGGCGAACGGCATCAAGGCGCCGGCCTACAACGTCCGGCCCGGCCAGGAAATCACCCTGACCAGTTGCAGGAAGTGATGCGATGACACCGCGACCGGCGCGCGCTCTGGCTTCCACCACAGCGCCGATCGTCATCCTCGGTGCAGCGCTGGCCATTGCGGGCGCGGAAATCTCCGGCCTCACCGCGCTGCACTACGTCTTCAAGCCGCTGACCACGCTGCTGATCCTGTGGGTGGCGGCGCGCGCGGCGGATGCCGAACCGGTCTACCGGCGTGCCGTGGTGATCGGCCTGTTGCTGTCGCTGGCCGGCGATGTGTTCCTGATGCTGCCCGGCGACTGGTTCGCGTTCGGGCTGGGCAGCTTCCTGCTCGCGCATCTGGCCTACCTGTCTGCGCTGCGCCGGCGGGCGCGCTGGTTCCGGCCGCTGTGGCCATTGTTCGCCTACGCACTGATTGCCGGCGCCGTGCTCGCGTTCCTGTGGCCGCATGTGCCCGCCGGACTGAAAGCGCCCGTGGCCGTCTATGTAGTCGCTCTGGCCGGCATGGCGGCGCAGGCGGCATGCGTCTGGCGCGTGCGTCCGCATCGCGCCACCGTCCTTGCGGCCTTCGGCGGCGCCTGTTTCGTGTTGTCCGATGCGGTGCTCGCCATCGACCGCTTTGCCGGCGGCGTGCCGTACGCAACGGCCATCGTGCTGATCAGCTACTGGACGGCGCAGTGGTGCATCGCGCGGTCGGTACTGCGGGTCGCGCGCTGACGCGGCGGCGCCCGCATCCCGGGCGCACGCGCGTGGCGAGGATGCTCAGTGGTCCAAGCGCGCCAGCGCCTGTCCCAGGCGCACCGGCGATTCGGCTTTCAGCGCCGGATCGAGCGTGGCCACGCCCGGCGGCAGCAGCACGATGACGGTCGAACCGTAATTGAAGCGCGCCATCTCGGCGAAGCGCTCCAGCGTGATGTTCCGGCCGCGATAGTCCTTGCGCTGGATGCGATCTCCGTAGGCCGGGATCTCTTCGCCGCTCCAGACCGTTTCGACGCCTGAAACCAGCAGCGCGCCGACCATCACCGAGACCATCGGCCCGAAGTCGGTGTCGAAGTGGCAGACCAGCCGTTCGTTGCGTGCGAACAGCCGCGGCACGTGGGCGACGGCGTCGGTGCCGACGCTGAAGAGACGGCCGGGCACGTGCACGGTTTCGCGCAACGTGCCGCGCCAGGGCATGTGCACGCGGTGGTAGTCGCGCGGTGACAGGTAGACCGTGGCGAACAGGCCGTTGCGGAACGGTTCGGCGGCTTCCGCATCGCCCAGCAATTCCGCCGCGGTGAAGGATTGGCCCTTGGCCTGGAAGATGCGCCCATCCTCGATGGGACCGCACTGGCTGATGTGGCCGTCGGCGGGCATCAGCAGCGCGCGTGGATCCGGATCCGCCGTGCGTGCGCCGGGTTTCAGCGCGCGGGTGAAGAAGGCATTGAAGCTCGGATACGCGGTTGCATCCGGCTCTGCCGCTTCGGACAGATCCACGTTGAAACGGCTGACCACCGTGTTGATCAACCACTGCTTGATCGACGGCGAGGTCGAGTAGGCCAGCCGGCGCGCAAGCGACGACAGCCAGCGATGCGGCAGCACATGGGTCAGCGTGGTGATCGCGCTCACTTCGAAGCCTCCGTCAGCGCCTTCAGATCGGCAGCGATCGCGTCGGGCTGGAATGGCGGACGAATCAGTCCCGCCAGGCGCCCTTGCGGGTCCAGCACCGCGATCGCGGACGAATGATCCATCGAGTAATCGTTCGGGTTTTCGTCGAATCCCTTGCCCGGCGCCTTCATGAAGACGAAGCCCAGTGACTTGGCGAAGTTTTCCAGCGTCGGCACATCGGCGGTGGCGGCCAGCGTGTCGGCATGGAAGGCGTGGGCGTATTCGCCGATGCGTGTGGGTGTATCGCGCTCGGGATCGACCGACACGAACAGCACGCGCGGGCGGGTCGTTTCGGGCAGGGCGCGCCACTGGTTCTGCGCGCGCGCGAGTTCGGCCAGCGTGGTCGGGCAGATGTCCGGGCAATAGGTGAAGCCCAGGAAGACCAGCGTCCAGTGCCCATTGAGCTCGCCGGCCGCCAGCTGGGTGCCGTCCGACTGGCGCAGCGAGAACGCCGGCAGCGGGCGCGTCTGCGGGAACATCGTCACCGTCTGCAGCGGCGGCCAGTCGGCGCTGGCCTGGCGCGGGCCGAAGTATTTCTGTGCGGCGAACAGCCCGAGTGCGGCGGCCAGGGCCAGCAGCAGGATGATCCCGACTTTCTTGTTGAACATGGGGCAGGGCCTCGCAAGGTGCCGTGGAATGCGCGCCGGCGGACGGCAATGCGCGAAGGTCCGCCATGATACCGGCGCTGCCCCTATAATCGGGAGCCGAACCGGAACGGCCTCCCCACGCCCGCCATGACTGCCGACGCAGCCGCAGAACTGCACACCCTCATCGATCTGATCCGCTATGGCGCCAGCCGCTTCAACGAAGCGGGCCTGACCTTCGGCCACAGCTACGACAACGCGATCGACGAGGCCACCCATCTGGTGCTGCACACCCTGCATCTGCCGCCGGATCTCGGCCCGGCCTACGGCCAGGCGCGGGTCACCGGCGCGGAGAAGGCGAAAGTGCTGGCGCTGTTCCAGCGTCGCGTCGATGAACGCGTTCCGGTCGCCTACCTGACCGGCGAAGCTTGGTTTGCCGGCCTCAGCTTCAAGAGCGATGCGCGCGCACTGGTGCCGCGCTCGCCGATCGCCGAACTGATCGAATCCGGCTTCGAGCCGTGGCTCGGCGGCCGCGAAGTGAACCACGCGCTGGACCTGTGCACGGGCTCGGGCTGCATCGCGATCGCGATGGGCCACTACAACCCCGACTGGCAGGTCGATGGCGTGGACATCAGCGACGATGCGCTCGCGCTGGCCGCCGAGAACAAGGCGCGCCTGCACGCGGACAACGTACAGCTGCTGAAGTCCGATCTGTTCGCTGGCCTGTCGGGCAAGCATTACCAGCTCATCGTCACCAACCCGCCGTACGTCACCAACGACGAAACCGACGCCCTGCCGCAGGAGTATTCGCACGAGCCGGAACTCGGCCTGCGCGCCGGCGACGATGGTCTGGATCTGGTGCTGAGGATCCTGCGCGACGCGCCGCTGCACCTGAGCCAGGACGGCCTGCTGATCTGCGAGGTCGGCGAATCCGAACACGCGCTGGTGCGCCTGCTGCCGGAAGTCGAATTCGCCTGGATCGAGTTCAAGGTCGGGCAGATGGGCATCTTCGCGGTCGAATGCGCGGAACTCATCAAGCACAACGCGCACATCCGCGCGCTGGCCGACGCTCGAAAATGACGCCGCCCCGCGCCTTCGTTCCCGTTTCATCGCGGTAGCCCGGACGCTTTCCGGCGCATCGCAGGCACGCACCGGCTCCGGCCGGAACGCGTCATCTCCGCCCCACGCGAGACAGCGCCTTGAGCAGCAACAGCTTCGGAAAACTCCTTACCGTCACCACGTTCGGTGAATCGCACGGGCCGGCCATCGGCTGCGTCATCGACGGTTGCCCGCCCGGACTGGCGATCGCGCCGGAGGAATTCCGGCCGGATCTGGAACGCCGCGCCACCGGCAGGAGCCGGCATACTTCGGCGCGTCGCGAAGCCGACGACATCGAAATCCTCAGCGGCGTGTACGAAGGCCTGACCACCGGCACGCCGATCGCGCTGCTGATCCGCAACACCGATCAGCGCAGCAAGGATTACGCGAACATCGCGCAGCAGTTCCGCCCGGGCCATGCCGATTACAGCTACTGGCAGAAATACGGCATCCGCGATCCGCGCGGTGGCGGTCGATCCTCCGCGCGCGAAACGACGATGCGCGTCGCGGCGGGCGTCATCGCCAAGAAGTGGCTGGCGCAGCGTCACGGCGTGATCGTGCGCGGTTATCTGGCGCAGTTGGGCGAGATCACGCCGCGCGGATTCGACTGGAACGGGGTCGAGGACAACCCGTTCTTCTGGCCGTGCGCCGAACAGGTTCCGGCGCTCGAAAGCTACATGGACGCGCTGCGCAAGTCCGGCGATTCAATCGGCGCGCGCGTGAACGTCGTCGCCGATGGCGTGCCGCCCGGCTGGGGCGAGCCGATCTACGGCAAGCTCGATGGCGATCTCGCCGCAGCGCTGATGAGCATCAATGCGGTCAAGGGCGTGGAAATCGGCGACGGCTTCGCGGCGGTCGCGCAGAAGGGCACGCAGCATCGCGATGAAATGACGCCGCAGGGTTTCCTCAGCAATCATGCCGGCGGCATCCTCGGCGGCATTTCCACCGGGCAGGCGGTGACCGCTTCCATCGTGCTGAAGCCGACATCGAGCCTGCGCCTGCCGGGTCGGACCGTGGACGCCAGCGGGCAAGCGGTCGACGTGATCACCACCGGTCGCCACGATCCCTGCGTAGGCATCCGCGCCACGCCGATCGCCGAAGCGATGATGGCGCTGGTGCTGATGGATCACGCGCTGCGCCATCGCGCGCAATGCGGCGATGTCGGCGAGATCACGCCGCGCGTGCCGGGCCACTTCGATGGCTGAGCGGCGCAAGGTCTGGGTGTCGCAACCGCTGTTCGACGACATCATCGGCCGGCTCGATGCGTATTTCGATGTGCGCGCCACGCGCGAGGTCACCGAGTATTCCGCGCCGCAATTGGCGGATCGCCTGCGTGACGCCGCCGGTGCGATCGTCACGCTCAACGAGCGCATCGGCGCTGCGGAAATCGGCGCGGCAGCGCAGCTGCGCGCCATCGCCAACGTCGGCGTGGGTTACAACAATCTCGACATCGCGGCGCTCGACGCGGCCGGCATCATCGCCACCAACACGCCGGAGGTGCTGACCGAAACGACCGCCGATTTCGGTTTCGCGCTGCTGATGGCGACCGCGCGTCGCATCACCGAGGCGGAACGCTTCCTGCGCGACGGCCGCTGGCAGCAATGGTCCTTCAGCACCCTGCTGGGCGCGGATCTGCACGGCAGCACGCTCGGCATCCTCGGCATGGGGCGCATCGGGCAGGGCATCGCGCGACGCGCGGCGGGCTTCGGCATGCGCGTGCGCTACCACAACCGCAGCCGGCTGCCGGCCGAACGCGAGCGCGAATGCGGCGCCGAATACGTCGATTTCGCCTCGCTGCTGGCGAGCGTGGATCATCTGATCCTGGTGCTGCCGTATTCGCCGCAGGTGCATCACCTGATCAACGCGGACGCACTGTCGCGCATGAAGCCGACGGCCACGCTGATCAACATCGCGCGCGGCGGCATCGTGGATGAGGTCGCGCTGGCCGATGCGCTCGCCAATGGCCGACTGGCCGCCGCGGGACTGGATGTCTACGAAGGCGAACCGGCCGTGCGTCCGGAACTGCTGGCGCTGTCGAACGTCGTGCTCACCCCGCACATCGCGAGCGCCAGCCTGGCGACGCGCCGCGCGATGGTGGACCTGGCCGTGGACAACCTGATCGCCGCGCTCGGCGAAGGCCCGTCCGCCGGTCGGCCGCCGACGCCAATCAATGCCGTCGACCTGGCCGGAATGAAACGATAGGGAGCCACCGGCACGTCCGGAGGTTCCCCGAAACCGAACCCTCACCGCCTTCCGTTTCCCCCATTCCCGTAGAAGACCATGAGCAACCAGAACCGCAGTTTCAACGTCGCCATCGTGGGCGCCACCGGCGCCGTCGGCGAAACCATGCTGTCCATCCTCGCCGAGCGCGATTTCCCGATCTCGCGTCTCGTGCCGCTGGCGTCCGAGCGTTCGGCCGGCGGCGAGATCGAATTCAATGGCGAGCGCATCACCGTCCAGGATCTGGCGACTTTCGATCCCACCGGCATCGACATCGCCCTGTTCTCGGCCGGTGGCGGCGTGTCGAAGGAGTACGCACCCCGTTTCGCCGCGGCCGGCGCGGTCGTCATCGACAACTCCTCCGCGTTCCGCTACGACGATGACGTGCCGCTGGTCGTCAGCGAGGTCAATCCCGAGCAGGTGCAGAACCGGCCGCGCGGCATCATCGCCAACCCGAACTGCTCGACCATGCAGATGCTGGTCGCGCTGGCGCCGCTGCATCGCCGTTTCGGCATCGAACGCATCAACGTGGCGACCTACCAGTCCGTTTCCGGCGGCGGGCGTTCGGCGCTGGAGGAACTCGGCCGCCAGACCGGCGCGCTGCTCAACTTCCAGGATCCGGATCCGCAGCGCTTCCCGGTGCAGATCGCCTTCAACCTGATCCCGCACATCGACGACTTCCTCGAAAACGGCTTCACCAAGGAAGAAATGAAGCTGGTCTGGGAAACCCGCAAGATCCTCGGCGACGACAGCATCCAGGTGAACCCGACCGCCGTGCGCGTGCCGGTGTTCTACGGTCACTCCGAAGCCGTGCACATCGAAACGCGCGAAAAGGTCAGCGCCGCGCAGGCGCGCGAGCTGCTGGAAAACGCGCCCGGCGTGGAAGTCGTCGATGATCGCGCGCCCGGCGGCTACCCGACGCCGGTGACCCATGCCTCCGGGACCGACCCGGTCTATGTCGGGCGCATCCGCGAGGACATTTCGCACCCGCGCGGCCTGAACCTGTGGATCGTCGCCGACAACATCCGCAAGGGCGCGGCGCTCAATGCCGTGCAGCTGGCTGAACTGGTGGCGAAAAACGGTTGAGTCGCTATAGTCGTCGCCGATGAAATCCAGCGACGGCGGGAAGCCCATGGCGAAACATCGATGGCGTGCCCTGATCGGCCTGGCGCTGATGCTGCTGAGCAGCTCGGCGCTGGCGCTGGGACTGGGAGAGATCCGGGTCAAGTCCGGTCCCGGCCAGCCACTGATCGCCGAGATCCCGATCATCTCCAACGAGCCCGGAGAGCTGGAGCAGCTCCGGGCCGAACTGGCGTCACCGGCCACGTTCGAACGCGTCGGCCTGCCGCGACCGCAGGGACTGGTGAACGATCTCGACTTCGCGGTCGCCCTGGATGACGCCGGGCGGCCGATCATCCGCGTCACCAGCCGTGCGCCGGTCGATGTGCCGGTGCTGAACTTCCTGGTGTCCGTCGATTGGGGGCAGGGACGTCTGGTGCGCGAATACGCGGCGGTGGTCGACGCGCCGGGTGCGGTCGCCTCGACCACGCAGCCGACCATTGACGCCCCGCTGGCCGCACCGAGCGACGTCATCGCACGCCCGAGCGAACCCGTGGCGGTCGCGCCGCCGTCGAATCCGCCACCGGAATCCGTTCCGGCCGCGCCGGCTGCCGCGCCCGCTTCGCCTCCCGCTGCGCCGCGCGCCGCCTCGCCCCTGTCTGGCGAAAGCGGTCAGTACACGGTGCAGCGCGGTCAGACGCTGTCGCAGATTGCGCAGCAGGTCGCCGGTCCGCACGGGCTGGATCAGACGATGATTGCGTTGCTGCGGGCCAACCCGGACGCCTTCATCCGCGACAACATCAACCGGCTCAAGCAGGGTGCCGTGCTGCGCATTCCCGCCGCATCGGAAATCGCCCAGCTGGGCGAAAGCGAAGCGGCCACGCTGGTGCGCAGCCAGATCGACGACTGGCGACAGGCGCGACAGCCGATCCCGCAGCCGGCCGCGATTGCGTCGCCCGCCGTGGATACGCAGGCTGCGACGCCCGCGCCGGTCGCGCAGGCACGTTTGGAAATTGCACCGCCGCTGGCCAGTGCGGCGGCGCGGGCAGGCACACAGTCCGGCATCGATGCCGGGGGCGAGGGCGACATGCTGGCAAACGAACAATTGCAACAGACCAGGGAAGATCTGGCCGCCCGCGATTCCGAAGTGCAGGAACTGCGCGCGCAGGTCGCCGAACTGGAAAAACTCAAGCAGCAGCAGAGCAAGCTGATTGCGATGAAGGACAGCGACCTGGCGGCCGCGCAGCAGCGTCTGGCCGATTCCAGTGGCTCGCCCGCGGCAGGCACGCCGGTCTGGGCCTGGCTGGGCTGGGGATTGCTGATTGCCGGTGCGTTGGCGTGGCTGCTTGCGCACCGGCGCAAGCGCGTCTCTCCGGCGCCGGTCCGCACTTCGCGCGTGCTGGGCGATCCCGTCGCGGCCAGGCCAGCCGCGGAAACGGCCGCGCCGGTTTCGCCGGACCCGGTCGTGGCCGAGCCGGTCCACATCCCGGAACCCGAACCGCAACCGGCTCCTGCTCCGGTGGCGGTCACCGTTCCCGCGCCGGCCGCGCCGCGCACGCCGACCTGGCATGCCGGTGACGCGGCTGCGAGCGTCGCGCCGTTGAACGCCGCGCCCGCCGGCCGCGAACGCCTCGAACTGGCGATCGCCTATCTGGATCTGGGCGACACGGTCACCGCCCGCGATCTTCTCAACGAAGTCGTGGCCGGCAACGACGACACCGCCCGCCAGCAGGCTTTGCAGCTGTTGCGCGACATCGGCTGAGCGATGCACGGCGCCAGGCAGCGATGACGCGTTACGCGATTGGCGTCGAATACGACGGCGGCGGCTTCCTCGGTTGGCAGCGCTTGACGCCATCCGGCACGCCGGATGACACCACCGTGCAGGCCGTGCTCGAAAACGCGCTCTCGCGCGTGGCCGATTCGCGGGTGGATACGATCTGCGCCGGGCGCACCGATGCCGGCGTGCACGCGCAGTGTCAGGTCGTGCATTTCGACAGCGACGCGCGGCGTGATCCGCGCAGCTGGGTGCTGGGCGCCACCGCCAACCTGCCGCCCTCGGTCTGCGTGCGCTGGTGCCAGTCGATGCCGGACGATTTCCACGCCCGCTTCTCCGCACGCGCACGCCGCTACCGCTACCGGCTGGTGAACCGCATCGTGCGGCCGGCGCTCGAACGCCAGTACCTGAGCTGGGAACGCCTGCCGCTGGATGCCGATGCGATGCACCGCGCGGCGCAGGCGCTGCTTGGCGAAAACGACTTCAACGCCTTCCGCAGCGTGCACTGCCAGGCCGCGCATGCGTTCCGCGAGCTGCAATCGATCCGGGTCAGCCGGCAGGACGAGCAGGTCACGGTCGAAGTGCAGGCCAATGCATTCCTGCACCACATGGTGCGCAATATCGTCGGCTCCCTGCTGATGGTCGGGCGCGGCGAGAAACCGGAAGCCTGGATCGCCGAACTGCTGGCCGGGCGCGATCGCACGCTGGCCGGTCCGACCGCGCCGCCGGACGGCCTGGTGTTCGTCAGTCCGCTGTATCCGGCGCAATGGGGCTTGCCGCGTGAGGTCACGCTGGCATCGCCCGAGCCGCCGGCGGGATGACGATCGCCGCGGTGCAAAGTACGCTTCGGCCTCTTCCGTTTGCCTTCCGGCGGCCATGACCCGAATCAAGTTCTGCGGAATGACCCGTGCCGAAGACGTGCGCACCGCCGTCGAACTCGGAGTGGACTACCTCGGCCTCGTGTTCGCGCCGCGCAGCCCGCGCCGCCTGCTGATGGGACAGGCGCGGATGCTGCGCGAACTGGTGCCCGAGGAAATCGCCGTCGTCGCGCTGGTCATGGACAACCCGCGTTCCGAAGTGGAAAGCATCGTCGAACACCTGCAACCGGATCTGCTGCAGTTCCACGGCGCGGAAGACGACGCGTTCTGCGCGTCATTCGGTCGGCCCTTCCTCAAGGCAATCGCGATGGGCGGCGCCGAAAGCGGCGCATTCACCGAAGTGGCGCGGTATCCGTCGGCGCAGGGTTTCCTGTTCGACGGGCACGCCAGCGGCGAGCAGGGCGGCAGCGGACGCCGCTTCGACTGGCGGCAGATGCCGCAGGGCATGGACAAGCCGGCGTTGCTGGCGGGCGGGCTGGCGCCGGACAACGTCGCCGTCGCGATTCGTGCGGCGCATCCGTGGGGCGTTGATGTGTCGAGCGGAATCGAATCCGCGCCCGGCATGAAGGACGCCGAGAAAATGCGGTTCTTCGTGGAAGAAGTGCGGCGCGCCCACCGCCCCGCCTGATTCGACGCGGCTGGGCTCAGTTCGCCCCGGCCAGCTCCCGTTGCAGCCAGTTCGACAAGCGCGTGAAGCGTGCATCCGCGTGTCCGGCGCGCGTCGCCAGCAGCCACGAGCCGCCGGTGTCGCGGAAACCCCAGGGCGCCAGCAGTCGACCCGCCGCCAGATCTTCCGTGACCAGCGGTTGCGGCGCGATCGCCACGCCGATGCCGGCAAGCGCGGCTTCCAGCAGGTAGTACAGGTGATCGAATCCGATGCCCAGCCGCAGCCGCGCGGGGTCGAGGCCTTCGGCCGACGCCCACGCCGGCCACGCCTGCGGACGGGACGCGGTATGCAGCAGCGATTGGGCGAACAGCCGGGTGGGATCGGCCTCGCGCAGGCCGGCGTCGTCGGCCAGTCGCGGCGCGAGAACCGGACCGATGCGTTCGGGTGCAAGCACCACGACGTGCCATGTCTCCGGCCATGGGGGCTCGGCCAGCAGCAGCGCGGCATCCAGCCCGCTCAAGGTGGCGTCGAAGCCGCCTTCGCGCGCGGACAAGTGCAGGGTCAGGTCCGGCAGCTCCACGGCCAGGCGTTCCATGCGCGGAATCATCCAGCGCGCGAGCAGGCTTCCCGGGCAGCCGAGCACCAGCGGCGCGGTGGCCGAGTCGCGCCGAACGGAGGAGGCCGCATCGCGAATCCGGGCGAAGGCGGCGGCGGTGGCGATCTGCAGCTCCCGGCCGGCGGAGGTCAACCGCAGGCCGCGACCCTCGCGTTCGAACAGAGCCACGCCCAGATGGGTTTCCAGTTGCCGGATCTGCCGGCTCACCGCGCCGTGGGTGACGTGCAGCTCCGCACCCGCCAGGCCGAGATTGCCCAGCCGCGCGGCGGCCTCGAAGGCGCGCAGGGCATTCAGCGGGGGCAGGGCGGGTTGCATGACCGGTGAGTTTATCTCACCGGTTTGGACGAAATCATCGATATTGGCGGCCGCACCTGTGCGTTAAACTGCGCGCCCGTTTCCCGTCTGTTGCCGGCCATGTCGACGCCTTCCCCGCAGGATTTCCACGCCTACCCGGACGAGCGGGGCCACTTCGGACGATATGGCGGCCGCTTCGTCGCCGAAACGCTGATCGCCCCGTTGCAGGAACTGGCTGCCGCCTATGACGAAGCGCAGCGGGATCCGGCCTTCATCCAAGCCTTCGACCACGATCTGAAGCACTACGTCGGCCGGCCCAGCCCGATCTACTTCGCCGAGCGCCTGAGCCGGGAAGTCGGCGGCGCGCGCATCCTGCTCAAGCGCGAAGACCTGAATCACACCGGTGCGCACAAGATCAACAACACCATCGGCCAGGCGCTGCTCGCCAGCCGCATGGGCAAGACCCGCATCATCGCCGAGACCGGCGCCGGCCAGCACGGCGTCGCCAGCGCCACGGTGGCCGCGCGCCTGGGCCTGGAATGCGTGGTCTACATGGGCGCGACCGACATCGAGCGCCAGAAGATCAACGTCTACCGCATGAAGCTGCTCGGCGCGACGGTGGTGCCGGTGACCAGCGGTTCGGCCACGTTGAAGGATGCGCTCAACGAAGCCATGCGCGACTGGGTCACCCACGTGCGCGACACGTTCTACATCATCGGCACGGTTGCCGGCCCGGATCCGTATCCGCGCATGGTCCGCGATTTCAATGCCATCGTCGGCCGCGAGGCGCGCGCGCAGATGCTGGAAGACTACGGCCGCTTGCCGGACGTGATCACCGCCTGCGTCGGCGGCGGCAGCAACGCCATCGGCCTGTTCCATGCCTTCCTCAATGATCCGCAGGTCGCGATTGTCGGCGCCGAGGCGGCCGGTGATGGTGTCGGCAGCGGACGCCATGCGGCCTCCATCGCCGCCGGCCGGCCGGGCGTGCTGCACGGCAACCGCACGTACGTGCTGTGCGACGACGACGGGCAGATCATCGAAACCCATTCCATCTCCGCCGGGCTCGACTACCCCGGCGTCGGCCCGGAACACGCCTTCCTGGCCGACACCGGTCGCGCCCGCTATGTGGGCGTGACCGACGATGAAGCACTGGCCGCCTTCCACCAGTTGGCCCGCACCGAAGGTATCCTTGCCGCGCTCGAGTCCAGCCATGCCGTGGCCCAGGCCATCAAGCTCGCTCGCGATCTGCCGCGCGACGCTCTGGTCCTGTGCAACCTGTCCGGACGGGGCGACAAGGACGTGCATACCATCGCCGCGCGCGAGAACCTCCATTTCTAAGGCAGTGCAATGACCGAACAGACCACCCCGCAGGACACCGCCCAGGCGCAGAACCCGAACCAGCTGGACCCGGCGTTCTTCACCTGCGTCAACGAATACCTGGAACTGACCAACAAGCAGTCCAAGCAGCAGGGCCTGAAGCGCATCAGCGTGGCTTCGCTGTATGCCGCGGCGCGTTTCAACTCGCACGTCTACCTGTCGTTCGAAGGTGACGCCGCCGCCTCCCGCAAGGACTTCCTCGACTACATGACGACGATGTACCGCCGCATGCTCAACGAGCACCTCGATGCGCTGGGCGCCGAGCGTGGACTGAACGTGGGCGAGTCGGAACTGGCCGCCGAATACGCCGCGTTCGACCAGGCGCAGGCCGCCGCCGCGCAGGAAGACAAATCCGCATGAGCCGGCTGGATCAGCGCTTTGAATCACTGCGCGCCAGCGGACGCAAGGCGCTGATCCCGTTCATCACGGCGGGCGATCCCGCCCTGGAAGCCACCGTTCCCGTCATGCACGCGCTGGTCGAGGCGGGCGCCGACGTGATCGAGCTGGGCGTGCCGTTTTCCGACCCGATGGCGGATGGACCGGTCATCCAGCGCAGCTCCGAACGCGCGCTCGCACGCGGTGCAGGCCTTCGGTACGTGCTGCAGGCCGTGAGCGAATTCCGCCAGCGCGACACGCAGACGCCCGTCGTGTTGATGGGTTATCTCAACCCGGTCGAAATCCACGGCCCCGAAGCCTTTGCGCAGGCCGCCGCGTCGGCGGGCGTGGATGGCGTGCTGCTGGTGGACCTGCCGCCGGAAGAAGCCGAAGAGACGCGGGAGACGTTCAATCGTCATGGCGTCGCGCTGATTGCGCTGGCGTCGCCGACGACGACGGACGATCGCCTGTCCATGCTCTGCGAAACCGCGCAGGGCTACCTTTACTACGTCAGCTTCGCGGGCGTCACCGGTGCCTCGGACCGTCTGGATCCGGTGGCGGCCAGCGAACGCCTGCGCCAGCTGCGCGCGCACTCGCGCGCGCCGGTGGCCGCGGGCTTCGGCATCCGTGACGCCGAAACCGCCCGCGCCATGGCCGCCGATGCCGATGGCGTGGTGGTCGGCAGCGCGCTGGTTACCGAACTGGCTGAAGGCGCGGCGGATCAGGCGGCCTTGCGTGCCGCCGCCTTCCTGCGCCCGCTGCGGGAAGCGCTCGACCTCCGCTGAGCCCGTCGTCGCGGAATGACAGGCCGGCCCGACCGGCCTGCTAAACTCGCGCGTCGGCCCGTCCCTGGACGGGCACATGAACGGGGTAGTCGAAAAACGCATGAGCTGGCTCAGCAAATTGATGCCGTCGGGCATCCGCACCGAAAGCGGTGGCGCCAAAAGCAAACGCAGCGTGCCCGAAGGCCTGTGGGAGAAATGCGACCGCTGCGGCGCGGTGCTCTATCGCCCGGAACTGGAAGAAAACCTGGAAGTCTGTCCGAAGTGCGCCTTCCACATGCCCATCCGCGCCCGCGCGCGGCTGGCATCGCTGTTCGACCCGGGCAGCACCAGCGAAATCGGCGCCGCGCTCGGCCCGACCGACGTGCTCAAGTTCAAGGACCAGAAGAAGTACACCGACCGCATCAAGGCCGCGCAGAAGAGCACCGGCGAGCGTGACGCGCTGGTCACCTTGCAGGGCCAGATCAAGGGCCGCGACCTCGTCGCCAGTGCCTTCGATTTCGCCTACATGGGCGGCTCGATGGGTTCGGTCGTCGGCGAACGCTTCTCGCTGGGCGCGGAACGGGCGCTGGAGATCGGCTCTCCCTTTGTCTGCTTTTCCGCCAGCGGCGGCGCGCGCATGCAGGAAAGCCTGTTCTCGCTGATGCAGATGGCCAAGACGTCGGCCGCGCTCGGCCGCCTGCGCGAAGCCGGCCTGCCGTACATCTCCGTGCTGACGCACCCGACCACCGGCGGCGTGTCGGCTTCATTCGCGATGCTGGGCGACATCAACATCGCCGAGCCGGAAGCGCTGATCGGGTTCGCCGGCCCGCGCGTGATCGAACAGACCGTGCGCGAAACCCTGCCCGAAGGCTTCCAGCGTTCGGAGTTCCTGCTGGAACACGGCGCCATCGATCAAATCTGCGATCGCCGTGAATTGCGTGACCGGCTCGCGGACCTGCTCGCGTTGATGATGCGGCAGCCCAAGCCTGCCGAGACTCTGGAAATCACCGGCTGAGTCCCGGCCCCGGCCGGTGACGATCGCAGGCGCCACCGGCGAGGCGAGTCGCCTGCTGGCGGCGCGCGCTGTGTTTCCCGAGTTTCCGTTCCCACTTCACCCGGATTGGAATTGCCCATGACGCGAAAATACTTCGGCACCGACGGCATTCGCGGCCGTGTCGGCGCAGGCCCCATCTCCGCCGACTTCGTCCTGCGGTTGGGCAATGCGCTGGGCCGCACGCTCGCCGAACGCGCCGACGGCCGCCGCCCGACCGTGGTGATCGGCAAGGACACGCGCATTTCCGGCTACATGTTCGAAGCGGCGCTGGAAGCCGGCCTGGTCGCCGCCGGTGCGGACGTGCAGCTGATGGGCCCGGTGCCCACGCCGGCCGTCGCCTTCCTGACCCGCACGCTGGGCGCGGATGCCGGCATCGTGATCAGCGCCTCGCACAACCCGCACTACGACAACGGCATCAAGTTCTTTTCGGCCGAAGGTGAAAAGCTCGACGACGCCACCGAAGCGTCCATCGAAGCCGCGCTGGACGGCGAGTTCGTCACCGTCGAGTCGGAGAAGCTCGGCAAGGCCATCCGCAGCCGCGACGTGGTCGGTCGCTACATCGAGTTCTGCAAGGCGAGCGTGCCGCGGGGTTTCGATCTGCGCGGTTTCCGCATCGTGCTGGATTGCGCGCACGGCGCGACGTACCACATCGCGCCATTGCTGTTCCGGGAACTGGGCGCGGACGTCATCGCCATCGGTGCCGAACCGAACGGCCTCAACATCAATGACGGCGTCGGTTCGATGCATATCGACAATCTGGCCCGCAAGGTGCGCGAAACCGGCGCTGATCTCGGCATTGCCTTCGACGGTGATGGTGATCGCGTGCTGATGGCTGACGGTGAAGGAAACCCGGTGGACGGCGACGACCTGCTCTACGTCCTCGCGTCGGCATGGCAGGCCAGTGGCCGCCTGAAGGGTGCGGTGATCGGTACGCTGATGACGAACTACGGGCTGGAGCGCGCGCTCGCCGAGCGCCAGGTTCCGTTCCAGCGCGTGAAAGTGGGTGACCGTTACGTCCATCAGGGGCTGGTCGAAGGCGGCGGCGTGCTGGGCGGCGAAACATCCGGCCATCTGCTGTGCCTGGATCGCGCCACGACCGGTGACGCGATTGTCAGCGCCTTGCAGGTGCTGGAAGTGCTGAAGCAGCAGCGCCTGTCGTTGAAGGATGCACTCGCCGGGCTGCAGAAGGTCCCGCAGAAGACCATCAACGTGAAGCTTGCCAACGGCGCGCGACCGACCGAAGCGGCGAGCGTGCAGGCCGCGCTTGCGGAAGCACAGGCGGCGGTCTCCGGTCGCGGCCGCGCGTTCCTGCGTCCGTCCGGCACCGAGCCGGTCGTGCGTGTCACGGTCGAAGCCGATGACGACGCCCTGATGCAGTCCACCCTCGAAAAACTGGCCGACGCCGTGCGAGCGGCCGCCGCGTCTTGAATCATTGACGAATCAACGGGCGCGGTCCGGGCCGATTGCGGTCGCCGCGCCTTATTTCTGGAGTGAATACATGAGTTCCCGCATTCCCACCCTCGACATCAACCGTTTCGACACCGACCGCGAGGCCTTCGTGTCCGAACTGGGCGCGGCGTATCGCGAATGGGGTTTCGCGGGTATCCGCAACCATGGCATCCCGCAGGCGGACATCGATGCGGCCTACGACGCCTTCAAGCGTTTCTTCGCGTTGCCCGACGAAACCAAGCGCAAGTACCACGTCCCCGGCGGCGGCGGTGCGCGCGGCTACACGCCCTTCGGCATCGAGACCGCGAAGGATTCCAAGTACTTCGACCTGAAGGAGTTCTGGCATATCGGCCGCGAAATCCAGGACGATTCGAAGTACCGCGTCTTCATGCCGCCGAATCTCTGGCCGGATGAAGTGCCCGGCTTCCGCGAACACGGCTACGGCCTGTACGAGGCGCTCGATGCGCTGGGCGCGCGCGTGCTGTCGGCGCTGGCGCTGCACATCGGTCTGCCGGAAAACTACTTCGCCGACAAGACGGATTCGGGCAACTCCATCCTGCGCCCGATCCACTACCCGCCGATCACCGCCGACGATATTCCGAACGTGCGCGCCGGCGCGCACGAGGACATCAACCTCATCACGCTGCTGGTCGGCGCAAGCGCCGCGGGACTGGAAGTCAAATCCAAGCAGGGCGAGTGGGTGCCGTTCACGTCCGACGCGGACACCATCGTCGTGAACATCGGCGACATGCTGCAGCGCCTGACCAACCACGTGTATCCGTCGACGACGCACCGCGTGGTCAATCCGCCGGGCGACCAGGCGCGCCAGCCGCGCTACTCGGTGCCGTTCTTCCTGCATCCGAATCCGGATTTCCTGATCGACGTGCTGCCTTCGACGATCACGGCGGACAATCCCAGCCGCTATCCCGAAGCCATCACGGCGCAGGGCTATCTCGAAGAGCGCCTGCGCGAGATCAAACTGAAGTAAGGCCGGCGGCCGATGCGATCGTGATGATCCATCGGCCGCGGTTTCAATCGGCCCGGCGAATCTTCCGGGAATTCCGGCTCATCAGGCGAAAGCGCGCATGGTCGGACAGATGCCGGCCGATGCGATGCATCCAGAGGTAGCGCCAGCCCGGCACGACGATCACGCGATCACGTTCCAGCGCATCAATGCCGGCGCGCGCCACCGCGTCGCTCTGCAGCCAGAGCGACTTCGGCAGGCGGGACATCATTGCGCGAGTGCCAATCACATCGTGGAATTCGGACCAGGTGAATCCCGGGCACAGCGCGCAGACCTTCACGCCGCGATCGGCGTTTTCCTGCGCCAGCGATTCGCTGAACTTGATGAGGAACGCTTTTGCCGCCGCGTAGAGCGTCTGCCCGTTCGAACCGGGCATCAGGCCGGCGAATGACGCCACGTTGAGAATGCGCCCATCGGGGAAGCTGCGCAGCGACGGCAGCAGTCGCCAGGTCAGTTCGCAGACCGAGGTGATCATCACCTGCAGGAAATCGGCGTGCGCCGGCCATGTATTGCTCGCGTAGCGGCCGGGGACCCCATAACCCGCGTTGTTCACCACCACGCGAATCGACAGGCCGCGCGACTCCAGCATGTCGCACACGCGACTGACGGCATCCGGTTGCGCCAGATCGGCGGCGATCACTTCCACCGGCACGCGCGCGCGCAGTTCTTCGGCCAGTGCCTGCAGGCGATCCTCACGTCGCGCGGTGATCACCAACGGGACGCCGCGTCGCGCGTACTCGCGTGCGATTTCCGCACCGATGCCACTGGAAGCGCCGGTGATCAAGGCGTAGCCGAGGGAAGGCGAGGGCATCCGATGTCTCCTGCAATGGGGCGGTTTGCGCATCGTATGGCCTGCCGTGACCGGAATCGGCCGCGCTCGCATGGGAACGAGCGGGTACTTCGGCTATCCTTGCGCGTCCAACTGGACAGGAATTGGTCTTATGCGGCGCAAGATCGTGGCGGGAAACTGGAAGCTCCACGGAGATCGCAAGTTCGCCTATTCGCTGATGGACGAGATCGCCGCGGGCCTGCCGCAATCCGGCGTGGACATTCTGATCCTGCCGCCGCTGCCGTACCTGGGCGAACTCGTCGAGGACTATGCGCCGCGCGGCATCTGGCTGGGCGCGCAGGACGTCAGCAGCAACGAGAAGGGCGCCTATACCGGCGAGGTGTCGGCGTCCATGCTGCGCGACGTGGGCGCGACCCACGGGCTGGTGGGCCATTCGGAGCGCCGCCAGTACCACGGCGAAAGCAATCAACTGGTCGCGCGCAAGTTCGTTGCCGCCTGCAACGCCGGCCTCATCCCCGTGCTGTGCGTGGGTGAAACCCTGGAACAGCGCGATGCCGGCCAGACCGAGCAGATCGTCGGCGCCCAACTGGCGGCGGTCATCGAAGCCGCAGGCGTGGCGGCGTTCGAGCGCGCGGTGGTGTCCTATGAACCGGTCTGGGCCATCGGCACCGGCCGTACGGCTACGCCCGCCCAGGCGCAGGCCGTCCATGCCTTCCTGCGTGGCGAACTCGCAGCCCACGATGCTAGAATCGCCGGCTCGCTGCCCATCCTGTATGGCGGCAGCGTCAAGCCTGACAACGCTTCGGAACTGTTCTCGCAGCCTGATGTCGATGGAGGGCTCGTGGGCGGTGCATCGCTGGTGGCCAGCGATTTCATCGCCATCGCGAAGGCCGCGGCGCGTCCGCAATGACGCTGGCCGCGGACAGACAACTGTTTCGGGACTGATTCCAGATGATGCTGATCCTCAATGTGGTCTACGTGCTGATCGCCATCGCGATCATCGTGCTGGTGCTGATGCAGCGTGGCTCCGGTGCGCAGGCCGGTTCCGGGTTCGGCGCGGGCGCGTCGGGCACGGTGTTCGGTTCGCGTGGCGCATCCAACTTCCTGTCCAAGAGCACGAAGTGGCTGGCGATCGCATTCTTCGGCATCACGCTTTTCATGGCCTGGCACGCATCGCACAGCGCGCGTCCGCAGACCGGTCCCAATCTTGGCGTGATGGCGGGCAGCACGACCGCAGCGCCGGCCGCGCCCGCCGCAGGCGAACTGCCCGCAGCGCCGCAGCCTTCGACCGTGCCGAGCGCGCCGGTCCAGCAACCGGCGCCGGCCGAAGCCGCGCCGCAACAGACTGAACAGCCTGCGCCGGAAAGCAGCACGCCGCCCGCGCAGAATCCGCCACAAGGCGGCTGAACTCGGGCTACAATAGCCGGCCTCGCATCACCCGCGATGCGAAACGTTTCAAAGCCCAGGTGGCGGAATTGGTAGACGCACTACCTTGAGGTGGTAGCGGCGAAAGCTGTAGGGGTTCGAGTCCCCTCTTGGGCACCAATCGCGACGACGAAGACATTCACGCCTTCGCTCGATGCAGACGCAGAGCAAAAGCCCGCGAAAGCGGGCTTTTCTTTTGGTCTACGCGGCGTGAAGCCCCGGTAAAACGTTTACGAGCCCGTTCATCGAAAGGTACAATTCCGCCGATCCATTCCAGGTCAGGTACGAGTTGCGGAAGGGCCTGGTGGGATTGTTTCCGGTATCGCTCGCGGTGCCGGGACACGGCGGATGCCGAGGCGGAACGACGAAGCGACCTTCCGTTCACCGAGGCTCCTTGCGCACCTGCGCAAACCGCGCGTACCACGCGGTCCCTGGCGGAAAGCAGTGCCCCACGTCGACGGGCCGCGTGCAAGCGCGGAATGCGACGCAGGGCAGATAGGACAAGAAGAGAAACAAAGTGCTGGCCAACTATCTGCCGACCCTGTTGTTCCTGATCGTCGCCACCGGCATCGGCGTTGCGCTGATCATCGCCGGACGCGTGATGGGCCCGCGCCGCCCCGACGCACAGAAACTGTCGCCGTACGAATGCGGCTTCGAAGCTTTCGAAGACCCGCGCATGAAGTTCGACGTGCGCTACTACCTCATCGCCATCCAGTTCATCGTCTTCGATCTGGAAATCATCTTTATCGTCCCGTGGACCCTGGTCTTCCAGGAGCTCGGCGCGCGCGCACTGGTCACGATGGGCCTGTTCGTCGGCATGCTGTTCCTCGGCTTCATTTACGTTTGGAAGAAGGGAGCGCTCGAATGGGAGTGATCCAGACCCTTGACCGCCTGATGACCAACCCGATCCCGGAAGGGCGGGTCGATGACATCCTGCGGCCGGAAGGCGACAACCCGCTGCTCGAGAAGGGCTACGTGACCACCAGCGTCGACGCCCTGATGAACTGGGCGCGCACCGGCTCGATGTGGCCGATGACATTCGGCCTGGCGTGCTGCGCGGTTGAAATGATGCATGCAGGCACCTCGCGCCTGGATCTGGATCGCTACGGCGTCGTGTTCCGCCCGTCGCCGCGCCAGTCGGACGTGATGATCGTGGCCGGCACGCTGGTCAACAAGATGGCGCCGGCGTTGCGCAAGGTCTACGACCAGATGCCCGACCCCAAGTGGGTCATCTCGATGGGCAGCTGCGCCAACGGCGGTGGCTACTACCACTACTCGTACTCGGTCGTCCGCGGCTGTGACCGCGTGGTACCGGTGGACGTGTATGTGCCCGGTTGCCCGCCGACCGCCGAAGCGCTGGTCTACGGCATCCTGCAGTTGCAGAAGAAGATCTGGCGCACGCAGACCATCGCGCGCTGATCGCCGCAGCGTTCCGTTCCAACCGTTTTCCTTTTCGAGAGCACGCTACGCCCCATGGCCGAGCAAGCTGCAAATTTCCCCGACCGGCTGCGTTCGCGTTTCGCCGATGCGGTGGTCATCGTGTCCGAACCGCGCGGCGAGGTCACCCTCGAAGTGCCTGCCACGTCCTGGCATGACACCTGCCGCACGCTGCGTGACGAATTCGGTTTCGAGCAGGCGGTCGACGTCTGCGGCGTCGACTACCTCGGTTACGGCAGCGCCGAATGGGACACGTCCGACGTTTCCTCGGAAGGCTTCAGCCGTGGCGTCGAGGGTTTCGGGCCTGGCCGCTTCAACTGGGAACAGCGTCCGCGTGGCGCGGGCCCGGAGCGCCGGTTCGCTGTCGTTCTGCATCTGCTTTCGTACCAGCACAACCAGCGCCTGCGCGTGCGTTGCTTCGCACCGAACGATGATCTGCCGGTCGTGGCGTCGGTTACCGATTTGTGGGCGGGCACGAACTGGTTCGAACGCGAGGCGTTCGATCTCTATGGCATCGTGTTCCAGGGCCACCCGGATCTGCGCCGCATCCTGACCGACTACGGATTCGTGGGACATCCGTTCCGCAAGGATTTCCCGCTGATCGGCAACGTCGAAGTCCGCTACGACGAAGAGAAGAAGCGCGTGGTCTACGAACCCGTCACCTCGGTGGAGCCGCGTGTCGGCGTGCCGCGCGTCATTCGTGACGATGCGCGCTACCAGACCGCGCAGGGCGAAGCCGCCACGGGCGAGGGCAGCAAGTGATGAGTACGCAACAGTCCCCCCTGCCGTTCGCCAGCAACGCGACCGAGGCCAAGCAGGAAATCCGCAACTACACGCTGAATTTCGGCCCGCAGCATCCGGCCGCGCACGGCGTGCTCCGCCTGATCCTGGAAATGGACGGCGAGACGGTGATGCGGGCGGATCCGCACGTTGGCCTGCTCCATCGCGGCACCGAAAAACTGGCCGAGTCCAAGCCGTTCAACCAGTCCATCGGTTACATGGATCGACTCGACTACGTGTCGATGATGTGCAATGAGCACGCCTACGTGCGTGCCATCGAAACGCTGATGGGCATCGAAGCGCCGGAACGCGCCCAGTATGTCCGGACGATGTTCGACGAGATCACCCGCATCCTCAACCACCTGATGTGGATCGGTTCCAATGCGCTCGACCTCGGCGCAATGGCGGTGATGCTCTATGCGTTCCGCGAACGCGAAGAACTGATGGATTGCTACGAGGCGGTGAGCGGTGCGCGCATGCACGCCACCTACTACCGTCCCGGCGGTGTCTATCGCGATCTGCCGGATCGCATGCCGAAGTACAAGGAGTCGCGCTGGCACAAGGGCAATGCGCTCAAGCGCCTCAACGGCGCGCGCGAAGGCTCGCTGCTGGACTTCCTCGAGGATTTCACCCGCGAGTTCCCCAAGCGTGTCGACGAGTACGAAACCCTGCTCACCGACAACCGCATCTGGAAGCAGCGCACTGTCGGTATCGGTGTGATCTCGCCGGAAGAAGCGCGCGCCTGGGGCATGACCGGCGTGATGCTGCGCGGTTCGGGCATCGCCTGGGATCTGCGCAAGAAGCAGCCGTATGCGCGTTACGACGCGGTGGATTTCGACATCCCGGTCGGCGTCAATGGCGACTGCTATGACCGCTACCTCGTCCGCGTGGCCGAGATGCGCGAATCCAACCGCATCATCAGCCAGTGCGTGAAGTGGCTGAAGGCCAATCCCGGCCCGGTGATGGTGAAGAACTTCAAGGTCGCCCCTCCCAAGCGTGAGGAGATGAAGGACGACATGGAAGCCTTGATCCACCACTTCAAGCTGTTCAGCGAAGGCTATTGCGTGCCCGCCGGTGAAACCTATGCGGCGGTGGAAGCGCCGAAGGGCGAATTCGGCTGCTATCTGGTGTCGGACGGCGCGAACAAGCCGTTCCGCCTGAAGGTACGCGCCCCGGGCTTCGCCCATCTTTCTTCCATGGATGCCATCGTGCGCGGCCACATGCTGCCCGACGTGGTCGCCATGATTGGCACTTACGATCTCGTATTTGGTGAGGTGGACCGATGAGGGCCACAGGCAATTTTGAAATGACGCAGAACGTCGATCCCCTGGTGGCGCTGAGCGACAAGACGCGCGCGCACATCGATCACTGGCTGACCAAGTTCCCGCCGGACCGCAAGCGCTCCGCCGTGCTGCAGGGCCTGCATGCCGCGCAGGAACAGAACGATGGCTGGCTCAGCGATGAGCTGATCGCCGCGGTCGCCAAGTATCTCGACATCCCGCCGGTGTGGGCCTACGAAGTCGCGAGCTTCTATTCGATGTTCGAAACCGAGAAGGTCGGCCGCAACAACGTCGCCTTCTGCACCAACATCAGCTGCTGGCTCAATGGTGCCGAAGATCTGGTCAAGCACGCCGAGCAGAAGCTCGGCTGCAAGCTGGGCGAGTCCACCGCTGACGGCCGTGTATACCTGAAGCGCGAAGAAGAATGCGTGGCGGCCTGCTGCGGCGCGCCGGTCGTGGTCATCAACGGCCACTATCACGAGAAGCTGACGCCGGCCCAGGTCGACGAGCTGCTGGACGGGTTGGAGTAAGCGCATGGCACATCATCCGCACGCTTCCGAGGGCTACGGCCCGGTCGGTCCGGCGCCGAAGGAACATCAGGTCGTCTACACGACCTTGCATTTCGACAAGCCGTGGTCGTACGAGAACTACCTCAAGACTGGGGGCTACAGTGCGCTGCGCCGGATCATCGAAGAGAAGATCCCGCCGGCGGACGTCGTCGAAATGGTCAAGCAGTCCGGCCTGCGTGGCCGCGGCGGCGCGGGCTTCCCGACCGGCCTGAAGTGGAGCTTCATGCCCAAGGGCGACATGCAGAAGTACATCCTCTGCAACTCGGATGAATCCGAACCCGGCACGGCGAAGGATCGCGACATCCTGCGCTTCAATCCGCATGCCGTCATCGAAGGCATGGCCATCGCGTGCTACGCGACGGGTTCCACCGTGGGCTACAACTACCTGCGCGGCGAGTTCCACCACGAGCCGTTCGAGCATCTGGAAGAAGCGACGGCCGAAGCCTACAAGCATGGCTGGCTGGGCAAGAACATTCTCGGCGCCGGCGTCGATATCGACATCTTCAATGCGCTGGGCGCGGGCGCCTACATCTGCGGCGAAGAAACCGCGTTGATGGAGTCGCTGGAAGGCAAGAAGGGCCAGCCGCGTTTCAAGCCGCCGTTCCCGGCCAACTTCGGCCTGTACGGCAAGCCGACGACGATCAACAACACCGAGACGTATGCTTCGGTGCCGGCCATCATCCGCAATGGCGCGGAATGGTTCCTCAACCTGGGCAAGCCGAACAACGGCGGTCCCAAGGTGTTTTCGGTATCGGGCCATGTGGCGCGGCCGGGCAACCATGAAATCCGACTGGGCACGCCGTTCGCCGAACTGCTGGAAATGTGTGGCGGCATGCGCGAAGGCCGCACCATCAAGGCGGTGATCCCGGGCGGCTCATCGATGCCGGTGCTTCCGGGCGACGTCATGATGGACCTCACGATGGACTATGACAGCATCCAGAAGGCCGGTTCCGGCCTGGGTTCGGGCGCGGTCATCGTGATGGACGACACCACGTGCATGGTGCGCGCATGCCAGCGGATCGCACGCTTCTACTTCAAGGAAAGCTGCGGCCAGTGCACGCCGTGCCGCGAAGGCACCGGCTGGATGTATCGCATGCTGACCCGCATTGCCGAGCAGAAGGCGACGCTGGACGACCTGCACATGCTGAAGGCCGCTGCCGGCCAGATCGAAGGCCACACCATCTGTGCCTTCGGCGAAGCCGCCGCCTGGCCGGTGCAGGGTTTCCTGCGTCATTTCTGGCACGAATTCGAATACGCGATCGTCAACAAGCGTTTCCTGGTCGACGACCAGCGCGCGGGCACGGTCATTGAAGGCAAGGTGGCCGCATGAGTGCGCAGCCCGTAAATCCGAACCTGCCGCCGGATCACGTCACCGTCTTCATCGACGGCGTCGAACTCGCGGCGCCGAAGGGTTCCATGATCATCCAGGCCGCCGACAAGGCCGGCATTCCGATCCCGCGTTTCTGCTATCACGAGAAACTGCCGATCGCCGCCAACTGCCGCATGTGCCTGGTGGATGTCGAGAAGATGCCCAAGCCGGCGCCGGCCTGCGCCACGCCGGTCATGGATGGCATGAAAATCGCCACGCGCAGCGAAAAGGCATTGAAGTCGCAGCGCAACGTCATGGAGTTCCTGCTGATCAACCACCCGCTGGATTGCCCGATCTGCGATCAGGGCGGCGAGTGCGAACTGCAGGATCTCTCACTTGGCTACGGCCGTTCGGTGAGCCGCTTCCAGGAACGCAAGCGCGTCGTGCCGGACGAGGACATCGGTCCGCTGGTCGCCACGGAAATGACCCGCTGCATCCAGTGCACGCGCTGCGTCCGTTTCACCGCCGACATCGCGGGTACCTACGAACTGGGCGGCATGTATCGCGGTGAAAACCTGCAAATTGGCACCTATGACGGCAAGCCGCTGACGACCGAACTTTCCGGCAACGTCATCGACGTCTGCCCGGTCGGCGCGCTGACCAACAAGGTGTTCCAGTTCCGCGCACGCCCGTGGGAACTGATTGCGCGGGAATCCATCGGCTACCACGACGCGATGGGCTCGAACCTGTTCTTCCATTCCCGCCGTGGCCAGGTGCTGCGCGCGGTTCCGCGCGAGAACGAAGCGGTCAACGAGTGCTGGCTGTCCGATCGCGATCGCTATTCGCACCAGGGTCTCTACAGCGACGATCGCGCGATCAAGCCGCTGCAGAAGATCAATGGCGAGTGGCGGGAGGTTTCCTGGGCCGACGGTCTTGCCGCCGCCGCCGCCATCCTGCGCGAGCAGGGCGGCGACGATCTGGGCGTGCTCGTGCATCCGGCGACCTCGAACGAAGAGGGCGCGCTGCTGGCGCGGCTTGCTTCGGGACTGGGAAGCGGCAATCTCGATCACCGCATCAACAATCGCGACTTCTCCGATGGCGCAGTGGCCGAAGCCTTCCAGGCGCCGGTCGCGGACATCGAAAAAGCCGACGTCATCATCGTGTTCGGCAGCAATATCCGCCACGAATTGCCGTTGCTGCACCAGCGCATCCGCAAGGCGCAGCGCAAGGGCGCGAAAGTCCATGTCGTCAATCCGGTCGACTTCGATTTCGCGTTCGGCATCGCAGGCAAGCACATCGCGCCGCCGTCCAGTCTGGCCGCCGCGTTGAATGACGCCGCACTGCAGGATGTGGCGAAGTCCGGCAACTATGCCGTGCTGCTGGTGGGCGGCCTGGTGGAAAACCATCCGCAAGCCGCGACGCTGCGTTCGGCGGCCCGCGATTTCGCCGCCGCGACGGGTGCGAAGCTGTGCCGCATTCCGCAGGGCGCCAACGCCATCGGCCTGGCCCGACAGGGCGTGCTGCCCTCGCGACGCGATGTCGCCGGCATGTTCGCCGAGCCGCGCAAGGCCTACGTCATCTACGGCATCGAGCCGGGTCTGGATTTTGCGGACACGCCGGCCTCGGCGCGTGCACTGTCGGCTGCGAAGGTGGTGGCGTTCAGTCACTTCGCCTGCAAGTCGACGCGCGATTTCGCGGACGTGATCCTGCCGATTGGTGCGTTGCCGGAAATCGAAGCGACCCTGACGAATCTGGATGGTGTCGACCAGCACACGCAGGCTGCCGGCAAACTGCCGGGCGAAGCACGCGAAGGCTGGCGTGTCCTGCGTGCATTGGGTGGTGAGCTCCAGTTGCCGTCGTTCGATTTCACTGATCTCGCCGGCGTGCGCGCATTGATGGGCACCGCGCCGCAGGTTGCGTTGGCCAAGTCGGCCACGCCGTCGGTTTCCGGTGAGGGCCTGGAACTGGCGGTCAGTGCCGCGATCTATCGCACCGACGGCACGGTCCGCCGAGCCGAAGCCTTGCAGGCGCATCCGCTCAACACGGGCGCGCGCCTGGTACTGAATCCGGCCGACGCGCAGCAGGCCGGCGTTGCCGAAGGCCGCATGGCGAAAGTCGGCGCCGCCAACGGCACCGCGACGCTGCCGGTCGTGGTCGATGCGCGCGTGGCCCAAGGGTGTGCCTGGATTGAGAGTGGCTACGGCGCGACCGCGCCGCTGGGCGCCGGACGTGTGACGGTGGTGAGCGCATGAACGAGTTGTTGATCAATGCGGTGGGTCCGCTGCGCGAATGGTTTTTCGCGCTGGGCGACATCGGTATCGCTTTGTGGATCGTGCTGAAGATCCTGGCGATCGCCGTGCCGGTCATCATCGCGGTGGCGTTCTATGTCGTGTGGGAACGCAAGCTGATTGGCTGGATGCACGTGCGCCACGGTCCGATGTACGTCGGCATGGGCATCTTCCAGGCCTTCGCCGACGTGTTCAAGCTGCTCTTCAAGGAAGTGATCCAGCCGAGCAGCGCGCAGAAGACGATGTACATCCTCGCGCCGCTGATCACGCTGGCGCCGGCATTCGCCGCGTGGGCCGTGGTGCCGTTCGATGCCAAGCTCGTACTGTCGAACGCCAACGCGGGCCTGCTGTACCTGCTGGCGATGACCTCGCTGGGCGTGTACGGCATCATCATCGCCGGCTGGGCATCGAACTCGAAGTACGCGTTCCTCGGTGCGATGCGTTCGGCCGCGCAGGTGGTTTCCTACGAAATCGCGATGGGCTTCGCGCTGGTCGGGGTGCTGATCGCCGCGGGCAGCCTCAACCTGAGCGACATCGTGATGGCGCAGGCCGGCAACAACGGCCTGTTCGAATGGTTCTGGCTGCCGCTGTTCCCGCTCTTCATCGTGTACTGGGTGTCCGGCGTCGCCGAAACCAACCGCTCGCCGTTCGACGTGGTCGAAGGCGAATCGGAAATCGTCGCAGGCCACATGGTCGAGTATTCGGGTGCGGCGTTCGCGCTGTTCTTCCTGGCCGAATACGCCAACATGATCCTGGTCAGCTTCCTGGTCTCACTCTTCTTCCTGGGCGGCTGGCTGAGCCCGCTGCAGGGCTGGATCACGGCCGATGTTTCTCCGTGGGTCAACTGGATCTGGGTGGGTGGCTGGCCCTGGCTGCTGATGAAGGTGCTGTTCTTCGCCAGCGCGTATATCTGGTTCCGCGCGAGTTTCCCGCGCTACCGCTACGACCAGATCATGCGCCTCGGCTGGAAGGTCTTCATTCCGCTGACGATCTTCTGGATCGCGGTGACGGCGTTGCTGGTTTTCTTTGGCGTGTTCGAGAAGGGTGTCTGACGTAATGAACAAGGTCATCCATTACTTCAAGAGCCTGATGCTGCTGGAACTCCTGGGCGGCTTGTGGCTGACGTTGAAGTACGCGTTCAAGCCCAAGTACACGATGATGTACCCGATGGAGAAGTTCCCGCAGTCGCCGCGGTTCCGCGGCCTGCATGCGCTTCGCCGCTATCCGAATGGCGAGGAACGCTGCATCGCCTGCAAGCTGTGCGAGGCGGTCTGCCCGGCGCTCGCCATCACGATCGACTCGGCGCCGCGCGAAGACGGTACGCGTCGCACGACCCGCTACGACATCGACCTGTTCAAGTGCATCTACTGCGGTTTCTGCGAGGAAAGCTGCCCGGTTGACTCGATCGTCGAAACGCATGTCCTGGAATACCACTTCGACAAGCGTGGCCAGAACATCGTCACCAAGCCGCAGCTGCTGGCGCTGGGCGATCGGCTGGAAGCCGAAATCGCCGAGCGTCGCGCCGCCGACGCCGCATTCCGCTGAGGTCCGAGAAATGGATTGGGTAAATATCGCTTTCTGGATCTTCGCCGCCACGGCCGTCGTTGCCGCAGGTGCGGTGATCAGCGTGCGCAACCCGGTGCACGCCGTGCTGTGCCTCATCCTGACGTTCTTCTCGATCGCATGCGTGTGGTTGCTGGTGGGGGCCGAGTTCCTCGGTGTCGCACTGATCCTCGTGTATGTCGGCGCGGTGATGGTGTTGTTCCTGTTCGTCGTCATGATGCTCGACATCGATGTCGCGAAGCTGCGTGAAGGCTGGGTCCGGTTCCTGCCGGTGGGCCTGGTCGTGGCCGTCGCGATGCTGGTGCAGATGCTGATGCTGATCGGCATCAAGGCGCGCTCCGTGACCGCGTTCCCGGACAACGCTGCGGCTGCCGCGGCGGATGTCTCGAACACCACGTGGCTCGCGCGCACCCTGTTCACCAAGTTCCTGCTGCCGTTCGAATTCGCGGCCGTCATCCTGACCGTCGCCGTCGTCGCGGCGGTGATGCTGACGCTGCGCAAGCGCGAAGGCACCAAGCACCAGGATCCTTCGGAGCAGTCGCGCGTGAAGGCGTCGGATCGTCTGCGCATGGTCAAGATGCAGGCCGAAAAGCCCGCTCGCGCCGTCAACGAAGGGGAGGGCAACGCATGATCAGCCTGGGTCACCTGCTGGCGCTCGGCGCCGTGCTGTTCTGCATCAGCCTGGCCGGCATCTTCCTCAACCGGAAGAATGTCATCGTGCTGCTGATGTCGATCGAACTGATGCTGCTGTCGGTCAACATCAACTTCGTTGCGTTCTCGCGCGAACTCGGCGATGCCGCCGGCCAGATTTTCGTGTTCTTCATCCTCACGGTGGCCGCCGCGGAAGCGGCGATCGGCTTGGCCATCCTGGTCACCCTGTTCCGTACCCGGCGCACGATTGACGTGGCCGAAGTCGATTCGCTCAAAGGCTGATGCATCCATGACAGGTCTGGAACCCATTGCCGCGCTGCCGGCCATTTCCAAGCATGTGCTGCTGGCCATCGTGCTGGCGCCGCTGCTGGGCAGCGCCATCGCCGGTCTGTTCGGTCGCCAGGTCGGCCGTGCGGGCGCGCATATCGTCACCATCCTGGGCGTCGCCGTCAGCTGCGCGCTTTCCTGCTGGGTGCTGTACCAGCTGGTCGGGCAGGGCGCGTCGCCGTTCAACCAGAACGTCTACACGTTCTTCCAGGTCGGCAATTTCGGTGCGCATGTCGGCTTCATGATCGACAAGCTGACGGCGATGATGATGGTCGTCGTCACGTTCGTGTCGTTGCTGGTGCATATCTACACCATCGGCTACATGGCCGAGGATCCCGGCTACCAGCGCTTCTTCAGCTACATCTCGCTGTTCACCTTCAGCATGTTGATGCTGGTGATGAGCAACAACTTCCTCCAGTTGTTCTTCGGCTGGGAAGCGGTCGGCCTGGTGTCCTACCTGCTGATCGGCTTCTGGTTCAAGCGACCGACAGCGATCTTCGCGAACCTCAAGGCGTTCCTGGTCAACCGCGTGGGCGACTTCGGTTTCCTGCTGGGCATCGCCGCGGTGCTGTTCCTGTTCGGCACGTTGGACTACGCGACGGTCTTCGCGAACGCCACCTTGCTCCCGGGCGGACAGATGCCGGTGTGGTCGGGCGCGATCACCTTGTTCGGCAACACCTGGCAGGTGTTGAGCGAGCCGGTGGTCTGGTCGAGTGCCACCGTGATCTGCATCTGCCTGTTCATCGGTGCAATGGGCAAGTCCGCGCAGGTGCCGCTGCATGTGTGGCTGCCGGATTCGATGGAAGGCCCGACCCCCATCTCCGCGCTGATCCACGCCGCGACGATGGTGACTGCCGGCATCTTCATGGTCGCGCGCATGTCGCCGTTGTTCGAGCTGTCGCAGACGGCGCTGGATTTCGTGCTCTTCATCGGTGCGACGACGGCGTTCTTCACCGGCCTCATCGGTATCGTGCAATACGACATCAAACGTGTCGTCGCGTACTCCACGCTCTCGCAGCTGGGCTACATGACGGTGGCGCTGGGCGCGTCGGCCTACTCGGCCGCCGTGTTCCATCTGATGACGCATGCGTTCTTCAAGGCGTTGCTGTTCCTGGCCGCCGGTTCCGTGATCATCGGCATGCATCACGAGCAGGACATGCGCCGCATGGGTGGCCTGCGCAAGTACATGCCGATCACGTTCATCACCAGCCTGATCGGCACGCTGGCCCTGGTGGGCACGCCGTTCTTCTCCGGTTTCTACTCGAAGGACACGATCATCGAGGCGGTGGCGGAGCATCAGCACAAGGCTGGCGAGTTCGCCGAGAAGGTCAGCGAGCTCGGCGCGATGGCGCAGGGCATCAATGGCCCGAGCGAGTGGGTGGCCCACTACGCCTACTGGGCGGTGCTGCTGGGCGTGTTCGTCACCAGTTTCTACAGCTTCCGCCTGCTGTACCTGACCTTCTTCGGCAAGGAGCGTTTCCGCGACGGGCATGACGCGCACGGTCACGATCACCATGACGAGGCGCATGGACATGATGCGCATGCGGACGGGCACCACGACGACCACGGTCATCACGGCGTGCACGAGCCGCACGAATCGCCTTGGGTGGTGACGCTGCCGCTGATCCTGCTGGCGATCCCGTCGATCTTCATCGGCTTCTTCACCATTGGTCCGATGCTGTTCGGCACCGACTGGACCGGTCATCACGAGCAGACGCCGTTCTTCCTTGGCGCCATCGATTTCATCGTGCCCGCCTCGGATACCGTCGCCGCATTGAAGGCGGAGTTCTGGCACGGCCCCGTGAAGTACGCGCTGCATGGCATGCAGGCGCCGCCGTTCTGGCTGGCGTTGGCGGGCTTCGCGCTGGCGACGTTCCTGTACCTGTTCAAGCCGGAACTCCCGGGCCGCCTGCGCAACATGTTCTCCTGGCCGGTGCGCGTTCTCGAGAACAAATACGGCATGGACACGCTCTGGATCGAAGGTCTGGCCGGCGGCGGCGTCAAGCTGGGCAAGGCGTCGCGTGCGGTCGACACCCACCTCATCGACGGTGTCGCCGTGAACGGCAGCGCGCGCCTGGTGGATCTGGCCGCGAACCTGTTGCGCCGTACGCAGTCCGGCTTCCTCTATCACTACGCCTTCGCGATGATTCTCGGCCTGATTGCACTGTTGGCCGTGCTCATTCGGTTTTGGCAGTAATGCCCGGCAATGACGCCCTGGCGCTGAACTAACGGATATCTCTCGTGTCGAACTGGCCTTTGCTAAGCACTCTGATCTGGCTGCCGATTCTCGGCGGTGCGCTGGTCCTTGCCTTGGGGAACCGTCGCGCCAATGCCGCCCGCTGGGTGGCGCTCGGTGTGGCGCTGCTGACCTTCGTGGCGAGCCTGCCGCTGTTGACGGGATTCGACTTCGCCAATCCCGGCATGCAGTTCGTTGAACGCCATGCGTGGATTCCGACCTTCAACATCTGGTACGCGCTCGGCGCCGATGGCATCTCCGTCGCGCTGATCGTGCTGACGACGCTGACGACGGTGCTGGCGCTGATCGGTGCGTGGACCTCGGTCGAGAAGCGCGTGAGCCAGCATGTGGCGGCCTTCCTGTTCCTCGAAGGCTTGATGGTCGGCGTGTTCTGCGCGCTCGATGCGATGCTGTTCTATGTCTTCTTCGAAGGCATGCTGATCCCGATGTTCCTGATCATCGGTGTCTGGGGCGGTCCACGTCGCATCTACGCTTCGATCAAGTTCTTCCTGTACACGTTCCTCGGCTCGGTGTTCATGCTGATCGGGTTGATCTACCTGTACCTGAAGAGCGGCAGCTTCGCGCTTTCGGATCTGTATGCGCTTCCGTTGAATGCCAAGGAGCAGACCTGGCTCTTCTTCGCTTTCCTGATCGCATTCGCGGTCAAGGTGCCGATGTTCCCGGTGCACACGTGGCTGCCGGATGCCCACGTGGAAGCGCCGACAGCCGGCTCCGTCATCCTGGCTGCAATCATGCTGAAGATTGGCGGCTACGGATTCCTCCGTTTCAGTCTGCCGATCGTGCCGGACGCCGGCCACGAGTTCGCGATGTTCGTCATCGTGCTTTCGCTGATCGGCGTGGTGTATGTGGGCCTGGTCGCGCTGGTGCAGGACGACATGAAGAAGCTCATCGCGTACTCGTCCGTTTCGCACATGGGCTTCGTCACGCTGGGCATCTTCATTGCGTTCGCGCTGGTGCGTGACCAGGGCAACCTGGATGGCGCACGCCTCGGCCTGCAGGGCGCGATGATGCAGATGATTTCGCATGGCTTCGTGTCCGGTGCGATGTTCTCCTGTGTCGGCGTGCTGTACGACCGCATGCACACCCGCATGATCAAGGATTACGGCGGCGTGGCGAATGTCATGCCCTGGTTCGCGGTGTTCTTCGTCCTGTTCGGCATGGCTAATTCCGGCCTGCCGGGCACAAGCGGCTTCGTTGGCGAGTTCATGGTCATCGTGGCCAGTTTCCAGCAGCATCCGTTCATTGCCCTGCTGGCAGCGCTCACGCTGATCATCGGCGCCGCGTACACGCTGTGGCTGATCAAGCGCGTGCTGTACGGCGAAGTCGCCAACTCGCACGTGGCCGAGCTCAAGGACATCAATGCCCGCGAAGTGCTGGTGCTGGGCGTGTTCGCGCTGGGCGTGCTGGCGATCGGTGTCTATCCCAAGCCGCTTTCCGATCTGATGGAACCGTCGATTGCGCAACTGGCGATGCAGCTCGCCAACAGCAAGCTGTAAGGAAGAATGATGACCACGTCGATGCTCCCCGCCGCCACCGATTTGCTGCCGCTGCTGCCGGAACTCGTGCTGCTCGCCGGTGCGTTCGCGCTGCTGATACTGGATCTGTTCCTCAGCGAGCGCCAGCGCGTCATCACCCATGTCCTCGCGCTGCTCACGCTGGTGGCCGCGCTGGTGATGGTCTGGTGCAACGTCGGTGGCGTGGGCACGGTGTTCAACGGCATGTTCGTCCGCGACGTCATGGCCAATGTCACCAAGCTTGCGATCCTGCTGGTGAGTGCGCTGTCACTGATCTATGCGTGGCCCTACCTGCGCGAGCGCAAGCTCTACGCTGGCGAGGTGCCGGTTCTGGTGCTCTTCGCCACCGTCGGCATGATGATGATGGTGTCCGCGGGCAGTCTGGTCATGGTGTACCTCGGCCTGGAACTGCTTGCGCTGTGTTCGTACGCCCTTGTCGCCCTGAACCGCGAAGACGGTCTCTCCGCGGAAGCGGCGATGAAGTACATCGTGCTCGGTTCGCTTGCCTCCGGTCTGCTGCTGTACGGCATGTCGCTGATCTACGGCGGCACCGGATCACTGGATCTGCCAGCAATCCACGCCGCGATTGCGGACAGCGGTGAGCGCACGTTGCTCCTGACCGGCATGGTCTTCATGGTGGCGGGCATTGCGTTCAAGTTCGGTGCCGCGCCGTTCCACATGTGGCTGCCTGACGTGTACCAGGGCGCGCCCACGCCGATCACCCTGTTCATCAGCGCCGGTCCCAAGCTGGCCGCGTTCGGCATGGCCTATCGCGTTCTCGCGGATGGCGTCGGCCCGCTGATGGAGCAATGGCAGTGGCTGATTGCGGGACTGGCTGCGGCTTCGCTGATCATCGGCAACCTGATCGCCATCGCGCAGACCAACCTCAAGCGCATGCTGGCCTATTCGACCGTGTCGCACGTCGGCTTCCTGCTGGTCGGTCTGGCGGGTGGCAACGAAACCGGTTACGCCGCTGCCCTGTTCTACGCGATCGCGTACGCATTGATGTCGGCGGCTGCATTCGGCGCCATCGTCGTCCTGTCGCGGCAAGGTTTCGAGGCCGACAGGATCGAAGACTTCAAGGGCTTGAATGCACGCAATCCGTGGCAGGCAGGCCTGGTGCTGTGCGTGATGGCCTCACTGGCCGGCGTCCCGCCGTTCCTTGGATTCTGGGCGAAGCTGGTGGTCCTCGGCGCGGCGCTGAAGGGCGGCTTCCTGTGGCTGACGATTCTCGGCGTGATGTGTGCCGTCATCGGCGCGTTCTATTACCTGCGCGTCATCAAGGTGATGTATTTCGACGAACCGGTTGGCGAACGTCATCCGGCGCGGCAGGATCGCGTTGTTCCGATCGTGTTCGGCGTGAATGCATTGGCGTTGTTCGCGCTGGGCCTGGCATGGAATCCGATCATGTCGCTCTGCCAGCAGGCATTTTCTGGCTGAGTGATTGGGTTTATGCATGGGAAGGCTTGCATAATTTCTGCAACATCCCCATAATTCCGCTTCTGCTGCGGGGTGGAGCAGTCTGGCAGCTCGTCGGGCTCATAACCCGAAGGTCGCAGGTTCAAATCCTGCCCCCGCTACCACAGTTATCTGCGCATCAGACGAATCGGCGATCTCGGCAACGAGGTCGCCGTTTTCGTTTCGGACGATGATGTTGTCCCCGAGGAGTTCCCTGATTGCTTCGCGCGCTCGAGGAAGATCCTTGCCGCGAGCGGCGAGGTCGCGCGTAACAGCCTCCCAACGTTCCCTCAGTCGGGGAAGCATGCGTGCAGGGGTTTGCGCCCGCGCCGCGGCGAGGTCGCGGCGGGAGGTCTCACACGCGGCCTCGGCGCGCTCCAACTCGGCCTTCGTGGATGCGGTGAGTATTCCCGCGCGGATGGCCGCAAGAATGTTCTCCCTTTCGCGTTCGTTGCGCTCTAGGCGGCGCTCAAGGGCTGCTGTGTTCGGAGCAGCCTTTTTCAGTGCGGCCTGCACCGCACGCTGGGCGGCTTGGAACGCTTCTTCGGAAAGCAGTTGTTCCTGGATGCCCGCGAGCAGTGCCGCCTCGGCAGACTTGCGGGGAAGGCGGAGCCTGTTGGGACATGCGGCATCTCCACGATCCTTGTGTGTGCCGCACCCGTATCGATAGAGATCGATCACCACGAGTGGGCCGCCACACAGTTCGCAGCGAAGCAAACCCGACAGCAGATGTTTGGGTCGCCGTCCAGCACGCACGTGTGTTTGACGACCGCTTCCCATGCGACGTTGCGCACGCTCCCAAATGGCAATTTCTACAATCGCCAGGTCTGGGTGCTCCGTCACAACCCATTCGCTTTCAGGACGCTCTTGACGGACGCGCCGCCCAGTGTCTGGATGCTTGACCCATCTGCTGCGATTCCATATCTGACGGCCAACATAGATGG
>JAEZYE010000031.1 GCA_023419315.1 Pseudomonadota bacterium
GGCGATGCGCCGGTGCGCGCTATCCTCGACGCCCGGCTGCGCGCGCAGCGTCGGGGGAAGTGAATGAACGCGACGGCTCAACGTCCGGTGGAACGCTGGCTGGCCCGGTATGCGGACGGCTTCCGCAATGAAGCCAACCGCCGGCTCCACCTGATCGTCGTCCCCGTGCTGGTGTGGACCGCCGTCGCGTTGCTGTGGTGCATCCCGGTGTTCGGCACGTGGATGAAATCCGGCGTATGGGCGGCGCTGGCGATGTTCGCGGCGTGGTCGTTCTACAACCGGATGTCGCGTTCGCTCGGCCTGGGCCTGCTGGGCATGTTCATCGCGATGGCGTGGTTCACACGCTGGCTGGAAAGCGTGCTCGGCCTGCATAACCTGTTCTGGCTGGCGCTGGCCGTGTTCGTGCCGGCGTGGATCGTGCATCTCCTCGGCCTGCGCCTGGAAGCGCGCGATGCCAGTCCGTCGTTCGATCCCGCTCGCGCATTGATTGCTCCGGCGTGGGTCGTGGCGAGCTTCTACCGCGTGATGGGCTGGAAGTACTGAGCGCAGCCGCTCAACGTTTTTCCACATCGGGTTCGAAGGCGCGCGGCGCATAGCCGAAGTCGCGCCGCGCCGGCGTGATGTCGAACACCAGATCCTCGCGCATGCGTGCGACGGCGGCGTCACCCAGTCCCTTTGCCGCCCCCGAGGCACGCGCCAGTGCCAGCGCGACGCGGAACAGATTCGACGGCAGCAGGAGCAGGCGCGGAGGCGGCTGCACACCGCGCAGCGTGCGCGCCACCATGTCGCGATAGGCGAGCGTTTCCCCGCCCGGCAGTGCATAGCGCTGGCCGAATGTCCCGGGTACGTCGATCACCGCCATCGCCGCGTCCGCAAGATCGGCGACGTGCACCGGCTGGCGCAGGCCGATGGCGTCACGCGGCAGCAGGAAGAACCCGCGCCGCCGCGCCATCTCGACAATCCGGCTCAAGCTGCGATCGCGTCCCGCGCCATACACCAGCGTGGGACGCAACAAGGTCGCCGTGGCGCCGCGCGCCCGGGCGGCATCGAACACGCGTTGCTCCGCGTGCTGCAATCGGCCGGCGAGATTGCGTTCGGCTTCGTCGGCGGAATCGCGCTTGGTCTCCAGGCTGGTGGATCCGAACGCAATGATGCGGGGGCACACGATGGGTGATCCGGCATACCACGCCGCGAACAGATCCAAGGGGCCGGCGCTGATGATCACGTCCACCGTGTCCGGCAACGACGGCATGGAAGCGAAATCACCGCGATGCCACTGCAAGGTGGCGGATGAGTGCTGCTCCGTGCGCGACAGCGCATCCACGCGCCAGCCTTCGGCGTGCAGGCGTTGCAGCAGGACCGCACCGATCTGGCCGGTTCCACCGAAAACCAGTGCGTGGCGTTGCATTGAAGACATCCGCGGCTCCAGCCGATTCGCTCGGCGCATCGGCACAGCATAGCCACACACGCAGGTGCGCCGCACCCGCCTGTTACACTCGAAACCGCACCCGCCACGGAAAACGACGACGAGTGTCTTCCTTGCTGCTTCCCCTGCTGTGCCTTCCGTTCGTGTTCGCCCTGATCGTGTTTTTCGGGCGGACGGCCTCGCGCGGCAATCTTGCCTGGCTAGCTGCCGGCGCGCCGCTGGCGGGCCTGGCGATGCTGGCGCTGATGACGCCGGCCGTGCTCGACGGCCAGATCCTGCAGTGGCGCCAGGCGTGGATGCCTCAGTTCGGCATCGCCTTCACGTTGCGCGTGGACGGCCTGGCATGGGCGTTCGCCGGCTTGGTGCTGGCGATCGGCGCGCTGGTGGTGATGTACGCGCACTACTACCTGGGCCACAAGGATTCCGCCGCGCGCCTGTACGCGTATCTGCTGCTGTTCATGGGATCGATGCTCGGCGTGGTGCTGTCCGGCGATCTGATCCTGCTGGTGGTGTTCTGGGAACTGACGAGCATCAGCTCGTTCCTGCTGATCGGTTATTGGCACTCGCGCGCGGACGCACGCGAGGGTGCGCGCATGTCGCTGGCAATCACCGGCGGCGGCGGGCTTGCGCTGCTTGCCGGCGCGATACTGCTGGGACACATCGCCGGCAGCTTCCAACTGGATGACATCCTGGCGGCCGGGGAACGGATCCGCGCGCACGCCGCCTATCCGTTGATGCTGACCCTCGTGCTGACCGGCATCTTCACCAAGAGCGCGCAGTTCCCGTTCCACTTCTGGCTGCCGCATGCGATGGCGGCGCCGACGCCGGTCTCGGCCTATCTTCATTCGGCCACGATGGTGAAAGCGGGCGTGTTCCTGCTTGCGCGGCTGCACCCCGCGCTCGCCGGCAGCGAACTGTTCTTCTACCTGGTCAGCACGATCGGCGCGATCACGCTGCTGCTTGGCGCCTGGAACGCCATCTTCCAGCAGGACATCAAAGGCTTGCTGGCGTATTCGACGATTTCGCATCTGGGCCTGATCACGCTGCTGTTCGGGCTGTCCACGCCGATGGCCGTCGTCGCTGGCCTGTTCCACATCCTCAACCATGCGCTGTTCAAGGCGTCGCTGTTCATGGCGGCCGGCATCATCGACCACGAAACCGGCACACGCGACATGCGCCGGCTCGGCGGCCTGCGGCGATGGCTGCCGGTCACCAGCACGCTGGCGATCATCGCCAGCCTCGCGATGGCCGGCGTGCCGCTGCTCAACGGGTTCCTGTCGAAGGAAATGTTCTTCGCCGAAACCCTGGACATGTCGCGCGCGCACGACACGATGCGTACGCTCATGAGCCTCATCGCGGTGCTCGCCGGCATTTTCGCCGTCGCCTACAGCCTGCGTTTCGTGCATGACACCTTCTTCGGGCAAGGGCCGCGCGATATCGCCGTGGAGCCCCACGAACCGGTGCGCTGGATGAAGATCCCGGTGGAGATCCTCGTCGTGCTCTGCCTCATTGTCGGCATCGTGCCCGGCTGGACCATCGCGCCGATTCTGGAAGCTGCGGTCCGCGGCACGCTGCGCGGCGAACTGCCGCAATACAGCCTGTCGGTGTGGCACGGCTGGAACCTGCCGTTGCTGATGAGCGCGGTCAGCCTGGTCGGCGGCACGCTGCTCTATCTCGGCCTGCGCCGTCTGCTGGATCTGCATGCCATCGTGCGCAGTTCGCTCGGCCGCCGCATTTTCCTGTTCAACGTTGAAACGCTGTTCGGCGTGGCCGAGCGCATGACCCACCGAATCGCCAACGGCAGCGTGCAGCGCAGTCTCGCGTGGGTGGTGCTGGCCGCCATCCTCGTCGCGTCGGCGCCGTTCCTGTCGGGCGGTGCGGCCCTGCGCTGGCAGCCGCCGCAACCGATGCCGGCGGTGGGCTGGGTGCTGTGGATCGTGTTGATTGCCTGTTCGGTGGTGGCGCTGCGCTGGTATCGCCGGCGCCTGGTCGCGCTGATCCTGCTCGGCGGCGCGGGGCTCGCCGTCAGCCTGACCTTCGTGTTCCTGTCCGCTCCGGATCTCGCACTGACGCAATTGCTGGTGGAGATGGTGACGCTGCCACTGCTGTTGCTCGGCATGCATTACCTGCCCTTCCGTTCGCCACCCGAGCGTGATCGCCTGCGGCGCTGGCGCGACATCGTGATCGCGCTGACCGCCGGCATCGGCATTGCCGTGCTCGCCTATGCCGTGATGACGCGGCCGCCTGCTGGCATCGGCGAGGAAATGCTGGCGCGCGCGCTGCCGGAGGCGTTCGGCCGCAACGTGGTGAACGTCATCCTCGTCGACTTCCGCGGCTTCGATACCTTCGGCGAGATCACCGTGTTCGGCATTGCCGCGCTGCTCGTGCATGCGCTGCTGCGGCGCGCACGGCTGGCGCCGGACAAGGTCATGCCCGGCCCGCCAATCGCCCTGCCCGTGCCGGCGGATCTTGCGCAGCTCATGTTCCCGCTCACGCTCACGGTGTCGTTCTTCCTCTTCCTGCGCGGGCACAACGCGCCGGGAGGCGGCTTCATCGCCGGCCTCGTGCTCGCCGTTCCGCTGTTGATCCAGTACGTCATACAGGGCGCGGCCTCGGTGGAATCGCGCTTCGGTTTCGACTACGTCCGCTGCATCGGCATCGGGTTGCTCGCCGCGGGCGCAACCGGACTGGCGCCGATGCTGCTCGGCTATCCCTTCCTCACCAGCGGCCATGTCGGCTGGACGCTGCCTCTGATCGGCGAACTGGAACTGACCAGTGCGATGGGCTTCGATCTGGGCGTGTATCTCGTGGTCTTCGGCGGCGCGATGCTGATTCTTTCGATGATGGGCACCATCAAGCCTTCGCGGACGCGCGTTGCGGTCGCGGGGGTGATTGATCCGGCCGGTCGTTCTCTGCGCACCGGGGAGGTCGAATCCTGATGGAACTCGCCATCGCCAGCGCCATCGGCATGCTCACCGCGTCCGGCGTCTATCTGATGCTGCGCGCACGCATGTTCGACGTGATCCTCGGCATGACGCTGCTCTCGTACGCGACCAACCTGCTGATCTTCGCCAGCGGACGCGTGGTGTCCGGAAAGCCGCCGGTGCTGCGCGACGGGCTGCCGAACACGCTGGCGCATTACACCGATCCGCTGCCGCAGGCGCTGGTGCTGACGGCGATCGTCATCGCCTTCGCGATGACCGCGGTCAGCATCGTCATCGCGGTGCGCAGCCGCGGCGACAGTGGCTCCGATCACGTGGATGGCAGCGTCGGCGAACAGCGCCGCGCGAGCCGCCTGCTCAAGCGCAGGAGCAAGCCATGAACCACCTGCCGATGTGGGCGGTGCTGGTGCCCTTGCTGGCCGGCGCGCTGGCCCTGCTCGCCGAGCGCCGGCGCTACGGCATGGCGCCACAGCGCGCCATCGCCTGGGTTTCGATCGCCACGCAGTTGTCCGTTGCGTGCGCGTTGCTGCATGAAGTGGATCAGGGCCGCGTGCTGGTCTATCTGCTGGGCGATTGGCCGGCGCGGCTCGGCATCAGCCTGATGGTGGATCGGCTGTCGGCGTGGATGGTGCTGGTCGGCGTCCTGCTGGCGGCCGCCTGCCTGCTCCACGCCTGTGCCGGCTGGGATCGCCGCGCGCCGCATTTCCATGCGTTCTTCCAGTTCCAGCTGATGGGCTTGAACGGTGCCTTCCTGACCGGCGACCTGTTCAACCTGTTCGTGTTCTTCGAGGTCCTGCTCATTGCCTCGTACGGCCTGCTGCTCAGCGGTGGACGTGGCGAGCGCATGCGCGCGGGATTCCACTATGTCAGCGTCAACATCGCCGGCTCGACCCTGTTCCTGATGGCGCTGGGCCTGCTGTACGGGCTGCTCGGCACGCTCAACATGGCGGAGATGGCCAGCCGCATCGCGCAGGCGCCGGCCGGGGATCTGGTGTTGATCCAGGCGGCCGGCGGCTTGCTCCTGCTGGTGTTCTGCATCAAGGCGGCATTGCTGCCGGTGTATCTCTGGTTGCCGGACACCTATACGCATGCACCGGCGCCCGTGGCGGCGCTGTTCGCGGTGATGACCAAGGTGGGGCTGTATTCCCTGCTGCGCACGTGTTCGCTGCTGTTCGGAACGTCGGCCGGCGAACTGGCCGGCTTCGCGTGGCCTTGGCTGCTACCGGCAGGCGTGGCGACGCTCGCGCTGGCGTCGCTCGGCGTGATGGCTGCCGTAAAGCTGCGCATGCTCGCCGCGTATCTCGTGCTCGCGTCCGCCGCCACGCTGGTGATTGCGTTCGCGGTGGCGGATGAAGCGGCGACCGGTGCCGGCTTGTACTACCTGGCCCACAGCACGTTCGCCGGCGCGGCGCTTTTCCTGATCGCCGATCTCGTGCGCCGCCGCCGCGGCGCGGCGGGCGATCGCAACGATCGCGTGCAGCCGGTCATGGGTCGCACGCTCCCGGGCATCCTGTTCCTGATTGCGGCGATCTCGCTGGCCGGACTGCCGCCGCTGTCGGGCTTCGTCGGCAAGCTCGCCCTGCTGCTGGCGACGGTGGAGCACCGGGGCGTCTGGATCGTCCTGCTGGCCAGCAGTTTCCTGATTCTGGTCGGCGTATCGCGCGCGGGCACGCGCCTGTTCTGGCGCACGCCTGCCGATGCCAGATCGGCACCGGTGCAGACCGGCCCGCGGCAGGCCACCGAAGCGCCCGCGCGTTCGCTGGAAACGGCCGCGACATGGCTGCTGATCGGCTACGGCGTGGCGATGACGCTCGCCGCTGCGCCCATCCTCGATTACACGCGTGCAGCGGCAGAACAGTTGCAGTCGCCACCGACGTATATCGAACACGTCCGCCAGCAGCCGCCGGTGCTGAGGTAACGATCATGAGACGCTGGATCCCTTCCTTGCCGCTGAGCATCGTCGTCTTCAGCTTCTGGCTGCTGATGAACTCGGAGATCAGCTGGGGCCATACGGTGATGGCGCTGCTGCTCGCGTTCGTCGTGCCGCTGTTCGCCGCGCGGCTGGATCGCGAATTCGCCCGCATCGGCCGCCTGCGCAGCGTGCCGCGCATGATGTGGATTCTCGGCTGGGACATCGTGCACTCCAACATCGAAGTCGCACGCCGGGTGCTCGGCAGCGAATCGCGCATCACGCCGGGTTTCATCTGGGTGCCGCTGGACATCGCCAACATCCACGGCATCGCCGCGCTGACCAGCATCATCACGTTGACGCCGGGCACCGTCTCGGCCGTGCTGTCGGAGGATCGCCGGCACCTGCTGGTGCACGTGTTCAACCTGAAGGATCCGCAGGTGGTGATCGATCAGATCAAGCAACGCTACGAGACGCCGCTGATGGAGATATTCCCGTGACGCCCGCTTCCCTCATCTCGGCCGCCATCGTGGTGTCGATGCATGTCGTCGGCCTCGCGATGCTGCTGGCGCTGGTGCGGCTGCTGCGCGGGCCGACCGTGCCCGACCGCATCCTCGCGCTCGATACGCTGTTCGTGGCGACCATCGCCGAGCTGATGCTGTTCGGCCTGTACCTGGACACGGCGATCTATTTCGAGGCGGCACTGATCATCGCGATGCTCGGCTTCGTGGGCACGGTCGTGCTGAGCAAATACATCCTGCGCCGGGACATCGTCGAATGAGCTGGCTCGTCGCCGTGCTGGTCGTCGTGCTGCTCGCCAGCGGCAGCTTCTTCATCCTGGTCGGTTCGTACGGCTTGCTGAAGCTGTCGGACTTCTTCAAGCGCCTGCACGCGCCGACCAAGGCCAGCACGCTGGGCGTGGGCTGCGTGCTGCTGGCTTCGGTGAGCTATCACCTGTTCCTCGGGCAGGATCCACAACCACGCGAACTGCTGGTCACCGCATTCCTGTTCATCACCGCGCCGATCAGCGCGCACCTGATGGCGAAGGCCGCGCTGTCACTGAAGATGGCCGAACGTCCGCCGCTGCCTTCGGAGCAGGACCACGCCGCGGGCGAACCTCCGCCGCCCGTTCCACCGGCCGACTGATCAGCCCAGCAAAGCAAGCTCCAGCACGACCCAGCCCGCGAACGCCGCGAGCAATACACCGCCTTCGCCCCGGCTGATGCGCAGATCGCCGCGCAACAGCGGGTACAGCACCACGACGAACGCCAGTGCAGTCGGCAATTCCAGCCGGACGAAGGATTCGGGCAGCGGAAACGGGCGGAACGCCGCCATGCCACCGATGATCGCCAGCAGGTTGAACAGGCTGGAGCCGATGACGTGGCCGGCGACCATGTCGCCCTGCCCGCGCCTCGCGGCCGCCACGGCCGCCGCGACTTCGGGCAAGGCGGTGGCGATGGCGACGGGCAGCAAGCCGGTCAGCAGCGGCGACAGCCCCAGCTGCGCGCCGATCACGCCGGCCGAACCGACCAGCCATCGCGCGCCGTAATACAGCAACACGGCGGCGACGACAAAACGCAGCAGGTTGAGCCAGAGCGCATCGCGGGTACCGGCATAGCCGCTGATCGTCTCGCGCAGTTCGACGGGTTCATGCCGCGCACGTGCGAGCAGGAAGGCCACCATCGCCACGAAACCCGACAGCAGCACGATGCCTTCGATGCGGCTGATGACGCCGTCCAGTCCGAAGACCATGAGCACCAGCGTCGCGATCGCCAGCAGGATCAGCAGCGGCGACAGCGTCCGGCTGCGCACGATCAGCGGTGCGGCCAGCGCCGCCAGGCCCAGGGTCAATCCGAGGTTGACGATGTTGCTGCCCACCGCGTTGCCCAGCGCCATGTCCTGCGCACCTACCCAGATCGCGCGGGCATTGACCGCCAGTTCCGGCAACGACGTGCCGAACGCGATCAGCAGCAGGCCGGCGACGAATGGCGAGGCGCCCAGCCGCTGCGCCAGGCCGGAAGCGCCCTTGACGATCGAATCGCCGCCGAGTGCGAGCAGCACCCATCCCAGCAAGAACCAGCCCCAGGCTTCCATTCGAGCTCTCCGCTTCGTTGGTCCCGCCGATTCTATGCGCGCGCGGGGCCGTGTGCGTCAGCTGCATCCCTCCACATAATCCACCTGCGGCGAGAGGCCGACGCGCCAGCCGATGACCTTGTGCGCGGCGTCGGTCTCGAAAACCAGTCGGGTCGGGGCGACGCCGTGCGTATCGATGGCCAGATACTGCGCGCCCTCGACGTACTTGTGCGGCGTCGCCTGCAGTTCGTTGCGATACAGCGCCTGCAGTGCCTCGACCGTCATGCCGACCTTGCCGCCACCGGGCGCGGCTTCCTTCGTGCTGCCCACGTCGTAGCGGACGAAGCGATCGTTCTCGATCATGAAAGCCAGTTCCTTGCCGTCCTTCGCCCATTTCGGTACCAGGTAGTGGCAGGTGTCGCTGTCGTTTCCGAGCGGCTTGAGCTCGCCGCCCCAGGCGGCCTTCGCTTCGGCGGACGTGCTGCCCAGCTTCATGTCGCCATAGCCCGCCAGCGCAGCCTGCTGTGCCGGATCCTGCGCAAGCGGCGGCGATGTCCCGGCCGCGGGCGCCAGCGGTGCGGCAGGTTCCGGGGGTGTGGTCGTTGCGGCGGGAGCGGTGGTCGCAGGCGCCGTTTCCGCGGCGGTATCGGTCGGGGGTGCGGGCTGGCAGGCGGCCAGCGCGCTCGCCAGGGCGATGCTGAGGGGGATATGCGGCTTCATGATCGCGGGTTCCGTGGGAAGAGCCGCAGCCTAGCGCGCTGCCGTGAAAGCGCCGCGAATGGATCAGCCCGCCGGGGCGAAATGCTTCTTCAGCCCCGTCCAGCACGCCTGGTAATCGCGCTGCCGATGCGCGGCCTCGACCGCCTGCCGGGTCGGGCGGATCACCGCGCGCGTTTCGAACATGAAGGCCATCGTGTCGCCGATGACATCCGGTCTGGCGAGGTCGGCCTGGCTGGCCTTCTCGAACGTCGTCGCATCCGGACCGTGGCCGGTCATCGAGTTGTGCAGCGATGCGCCGCCCGGCGAGAAGCCTTCGGCCTTCGCATCGTATGCGCCATGCACCAGCCCCATGAACTCGCTGGCAATGTTGCGGTGGAACCACGGCGGCCGAAACGTATCCTGCGCCACCAGCCAGCGTGGCGGAAAGATCACGAAATCGAGATTGCTGGTGCCCGGCGTATCGCTCGGCGAATGCAGCACGAGGAAGATCGACGGATCCGGATGGTCGTAACTGATCGATCCGATCGTGTTGAAGCGGCGCAGATCGTAGCGATACGGCGCGTAGTTGCCGTGCCAGGCCACCACGTCCAGCGGCGAGTGACCGATGGCCGCGCGCCACAGGTGTCCCTGGAACTTGGCGATCAGTTCGAAGCCGCCTTCGACATCTTCATAGGCCGCCACCGGGGTTTCGAAATCGCGCGGATTGGCCAGTCCGTTGGAACCGATCGGGCCAAGGTCCGGCAGGCGCAGCATCGCGCCGAAGTTCTCGCACACATAGCCGCGCGAGGCGCCGTCCGGCAGCATCACGCGGAAACGCACGCCGCGCGGGATCACGGCAATCTGCTGGGGCTCGATCGCAATCACGCCCATTTCGGTGGCGAGGATCAGGCGACCCTGCTGCGGAACAATCAGCAGTTCGCCGTCCGCGTCGTAGAAGTAGCGGCCCTGCATGTCGCGGTTGGCCGCATACAGGTGGATGCCGACACCGTGCTGGCTTTCGGCCGAACCGTTGCCGGCCATCGTGTAGAGACCCTCGACGAAATCCGTCGGCACTTCCGGCATCGGCAACGGATTCCAGCGCAGTTGATCCGGCGACACCGGACCCTCGCCGAACACGTTGTGGAAACGCGGCTGATCGAACCGCTCGAACGCACCGTGCATCGCAGCGGGTCGAATCCGGTACAGCCAGCTGCGCCGGTTCGCGTGGCGTGGCGCGGTGAATGCCGTGCCGGAGATCTGTTCCGCATACAGCCCATGCGCCACGCGCTGCGGCGAATTGCGGCCCAGCGGCAGGCTGCCTGCGACGGCTTCGGTCGCGAACTCGTTGCCGAAGCCGGTCTGATAGCCATCGCTGGCGGGAATCGGGGTCATCGTGGAATCCGTTCGGCTGCGGAAGCGGGCAAGGAACCTTACAGCACGCCGCGACGCATCTGGTCGCGCTCGATGCTTTCGAACAGCGCCTGGAAGTTGCCTTCGCCGAAACCTTCGTTGCCCTTGCGCTGGATGATCTCGAAGAAGATCGGCCCGATCGCGTTCTGGGTGAAGATCTGCAGCAGCTTGCGCTGGTGCGTTTCCGGATCGGCGTCGATCAGGATGCGGTTCTTCTGCAGGCGGGCGACGTCCTCGCCATGGTCAGGCACACGCTGGTCGATCACATCGAAGTAGGTGTCCGGCGTGTCGAGGAACTCGATGCCGGCTTCACGCATGGCCTCCACGGTTTCGTAGATGTCGTCGGTGAAGCAGGCAATGTGCTGGATGCCTTCGCCGTTGTAGGCGTCGAGGTATTCGTTGATCTGCGACTTGGGATCGGACGATTCATTCAGCGGGATGCGCACGATGCCGTCCGGTGCGGTCATCGCCTTGGACAGCAGGCCGGTCTTGGCACCCTTGATGTCGAAGTAGCGGATCTCGCGGAAATTGAACAGGCGCTCGTAATAGTCCGACCAGCGCGCCATGTTGCCGAAGTACAGATTGTGGGTGAGGTGGTCGATGAAGGTCAGGCCGAATCCCTTCGGATTCTGCTCGGCGCCCTGCACCGGCAGATAGTCGCCGTCGTAGATCGAGCCCGCATCGCCGTAGCGATCGACCAGGTAGAGCATGCAATCGCCGATGCCCTTCACCACCGGTGCGCTCACCGCGCGCGATTCGGGCTTGTGTTCGACCGCTTCGCCGCCGTTGGCCAGCACCGTATCGAACACCAGGTCCGCCGGCTTGCCGAAACGGATCGCGAAGCCGCAGGCGCACGGACCGTGCAGGCGCGCGAAGTCGGCGGCGAAGGAGTCCGGATCCTCGTTCACCAGGAAGTTGACGCCGCCCTGCCGGTACACCGTGATCGGGCGCGACTTGTGGTGCAGGACCGCGGTGAATCCCAGCCGGCGGAAATAGTCATGCAAGGCTTCGCCCTGGCCGTCCGGCGCGGCGAATTCCACGAACTCGAAGCCGTCGATCCCCATCGGGTTTTCGAAGGTGGTGACCTGCATGCCAAGGTTGGGTTGTGCGTTCATGTTGCGCCTCGCTAGGCTTGCAAAGGGACAGCCTGCTTTATAGTTTCACCTGAAACTAGCTGCAAGCTGCACCGCGCCATTTCACCTGCCGGCTATCCGATGAACGACCCGAACCCCGTCCCGCCCGCCGATTCGGCGCCCGATCCGCATGCCGACCACGGCCATGCCGTCCTCGAACTGGAGCGCTTCCTGCCCTACCGGCTGAGCGTGCTGTCCAACCGCGTCAGCCAGACGATTGCCCATCTGTACGACCAGCGCTTCGGCCTGGCGATCACCGAGTGGCGTGTCATGGCGGTGCTGGGCCGATATTCCGGGCTGTCGGCTGGCGAGGTCGCGGAGCGGACGGCGATGGACAAGGTCGCCGTCAGCCGCGCCGTGGCCAAGCTGCTCGAACGCGGCCTGATCGAACGCGACACGCATGGCAATGATCGCCGGCGTTCGGTGCTTGCCCTTTCGGAGGTCGGCTATTCGGTCTATGACGAAGTCGCGCCGATGACGCTGGAATGCGAACGCCGCCTGCTCGAGGAACTCAGCGCCGAGGAAAAGGCGCAACTGATCGTGCTGATCGACAAGCTGTCCAACGGCATCGAGCGCATGACCGTCGATGCCTGGCGCAGCGGTCCGCAGGGTTCCGGTCCGGTGCGCTGACCGCGCGAAGTCCGCAAAAAAAGGCGGCCCTGAGGCCGCCTTTTTTGTGTCTCGGGTCGTACCCAAGCTGCTTACTTCACGCCGTGCATCAGCTTCTGCACCAGCGGCGCGATCAGGAACAACAGCACGCCCGGAATCACCAGCGCCCAGAAACCGAACGTATAGCCGGACAGCGCGGATTCGACGTTCATGCCGGTTTCGCCGCTGACGTGGCTGGCGAAAATGCCCGACAGGTTGTTGCCGATGCCGGTGGACAGGAACCAGCCGCCCATGCCAAAACCAACCAGGCGCACCGGCGCCAGCTTGGTCACCATCGACAGGCCGATCGGCGACAGGCACAACTCGCCGATGGACTGGATCCAGTACACCGCGAACAACGTCCAGAACGGAATCTTCAGCGACTGCGGATCGACCAGGCTGGAAAGGGCGAACATCAGCAGCAGGAAGGCCAGGCCGTTGAAGATCAGGCCCAGGCCGAACTTGCGCGGAATCGAAGGATTGCGCGTGCCCATCTTTACCCAGATCCACGCGATGATCGGCGCCAGCGTGATGATCGCGATGGAGTTCACCGACTGGAACCAGCCGACCGGGAAAATCCAGCCACCGAAATCGCGGTTGACGATCTTCTCGGCGAGGAAGCTGAAGGAACTGCCCGCCTGTTCGAAGAAGCACCAGAACAGCACGTTGAACGCGAAGATGATCAGCATCGCGATGACCATGTCGCGCTGCTTCGGTCCATTGCGGATGCCTTCAACCAGCAGGAGGATCGCAAGGCCGATGAACATCGCCGTCAGCACCCACTGCAGCGAATCCGCACCGAGGCTCAGCAGCAGGTAGAACACCGGAATGGCGATGACGGCGCACACCGCCGTCACCAGCAGGCGGCCCATGCTTTCACCACCGGCCGGCGGCGTGCCGATGCCTTTGAGCTGGCTGCGGCCGAACCAGAACCACACCAGGCTGACGAGCATGCCCACGCCCGACGCGATGAACACCACCTTGTAGGCCGGCATGGTTTCGCTGCCGAACACTTTCTCCGCCAGCCAGCCGGTGAGCAGCGGCGACAGCATCGCGCCCAGGTTGATGCCCATGTAGAACAGGGTGAAGCCGGAATCGCGGCGCTCGTCACCCACGCTGTACAGCTTGCCGACCATGGTCGAGATGTTCGGCTTGAACAGGCCATTGCCCGCGATGATCGTCGCCAGCCCCAGCTTGAAGACCTCCTGGCTGGGAATCGAGATCATGAAAAGGCCGGCCGCCATGATCACCGCGCCCAGCAGGATCGAACGCTGGTAGCCGATGACGCGATCCGCCACATAGCCGCCGAAGATGGCGGCGGCGTACACCAGCGCCAGATAGGCGCCGTACAACTGGTTGGCCGGGGTTTCGCCCGTGCCGCTGCCGCCATAGAACTGCGCCACGATATACAGCACCAGCGCCCAACGGATTCCGTAGAACGCGAAGCGCTCCCAGAACTCGGTCATGAACAGCATCCACAGCGGGCGTGGATGGCCCAGAGTCTGCGCGAATTCCGGGATCGGCTGCCCCGGAGTCTGTGTATCGACGGCACCGCTCATGCGGGCTCCCCCTTTGTGGTTCAAGTGAAAAAAACCGCGCAAATCACGCGGGACGCGGGAGGATCACCGACGCGCCCGGCGTCCGTCAACGCGCGCATTCTGAATACGGCCGCCGCCAAAGCGCCGAAAACAGCAGCAAATCCGCCGAAGCGGCTACGCCTGGTTGCGCTATTCGCCGCCCGGCTTGCCGTCGATCGAGGTGCGGACCTCGAACAGTTCGGGGAAGAAGGACAGCTCCAGCGCCTGCTTCAGGAAGCCGACGCCGCTGGACCCGCCCGTGCCGCGCTTGAAGCCGATGATGCGCATGACCGTGCGCATGTGGCGGAAACGCCAGAGCTGGAACTGGCTTTCCAGATCCACCAGATCTTCGCAGAGCGAGTACTCCCGCCAGAACTGATCGGTGTCTTCGTAGATGCGTTCGAAGACCGGCAGCAGCGCCGGGTCCGAGACATGCGGCAGGCGCCATTCGCGGTCCAGGTGATGCGCCGGCACCGCATGGCCGAAGCGCGCCAGGTAGCGCAGGAACTCCTCGTACAGGCTGGGTGCGTCGAGCACCTTCTGCAGCGCTTCCTGTCCGAGCGGGTCATGTGCGAAGACCTTCAGCATCGCGGCGTTCTTGTTGCCCAGCAGGAACTCGATGGTCCGGTACTGCAGCGACTGGAAGCCGGACGACGGCCCGAGCAGATCGCGGAAACCCATGTATTCGGAGGGCGTCAGCGTTTCCAGCACCGACCATTGTTCGGTGAGCTGGCGCAGGACCTGCTTGGCCCGCGCAAGCACCTTGCGGCATTGCCAGACTTCATCGCGGCGCAGGTGCACGATCGCCGCGCCCAGCTCGTGGATCATCAACTTCATCCACAGCTCGGACACCTGGTGCTGCACGATGAACAGCATTTCGTCGTGGTGCAGTGGATCGGACACCGGCTGCTGCGCGCTGAGCAGGCGATCCAGGCGGAGATAGCCGCCGTAGGTCAGGCGACCATCCAGATCGGTGTGGATACCTGCTTCCAGCGCGCGCTGGTTCTTGTCGACGGTCATGATTTCCTCCATCGGGCGATTCTATCCAAGTCGCCTGCGTGCCCCGTCGAAACCGGTTACAGCGCGCATCCGGTGTATGCGCCTGTCCGCCGCATGCCTTCGCCGATTCCAGCAAAGCGCTTGAATACACAGGGAAAAGCCCGCCGGTTGCTGCACCGCAGGACAGGGGATCGCGACCGGTTCTTTAACATGGGCGGCTTACCATGCACGCAAAACCTGCAAAGAGTGACTCTCCGGCATGACTATCGCCGCCAAGTTCGAAATCGAATTCCTCCAGTATCTCGGCCCGGACGGCACGCTCGTCCGCGACGACCTGCCCGAAGCCGGGCGTGACATCGCCCGTCTGCGCGAACTGTTCAAGCAGATGCTGTTCGTGCGCACGTTCGACACGAAGGCCATCGCCCTGCAGCGCACGGGCAAGCTGGGTACCTACGCCTCGTGCCTGGGCCACGAAGCCACGCACGTGGGCATCGGCGCGTCGATGAAGCCCGGTGACGTGTTCGCGCCCAGCTACCGCGAGTACGGTGCGCAGTTCATGCGCGGCGTGCAGCCGCGCGACGTCCTGATGTACTGGGGCGGCGACGAGCGCGGCAACGACTTCCAGGCCGAGACCGCACGCCGCGATTTCGCCTGGTGCGTGCCGATCTCCACGCAATGCCTGCACGGCGCCGGTGCGGCGCTCGCATTCAAGCTGCGCGGCGAACCGCACATCGCGGTGGCGACCTGCGGTGACGGTGGATCGTCGAAGACCGACTTCTACGCGGCACTCAACTCGGCCGGCGCCTACGAACTGCCGCTGGTGCTGTGCGTGGTCAACAACGGCTGGGCCATTTCGGTGCCGCGCAAGGCGCAGACCGGCGCGCAGACGCTGGCGCAGAAGGGCCTGGCGGGCGGCCTGCACTGCCTGCAGGTCGACGGCAACGATTTGATCGCCGTGCTGGAAGCCATGCGCCGCGCCGCCGAACGTGGCCGCAAGGGCCAAGGTGGCACGGTGATCGAATTCGTCACCTATCGCCTGTCCGATCACACGACCGCCGATGACGCGCGCCGCTATCGCGACGAGGCTGAAGTGAAGTCCGCGTGGGAGCGCGAGCCGATGACGCGACTGCGCACCTGGCTGACCGCACAGGGCGCGTGGAGCGAAGCCGAGGAAGCCGCCTGGAAAGAGGAATGCGGCGCGCGCGTGGACGAAGAAGTGAATGCCTACCTCAATACGCCGGTGCAACCGGTCGAGGCCATGTTCGATTACCTGTACGCCGATCCGCCGCCGGAACTGCTCGCGCAACGCGCGGCGGCGATCGCCGCGGAGGGCCGCTGATGAGCACCGTGATGGAAAAGAAGACTGCAACCCCGGCCGCGCCTGTGGCCACCCCGAGCACGCCGACCGCGATCACGCTGATCGAAGCGATCACCCAGGCGCTGGCGTGGGAAATCGAGCATGACGATTCGGTCCTCGTGCTCGGCGAGGACGTCGGCGTCAACGGCGGCGTGTTCCGCGCCACTGCCGGCCTGCAACAGCGCTTCGGCGCCGAGCGCGTGCTGGATACGCCGCTGGATGAAACCACCATCGCCGGCCTCACCGTCGGCCTCGCCGCACAAGGCATGAAGCCCGTCGCCGAAGCCCAGTTCGATGGCTTCGTGTATCCGATGGTCGATCACATCATCTGCCACGCTGCCCGCCTGCGTTACCGCACGCGCGGCCGCCTGCACTGCCCGATGGTGCTGCGCGTGCCGTGGGGCGGCGGCATCCGCGCGCCCGAACACCACAGCGAAGCCAACGAAGCCATCTTCACCAACGTGCCGGGATTGCGCGTGGTGATGCCGTCTTCGCCGCAGCGCGCCTACGGCCTGCTGCTGGCGGCGATCCGCGATCCGGATCCGGTCATCTACATGGAACCCAAGCGCATCTACCGCCAGTACAAGGAAGTGGTGCCCGACGACGGCGAAGCGCTGCCGCTGGACGTGTGCTTCGTCCTGCGCGACGGCACCGACGTGACCCTGGTGACATGGGGCGCGCAGGTGAAGGAAGCGCTGGAAGCGGCCGACAGACTTGCCGCCGAAGGCGTCAGCGCCGAAGTCATCGACGTGGCGACGCTGCGGCCGCTGGACTTCGACACGATCGCCGAATCGGTGCGCAAGACCGGACGCTGCGTCATCGTGCATGAAGCGCCGCGCACGGCGGGCTTCGGTGCGGAAATCGCCGCGCGCCTGGCCGAGCAGTCGATGTACGACCTGCTCGCTCCGGTGGAGCGCGTAACCGGTTACGACACGCACATCCCGCTGTTCCGGCTGGAAATGAAATACCTGCCGAGCGTCGAGAAAATCGTCGCGGCGGCAAAGCGGACCCTGGCCAACGGCTGATGCAGGCGCGCGCCGTCCGCGACTACCGCACGCAGTACGCGAACCCGATCCGGTTCGCGCGCGGCGATACGGTGATGCTCGGCGCGCGCGACACCGAATGGCCGGCCTTCGCGTGGACGACCACCGGCGACGGCAACGCAGGCTGGGCCCCCGTGGCGTGGCTGCAACCGGATGAGGACGGTCGGCATGCGACCGCGTTGCAGGACTACTCCGCGCAGGAACTCGACGTGCAGGCCGGCGACACGCTGGCGCTGCTGCACGAACTGGGCGACTGGTGGTGGTGCCGGCACGCCGACGGCCGCAGCGGCTGGCTGCCCGCGCGGGACCTGGCATTGATCAACGAAACGACTTCCGAAGAGAACTACGAATGAGCGACAGCAAGACCTTCCACCTTCCGGATCTGGGCGAAGGCCTGCCCGACGCCACCATCGTCGAATGGTTCGTCAAGGAAGGCGACGTCATCCGCCTCGATGAACCGCTGGTTTCGATGGAGACCGCAAAGGCCGTCGTCGAAGTGCCGTCGCCGGTATCCGGCAAGGTGATCAAGCTCGCCGGCAATGCGGGCGACATCGTCGTCACCGGCAGCATGCTCGCGGTGTTCGAACCCGATCCCAACCTGCCGCAGCGCGCCGAAGGCCAGGACACCGGCCATCACCACGGCCCGCCGAAGGCACAGGAATCCGCGCCCGCTCCGGCCGTTGCGCCCGCACCTGCGGCGGAAGCCGCTGCGGAAAGCAGCGAGCGCGATGACGCCGGCACGGTTGTCGGCGCGATGCAGACGTCCAACGCCGTACATACCGAACAGGCCATCGCCGTCGGTGGCGTCAAGGCCATGCCGGCGGTGCGCGCAATGGCGAAGAAGCTCGGCGTGGATCTCGCACGCGTGCGCGCCACCGGCGCCGATGGCGCGGTGACCATGGCCGACGTGAAGCAGGCCGCCGCCGATGGCTCGGCGCGTGCAGGCAGCGCGGCGCCCGCGCCGGCAACACGTGCGACGTCCCCGGCTGCTGCGCCCCAGGCCAGCGTGCCGTCCGCATCGCCGCAGCGCACGGCGCTGTCCGCATCGGGCAAACCGATGCGCACGCAGCCGCCGGGTGTCTCGGTCACTGGCCAGCCCGAGCCGTTGAAGGGTGTCCGCCGCAACATGGCCCGCGTCATGGCCGACGCGCATGCGAAGGTCGTGCCGACCACGCTCAGCGACGACGCCGACATCCATGCCTGGCTGCCGGGCAACGACATGACCGGCCGCCTGGTCCGTGCCATCGTGCGCGGCTGCAAGACCGTCCCCGCCATGAATGCCTGGTTCGACGGCGAGCAACTGGTCCGCACGCTGCATCCGCATGTCGACATCGGCATCGCAGTGGATACCGACGACGGCCTGTTCGTGCCGGCGTTGCGCAATGCGGATCTGCTTGATGCCGGCGCCGTGCGCGAGAGCATCAACCGCCTGCGCGCCCAGGTCGAGGACCGCAGCATCCCGGCATCGGAACTGTCCGGCTACACGATTTCGCTGTCGAACTTCGGCATGTTCGCGGGCCGTTATGCGACGCCCGTCGTCGTGCCGCCGTGCGTGGCCATCGTCGCCGCCGGCCGCGCCCGCCATCAGGTCACCCCGGTGATGGGGGGCTTCGAATCGCACAAGATCATTCCGTTGTCCGTCACCTTCGATCACCGCGCCTGCACGGGCGGCGAAGCGGCACGCTTCCTCAAGGTGCTGATCGACGATCTCGCGCTACCGCAATGATCCTTCGCGCGGATCCGGAAGCACGCGCTTCCGGATCCGCGATGCGGTCGACGGCAGTCCTCCCTCCAGATGCGTTGCCATCGAGAACACGCCATGACCCATCGCAGTCGTCTCGCCGGTTTCATCATCGATTGCCAGACCGACGATCTTTCCTCCGCTTCCGCGTTCTGGAGCCGTGCGCTCGGCCTGCCCGTGGTCAGCGCCAATGACGGCGGCACCGGCCTCTACGACAGACTCGCCGAAGGCCCCGGCGGACTGCACGTGGAAGTGCAGAAGGTGGACCACCCCTCGCGCGTGCACCTGGACATCGAGGCCGACGACGTCGAAGCCGAAGCCGTCCGGCTCGAGAAGCTCGGCGCACGCCGGATCGCGTTCCTGCACGATCGCTGGTGGGTGATGGAAGCGCCCACCGGCCAGCGCTTCTGCATCGTGCCGATGGACAACCCTGACCGCGCCCACGTCAACACGTGGGATTGAGTTCGCCGCGGATCAGCGGCGGTCGCGATCCAGCCAGCAGGCCAATCCCTGCGCATTGAGTTCGATGTCCATCGCCAGCACGCGGAGGATGGCCTCGTCATCCAGCGGGCAGCGCTGCGCGCGGGCGCGCTCGATGTAGAGCGCCGACAGCGCGGCGGTCAGGCAGCGATGGCGATCCGCGCGTTCGTCGCATTGGCGCGCGAGCACGCACATCGCATCGATCTGCGCGAACAGTTCGCCCGCCAGACGATCCACGTCCTCGATGCGCCCGTAATGCGTCAGGTACATGCCGGTCGGGCGATAGGCCAGCAGCCGTGCAATCGACGTCTTCAGCGCTTCGGGCTCGAACTGCACCGGCGAACTGGTCGGCAGGATGAAGGGTCCGAGCGGGCCGTCGAGTTCGCGGTACGACAGGCCGAATGTGTCGCCGGTGAACCAGCTCCGGCTGTGCTCGTCCCACACGCAGAGGTGATGCCGCGCGTGACCGGGCGTGTCGATGCATTGCAGGCGACGGCCTGCGAGATCCAGCGTATGGCCGTCCTCGGCGATGACCACGCGATGTTCCGGAACCGGCCTGATGTGGCCGTAGCTGCGCGCCATTTCCACTTCGCCATACACCGCCGTGGCGCCCGCGATGAGCCTGGCGGGATCCATCAGGTGCTGCGCCGCGCGCGGATGCGCAACCAGTCGCGCATTCGGCAGGTGCGTCAGCAGTTCGCCGGCGCCGCCGGCATGATCCAGGTGCGCGTGGGTGACGAGCAGCCAGTCGATGTCGCCGGCCTGCAGGCCCGCGTGCTCGATCGCGCGCAGCAGCCTCGGCACGGCCAGCGAAGTGCCGCAGTCGATGAACGCGCCGCGTCCTTCCTCGACCATGAGATAGGCCGCGTCGAAGTGATCGCGCTGGAACGCGGTATCGACAGTGGTGATGCCAAAGCTGTCCATGCGCTGGAGGTGGCGAACTGCAGAGATGCGGCGATTCTAGCCACGCCCATGAGGCGGGCACGATGCGCCTTTGGTCGCACTGAGCACGCCGTCGCCGAGCGGATCAGCGGCGCGACAGCCACCAGCTGCGCAATGGAATCGCGACGGTGAGCACGAACAGGAACGCGCCATAGGCGACCAGCGTCGCCAGGACCTGTTTCCAGATCGCACCGGTGCCGACGTCGGCCAGTCCCAATGCGTAGCCCCACTGCATGCCGAGCACGCTCAGCACGAACGCGATGATGAGCGTCACCGCATCGAAGGTCGTTCGGCGCGGTCCGCGCGGCTGCCGTGGAAACAGCCAGAACAGCGTGCCCAGCAGCAGGAACCACGGCAGGAACAGCACGACGGCAAGGAACGGCATCCTCAGGCCTCCGCGTCGCGCAGTTGCTTCAGCGCGCCCAGCACATCGGCCACTTCGGCAGACAGGATGACGCCCGTATCGAGCAGCTGCGCGGGCTGCTCGGCCGCCTTGAGCGTGGCGATCAACTGGCCGGCGTCCTTCGGCGCATCGAAGCCGTGGCTCTGGACCAGCAACCCGCCGTCGGCGGCGGTGAGCTTGAAGTAGAAACGGCCGTCCGCCTTTTCGCGGTACTGCTTGAACTGCGGCAGCGCCGCCTTCGTGGTTTCGAGCGAAGCCGACTCGCTGCGTTCGCCCAGGTTGCGCAGACCGACCGCATGCCGGAGCTCGGCCAGGAACGGCGTGGCGTAGCGTTCGCGCAGGCGGCGCGCACCATCGCGCAGGATGTCCTCGATGTCGGCCGGCCGCGCGATGAGCTGTTCGTACTTCTCGCGCATCGGCGCCACTTCCGCATCGATGCGGTCGAACAGGCGCTGCTTGGCGTCGCCCCAGCCGATGCCCTCCGCGAACGCCTGCCGCATCGCCGCCGTCTCGCCGGCATCGGCAAACGCCTGGAACAACTGGAACACGTGCGAGTTGTCCGGATCCTTCGCTTCACCGGGTGCGCTGGAATCGGTGAGGATCGAGGCGATCAACTTCTTCAGTTCGGCGCGCGGCGCGAACAGCGGAATCGTGTTGTCGTAGCTCTTGCTCATCTTGCGGCCGTCGAGGCCGGGCAACGTGGCGACGTTTTCCTCGATCACCGCTTCGGGCAGGGCGAAGAACTCCTTGCCGTACAGATGATTGAAACGCTGGCCGAAATCGCGCGCCATTTCGATGTGCTGGATCTGATCGCGCCCGACCGGCACCCGGTTGGCGTTGAAGATGAGGATGTCGGCCGACATCAGCACCGGGTACATGAAAAGCCCCGCCGTGATGCCGGCATCGTCGTCTTCGCTTTCGGCACGGTTCTTGTCGACAGCCGCCTTGTAGGCATGCGCCCGATTGAGGATGCCCTTGCCCGCCACGCAGGTCAGGAACCACGTCAATTCCGGAATTTCGGGTATGTCGCTCTGCCGGTAGAACCACACCTTCGCCGGATCCAGTCCGCAGGCCAGCCAGGTGGCGGCGATTTCGAGGGTAGAGCGCTGCACGCGCGCGGGCTCCTGCACCTTGATCAGCGAATGGAAGTCGGCGAGGAAGTAGAAGCTTTCCACGCCTTCGGCACGGCTGGCCGCGACCGCGGGACGGATTGCGCCCACGTAGTTGCCCAGATGCGGAGTGCCGGACGTGGTGATGCCGGTGAGGACACGAAGAGTCATGCGTACGTCTTTGGGGAAAGTCTGAACCGGCCCAGTTTACCCGCTCGTGCCGGCAACCCCACGGGCCCGGCGCGCGCGTTCGTCCTGGCAAATCCGCCGGGAGAACCTCGATGACACGCCTGCCGATCCGTATCGCCGCCCTGCTTCTCGCCTTCATGGCCCTGCCTGTCCGGGCCGGTCCACTCGTCAATGTCGCCGTGGTGGATCGCGATCATGGCCACGCCTTGCCGCAATATCCGCATGCAGGTGACCGCTGGGTCGCCGGCATGCCCGGGCACCGCTACGCGCTGCGCCTGACCAACACGACCGGCGCGCGCGTGCTGGTCGTGGTGTCGGTGGACGGCGTCAATGCGGTCACCGGTCAGACCGCCGCCCCAAACCAGGCGGGCTACGTGCTCGATCCCTGGGAGACCACGGAGATCACCGGTTGGCGCAAATCCCTGGATGACGTGGCGCAATTCGTGTTCACCGATCCGGCAGACAGCTATGCCGCGCGCACAGGCCGGCCGCGCAATGTCGGCGTAATCGGAGTGGCTGCATTCCGCGAGCGCGAACCCGGCTGGCGCCGGCCGCCGATCACGCACAGCGAAGCCGTTGCTGAAGCCGCCGCGCCCCAGGCGAACGATGCCGCGAAACGCGAGTCGCGCGCACAATCCGCGCAAGGCCTGGGGACGGGACACGGCGAACGCGAATGGGCGCCGGTGGGTTCCACCACGTTCGTCCGCAGCAGCCGGCAGCCTGTCCAGGTCAGTGAAATCCGCTACGACGCACCGCGCCGCCTGCGGGCGATGGGCATCCTGCCGCGCCCCCATCATCATATCGAAGAAGATGCGCCGCGAGCCTTCCCAAGTGGATTCGTCGCCGATCCACCCCACGGGCGCTGAACCCTCGCAAAGAAAACGGGCCGCTTCCGCGGCCCGTTCGCTTGCCTGTGCAGTCGGCTGATCAGTTGCGGATATCGTCCCGCAAGCTGCGCTCGAAATCCTTGACCTCGGTGCGCGCGCGATCACGGTCCCAACCGTAGCGTTCCTGCAGGCGTCCTTCGAGATATTCGGCGTTGCCTTCGGCGACCTGGAAATCGTCATCCGTCAGATCGCCCCACTTGGCCTGGATCTTTCCTTTCAGCTGCTTCCAGTTGCCCGCAATGATGTCCTGGTTCATGTAGTCCTCGCTTGATTGAATTGATCCGCGGTGGAAATCCGCGTGGTCAGGTTCGCAGCGAGCGTGTTGCGAGCAAATCAAGCGCACGTCAAAGCGGACTTAGCGTTTGCCTCTCCCTGCAACGAAAAAGGGCCGGCGTCGCGCCGGCCCTGAATCGGGATGAAATCCGTGCGTCGTTTATTTCGACGCGTCTTCGACTTTCTCGCCCACTTTCTGCACGTCCTTGCCGAATCCGTTGACGGTGTTGCAACCGGCCAGTGCGGCCAGCGAGAACAGTGCGATGAACATCAGTGCGAAATTGCGCTTCATGGAGGGTCTCCTGTGTTTGGGTGCCTGTCGTGCCGGGGCTGCGATGCGATGACCGCACCGCGCTGCCGCGCAGGTGTCATCCAAGCATTTGTCCGCGCGCCCGGCAATCCCCGCAAAAGCAGAAGGGCCGGCGGACCGGCCCTTCCGGCGGCGCGCCTCGTCGCGCGCCAGCACACTGCGGACTCAGTGCATCAGCACTTGCCGTCCTTGCAGTCCTGGGCCTTGTCTTCGACCTTTTCGCCGACCTTCTGCACGTCCTTGCCTGCACCGGCCATGGTGTTGCAGCCCGACAGGACCGCCGTGGAGAACATCGCCAGCATCAGCAGCACCGTCCAACGTTTCATGCTTCCGTCTCCTCTCGTGATGGGAACCGCCCCGCACCCTCTCTGCGGCTTGCGGTGTGGTGCCACGATGACGGCGAACCCGTCCACGCGACGTGAAGCCGGCCGCGTGGTTCAGGAGGCAATCATCGGGAATTCAGTCGCGCATCAGGGTCGATTTGCCGAACAGGCTTTCGACGAGATCGACGGTCAGCTTGGCGGTGCGGTTGCGGCGATCCAGCACCGGGTTGAGTTCGACGATGTCCAGTGATCCCATGCGCCCGGTGTCGGCAATCATCTCCATGACCAGCTGCGCTTCCCGGTAGTTGGGGCCGCCCGGCACTGTCGTGCCGACCCCCGGCGCGATGCTCGGGTCGAGGAAATCGACATCGAAGCTGACGTGCAGATGGGTATCGGCATCCACGCCATCCAGCGCGGCTTCCATCGTGCGCTTCATGCCGACCTCGTCGATGTAGCGCATGTCGTATACGTCGATCGCGTGGTCCTTGATCAGTCGTTTCTCATCCGGGTCCACCGAACGAATACCGATCTGGCGAATCATCGCCGGCGTAATCGCCGGGCTTTCGCCGCCCAGGTGCGTCAGCGGTTCCGGACCGATGCCGCACAGGCAGGCCACCGGCATTCCGTGGATGTTGCCGGAAGGCGTGACGGCGCTGGTGTTGAAATCCGAATGCGCATCCAGCCAGAGCACGCGCAGGCGCTTGCCCTGCTGGCGGCAATGGCGCGCGATGGCGGTGATCGATCCGATGGCCAGGCAGTGATCACCGCCCATCATGATCGGCATGCGTCCCTGGCTGAGCTCGGCCGACGTCGCATCCATCAGCGCGCGGTTCCAGGCGACGACCTCGTCGAGATGGCGATAGCCGTGCACCGGCTCGATCCAGGGATTCGGCGGACCTTGCACATTGCCCGTATCCACCACATCCACGCCCCGCGCAGCCAGCGCCTCGCCCAACCCGGCAATGCGCAGCGCGTCCGGGCCCATGCGCGCACCGCGATGCCCGGCGCCGATGTCGGTCGGCACGCCAATCAGGGAAACAGGGGGATAAATCCGGGGCATCGGCACGACTCGACACTGCAAAAAGAAGTGTGAGTCTAGTCGGGTTTGAATGACTGCCCTGTGGCAATGCAGCACGCTGCACCCGGCCATGGAGCGAAAAATGGTGGTGCCGCTTATCCGAATCGAACGGATGACCTACCGCTTACAAGTCGGCACGCGAATAGCTTGCCATGATTTGGAATCGGATGGCCCGGGGCCGCTTACACCGAGGAAAAACCGCGACTTAATGAGGCTTCAGGGGCACAAACGGCGCGTCTGAACACGGCACCTTGTGGTACGAAACCGTGTCCGAGCCGTGGCCCCGTCACCCGGAGCCAGCATGAAGTCGAAGATCACCCAGTCCCTCGTCGAGAGGGCATCCCGGCCCGAGCCGGGCAAGTCGGTCCTGTACGCTGATACCGAGATGAGGGGGTTCTACCTCATCGTCACCCCCACCAAGCGCAGCTTCTACGTCCAGTCCCTCGTCAACGGGCGTCAGGTCAGGACGAAGCTGGGCGACCACCCGGCGATGGACGCCAAGCAGGCCCGAGACGCCGCCCGGCAGACGCTGGTCGGCATGCGGGGCGGCACCAACCCGAACGACGAGCGCCGCAAGGCCCGGGCCCGCGGCATCACCCTGCGGGAGGGGCTGGACCTGCACCTCAACTCGCGCCGCCTGGCCGACAAGACCCGCAGCGGCTACGAGTACCACGTCACCTACTACCTCAAGGACTGGCTCGACAGGCCGCTGGCCGAGATCGGCGCGGACCGTCAGGGCGTGCGGGAGCGCCACCGCAGGATCACCGAGAGGAGCGGCGCCACCTCAGGCGACAACACCATGCGGGTCCTCCGCTCGGTCTACAACCGCGCCCTGCGGCAGTTCCCCGACCTGCCACCCAACCCGGTGGGCAACGTGGACATGAACGGCATGCGCCGGCGCGAGGTGGACGCCAGCCCGGACAAGCTCAAGGCGTGGGGAAAGGCGGTGCTGTCGCTGGGCAACCCGGTGCGCCGCGACCTCCAGCTGTTCATGCTGCTGTCGGGCATGCGCCGGACGGCCTCATGCGAGGCGAAGCGCGCGGACCTCGGCGATGGCCACCTGCACGTCCCGAACCCGAAGGGCGGCGCGGCCAAGAAGTTCGACCTGCCGCTGTCGGCTGCGCTCGCCGATCTGTTGGCGCACCGCGAGGCGAACGCCGACGACGTGAGGCGCAAGACGCCCTACCTGTTCCCGGCCGACTCGGCGTCGGGCCGGGTGGCAGAAGTCCAGCAGCACGAGCTGGGCGACCTCACCGGCCACGCGCTGAGGCACGCATACGCATCCCTCGCGTTGCAGGCGGGCGTGCCGTTGTTGGAGTTGCGGTTCCTGCTAAACCACAGCGCGTCCAGCGGCGGCGTCACGATGGGCTACCTGCACCCGTCGCTCGACCACCTGCGCGAGCATCAGGAGCGCGCCTCCAAGTACATCCTCGACGCACTCGGCCTCGTGCACGAACCGGGGACGTGGCCTCCGAGGCTGGCAACCACGCCCGCGGACACTCCGTCAATAAACGAATGCGAGGCCGCGTAGCGCCAGCAAATGATGATGTTTTTTCGGTTGACGGAGAACCAGAATCCTCTCCATCGCGCGATGACGCCGGGGACGCCCGGCACCCATCAAATGACCAAGAGGATTGAAGAATGAGCATCAACAAGAGTGCCTACACCCGGCCGCTACGCCACCCCAGCAGCCTGCACCGTTTCGCACAGAGCGAATTGAGCGCTGTCGCTTTCGATCTGCTGAACTGGGAGGGTTCGCGCGAGAGAATCGTCTCCGCCTGGAAGCAAATCAACGCTGAGGTGCTGACAGTGCGCAGCATGGACGACGACGAGGTTACGCAACTCTACGACGCAGTCGAGAAGGACGTGGGCGAGGCGACGGCGAAACACGAGTTTGAACCCGATGACTCCGGCAGCATCGATAACGAGCTGAACGAATGGTACCGGGCGTACGTCGACCTCTCGACCAATTACGGGTGGTACTTCTGGCCCGAGTTCGCGCTGACCGACTACCTGTGCGGGTTCGAGGGCTACGACGAGGCGAGGGCGAGGACCATCGCGCAGCGCGCGTGGGCGACTGCGCTCATGGCATACGACGCCCGCAAGTCCAAGTCTGTTGACGCGAGGCCAGCGAGGAAGCCACGGAAGAAGGCAAGGAGGAAAGCCGCCTGATCCGCAGTCGGCGCGCGACGTATCACAAGCACATGAAAAGAAAGGGCCACCGTGACGGTGGCCCTTTTTCTTACACGGCGGGAGAACGGCGTCAGTCGTCGGATGGCGCGGGCTCGACCACCCGCACGGTGGACAGCGCCTCGACCGACTGCTCCTCGTCCATGTCGGCCGGGTGGTGCTTCTGACGGGGCGGCACCTCGACACCCTTCTTGCGCATGTCGTTGGCGTACCAGCGCACCGACTTCGCAGTTGCCGCCGCGCCATCGATCTGCGCGTTGACCATGTCGGCCACCAGCGCGTGCGGGAAGCCCGCTGGGTCCATCAGGATCGCGCGTGCGAGTGCGCCCACACCTAGGCCGCGCGGCTTCTTCTCGGTCGCTTCAGGCGTCGCGGCGACGTCGGCCTTCGGCTCTGCGCGCTGCGCGGTCGCCTTGGGCTTCTTCGGCTGCCCGAACGAGGCCAGGTCGATGTTCTTGTCGGCCGCGACCTGCTCGATCCGGGCGACGAGCTTGGTCCGGGTCGCGAAGGTCTTGGGGCCCGCGGGCTTGTCTGCGATCCGGTTGTGCAGAGCCAGCAGTTCCTTGGTGGGCATCTCTTCCAGCTTCATGGCGTTCTCCTACGTGTTGGTGGGCACGTAGGCATTAGGTCGCGGTTCCCTCGATCCGGGAGCCCCCTCGGCGCTGTTTTCAGAGCATCCAACTGGCTGTCGGCGCGCGAAGATCCACAAGCGCATGAAAAAGAAGGGGATGCCGTGAAGACACCCCCTCCGAAACACGGCCGGGCCACCCGTTGCCCTCTGCGCACCTAACCAACCCGGCCGGGTTTGCTCGGGTCAGGCCGGGAGGAAGGCCAAGTGCGCCATCCCCGACCCCAGGGCGTCCGCCCTGCGCTTGGTCTCGCGGTCGACGTACAGGTCCAGCGCGCGGCAGTAGGGCTGTCCGGCCAGCGCCGCGGCCTCGTCGAACTGCTCGGAGCCGACCGCCACGCCGTTGCGGGCGGCGGCTGCCTCAAGCTCGGGGAACGGGTCGCACCTGTGCTGGATCGCCGCGACCAAGGCCGCGAGTGCCAGCATCGCCGGGTGGCACGGTGGGTAGTGGGCACGTCGGTCAGTCATCGCCGTCGCCCCCGATCAGGTCGTGGTCGATCTCCTGCTCGCGCATGGCGAGCTGCACCGAGCTGAGCGGGTTCGACTTGCCGGAGTTCCAGGCCCGGATGGCGACCAGGATGCCCTGGAGGCGCGCGTCGCCCAGCTTGATGTACTCCTGGACCTTCAGGAAGTCGTCCTGCTTCATCGCCGACGCCAGCTCCACCGGGCCGACCGGGCGGTCCTTGCTGGGCATGCGGTCGATGAGGGACAGCACGGCGGACGCCAGAGCGACGTTACGCGTGCCTACCGCGACCTGGGCCATGTGGCCGAGTTCGGCGGGGCCCGCGTGCTGGAGCTGCTGGAGGTACTCGGTGCGCTTGGGGTCGCCCAGGGCCGCGCGGGCCAGGACCTTCGCCGGGGAGTCGTAGAACTGGCGCTGGCCGATCAGCTGGGCGTGCGGCGCGCCTGCATCCTTGAGGATCTTGTCCAGCTCGGCCTTGGAGTTGTCCCTGATCTCGCGGACGGTGGCGACGGTCTCGTGCTCGGCGAAGCGGGCGACGTCAGCCCCGCCGATGCCAGGGGTGCTCTTCCAGCGCGCGGCGATCTGCTGCTTGCGGGTCGCGATGTCCTTGTTCAGCCGCTCGATCGCGGCGAGGGTGCGCTTGTGCAGCAGGTCCAGGGTCGAGGCGAGCTCGCCGATCTGCTGGGTGCTGAGGAGGGGGGTGTCGCTGAGGGTGATCTTCATGGCTCGTTGGCTCCTGTGAGGTTGTAGTCCTCCGGTCGCCTGTCACGAGCGCATCCCCAGCCGCGGGGTGGTCTGCGCGCCAATGCGCTGACCGGATGCCTGCAATGTGTCGCGGAGCGTTGGGCGCGAACGCCATCGTTCTCCGGACGTGTTTCTCTCGAAGCTGCCGCCGTCACCGCGGCTTGCGATTCATGGGCTTGGCGTCGCGCCACCCACCGATGGAATGTCAGGCGTCCTTGGCTGGCGCGCTGCCCAGGCCGCCGCACTCCTCGCACATGCGCACGCGCACCACGTCGTCCGAGAAGGTGAAGCGGGAGCAGCACATGCAGCGGAGCCAGCCGATGCGGCGCACCACTTTGGGCGGACCCTCGTTGAGGTCCAGCACCTCGGCGCGACGCCTGCCGCCGTCGCAGGGCCAGCGGGCTGGCTCGACCAGCGCCCTGGCGATGCGCCTGTCCTCGGGCCTCAGTTCGCGCCTGCCCGGCGTGGCGCCGAGCCATCGGTAGTTCGGGTGCCTAGGGTCGTGGCAGCGCGCCGTCACGGCGCTGTACCCGATCCCCACGGCTGCTGCGGCCGACCTGGCGGAGGGGTATCGCACCCCGTCCACCTCGACGGCGACCGCGTGCCCGTTAGTGCCCCCGGTTGACGCTGCCATGCTCGCGCCGCGCCTCGTACTCCAGCGACATGCGCTCCCACTCGTCCGCGTCCAGGCGCGGCACCGGGCCGAGGCACGTCATCTCGCTGCGCCGGGCCAGGGCGTCGCGCCCGCCCATCGCCTGGACCGCGTCTGGCGCGGTGCCCTCGATCGCGTCCAGCATGGCGTCAATCTGCTCGGCCTTGTGCAGCGCCTCGGCCACGCTCAGGTTCTCACTCATCGTCTTCCTCCTGCGGCCGCGCCGCGTTGTACTTGGAGAGCAGCGCCACAAGCTGGGCGCGCTCGTCGGCGGGCATCGCCAGCAGGGCGTCGGCCGACAGGCCCGTGTCCTCGACCCTGACGCGCAGCCTGTCGGCCATCTGGTCGCCGTAGCGGAACTTGAGCAGCACCTCCAGGAGCCTGTCGCTGTGCTTGCGCACCGTCAGTGGCCGTTCCTCGCCGGTCGTCGGGTCCGCGGTGGTGGCGAGCCGCCCCTGGTGGATGACCGGCTCGTCGTAGCCGATCGCCGCGCGCCTGTACGCCTCGTCCAGCAGCGAGTCCAGGGCGACCTCGATGGCCTTCTCCCACCGCGTGCGGAACTCGATGTCGTTGGCCTTGTGGTAGAAGGCTGTCTGCCTGCTGATGCCAGCCGCTGCCGCGGCCTGCTTGGGCGAGCACGTGTCCTCCAGCACCTGGAAGAACAGCTCGCGCCGCTCGGGCGTGAAGGTGTTCGGGATGGAAAGCACGGCTGCGGTCTCCGGGGTGAAAAGTGGCTTACGTTGTGATGGTGTCGTGCTTACGCGCGCAGGCACGCCATCGTTCAAGCAGTCGGATCAACGGCTTGGATGGCGTCGGCCATCTGATGCTCGATTAGGCGGCGCGCGTCGGCGGGGATCGCACGGCCTGTTCGCCTCGCGCGCGAGGGACACGGCACGCAAGGTTGGACGCCTCCGTCCACGCGCTCACTGTTTGTGGGCTTATTCAAGAATCAGACTCCGGGCAGACTTCGCTTTCACTTTCTAAGAAAGTGAAAGCTGCGAAGTCTCGTCTGCCGTGGCCGAAGTCTCGTCTGAAGTCTGCGAATCGAGTGGTCGCATAAGCTGCTGATTCGGAACAGACTTCAGACTTCAGGCCGCCGCGAAGTCTCCGAAGTCTCGAGACTCCAAAATCAGACTTCAGGAGACTTCGCGGGCGTTCATGACGCGGCCTCGACGCGCACCACCTTCGGCGCCGTGGGGTGCTTGCCGACGCGCTCGCACCACAGCCAGAAGTGGCGACCGTCCCAGCTCGCGCGCACGGCGTCGATGCGCCCCTCGGGGATCTTGGCCGTCACCGCGCGCTGCGCTGAGCTCTTGCTCATGCCCAGGCGCTTGGTGGCGGCGTCGAGCAGCTCGGACGCCTTCACCGTCCCGCCCGATGCGCCCAGCTCGCACGCCAGGGCAGTCAGCCCATCGTCCACCGTCGCCTCGCCCCGGAAGTCGGAGGCCGCGTCGACCATCAAGGTCGGACGGAGCACGAGCGACGACGGCGGCCTGCCGTTCCAGTCGGGTTCCCCCGGAAGGTCCACGCGCTCCAGGTTGAACCGCATCGGCGGCTCGCGCTCCGCGTCCTTCTGCTTGTGCACGATCACGGTGATGGCGCGCATTTCCTTGTCGCGGCTCACCTCCACCGTGGTGTCCATTGCCCCGAGCAGAGACGAGCTGCCGCGCATGCCCTTGCCGGGGTCCTTGCCGGAGTGGTGCACGACCACGACCGTCGCGCCGGTCTCGTCGCGGATGCGCTTCATGCTGGCGATGTAGCGCCCCATGTCCTTCGCCGAGTTCTCGTCGGCGCCTGCGGCCGTCTGGTTGAGCGTGTCGATGACGACCAGGCGCAGCGGTCCTAGCTCCTCGACCACGTCGCCAATAAAGGCGCGCACGCCGCCGTCGCGCTCGGCTGCGAGGTTGATCTCGCCGTGGTCAAGCCAGAGCGGGAACTTGCCCACGTCGATGCCGCGGTCGATCTCCCACGCGCGGACGCGCTTGCCCAAGCCAGAGGCGCCCTCAGCCGCGACGTACAGGACGCCGCCGTCGGTCACCCGGCGGCCATGCCAGTCCACGCCGCCCGCGACGGCCATCGCGATGTCGAGTGCAAGGAACGACTTGCCCGATTCGGGCGCGCCGTAGATGGCCGCGACGCTGTCCTCGACCAGAAGGCCGGGCACGAGCCACCGCGGCGGCGGCAGCGCCTTCAGGTCGTTCACGTTGAGGAAGCGCCTGCGGGCGCGCGGCTCGATCGGTTCGACCTCGTCCCACACATCGAAGTCGTCGGCCGCGTCGGGCGGCGCGATGTCGGACCCGGCCTCGTTGAGGCGCCTGCGCAGCGTCGCGATGGTCACAGCGTCGTCGCGGCCGGCGTGCAGCGAGTCCCAGCGGCGGCCGACGATCCATTCGTGGTCCGCGAACTTCGGGTCGGACGTGCTCCAGTCGATGAACTCCTGCCGCCCCGCGCCGTCGGTGGCGTGGTGGCACGCCATCATCAGCTCGCACCATGCGTCGTGCTCACGGAAGTCCGTCGGGTCCAGGTGTTCAAGCGAAGCGGCCAGCTGCTCGGCGGTGATCTCGCCTGCGCCCGTGGTTCGCTTCCTCTCCGGCCTGCGCGCCGCCTCGACCAGCCTTGCGGGCAGATCCGGCATTCGGTACAGCGGGGGCGAATCTGGCGCCCAGCGGTACACGCCGCCGGTCGGATGCACGGAGCCAGGGGCGACAACCTGGCGGCCGAGCGACTTGAACTCGACGCCCGCGAAACCGTCCACGCTGTCCAGCAGCACGGCGCCCGCGGGCTTGCGGAAGTAGAAATGGTGGCCGGGGTGTTCGAGGTTGCCGGTCAGGACGTGCGGTGCCGACGTGAGCGGCAGGCCGAAGGCGGACGCGAGTTCGGCCAGGCTGTCGCGCCCCTCGGGGAAGTTGCGCGGGTCGACGTCCACGACGACCACGTCGGCGGGCAGGCGCACGCCCAGGTTCAGGCCGTCACGCCTCGCGCGCTCCAGCACCTCCGCCTGGTCATAGCTGCGCTCCTGCCAGCGCTTGTCGGCGGGCATCTTGTCGCGGCGGCGCAGGGGTATCAGGTCGAGTCGGACGTTGCGGTATCCGGTCGCGGCCTCAAATGATGGCGTCGCGGCGGCAGACCCCGCGGCATCATCGATCCCGTGAGTCCTGGACAGCTCACTCTTCTCGCTGGTCACTTCGCGCCCACGGTCTCGTACGCCGTGGGCGTTCTCTTCTGCGGCCATCGGTCAGCCCTCCGCGTTGGCGGTGCGGGCGGCAAGCATCGCGGCGGCGACCTTGCGGACGCCCTCGCTCATCGGCTGGCCCTTGGCGTACTCGCGCAGATCGCCCATGCGATAGCGGATCAGCTTCGGTCCGACGCGGACGTACTTCGGGCCGCCGCCGTGGCAGCGATACCACGCCAACGTGGCGCGCTTCAGCCGCAGGTATGCGGCGGCCTCCTCGGGCTTGGTCATCGCCTCGTCGGGGAGGGCGTGCAGTTCGGCCAGCTCTTCGGGGGTGAGCTTCTTGGGTTCGGGGGTAGTCACAGGCGTGCTCCATCTCCAAGTTCCCACGGAGGCGGAATGCCGCCGGGGGACTGGGCCTGCTGTGCGTCGCAGAGATGGGCTGCTCAGTTCGTCACTCTGGGCTGGCCTCGGTTGTTCTTGCCACCGAAAGCACTTCTGATCGCCATAGCCATTGCCGACGATCCTCGGGCTGGTCTGGTCAGCAGCCCGATTAACCACACTGTACCCGGACGGCTCGCGCGCTGACACCAACGTTGCGTCTTGGCTCCCCGGTGAGCCCGTGTCGCCCGGTTCGGGCCGGGCTGCTCGGTATCAGGCCGTGCGGCCCCGGACGCGATACAGGCCCTCTGGTGCAACTGCATCTTGGGCCAGAGCTGTTGACTGAACGGATTACACTAAAGGTCAGAAACGAACAGCGTTCCCCGACCTTGAGGAGCAAGGTAAGATCTTGATCGGCGGCACTTTGGCCGCTACAGATGTGAAGAATTGGAGCTTGAAAAGTGATACGCGAGTTCGCCACCGACGGGCATACGGTAGTTCACGGCGATGCGATTGAGGGCCTCAAGTCGATCGATACGTCTTCGATTGACCTGATCTTTGCTGATCCTCCCTACAACATCGGCAAAGACTTTGATGGCATTCACGATCGCGTAGACGAGGCGGAGTATCTCGACTGGTGCTGGAAGTGGCTTGAAGAATGCTATCGCGTCCTGAAGCCCACCGGTACGTTCTACCTAATGAATTCGACGCAGAACATGCCCCACATGGACATCTACTGCCGAAAGCGGTTCGAAATTTTGTCCCGCATCGTGTGGTCCTATGACAGCTCCGGCATGCAGGCCAGAAAGTTCTATGGCTCTCTATATGAGCCGATCCTTCATATGGTGAAGGATCCGAAGGCGTACACGTTCAACGCAGATGACATTCTTGTTGAAGCAAAAACAGGCGCGAAACGTGGGTTGATTGACTATCGAAAAGACCCGCCACAACCGTACAACACCACGAAAGTTCCGGGTAACGTGTGGGACTTTGCTCGTGTCCGCTTCAAGATGGATGAATACGAAAATCATCCATCACAAAAGCCGGAAGCCCTACTGGAACGCGTGATCCGAGCATCGTCGAATCTAGGCGACTTGGTGCTGGATCCGTTCGGGGGATCTTTTTCAACGGGAGCCGTCGCCAAGCGATTGGGCCGCCGCTCCATCTCTATTGAAAAGAACGAGGCTTACATCAAGATTGGCCTGCGGCGTATCGGCATTCCTTCCGACTACCCGGAGGAAGACCTGATGAAACAGAAAACCAGGAAGACTCAGAACCTGTCGAAGCGGCAACGAGACAAGGACTCAGTCCAGCAGCCCATACTCCAACTGGAACTGTAGGGAAAGCTGCTCTTTCACGCGGCCAAGCGCCTCAATCGGGAGGTGCTCCACCACCTCCCGAAGGTCTTTCAGGGTATATACCTCCTCAAAAAGCGTCATATACAGCGCGATAGTTTCTTCGCTGTACTGATCTGATCGCTCGGCGTCTCGACGGATGCGTGCCTTTACGTCGGCCTTGTCCGCATCCACCTTGATGACAAATGAGAAGGGATAACGATTGACCTTCTCGAAGTCCAGAAAATACTTCCTAAAGTCCAGGGTTTCCGTAACTTGGAAGAATCGCCCAAGCGGCTGCAGTACGAAGTCGATACCGCCGTCGTTCGCATTGGTACGACCTGTACGAAACAAAGCAAGCGGCTTGCGCTCCAGCGTGTCTGCTGATGAACCGATGAGCACTGTTTGTCCTCGGTAGTGCTCGGCCAGCGCCACATAGGATGCAACCTCAAAGAGCCTTGCATCAGAATTGGGGGCAAACGCTCCGTCAAAGAACTCGGCGAGATCTTCTAGGGTCTCTATAGCCTGAATCTCTTCAAGCGCGCTGGACTGGTTTGCAGTAATCAGTTCGATGTAGGTTTTCACCACATCAACGATGACCTGAGCAACGGCTCTCGGGTCCGTTCCATCATGAGTTAGAAGGCCCTCCGATATTGTCCGAGCCTTTTGCCCTCCTACAGTTGCCGCCCGAACTGGGAGCAAATCCCCATCAACCCCGAGTTGACGACCAAACTCATCGTTCAAACGATTGTCGAGCGGATGATTCTGGAGCTTTGACCCGAAGGGAAGCGCCCGCATCCGCGCCAAAAGATCCGTGAATCGCGAGGTCTTACAGTCGACGTAATCCTCGGCCAACACGAACAACGCATACAAGTTCCCGAGCGAACGTCGAGCCTTACTGCCACGGTCAGCTGCACGAGTCTTCCTAACGAGGTATTGGACAAGCAGGTTGGTCGTAGGAACTCCGTGTTCCTTTGCTATGTCTTCGACGAATGCCATGCCGCCCAACCCCACAGTCGTTTGACCATGGATGGTATGGGCAACTACAAGTTGCGTCTAGCGCAGAGTGAGCAGCAGCCTATCGAATATCGCCCTGTCGCCTAGCGCCGGATGATGGGAGTTTGTGGTCCAGTAGTCTCTATAGACAAGCTTCTGTCCATGCTTGGGCGATGTTGTCCCGCCCCTCAAGGATCACGCTCTTTCCGCCCGACACGAAGCGCCGGAATCCCGTGTATCCGCCGAACTCGTTCTTGGCGTTGACCCGGCCGCAGGCGACCACGCCGAACTCCTCGGTGTAGTTGGCGCGCACTTCCTGGAACTGTGCGGAGTCCGGGTCCTTCAGCTCGCCCTTCACCGCGCGCTCGGCCGCCACGATCGTCTCGGCGCCGAACCACTTCTCCTGCTGCGCCTTCTTCTCCGCTGCCGTCATTGGGCGCTCCGGCTCTGGCTTCACTACCTCGCGCTGCTGTGCCTGCGTCTGCGGCGCTTCGGCCACTGTTGCGGGCGCGGCGGCTACAGCTCGTTCGCTGCGCGGCACCAGCTTCGACCCGATCCAGGCCAGTGCCACCAGTACGACCAGAAGAACCCCTATCCGCTTCATGCACTCCCCCTAAGCAACGCCAGTAAATAGTCTATTTTGGACTAATCCAATACAGACTCTAGCGTGCGGTGACCAGCCTGTCACCGCGCGATGGCCCAATCGACCCACAACCCCGACTACCAGCTACTGCTGACCGTCCTGAAGGCGGCCCGTAAGCGAGCTGGCGTGTCGCAGGTCGATCTGGCCGAGCGGCTGGGCAACACGCAGACGTTCGTGTCGAAGTGCGAGCGCGGGGAGCGTCGGATCGACGCCGTGGAGCTGGTCGAGTTCGCCGAGGCGCTCGGCGTGCCGCCGCTCGGACTGCTGGGCGAGTACATGGAGCAGCGCGCGGCCAGGCTACAAGCGAAGCCCAGAAAGAGCAGCGCGAAGCGGCGCTGACTACAAGAGATGGTGCCGCTTCACAGACTCGAACTGTGGACCTATCGCTTACAAGGCGATTGCTCTACCAACTGAGCTAAAGCGGCAATGTCGTCGTACTTCTCTTGCTCAAACCGTGCCCGGCTTGTCCCGCAGTTTACGCGCTGGCGCGCCTAAAGCCTTGCCGCGCTTAGCCTTCCGGCCGGTCGCCACAACAACCGCCTCCGAATTACAAGGCGGTTGCTCTACCAGCTGAGCTAAAGCGGCACGGGCCGGCGAGCGCCGGGGCTGCGGATTCTAGCGCACCGCGGCGCAGTCCTGCGGCAAGGATTGCGCCGCGCCGCTCTGGCGCTGGAGATCGGCGACGTTGGCGCCCGCCGTGGCGGCCACCTCGAGCCACCATTGCGTGGCCGCACCGCGGCCGACGGCGCGCACTTCCGCGGGAAATCCCGCCGCCGTCAATTCCGATTGGCGGCGCAGGGCGCTCTCGCGGCTACGGTACTGGCCCAGCGCGATGCTGTTGGCGTCGTCGCCTTGATTGAGGACCAGCAGATCACTGAAGCCGGCCGCCGCGATGCGTTCCGCCGTCGCCTGCGCCGCATCCCGGCTCGGGGCCGCCGGAAGCAGCACGCGGTAGCTGCTCGCCCCCGATGCCGGCATGGCGCTGACTTGCGCGCGGAGCACGGCCGAACCCAGGCGCGCGCTCGCCTGCTCGGCCACCGAGCGTTCGCCGAATGGCCCCAGGCGGACACAGGTTCCGGGCAGGTGCGGGGCCGCAACGCGCGCCATCGGTGCAGCCGGCGCAGGCGCATCCTTGACGAGATCCAGCACCGCGACACCGACCGGGATATCCGCCGAAGCACTCGCCTCACGCGGAGGAACACGGCTCCACCACCAGGCCGCAACGCCCAGGTTGAGGACCAGCAGCAGAACGATGAGTGCGCGCATGAGCATGCGGCGATTCTAGAGGCAGCGCTTCACGGCTCGATAGCGTCAGGCATCGCCCCGCCCGGATTCGACCAGCGGGCCAGTCCTTCGAGCACCAGCGACGGCGCCAGCTCGGCGCCGGGTAGATGAGGGGACAGCAGTCCGGCGCCGCCCCCATGCAACAGCAGGCGCGGTGGGCCATCGAGGTATTGGCGAGCTTCGCGCAGGCTACGATCGATCAGACCCAGCGCCGCGCCGTCACAACCGGACGCCAAGGCATCCTCGGTGTCCTGTGCGAACTCCGCGTAGACGCCGCCCTCCAGAGGCAAATGCGCGGCGGCCTGATGCAATGCCTGCCGCATCAGCGTGGGCGACGGTGCGATCCGTCCGCCGAGATGCCGGCCATCGGCGGCGAGCAGATCGACCGTCACCGCAGTGCCGACACCCGCCACCACGCAGTTCCCACCACGTGCGTGGGCCGCCAGCAACGCAAGAAACCGATCCACGCCCAACTTTTCCGGCTGTGGGTATGCGATGCGCAATCCACCGAATCGCGCCTGCGAGCGCACCTGCGAGATGCGCTGGAAGCGCTGCGTGAGCAGTTCGACGACCGCGGCCGTCAGCACTGGCGACGCCACGCTGGACAGTACGGCGGATGAAGCCTTCGCCGGCAGGTGCGCGCGCAGGGCGTCCACGAAGCCGGACGCGTCGTGCCCGAGCGCCACTACTTCCGACAGGCGTCCGTCCTCAAGCAGCCGGACACATTTCAGCCGCGTATTGCCGAGATCGAACAGCCACTGGCTCATTGCGCCCTCACACTCACTTCGCCTGCGTACACATGTTCGATGACTCCGCCGATGCGAACGCGCAGACCGCCATCCTCTGCTATGCCCTCGGCCACACCGTCCCGGCTTCCATGGATCGCATGCACCGTGACAGGGCGATGGGCCAGCACATCCAGCGCGGCGTAGCGCGAATGGAACGGCGCCAAGCCCTCGTCATCGAACTGGCGCAGCGCGGGCAACAGTTGCGACAGAACTGCCGCTGCCAAGCCGGTGCGCGAGGTCGTGCTGCCCAGCGAAGCCAGATCAATCCACGGCTGGTCAATCCTCCGCGCGAATGCTTCGGGCATGCGCACATTCAAGCCCAGCCCGATCACGGCACGCACCGGGCCGCCATGCTCACCGCCGCCCTCGATCAATACACCGCCCAGCTTGCGGTCACCCACGACCACATCGTTGGGCCATTTCAGGCCTGCCTGCACGATACCGAGCCCGCGCAGGGCCTCGGCCACGGCAATGCCGGCCACCAGGCTCAGCCCGCCCAGGCGCGCGAGCCCCCCCGAAAACTGGCGCGCCACGGACAGATAGAGATTGGCCGCCAGTGGGGACGTCCACAGCCGTCCGCGCCTGCCGCGCCCCCCTGTCTGCTGCTCGGCCAGCAGAATGGCCGCGCCCTGCGTGGGCGTGTCACGACGGAGCAGTTCGCTGTTCGTGGAGTCCAATGACCAGGCCACTTCGAGGGAAGCGACTTCGGAACGCGCGGCGTCCGCCAGGCCCGCGCCCAGCGCATCGGTATCCAGCAGTTCCAGCGGCGCGGCCAGCGTGTAGCCCTGGCCGGCCTGCGCGTCGATGCGCACGCCCGCCTCCCGCAACGCTTCGATACGCTTCCAGACTGCCGCGCGGGTCTGTCCGGCATCGCGCGCAAGCGCGTCGCCGGATACTGGACCGGCCGCCAATCGCCGCAGTAACTCGCGCTCGCCGCTCATCGGAATGGCCCGCCATGACCGTGGACGGGCGCCGGCCCGGCGGAATCCGGGTGAACGAGGGAGGAAGTCGACATGCCGTCATTATGCCGGCCCCGCCCACTCCGCCCTGGGAGAAGGCCCGGGAGGCGGGCGTATTCATGCCTGCCGACCATTTTCCGGCTATATTCGCGCGGATGCCCCGGCTCCGTGGCAGTCCGACAGGAGTGTTCCCGATGCTTCGCGCCAGTCTTCTCGTCCTGCTGTCCTGTGCATGCGTGCCGGCCCTGGCGCAGAACGGCCGCGCGTCGCTTCCCGGCAACAGCACGGCCTGCCAGGACATTGCGGACAAGGGCACGGACACGGCCTTGAATGCCAGCGAAGCCGCGCGAAGCAAGGCGGTCATCCGCAACAAATACACTCCGGCGCCCGCACTCCCGAACGTTCCCGCACCCGCGACCACGCGTGGCGGTGGCGACGATGGAGACGTCAGTGCCCCTGTCCTGCCGCGGCCGCGCGGTCCGAAATGGCACAGCTTCCTGCCGGGAATGTTTCGCTGATCCACCGTGTGGCCCCTCTTCCGGCGCTCGCCGCCGCCCACCATCGACAGCGACCTGTGGCGACGCACGTGCGCCCGGACGCCTTGGGTGTGCGATCTCGATGATTCACGTCGCAGTGAACTGCGACGGCTGAGCGAACGTTTCCTCCGCGAAAAAACCATCACGCCGGTCGCCGGACTCGAGCTGGATTTCGCCCAGTACGTCCAACTCGCCGCATTGTGTTGCCTGCCGCTCACCGACATCGGTGCGCGTGGATGGGCGGGCTGGTCGCAAATCATCCTGTATCCGGATGCGTTTCGCGTTCGACGCAGCGAAATGGATGAAGCAGGCGTCCTGCACGAATGGGACGAAGACGCGGACGGCGAAGCCTGGCAGGGTGGCCCGATGATTCTTTCCTGGACCGACTTGCAGGGCGACTTGGCCGAACCCGACGCCGGATACTGCATGACCGCGCACGAGATGGCGCACAAGCTGGATCTGCTCGATGGCGAGTTCGATGGAACTCCACCGCTTTCCGGGGGCTGGCGCCGCCTCTGGGCACGGGATTTCCAGCGCGAATTCGATGTCTTGTGCGAGCGCGTGGATCGCGACGAGGACACCGCGATCAATCCGTATGCGGCCGAGAGTCCGGAAGAATTTTTCGCCGTGGTGAGCGAATACCACTTCTCTGCTCCACGACGCCTGCGCGAAGCCATGCCTGAAGTGGCCGCACACTTGCGACGTTTCTACGGTCCGCCGCCGACCTGGTGAAGCGGACAGCGGATCTCAAAGTGTCTGCGGAAGCGTGACGCTGAACTGCGCGCCGCCCAGTTCCTCCGAGCGTTTGACCTGCAGCTCGCCGCGATAGTCGCGAACAAGGTCCTGGACGATCGACAAGCCGATGCCGTGGCCATGCACACGCTCGTCGCCACGCACGCCGCGCTGCAGGACGACAGGAATGTTTTCCTCGCTGATGCCCGGCCCATCGTCCTCGACCGACAGGAACAAGCCGGCGCGGCGATGGCCCGCCGTCGGCAGCGCCCGCACCGTCAGCAACACCCGACCGCGCGCCCATTTGAAGGCGTTTTCGAGCAGGTTGCCCATCAGCTCCTGCAAGTCGCCGGGTTCGCCGTAGAACCGCGCCTTCGCATCAATTTCGAACTCGCACAACACGCGCTTGGCTGCGTACACCTTCTCCAGCCCGCGCACGATCTCTTCCGCATGCGGTTCGATCGGCACCGGCGCGGAAAACAGCTTGTGGCCGCTGGATGCCGCGCGGGCGAGCTGGTACGACACCAGGCCATTCATGCGCTTGAGCTGGGTATCCATTTCCTCGCGCAGCGCTGTATCGTCCGCCCCGCTGTCGAGTTGCGTCCTCAACACCGCCAGCGGCGTCTTCAGGCTGTGCGCAAGATCGGCCAGCGTGTTGCGCTGGCGTTCCAGGTTTTCGCGCTCGCTTTCAATCAGCGCATTGATGCTGTCGGTCAGCGGCTCAAGTTCGCGCGGGTGGCGTTCGCTCATGCGATCGATGTCGCCGCGCTGCACGCGCGTCAGTTCGGTCACCACGCGACGCAGCGGCCGCAGGCTCCAGCGCAGTACGGCCATCTGCAACAACAACAGGATGAGACCGGCGCTGCCCAGATACACCCAGAGCGCGCCGCGGAACACCCGCATCTGCGCATTGAGCGACTGCGCATCCTCAAGAATGTAGATGCTGTAGGGAAATTCGGCGTCCGGCCCGCGCTCGGCCCAGACGAAACCCACGCCGTAGCGATACACCCGGCTCTGGCTTCCATCCGCACGGCGGAACTGCACCGGGCCGTCAAAGGTTTCCTCCAGCGGCCCGAGCATCGGCGAGTCCGGCAGGTCCGGACCGATCGTGGAATTGGAACCCCATCGGCCGTTCGGCAGCATCACTTCGGCGTAGAGCCCGCTGTCCGGCATGTCGAAACGCGGGTCGGGCGTGTCGAAGGGCGGGATCAGTGCACCGCCGCGGGTGAAATCGATCTCGTCGGTGTATTTCAGCGCGTACGCTTTCAGACGTTGTCGCAGGTTGTCTTCAGCCGTCGCGACAAACGCGCGATCCAACGCATAGCCGGCCAAGGCAAGAAAGGCCACCAGGCCCAGACTGGCGGCCAGCAGCTGGCGCGCACGCAGCGAACGCGGACGCCAGCCGTAAAAAGGCTTGCGTCGCGCCGGTGGCCCGGCGTCCGCGGACGCCATCAACCCTCGTTGGAGCGCGGAATGGCGAAGCGATAACCGCGGCCGCGCACCGTCTCAATCGGCTTGAGCTCGCCATCGGCGTCGAGCTTCTTGCGCAGGCGGCCGATGAAGACTTCGAGCACGTTGGAATCGCGATCGAAATCCTGCTGGTAGATGTGTTCGGTGAGATCGGCTTTCGACACCAGCTCGCCCGCGTGCATCATCAGATACTCGAGCACCTTGTACTCGTAACTCGTCAGGTCGACATTGCTGCCATTGACGCTGACGGTCTGGGCGGCAAGGTCGAGCGCGACCGGGCCGCATTCCAGCGTGGGCTTGCTCCATCCTGCGGCGCGACGCAGCAGTGCGTTGACGCGCGCGAGCAACTCTTCCACATGGAATGGCTTGACGAGGTAGTCGTCTGCGCCCTGCTTCAGGCCTTCCACCTTGTCCTGCCAGCTCGAACGTGCCGTCAGGATCAGGATCGGAAACTTCTTGCCTTCATCGCGCAGTGCCTTGATCAGTTCCATGCCCGACATCTTCGGGAGGCCCAGATCGATGATGCCGACGTCGAACGGGACTTCGCGCCCCATGTAGAGCCCTTCCTCGCCATCCTGTGCCGCATCGACGGCAAAGCCTTCGCGCTTCAGACGCGCAGCCAGGGTTTCGCGCAGGGGGGCTTCGTCTTCGACCAGCAGAATACGCATGGACTCTCCTTGAAAATGCGGTGCAACCGGGGCTGCACGTACTTACGAACGATTGTACGTAAGACTACGGTTCGGATGGGTTATCGCCACGTGCAGGCGGCGGCGACTGGCCTGCCGGCGGTGCCTGTTCGGTACGTGGAGCCGAGCGCCGACGCGTGCTTCCGGCGTCGTCCATGTAACGGACGCGCCCGCGCTCATCGACGTACTTGATGCGGTTGATGTCACGGCCATCGAACGGTACGCGTTCCGCGCTCAATACACGCACGCCCGGTTCGCGCTGTACGCGACGAACCGAATCGGACAGAGAGTTATGGCCGTTGTCGTTGCGCGGGTCCTGTCGGGGGAATGCCGGACGCGAACGTTCGCCGGATTGCTGGCCCGGCGGCTGCGGCCCTTGCCCACCAGGCTGGCCTTGCGAGCTCTGGGCATGCGCCGCACTCGACACCGCTAGACAGGCGACCGAGAGGGTTGCGATGGCGAATGAAAAGAATGTGTGACGCATAACAGAATCGTAACGGATCTCGGTATCCCAAACTGAACGGTTGCCGAAACCACTCCCAGACCAGTGGACGCAGACTATTGGCGTCGCGCAGTGAATCCGGTCTGAACTTATCCACAAGCTGCACCGTCGCATTCAGCTAGCTGAATCCTCAAAATATTTCCGCAACACAACACCTTAGCGAACCGCCGCCGCGCTCGATGGCGTCGAGTTCCACGGAGTGGATCGTCAGGCCGGCACCCTCCTGAATCGCCCGCCGGCTCGTCGGCAGAAGCGCCTGTTCGGCTCTCAGACTCATCCAGACGCCATCGGGTGCGAGTGAGATCGCATTGCCCGCGAAAGCGGCCTGCTCGGCAGGCGAAATCATGATGCTGGCGCCCGCATACAGTCGCTGGAGCGCTGCGGGCACACGCGGGTCGGCGAATCCCTGCGGGCACACCAGCGCGGCGCGACCGGCGAGGACCGCCAGTACCACGTTGGTGTGGTACTCGCCCGGGGCCAGATCGAACATGAGCGTGGCGCGCAGGCCAAAAGCGTGGTGCATGAGCGCCGCGCCCGCCTCGTCGCAACGCTCGGACAATCCACAGAAGCCCAGCCCGCGCGCGCGGTCGATCACCATCGCGCCGGTCAGCTCACAGGGATGCGGCTGGTGGGAAAGATCGTGCTCCGCATACCCGAGCACGTCGCGGAACCAGCGGCGGATGTCTTCGCGCCCGGCTTCGCGCTGCCGCACTGGATGCCCCATCCGCCCGATCAACAGGCGGCCCGGCGCCGTGGCGAACACGTTGTTGGGATACACCGCATCGGGCGTCACCGGATCGCCGGGGAAGGCGATGACCGGCACGTCGCGGGACAGCGCGCGCTGGAGCATGCGGTGCTGGCGCAGCGCCTCGGCGGTATCGAACGACGCCGCGTCAGCCATGTAGCGATTGTCGGAAGCGGACTGCTCGGCGCGGACGAAACCCTCCGGCGAGACCAGGAACGCGGCGCGTGCCGTCGCCGGTCCGAAATCCGCCGCGATGCCACCCGCCGCAGCCAGGAATGCCTCGATGTCGCGCGTCAGCATCTCAGGCGGCCGGTTGCAGGCGCGCCTCGGTCACGGCGAGCGCCTGCTCGACCAGCGACCAGTCCGCACCGGGGCGATGTGCACCCTCACTCAGGATCTGGCGGAAAAGCCGGCCGCCGGGACAACCATGGAACAGGCCCAGCACATGCCGGGTGATGTGCTTGAGCGCGACACCCCGGGCGAGCCGCTGTTCAACACAAGGCCGCAGCGCACGCAGCAGATCAGCGCGGCTGCGTAGCGCACCGCCCCACAAGGCCACTTCGAGCTCATGCAAGAGATAAGGCTCGTGGTACGCAGCGCGACCCAGCATCACGCCGTCCATGTGCTTCAGGTGCAGTTGCACATCCGCGACGGTGGCGATGCCGCCATTGATGGCGACCGTCAGCGAGGGACGTTCCTGCTTGAGACGATGCGCCCAGTCGTAGCGCAGCGGTGGAATTTCGCGGTTCTCCTTCGGCGAAAGCCCCTGCAGCCAGGCCTTTCGCGCGTGCACGAAGAACGTCGTGCATCCGGCGGCGGCGACGGTATCCACGAACTCGACGAAGCGATCGTAGTCTTCCAGTTCATCGACACCGAGCCTGCATTTCACCGTGACCGGGATGCGCACCGCGGCGATCATCGCGGCGACGCTGTCGGCGACCAGCGACGGCTCCTTCATCAGGCACGCGCCAAACCGCCCCGCCTGCACGCGATCCGAGGGACAGCCGACATTGAGATTGATCTCGTCGTAACCCCACTCCTGGCCGATATGCGCCGCACGCGCCAGCAGTTCCGGTTCGCTCCCGCCGAGTTGCAAGGCGACCGGGTGCTCGACCTCATCGAAGCCAAGCAGGCGATCCCGATCACCGTGAATGACCGCCTGTGCATGCACCATTTCGGTATACAGCCGCGCGTGCGGCGACAGCAGGCGATGGAAGACGCGGCAGTGGGAATCCGTCCAGTCCATCATCGGAGCGACGGACAAGCGCAGGCTTGTATCGTATTGATTTAACTGGTTTTTATCGCTCATTTGTTTTGCTTCAAACGGCTATGTGCAGCCACCGGTGCACATGGAGTGCACACAAAGGGGGCGGTTGAGGCCATAATCGGTAAACGATTGGACGGACACAGATTGCACATGGCCTCATACACCCAACTGCCGTCCGGCAAGTGGCGAGTACAGGTTCGGCGCGGAGGATTGTATCGGGCCGCTACGTTTCCGCTGAAACGGGATGCGGAGGCGTGGGCGCGGGTAACCGAAGGGCAGGCCCACCAGGTCGCCGCAAGCGGCCATGCGCAGCCGCCGAAAGGCGCGACCCTCGCGGACCTGATCGAGGCCTATCTGGCAACCCGGGCAGGTTCTGGCGGCAAGACAAAGACCGCGACCCTGGCAATGCTCAAGGCGCGACTTGGAAAGGTGAAGCTACAGGCGCTGTCGGCAATGGTGCTGCGCGACTTCATCGACGAGCGCATCACAGACGGTGCCGGTGGGGTCACTATCGCAGCCGACCTGTCGTTCTTGGGCGCCGTTCTAAAGTGGGGGCGACATGCTCGGCACTGGGACCTTCCTGCAGAGCTACCAGCCCAGGCACGCGCATCGCTCAAACATCGTGGCTTGGACACTAGGAGCAAGGAGCGTGACCGCGAGCCAACGGATGCCGAACTGCGCTTGCTCTTCTCGCATTGGGAATCCCGGCCACGTCAGAAGATAGACATGCCAACCCTTTGCCGCTTCGCGCTGGCGACCGGAATGCGCCTGGGCGAAATATGTGAGCTGCGCGTCGAAGACGTTGACCTTAAGCGAAAGACTGCGCTGATCCGTGATCGCAAAGACCCCCGTAACAAGGCCGGGAACAACCAGGTCGTCCCGCTGCTCCCGGCAGCGCTCGAGATCGTGAAGGCATTGCTGCGAGATCGTGAGGCCGGCTCCTTGTTCGGGACTCAAGCTGATTCCGTATCCACCGCGTTCACGCGCGCGTGCAAGCTGACCAATCCGCCGATCGCTGACTTGCATATGCACGACCTGCGCCACCGAGCTACTGCGGAATTCTTCCGAATGGGACTCGACATACCACGCGTGGCCCTACTGACCGGACATAAGACCTGGACCATGCTGCGTCGGTATACATCGATCAAGCCAGAAGACGTGCATGCCGTAGTCGACAAGGTTGCCTGACATGGCCACACGGTCTAAGCCCACCTTCTCGAGCCAGTCGGGTATCTGGATCAACCCGCAACACCTGCCAGCCGAAATTCTAGACTGGCTGGAAATGCACGTCGCCGAGTCGGGCCTTGATCCAGCGCAGCGGAAAAGGTTTGTTGCGCACGCCAGTCAGCTTGCGCAGATGCCCCAGGGGGACGATGAGCCGATGGCCGAGCAGCTACAGAAGATCGAGAAGGTCCAATCGGATGCCAGGCGCCTCCTCGCCAGTATCCATGGCCTCAGTGAGTCGGCTGCCACAACTCTCGCCATGTACACCCGCGAAGCCTGCCTCGTACCGGAGTCGCCCATACCTCCCGATATGGTGGAGCGGATAGCCACTCTCGAACGGATGGGCTTTCTAGAGCAGACCTGGGAATGGGTTAATGCGCTCGAAGCCACTGCAGATTACGTGCGATCCCGCCAGGAATCCTCCCGGCAGGACAAGCCGAAGCAGGCCCGGGCACGGGCGTTGGTGGCAAATCTGGCGAGTTTCCACGTGCAGCTGACCGGCACCATTCGTCCTGGGGACAAGACTGCACCGAGGTTTAGTCCGGACTGGTGTGACAAGCGGCTGCCTGGCAAGGTCCCGCCTAAGGACCCGGCGGCGTGGTTCGCCAAATTCGCGGAATGCCTTGGGGAGCACATGGGCCTAGAAGTGGGTCCACGCATTGTGAGGTCGGGCATTGAGATGGCTACTACCCCGGAAGAGGTATCCGAATCGCAGGACTGACGTTGATCGAGAGAAATGGTCGATCAACGTGCAGGCGCCAGAAGGTCCCCGGGAATTGAAATAGCCCCGTACACAGACCGGCATGCCGCCGGAAACGACGGGGACACATGGTCACAGACCACGAAGAAGATATCGAACGCATCCGCCGGATGGCGGATAGCCTGGATTGCCTGCTGGAAGACGACTTCCGCCTACTCGCTGGCGCCACACGCGGAACCGTGGAGGCTTGGCGAAAGCGGGGACAAGGCCCGGCGTATATTCGACTGGGCAATCGCGTGCTGTATCCGAGGGATGCAGTCTCTGACTATCTGCGCTCGATTGTGCGCGAACGCAACCATCGGACGGGGGCGACGCTGTGAGCCGCACACAAACAGCCACGCACCTGCATTGCTCCAACGCCTTCGCAGAGGTAATGACTGCGGCCCAAGCGTTGTTGTTCAATTCGAACCTGACAGCCGCCGAACGCGCGGAGCTCGAAGCTAGGCGGGACTATGCTGCAGCCATCCAGGAGCTCAGCAAGCCGATCGATAATCCGCTGCACGTCTATCACCCGAGCCAAGTTGAGAAGCGCGTCTCGAAAGACGGCAGTCGGCAGGAGTTCCTGCGCGCCCATGGCACGGACGACAACCTTGCTCTCCTTTTGGGCGCATACAGCGTGCGGATCCGCTATAACGAAATGGCCAGAAAGATCGAAACTTGGGTCGCCGGCCAGCGCCTCGAAGGTGAACTTTCAGGCAACACAAACCTGGCGCTTATTGAACGCCTCTGCACGATCAACGCCTATCCCCACACTCGCGTGGCTGGCAACATCTGGTCTGTTGCAGCCCGTGATACCTACAATCCCGCGCTTGATTGGGTGACGTCGAGACCGTGGGATGGCAAGCGGCGCATCACCGAGCTGTTTCAATGCTTGACACTCTGGACCGGCCAGCCTTTCGTAGACATCCGGTTGCCATAATTCATGGCAATGACCGAGGTGTTTATGGGCAACAGCAAGCAGTACACGGATGAGTTCCGTGCCGAAGCGGTGAAGCAGGTGATCGA
>JAEZYE010000033.1 GCA_023419315.1 Pseudomonadota bacterium
TCGATCACCTGCTTCACCGCTTCGGCACGGAACTCATCCGTGTACTGCTTGCTGTTGCCCATAAACACCTCGGTCATTGCCATGAATTATGGCAACCGGATGTCTACGAAAGGCTGGCCGGTCCAGACTCGCAGCCGCTGGTGCAGGCCAGCGAGTTCGGCTTCTGTATCGGGTTGGCGATGACGCAGACGAAGAGCGCCAGTTCGACGTCGCCACACGCGGTGCATATCGGCGCCGGCCGGGTTGGAGCCGCAGAACTGCGGAAGTTGTTCCGGTTGTGGCGGCGCGCATCCAGGTTGGCGGAACGCGGGCTGGATTGCCCGCGTGAAATCCAGTCACTCGTGCGCTACCTGGGCGAGTTGCAGCACGAACTGCACGCACAGATGGAGCGATGCCCCGGTCGTTCCCCTTCGCATCGGCACCGTGTATTCAATCGCCTCCAGCGCGCACGGCTGCATCTGCAGGGCCACCGCAGCACCACGACGCGAAGCACCGAACTGGCCGCCATCGCGCGGCTGTCCTCGTGCTACTTCTCGCGCATGTACACCATGGTCTACCGCGAGCGCCCGCAAGCCACGGCTTCGCGGTTGCGGCTGGAGTTGGCGGCGGAACTCCTTCGGGACACGACGCAGCCGATCGCCGAGATTGCGGAGGCGTGCGGCTTCGACAACTGCTGCAGCTTCTCGCGCGCGTTCCGTGCCCATTTCGGCATGACCGCCTCGACCTACCGGCGACAGACGCAAGGACCGAATGCGAAGCCGTATACGGTCGATGTGGGCAGAACCCGCCCCGCGAGCGCGTCGCGTGATCTCGCGAGCGAGGATCAGCGGCGCTCACCGCAGCCGAGTTGATTCCGGCGTCGCATTGACGCCGTACTCGGACACTCAGGCGGAAGTGGCGCCGGTGATCGCATCGCTCGCGGGCACGCGTACCGCGCCCTCCATCAGGATGCGCGCACTGCGGCTCATGATGGCCTTGGTGACCGTCCACCGCCCTTCGACGCACCGCACCTGCGCGCCCACGCGCAGCGTGCCGGACGGGTGGCCGAAGCGCACGGTCTCACGCTGGCCTCCACCGGCGGCTTCGTTGACCAACGTGCCGGGGATGGAAGCAGCCGTGCCGATCGCAACCGCCGCCGTTCCCATCATTGCGTGATGGAGCTTGCCCATCGACAGTGCGCGTGCGAGCAAATCGATATCCGCCGCCGCGACACGTTTGCCGCTGGATGCGGTGTACCCGGCGGCAGGCGCCACGAAGGCCACCTTCGGCGTGTGCTGGCGCGTGGCTGCCTGATCGATGCACTCGATCAATCCCATTCGCACCGCGCCATGCGCGCGGATGTTCTCGAACATCGCCAGCGCGCGTGCGTCGCCATTGATCGCATCCTGCAGCTCCGTCCCCGTGTAGCCGATGTCGCTCGCGCGCAGGAAGATCGTGGGGATGCCGGCATTGATCAGCGTCGCCTGCAAAGTGCCGATGCCGGGCACCTCGAGTTCGTCGACCAGGTTGCCCGTCGGGAACATCGCGCCGCCGCCCTCGCCTTCATCGGCCGGGTCGAGGAATTCCAGTGCGATCTCCGCCGCCGGGAAGGTCACGCCGTCCAGTTCGAAGTCGCCGGTTTCCTGCACGCGACCGGCCGTGATCGGCACGTGCGCGATGATGGTCTTGCCGATGTTGGCCTGCCATATGCGGACCACGCAGTGACCGTTCTCCGGAACGCGCGAGCCATCAATCAATCCCGCTGCGATCGCAAACGGACCGACAGCCGAGCTCAGATTTCCGCAGTTTCCGCTCCAGTCCACGAATGGCTGATCAATCGCCACTTGTCCGTAGAGATAGTCCACATCGTGATCGGGCTGCGTCGAGCGCGAGATGATCACGCACTTGCTCGTGCTGGAGGTCGCACCGCCCATGCCGTCCGTGTGCTTGCCATATGGATCCGGCGAACCGATGACCCGCATCAGCAGCGCATCACGCGCCGGGCCGGGTGCGCGGCAGGACTCCGGAAGATCCTCCAGGCGGAAGAACACGCCCTTGCTGGTGCCCCCTCGCATGTAGGCGGCGGGAATGCGGATCTGCGGTGCCTGCGACATGAGCGTGTTCCGTGAAGTGGTCTGCGGATGATCGTGGGCGGCTCAGGCCGCCGAAGCTTCCAGGAAGTCCTGCGCAAAGCGCTGCAGCACGCCGCCCGCCTCGTAGATGGAGACCTCCTCGTCACTGTCCAGGCGACAGGTGACCGGCACTTCCAGACGTCCGCCGTCACGCCGGTGGATCACCAGCGTCAGGTCGGCGCGCGGGCGGCGCTCGCCGATCACGTCGAACGTCTCCGTGCCGTCGATGCCCAGCGTCAGACGGGTCGTGCCCGGCTTGAACTCCAGCGGCAGGACGCCCATGCCGATCAGATTGGTGCGATGGATGCGTTCGAACCCTTCGGCCACGATCGCCTCCACGCCCGCGAGGCGGACGCCTTTGGCCGCCCAGTCCCGCGACGAACCCTGTCCGTAGTCCGCACCGGCGATGATGATCAGCGGCTGACGCCGTTCCATGTAGGTTTCGATGGCTTCCCACATGCGCAGGACCGTGCCGTCCGGTTCGACGCGCGCCAGCGAACCCTGCTTCACCTGGCCGCTTCCGTCACGAACCATTTCGTTGAAGAGCTTCGGATTCGCGAACGTCGCGCGCTGCGCAGTCAGGTGATCGCCGCGATGGGTGGCGTAGGAGTTGAAGTCCTCTTCCGGCACGCCCATCTTCGTCAGATACTCGCCCGCAGCGCTGTCGGCGAGGATCGCGTTCGAAGGCGACAGGTGATCGGTAGTGATGTTGTCGCCCAGCACGGCCAACGGGCGCAGGCCGCGCAATGTGCGCTCGCCCGCCAGCGCGCCCTCCCAATACGGCGGGCGGCGGATGTAGGTGCTCATCGGACGCCAGTCGTACAACGGGCTGACCGGCTCACCGTGTTCGACGCGTACGTTGAACATCGGCCCATACACGCGGCGGAACTGCTCCGGCTTCACGGATGCACGCATGACCGCGTCGATTTCCTCGTCGCTCGGCCAGATATCCTTGAGCGTGATCGCCTTGCCTTCGTGCGTGCCCAACACATCCTTCTCGATGTCGAAGCGGATGGTGCCGGCGATGGCGTATGCGACCACCAGCGGCGGCGACGCCAGGAACGCCTGCTTCGCATACGGATGGATGCGGCCATCGAAATTGCGGTTTCCCGACAGCACTGCGGTCGCGTAGAGATCGCGCTCGATGATTTCCTGCTGGATATGCGGCTCCAGTGCGCCTGACATGCCGTTGCAGGTCGTACACGCGAACGCCACCACGCCGAAGCCGAGCTGCTCCAGTTCGGAGGTCAGATCGGCTTCGTCCAGATACAGCGCGACCGCCTTGGAACCCGGCGCAAGCGAGGTCTTCACCCAGGGTTTGCGGTGCAGGCCGACGCGATTGGCATTGCGCGCAAGCAGGCCCGCCGCGATGACGTTGCGTGGATTGCTGGTGTTCGTGCAGCTGGTGATCGCGGCGATGATCACGGCGCCGTCCGGCATCAGGCCTTCGGCTTCCTGCGCGCGCGCCTGTTCGAGGTTCACGGCGATGCCTTTCCCGGCCAGGGCCGTCGTCGCCACGCGTGCATGCGGATTGGAAGGACCGGCCATGTTGCGCACCACGCTCGACAGATCGAAATGCAGCGTGCGTTCGTACTGCGCATCGACGAGCGTTTCGGCCCACAGGCCCGCGACCCTGGCGTAGGTCTCGACCAGCTTCACCTGCGATTCCTCGCGGCCGGTCAGACGCAGGTAATCCAGCGTTTGCGCATCGATGAAGAACATCGCGGCGGTCGCGCCGTACTCGGGCGCCATGTTTGAAATCGTGGCGCGGTCGCCGAGGGTCAACGCCGCGGCACCTTCGCCGCGGAATTCCAGATAGGCGCCCACGACTTTCTGCTTGCGCAGGAACTCGGTCAGCGCAAGCACGATGTCGGTGCAGGTGATGCCGGGTTGCGGACGGCCCGCCAGCTCGACGCCGACGATGTCGGGCAGACGCATCCACGATGCCCGGCCGAGCATGACGTTCTCGGCTTCCAGCCCGCCGACGCCGATCGCGATCACGCCGAGCGCATCGACATGCGGCGTGTGGCTGTCGGTGCCCACGCAGGTATCGGGAAACGCCACGCCGTCGCGCACCTGGATCACTGGCGACATCTTCTCCAGATTGATCTGGTGCATGATGCCGTTGCCCGGCGGGATCACATCGACGTTGCGGAACGCCTTGCTCGTCCAGTCGATGAAGTGGAAGCGATCTTCGTTGCGTCGATCCTCGATTGCCCGGTTTTTGGCGAACGCGTCGGGATCGTAGCCGCCGCACTCCACGGCCAGCGAATGATCGACGATGAGCTGCACCGGAACGACCGGATTCACCTGCGCCGGATCACCGCCCTGATCGGCAATGGCGTCGCGCAGGCCGGCCAGATCGACCAGTGCGGTCTGGCCAAGGATGTCGTGGCAGACCACGCGCGCGGGAAACCACGGGAAATCGAGATCGCGGCGACGCTCGATCAACTGCTTCAGCGATTCGGTGAGCGTGGCGGGATCGCAGCGCCGCACCAGGTTCTCGGCCAGTACGCGCGAGGTGTAAGGCAAGCGTGCATACGCGCCCGGCTGGATCGCATCGACGGCAGTGCGGGCGTCGAAATAGTCGAGCGGCGTGCCCGGCAGGGAGGTGCGGAATTCGGTGTTCATGGCTTCGCGGCTCGGCGTGGCTGATGCGGGTGCGGCATGCGTGTCGGGAGGAAGGGCGCGCCACCGTCGCGGCGCGCCCTTCGCTCAGCGTTCGTCGATCGGCACGAACGCGAGGTTTTCAGGACCGGTGTAGTTGGCGCTCGGGCGGATGATCTTGCCGTCGATGCGTTGCTCGATGATGTGCGCACTCCAGCCGCTGGTCCGGGCGATGACGAACAGCGGCGTAAACATCGCCGTCGGCACGCCCATCATGTGGTAGCTGACCGCACTGAACCAGTCCAGGTTCGGGAACATCTTCTTGATGTCCCACATCACCGCTTCCAGGCGTTCTGCGATGGCGTACATCTTGGTGTTGCGCTGCTCTTCGGACAGATCCTTCGAAACCTGCTTGATCACATCGTTGCGGGGATCCCCGACGGTGTAGACCGGGTGACCGAAGCCGATCACGACTTCCTTCCGCTCGACCCGCGCCTTGATGTCGGCTTCGGCTTCGTCCGGCGTTTCATAGCGCTTCTGCACTTCAAAGGCGACCTCGTTGGCGCCGCCGTGCTTGGGGCCGCGCAAAGCGCCAATCGCACCGGCGATGCAGGAATGCAGGTCGCTGCCGGTGCCGGCGATCACGCGCGCGGTGAACGTGGATGCATTGAACTCGTGCTCGGCGTAGAGGATGAGCGAGGTATGCATCGCGCGCACCCAGGAATCGCGTGGCTTCTCGCCGTGCAGCAGATGCAGGAAATGGCCACCGATCGAATCATCATCGGTTTCGACTTCGATGCGCTTGCCGTTGTGGCTGAAGTGATACCAGTACAGCAGCATCGAACCGAGCGAGGCCATCAGCTTGTCGGCGATGTCGCGCGCACCGGGATGGTTGTGATCATCCTTTTCCGGCGACACGCAGCCCAGCACCGACACACCCGTGCGCATCACATCCATCGGGTGCGCGGATGGCGGCAACTGTTCGAGCGCTACCTTCACCGCGGCGGGCACGCCACGCAACGATTTGAGCTTGGCCTTGTAGCCGGCCAGTTCGGCATGGTTCGGCAGTTTGCCGTGCACCAGCAGGTAGGCGATCTCCTCGAATTCGCTGGTGGTGGCGAGATCGAGGATGTCATAGCCACGGTAATGCAGATCGTTGCCGCTGCGGCCGACGGTGCACAACGCGGTGTTTCCGGCGGCGGTGCCACTGAGCGCAACGGACTTCTTCGGCTTGAACGTGACGGCGGGTTCGGACATGGCGGTTCTCCTGGAGACGGGACGTGACGGGCATTGAATCTGCGTGGCAGCAATCCCCATCGGCGGGGCGCGGTCGCGGCGCCCTATTTCTTCGCGGCGAACAGCGCGTCGAGCTTCTGTTCGTAGTCGTGGTAGCCGATGCGCTCGTACAGTTCCTCGCGCGTCTGCATCAGATCGACCACGTTCTTCTGGTGGCCGTCGCGGCGGATGGCGGTGTAGACGGCTTCAGCGGCCTTGTTCATCGCACGGAACGCGGACAGCGGATAAAGCACGATGCCGACGCCTGCGCTCGCCAGTTCTTCAACACTGAACAACGGTGTCTTGCCGAATTCGGTGATGTTCGCGAGTACCGGCACTTTCACCGCATCGACGAAGCGGCGGTAGGTCGGCAGATCGTAGGCCGCCTCGGCGAAGATGCCATCGGCGCCAGCTTCGACGCAGGCGATGGCGCGCTCGATCGCCGCGTCCACGCCGTCGACCTGGATGGCGTCGGTGCGCGCGATGAGGAAGAAGTCCGGATCCGTCTTTGCATCGGCCGCTGCCTTCACGCGATCGACCATCTCGCCGGCCGACACGATTTCCTTGCCCGGACGGTGGCCGCAACGCTTGGCGCCGACCTGGTCCTCGATGTGGCAGGCGGCGGCACCGGCCTTGATCAGCGACTTCACGGTACGCGCGATGTTGAACGCACTGGGGCCGAACCCGGTGTCGATATCGACCATCAACGGCAGTTCGCATACATCGGTGATGCGGCGCACGTCGATCAACACATCTTCCAGCGTGTTGATGCCCAGGTCCGGCAGGCCGAGCGATCCGGCCGCGACGCCGCCGCCGGACAGATAGATGGCGCGATAGCCGGCGCGTTGCGCCAGCAAGGCGTGGTTGGCGTTGATGGCGCCGATCACCTGGAGCGGTGATTCTTCGGCGAGCGCGGCGCGGAAACGGGCGCCTGCGGTGGCTTGACTCATGGAGCGTTCTCCTGCGGATGGCGATGCCGTCGCCGGCCGATGCCGGCGGCCCGGAGGTGCGCGAATGGTACGCCCCCGGCGCGCACAATCTGGCACCGCTGCACGGGTTGATCAATCTTGATCAAATCAATCAATCTATTCCCATGGCACCGACTCCCACTCCAGCCGACCTGTTGACCGCCGCCGAGACCTGCCAGGCGCTTGGCATCAGCCAGGCCACGCTCTATGCGTACGTCAGTCGCGGCTTGATCGAATCGCGCCCCGGCGCGGATCACCGCAGCCGGCTGTACCTGCGCGAAGACGTCGAACGGCTGGCGCAGCGCAAGCGCGCCGGTCGCGGCGCGGCGCGCGGGGCCGCTCAGAGCCTGGACCGCGGGCTGCCTGTGCTGGAAACGCGGATATCGCTGATTCGGCCAGATGGGCCTTATTACCGCGGGTGCTCGGCGGTGGAAGCGGTTCGCGAGGGCGCGACGCTCGAAGACATTGCGCGCCTGCTGTGGGATTGCGGTGACAGCGATCCATTCGCCCTCCCCTTCGATACTCGATGGCCCGACGCCGTCGCCGCGATCGCCTCCGACGATGCGCTGCCGCCGCTGGTGCGCGCGATGTCGGCACTGCCTCTGCTCGCGCTGGATGCGCGTCCTTCGCAGCCCGGCGGCGCGACGGTGCGGCATGCCATCGCCGCCAACCTGCTGCGCCACAACGCGGCGCTGCTGGTCGCCAGCACGCCACGCGATGTGCCGGTGCACCGGCTTCTGGCCGAATGCTGGCGGCCGGGGGATGAAGCCTTCGCTGATCTGATCCGGGGCGCGCTGGTGCTGTGCGCCGAGCACGAACTCAACGTGTCGGCCTTCGCTGCGCGCGTGGTCGCTTCCACTGGCGCGCACCTGCACGCGACCGTGTGCAGCGGCCTGGCGGCGTTGTCGGGACCGCGTCACGGCGGCGCGACCGCACGCGCGCATGCACTGATAGACGCTGCCTGCACCGCCCATTCCGCGCGGGATTTCATCGCGGATCGCTGGCAGCGCGGCGATGATCTGCCGGGCTTCGGCCATGCGTTGTATCCACATGGCGATCCACGCGCGGCTGAACTGCTCACGCGGTTGCGCGCGGTGCACGCGGCGTCACCGCACTGGCGGCGTCTGGAAAATGTCATCGCCGCCACCGAGGACATCAACGGTCTCAAACCGAATGTCGACTTCACGCTGGCCGCGATCTGCCACGCCTACCGTCTTCCGGCAGCGCCGGCCTTGATCATGTTCGCGGCCGGGCGGCTGTCCGGCTGGCTCGCGCATGCCATGGAACAGCAGGCGCAAGGCCGCCTGATTCGTCCGCGCGCGAGCTACGCGGGCGAATTGCCCGGCAAGCCTTGATCAGCTGCCGACTTCGGGGCCGCGCGACAGCGCCTTCTTTATTTCCTCCAGCGCATTCGGATCATCCAGCGTGGACAGATCTCCCGGATCTGCGCCTTGGGCGAGCGCCTGCAGGGAACGTCGCAGCAGCTTGCCGGAACGCGTCTTCGGCAACGCATTGACGATGTAGACACGCGCCGGCCGCGCCACCGGACCCAGGCTCTGTTCCACCGTCCGTCGCATGCCGTCGGCCATCTGCACGCGCGCATGCGGCTCGTCGGTCGCTTGCCGCAGCGTGGCGAACACGACCGGAACCTGACCCTTGAGTTCATCACTGACGCCGATGACCGCGGCTTCCGCCACAGACGGGTGCCCCGACACTGATTCCTCGATCTCGCGTGTTCCGAGGCGATGGCCGGCGACATTGATCACGTCGTCCGTGCGGCCGAGGATGAACGTGTAGCCCGCTTCGTCGCGGATCGCCCAGTCCAGCGAGCTGTAGAGCAGCTCCTTGAAGTGGCTGAAATAGCTCGACAGGAAGCGGGCGTCATCGTTCCAGATCGTGGTCATGCAACCCGGCGGCAATGGCGGCTGCATCACCAGCACGCCCTTCTCGCCGGGTCCGACTTCTTCCCCGCTCGCTTCGTCGATCACCTTCATGCGGTAACCGAGATTGGGAAAGCCGGGCGAGCCGAACTTGACCGGCTTCATGTCCAGCCCGGGCAGCAACGTCAGCGCCGGCCAGCCGGTTTCGGTCTGCCAGTAGTTGTCGATGACGGGTTTGCCGAGTGCGTCGGTAATCCAGTGCGCGGTCGGCTCGTCCAGCGGCTCTCCCGCGAGAAACACATACTGCAGCGCGGACAGATCATGCCGGCGGATGAAGTCCACGTCGTGCTTCTTCAACACGCGGATGGCCGTGGGCGAGGAAAACATCGTGCGAACGCCGTATTTCTCGCACAGCGACCACCAGATGCCGGCGTCCGGATGAAACGGCAGACCTTCGTACAGCAGCGAGGTGGCACCGACGATCAACGGCCCGTAGACGTTGTAAGAATGTCCGACCGCCCAGCCCACGTCCGATGTCGAGAACATCACCTGCCCGGGTGCGACGTCGAACACCGTACGCATGGACAGCGCCAGCGCCACGGCATATCCACCGACATCGCGCTGCACGCCTTTCGGCTTTCCCGTGGTGCCGGAGGTGTAGAGCAGGTAGCTCGGCTCGTTCGACTCCAGCCATTCCACCTCGACGTGCGCATCGCCGACTTCTTCGCGCAAGGAAGCGTAGTCTTCATCGCGGCCCGGGACTTTCGGTTCGGCCGCGTCCAGCCCGCGCGAGACCACCAGCACTTTCGGCGGCGGCGTCTGCGCCTTCGCGCAGGCCTCATCCACCAGCGGTTTGTACGGAATGATCTTGCCGCCACGCATGCCGGCATCGGCAGCGATCAGCAGTTTCGGCTGCGCGTCGTCGATGCGCAGCGCGAGGTTGTGCGCGGCGAATCCGCCAAACACCACCGAGTGGATCGCGCCGATGCGCGCGCAGGCCAGCATCGCGAACACGGCCTCGGCCATGTTCGGCATGTAGATGACGACACGATCACCACGGCCGACATCCAGCCGCTTGAGGACGGCGGCGAACGCATTCACTTCGCGATGCAGCTCGCGATACGTGATCTCGCGCGTGACCCCGGTTTCGGTGGAGATCGCGACCAGTGCGAGCTGATCCGCGCGCGCATCGAGATGACGATCGACCGCGTTGTAGCAGAGATTGGTTTCGCCGCCGGCGAACCATTGGCGGAACGGTGGATTCGAGTAATCGAGGATGCGTTGCGGCGGCGTTCGCCAATGAATGGCCGCCGCTTCCTCGGCCCAGAAGGCTTCGGGCTGCTCAATCGAGCGGCGATAGACCTCTTCGTAGCGCATGCGTCCCCTCCAGGTGCGTGGCGTCCCGGAGCATAGATCCGCATGGGCGGCGCGACCTTCCGACCTTCGTCGCATGCGGGTCCACGTTCCGCTGCGCACACGCTCGAAGGGGGGCAAAAACGGCGATACCCGATCAGCGTTCGAAGCCAGTCAAAAAAAACGCCGGGACTGGCCCGGCGTCTTTTTCGCACGCGTGCCTGCGGGCGATCAGCCCAGCAGATGCGCCACGCCGGCGCGCTCTTCTTCCAGCTCGGCCAGCGTCTTGTCCATCGCTGCACGGCTGAACTCGTCGACCGGCAGATCCTTCACGCGCGTGTACTCGCCGTTTTCGGTGATGACCGGCACGCCATAGATCACGCCTTCCGGAATGCCGTAGCTGCCGTCGGACGGCACGCCCATCGTCACCCACTTGCCGTTGCTGCCGAGCACCCAGTCACGAATGTGGTCGATGGCGGCATTGGCAGCGGAGGCCGCCGAGGACAGGCCGCGCGCTTCGATGATCGCGGCGCCGCGCTTGCCGACCTGCGGGATAAACGTGTTGGCATTCCATTCGCTGTCGTTGACCGTGTCCTTCAGGGACTGGCCGTTGACCGTGGCGAAGCGGTAATCCGGATACATCGTCGGGCTGTGGTTGCCCCACACGATCATCTTTTCGATATCGCCAACTGCCACGCCGGCCTTGGAGGCCAGTTGGCTGAGTGCACGGTTATGATCCAGGCGCAGCATCGCGGTGAAGTTCTTCGCCGGCAGGTCCGGCGCCGACTTCATCGCGATGTAGGCATTGGTGTTGGCCGGGTTGCCGACCACCAGCACCTTCACGTTGCGCGAAGCGACCTTGTTCAGGGCTGCGCCCTGCGCGGTGAAGATCTTGGCGTTTTCCAGCAGGAGATCCTTGCGCTCCATGCCCGGACCGCGCGGACGCGCACCGACCAGCAGGGCGACATCGGCGTCGTTGAAGGCGACTTCCGGGTCATCGGTGCCGACCATGCCGGCGAGCAGCGGGAACGCGCAGTCTTCCAGCTCCATCATCACGCCCTTCAGCGCGGCCTGGGCCTTTTCGTTCGCCAGTTCCAGCAGCTGCAGGATGACCGGCTGGTCCTTGCCCAGCATTTCACCGGAGGCAATGCGGAACAGCAGCGCGTAACCGATCTGGCCAGCGGCGCCGGTGACAGCAACTCGGACGGGGGTTTTCATGTGTGGACTCCAGAGAAGCGATGAACGTGGTGCGGTGGAAGGAGAGGAAGCCAGGAAACGGCAATCTCGAAAACGGCGGGTGAAATATGCGGATGCGGGGATTCACAACGTAGACACGACGTCGTGCCTCACCTCATCGCTTTACTTCAGCTCGGCAAAGAACGCCTCGATACGACGCAGTCCCTCGTCGAGCTGTGCATCCGGACAGGTGTACGAGATCCGCAGCGCACGCGGTTCGCCGAACGCCGAGCCCGGCACGCAGGCCACGCCTTTGGTTTCCAGCAGCGCGTTGCAGAAATCGACGTCGTTGGCGATCAGCGTGCCGCTCGGCGCATGCGTCTTGCCGAACGCGACGCTGACATCCGGGAACACGTAGAAGGCGCCTTGCGGACGCGGGCAGACCACGCCGGGAAGGGCGGCCATCACCGCCATCACGCGGTCACGCTTGCCCTGGAATTCGGCGCACTTGGCGGCCGGAATGTCCTGCGGCCCGCTGAGCGCGGCGACCGCGGCGGCCGTCACCACTTCCGGCAGGTTGGTGATGTGGTTGGAGTTCAACGACACCAGCGCCTGGGCGACGTTCTCCGGCGCGGCGATCAGGCCCACGCGCCAGCCGGGCATGCCGTAGGTCTTGGACAGCGAATCGATCACGACGGTGCGATCGCGCAGGCCGGGCTGGCTGTGCAGGAAGTTGTGGTAACCGACGCCATCGAAGACCAGGCGGTTGTAGATGTCGTCCAGCAGGATCCAGGTGTCCGGATAGCGCACCAGCACTTCCGCCAGCGCTTCGATTTCCTGCTTCGAATAGACCATGCCGGTCGGGTTCGAGGGATTGTTGAACAGGAACACCTTGGGCTTCTGCGCCAGGGCCTGTTCCAGCTGCGCCGGGGTGAGCTTGTAGTTCTGCTCGGGCGGGCAAGGAAGTTTCAGTGACACCGCGCCGACGATGTCGGCGATGTCCTGGTACGTCGTCCAGTACGGCGTCGGATAGGCAATCGTGTCGCCCTCGTCCAGCAGCGCCTCGGCCAGGTTATAGAGCACGTGCTTGGCGCCGACGCCGGCAACGATGTTGCGGCGCGTGTAACCGTCGAGCCCGCTGCCCTGCAGATGGTGCAGGAACGCGTCCAGAAGTGCGTCCGTTCCGCGATTGGATCCGTATTGGCCGGAATCCTTTTCCAGCGAAGCGCGCGCGGCTTCATACACATGCTCGCCCGGCAGGAAGTTCGGCACGCCGATCGAGAAACTGATGATGTCGCGACCTTCGGCCGTGAGCTTCTTCGCCTTCTCTGCGACCACCATGATCGCACTGGGCTTGGCGCGACCGGTGCGCCGGGCAAGCTGGGGCATTGCAGGACCTCGCGGTTGGACAGGCAGGAGGCTGGCCCCTGCAAGCGGGTGTGGAGAGGGGTAGCAGCGGCGCCGAATTTTATCACGCCGGTCCGGCCCTTCCGGGCCGGCCGGATACGGCGATCGTCTTGCTTGGCGCGGCTCAGGCGCTGAGGTAGCGGTTCCATTCGGCGACGCGGTCGGCCTTGGCGGCCAGCACGGCATCCGCATCGCCCTCGATGGTGATCCGGTTGATCAGGTCGCCCTGCTTCACCGAGTCCACCACCTCCTGGCCTTCCAGCACCTTGCCGAAAACGGTGTGGCGGCCGTCCAGGTGCGGCGTGGCGACATGGGTGATGAAGAACTGGCTGCCATTGGTGTTCGGGCCGGCATTGGCCATTGACAGGACACCGCGTTCATGGCGCACGCCGTTGTTGGTCTCGTCCTCGAAACGGTAGCCCGGGCCGCCACGGCCGGAGCCTTCCGGACAGCCGCCCTGGATCATGAAATCGGCAATGACGCGGTGGAAATTCAGACCGTCATAGAAGCCGCGCTTGGCAAGGTTGACGAAGTTGGCCACCGTCAACGGAGCTTTGTCGGCAAGCAGTTCAATCTTGATGGGACCGCGCGCGGTATCGAACGTGGCAATGAGGGACATGCACAAACTCCTCGAACAAGCAGGGGGGAAGGAAAAGGAAAATCAACCCGGACGCCGATGGCGCGCCGTCCGGAAGGTCAGAGCTACGGCGGCGATGCCGCCGGCGGCCATCATCAACCCGCCGCCGACCAGAAGCGGCAACCGGAATGGCGCCAGAAGCCCGGCCACCGCCGTGGTTCCCGGGGCGTAGTGGACGTGAAGGCCCAGGCCCAGCACCAACGTCGCGAAGAAGTCCCAGGCAATCAGCCAGTTCCAGGGCTTGAAACCTGCTTGGACGTTCATCTTCGTCTTTTTCGATGGTCGGAAAGGCCCGCCGCGACGGGGTTGGCCCGTTATAATACTCACCTTTCCCTCCAGGCCCCCCTACGCGCCTCCGCGCGTCCGTTCGCATGTCCATCCAGAATCTCCGCAATATCGCCATCGTCGCCCACGTCGACCACGGCAAGACCACCCTGGTCGATCAGCTGCTCAAGCAGTCCGGCACCTTCAGCGATCGCGCCGTCGTGGCCGACCGCGTAATGGACAGCGGCGACATTGAAAAGGAACGTGGCATCACGATCCTTTCCAAGAACACCGCCATCCGCTGGACCTCGCCGGAAGGCCAGGAATACCGCATCAACATCGTCGATACGCCCGGACACGCCGACTTCGGCGGTGAAGTCGAGCGCGTGCTGTCGATGGTCGATTCCGTGCTGATCCTGGTCGACGCGATGGACGGCCCGATGCCGCAGACGCGCTTCGTCACGCAGAAGGCATTCGCGATGGGCTTCAAGCCGATCGTGGTGATCAACAAGGTCGATCGCCCCGGCGCGCGCCCGGACTGGGTGCTCAACCAGACGTTCGATCTGTTCGATCGCCTCGGCGCAACCGACGAACAGCTCGATTTCCAGGTCGTCTACGCATCCGGCCTCAATGGCTATGCGGGCATGGATGAAAGCGTGCGCTCGGGCGACATGACGCCGCTGTTCCAGACCATCATCGACCATGTGCCTGCGCCGCCGGTCGATCTGGAAGGTCCCTTCCAGATGCGCGTCACCAGTCTGGACTACAACAACTACGTCGGCATCATCGGCGTCGGTCGCGTCCAGCGCGGCACCATCCGCACGAACATGCAGGTCACCGTGATGGACCGCGCCGGCAAGACGCGCAACGGCAAGGTCCTGCAGGTGCTGGGCTTCCACGGCCTGGAACGCCATGAAGTGAAGGAAGCGCAGGCCGGCGACATCATCGCCATCTCCGGCATCGAAGGCCTCGGCATTTCCGACACGATCTGCGATCCCGCCGCGGTCGAACAGCTGCCGGTCCTCACCGTGGACGAGCCGACCATCAGCATGACCTTCCAGGTCAACGATTCGCCGTTCGCCGGCGTCAAGGATCGCAGCGGCGGCAAGTTCCTCACCAGCCGCCAGCTGCGTGATCGTCTTACCCGCGAAACGCAGCACAACGTCGCGCTGAAAGTCGAAGACACCGAAGATGCGGACAAATTCAAGGTCAGCGGTCGCGGCGAACTGCACCTGTCGATCCTGATCGAGACCATGCGCCGCGAAGGCTATGAACTGGCCGTGTCGCGCCCGGAAGTGATCATCAAGGAGATCGACGGCATCCTGCAGGAGCCGTACGAGCAGCTCGTCGTCGACCTCGAGGAAAGCTACCAGGGCGGCGTGATGGGCCGGCTCGGCGAGCGCAAGGCGCTGTTGCAGAACATGGAGCCGGACGGCAAGGGCCGTGTGCGCCTGGAGTTCATCGTTCCGGCGCGCGGCCTGATCGGCTTCCAGACCGAGTTCCGCACGCTGACGGCCGGCACCGGCCTCCTGTTCCATGTGTTCGATCATTACGGTCCGAAGCAGGACGGCAGCATCGGCCAGCGCCAGAACGGCGTGCTGATCTCCAACGGCACCGGCGCGTCGCCCGCGTACGCGCAGATGGCGATGCAGGAGCGTGGCCGCCTGATGATCGAGCCCGGCGAGGAAATCTATGAAGGCCAGATCGTCGGCATCCATTCCAAGGACAACGACCTGACCGTCAACGCGCTGCGCGGCAAGCAGCTGACCAACTTCCGCGCTGCCGGCAAGGACGATGACGAAGGGCTTATTCCGCCGATCAAGCTGTCGCTGGAGCAGGCGCTGGAATTCATCGACGACGACGAACTGGTCGAAGTGACGCCGCTGGCGATCCGCCTGCGGAAGAAGCACCGCTCGGAGAACGACCGCAAGCGTGCATCGCGCGCCGCCTGACGCGCGAAGCCGGTGAGCGACACGCCGTCCTACAACCCGGATCCGAAAGCGCATCCGGGCTTGTCCCTCGTCGCCATGTTCGAGGGCATCAAGGGCGTCATCGCACTCGCCGCGGCCACCGGCCTGGTGCTGGTCGGGCCGCTGCCATTGCGGCAATGGGTGGAAGCGCTGATCTCGCGCTTCCATCTCGATCCCAAGCATGGCGTGCTGCCCGGGTTGCTCGATGCGATCAACCCGGAAGCGGTGCACCTGGCCGTGTTGATCGTGCTGCTCTACGCAGTGATGCGCCTGGTGGAAGCCTGGGGACTCTGGCGCGCGCGCGCCTGGGCGTCCTGGCTGGGCTGCATCGGTTCGGCCCTCTACCTGCCGCTGGATCTGTACGCCATCTACCACCATCCGGGCTGGCACACGATCGCCGTGCTGGTCATCAACCTGCTGATCGTCGCCGTCCTCGGCCGCGATCTGCTCAAGCGCCGCCAGCGTTGAAACCACGCCGCCGGGCCTGCTAGCCTCGCTGCAATTCCCGGGGGAAGTGCCATGAATCGCGCACGCGTGCTGTTGTTGTCCCTGTCGTTCGGCCTGGCGGCCTGCCAGGGCCCGACCTCCCCGCAGACCGACGCCCCCGCCGATGCGCCGACCGATTTCGCCTACGCCGAACTGGACATCAGCGATCTGCAGTCGCGCATGCAACGCGGTGAACTGGACAGCCGGACACTCACCCAGGCGTATCTGGATCGCATTGCCGCGATCGATCGCGGCGGCCCGCAATTGCATTCGGTCATCGAGGTCAATCCCGATGCCATCAAGGAAGCGGCGCTGCGTGACGTGGAGCGCAAGAACAACGCCGTGCGCGGTCCGCTGCACGGCATCCCGATTCTGCTGAAGGACAACATCGATGCCACGCCGATGGCCAACTCGGCCGGCTCGCTGGCGCTGCAGGATTTCCATCCGGCTACCGACGCGTTCCTGGTGCGCCGCCTGCGTGAAGCCGGCGCGGTCATCCTCGGCAAAACCAACCTGAGTGAATGGGCGAACTTCCGTTCGACGCGATCCTCCTCGGGTTGGAGCGCCCGCGGCGGGCAAACGCGAAACCCGTATGTGCTGGATCGCAATCCCTGCGGTTCCAGTTCCGGCAGCGCGGTGTCGGTGTCGGCCAATCTGGCCGCCGCCAGCATCGGCACGGAAACCGACGGCAGCATCATCTGCCCGGCCGCAGTGAACGGATTGGTCGGACTGAAGCCGACGGTCGGCCTGGTGAGTCGCGACGGCATCATCCCGATTTCCTTCAGCCAGGACACCGCAGGCCCGATGACGCGCAGCGTCGCCGATGCCGCATTGTTGCTCACTGCCCTCGCCGGCCGCGATCCCTCCGACCCTGCGACGACCAACGCCGCCTGGAACGTCACGCTCGATTACCACGCCCGGCTCAAGCCGGACGGCCTGAAAGGCGCGCGCATCGGCGTGCTGCGCAGCAAGTTCGCGATCCATCCGGACGCGGCCGCCGCGATGGAAGGTGCGATCAAGGTGATGCGCGATGCCGGCGCGACGATCGTCGATGCCGAAATTCCCACCGACGGCCAGTGGGACGACGCGGAGCTCGAACTGATGCTCTACGAATTCAAGGCCGGCCTCGAGCGCTACCTCGCCAGGCGGGACGCACCGGTCAAGACGCTCAGCCAAGTGATTGGTTACAACGAAAAGCACCGCGATGCGGAAATGCCGTTCTTCGGGCAGGAACTGTTCGAACAGGCCAACGCCAAGGGTGGGCTGGGCGAAAGCGCGTACATCAGTGCGCGCACGCTGGCGCGACGACTCGCCGGTCCCGAGGGCATCGACGTCACGCTGAAAGCGCAGAAGCTCGATGCGTTGATCGCGCCCGCGACCGGGCCGGCGTGGCTCACCGATCACAAGGCCGGCGATCATTTTCCCGGCGGCAGCTACGGCGCGGCGGCCGTCGCCGGCTACCCCAGCCTCACCGTGCCGATGGGACACAGCGACGGCTTGCCCCTCGGCCTGATGTTCATGGGCAGCGCGTGGAGCGAAGGCCGCCTGATCGAACTCGGTTACGCCTACGAACAATTGACCCGCGCGCGCAAGCCGCCGGAGTACTGGCCGACATTGCAGGCGCGACAGAAACCCCCTGCGCGCCGCTGAAACGTGTTGCCCGCCGGGTTTCGGCGACGCGCAACGCCGCATGCCTTGGCGTCACCGGAGCCGCGGCGTAGCATGACCGCGTTGGCATGGCGGCGCGTGCCGCGCATGTGGAATCGGGAAGCGGAACGATGGATCTGAAGTTGGAGCGCGCCTCGGAACGACGCGCCTTGAGTGGATCACGTTCCTCGGCGGCGGGACGCCGTCGTCTGCATGCCTGGGCCTGGGTCGTGCTGCTGCTGTCGTTGCTGCTGTCGCTGTGGTTCGGGCTCATGTCCTGGAAGCAGGCGCGCGCCAGTGCCCAGAACCAGTTCGCCACCCGGGCCAATGGCGTGGCTACCGCGCTGGCCACGCACATGAATGCGTATGAAGACACGGTGCGCTCCGGTGCAGCCGTGCTCGAAGCGCATCCGCAAATCGACAAGCCCAGCTTCCTCGCATTCGTCGAGAAGCTGCGCATTCCCAGCCGTCCGGGCGGCGTGCACGGGCTCGGATTTGCGCGCCATGTCCGCGCCGATGATCTCCCCGCCTACTTGCAGACGCAGCGCGCCACGCACGGTGCGCAGTTCAACTTCCGTCCCCAAGGCGCGCGCGACGAGTACGTCGTCATCGACTTGATCTATCCCGAACATCGCGGCATGCAGCAGCTGCTCGGAAAAGATGTGTTCGCGGAATCGCACCGGCGTACCGCGATGATGCAGGCGCGTGACAGCGGCCAACTGAGCAGTGCATCGGACATCGCGCTATCGGATTCCTCGCGCGGTGACCCCGGCGTGCCGGGCTTCCTGCTGTATGCGCCGGTATATTCGTCTTCCCTGCCCGCCGATGCGCCAATCGAAACCCGGCGCGCCGCACTGCGTGGTTACGCCACGGCAGGCTTCGGCTGGCGCCAGGTCGTGGAAGAGGCAATCGGGGCCTCCAACACTGCCGATTTCGATCTGCAATTGAGTACGCGTGGCGAACCGGTCGAACGCATCGTGTACGAACGCCACGCCCTGGCCGACCGCCACGGCACGGACATGCGTCCGGCGTTCGAACAGAACGTGCCACTCAATTTCCTGGGAAGCGACTGGCAGCTCACGTTGCGCTCGCCGCCAGCGCTGGTCGCGATTCCGAGCATCGTGCCCATCATCGCGCTGACCTTGGGCGGCATCGCGTTCGGCCTGATGCTGTTCTTCCTGCTGCGCAACGTGGCCCGCGCAGACCGCCGCAGCCGTGCCTTGCTGGACGCCGTTGCCGACCACCTGCCCGCATTGATCGCCTACATCGATCGCAATGCCTGCTACGGCTTCGCCAATCGCGCCACCCGCGACTGGTTCGGCAGTACGCGCACCTGGAACGAGCGCAGCATCGACGACGTGCACGCCGACGCGCCTGCATTCCTTGCTGAACTCCGTCGCGCGATGCAGGACAGCGACACCGCGCACTGGAGCACGTGGGAAACCACGCTGGGCAGTCCCGCACGACCGGTGCAAGTCCACCTCGTCCCCGATGTCGAAACCGACGGGAGCGTCGCCGGCTGGTACCTGATGGCGATGGATATCGGCGATCAGAAGCATGCACAGCGCGAACTGGCGATGGCGCGTGATCACCTGCAACGCGTGACCGACAAACTGCCGGCGTTGATCGCACAGTACGACCGCAACCAGCGCGCCGTCTTCTTCAACCGCGCCTGCGCCGAGTGGGTTATCTGGCAACAGCCCTATACGCCGGGAATCCACATCCGCGATCTGTTCGGCGAGGAGCGTTACGCAAAGCGCAAGCCTTATCTGGAAGCCGTACTGGCCGGGCGTGACGTGGATTTCGAGACCACGTTCAGCACACCCAACGGTCCACGTCGCATGCACAGCTATTACACGCCGGATCTCGATGAGAGCGGCGCTGTGGTCGGCTTCTTCGTCATGTCGCTGGACATCAGCGAGAAAGCGCGCCTGGAAAGCGCTTTGCATGAAGCCAACGAACGCGCGGACGTGACGTTGTCGTCGATCAGCGAGGCAGTGATCACCACCGACATCGAATCACGCGTCAACTACATGAATCCGGCCGCCGAAGCCATCAGCGGCTGGAAGCTGGAGGATGCACGCGATCTGCCACTGGATGTCGTCATTCCGCTTCAGCGTGCGGATGAAACGCCAAGCGCCGACGGCAATACTTCCGTGGCGATCGGGGACCTGCAGCTCACCCGTCAGGACGGCCATCGCATCATCGTGGAGCGTTCGCTTTCGCCGCTGCATGATCGCGACGACATGCCCATCGGTTCGGTGATGGTGCTGCGCGACATCACCGAGGCGCGCGTGCTCAACGCGCGCATGGCCTATCTGGCGCATCACGATTCGTTGACTGCGCTGCCCAACCGGCTGCAGTTGAACGAAACACTTGCACAGCTCATCGCCAATGCCACGCATCGCGGGACGGGCGTGGCGGTGCTGTTCCTCGATCTCGATCTGTTCAAGCACGTCAACGACGCCCTCGGCCATCACATCGGCGACCAGTTGCTGCAGCAGGTCGCCAAACGCATCCAGCGCAACATCGGCAACCTCGGCACCGTCTATCGCACCGGCGGCGATGAATTCGTCGTGCTGCTCGACAACGTCGTGACACGCGAAGACGTGGCCGTGGTGGCGGATCGACTGCTCGCCATCGCCGGCACGCCCTACTCGGTCGCCTCGCACGAACTGCACCAGGCTTTCAGCATCGGTATCAGCCTGTTCCCGGAAGACGGCTACGATGCGTCGACGCTGATGATGCGGGCCGATGCCGCCATGTACCTGGCCAAGCGCAACGGACGCAACGCCACCCGCTTCTACACGCACGAACTGGCTTCCAGCGTGGACGCGCGCATCGAGCTGGAGAGTGCGCTGCGCCGCAGTCTGCGCAACGGTGACCTGACGCTTTACTACCAACCGCAGATTGAACGCGAAAGCGGCCGCATCGTGGGCGTCGAAGGGCTGGTGCGATGGCGGCGTGGCGACCGGCTGATGCTGCCCGGCGAATTCCTGCCTATCGCGGAGGAAACCAATCTCATCGTCGACATCGACCAGTGGGCGATCCGCGCGGCCTGCCGGCAGACGCGCCAGTGGCAACAGGACGGACTGCCGACGATTCGCGTATCGGTGAATGTCGCCGCCGCCAATTTCGATACCGACACGCTGATCGATACCGTCACCTCCGCGCTGGAGGAGAGCGGGCTCGCACCCGAATACCTGGAGCTGGAAGTCACCGAAACGACGCTGATGCGCGATGTCGCACGCACCGACCGCATCCTGCGAGCGCTTAAGAGCCTGGGCGTGCGCATCGCCATCGACGATTTCGGCACCGGCTTCTCGAGCCTGAGCTATCTGGGCAACTACGGCTTCAACGTGCTGAAGATCGATCAATCATTCGTGCGCGATGTGACCGAACCCAACCAGGGCGCCATCACGCGCGCGATCATCGGGCTCGCCAACCAGTTGCAGTGCCGCACCGTTGCCGAGGGTGTGGAAACCGCAGAGCAGCTGGCGTGGCTGGCAAACAACGGTTGCGACGAGTTGCAGGGCAACCTCTTCAGCATTCCGCTACCTGCGTCGGAGTTCGCTGCCTTGTTCGCGAGTCAACCCAGCTGGCCAATGCCGGCAGCCGAACGCGGCATGCACATGCATTGGTCATAGTCGGCCAATACCGTCAGGAAACAGCGGCAGGCGCGACCTGGTTCTGCTTGCGCACGATCGACATCGCGATTTCCAGCGACTGTTCGTAGTTCAAGCGCGGGTCGACCGTGGACCGATAGGCGCGTTCCAGATCCACATCGGTCAGTTCACGCGCACCGCCGGTGCATTCGGTGACGTCTTCGCCCGTCAGCTCCAGATGCACGCCGCCCAGGCGCGTGCCGGCTGCAACATGCAGATCGAAGGATTGCTCGACTTCACTGCGCACGTTGTCGAAGCGGCGCGTCTTGAAGCCGTTGCTCGTGCTTTCGGTATTCCCGTGCATGGGATCGCACACCCACAGGACGCGTCGTCCGTCGCGACGGACGGCTTCCAGCAGCGACGGCAGCTTTTCCGCAATCTGCCTGGCGCCCATGCGATGAATGAACGTCAGCCGGCCCGGCTCGTCTTCCGGGTTGAGTACGTCGATCAGACGCAGCAGCTGGTCTGGCGAAACCGAAGGCCCCACTTTGATTGCGATGGGGTTGCGTACGCCACGCAGGTACTCGACGTGTGCTCCATCGACCGCCGCCGTACGCATTCCAATCCACGGGAAATGCGTGCTCAGGTTGAACCAGCCCCACTGGCGCGGCACTTCACGCGTAAGCGCTTCCTCGTAAGGCAGCAGCAGCGCTTCATGGGACGTGTAGAAATCGATGCGGTTGAGGTTGTGCACCTCGGAGCCGGACAGGGTTTCCATGAAGCGAACGGCATCGCCGATGGAGCGCACCATTTCCTGGTATTCGGCCGCCAGCGGCGAGTAGCCGACCCAGCTGAGATTCCAGTACTCGGGATGATGCAGGTCGGCAAAGCCACCATCGATCAACGCGCGCACAAAATTCATGGTCATCGCGGACCGCGCATGCGCCTTGATCATGCGACGCGGATCCGGCACGCGGGCTGCGGCCGTGAACTCGGGCTGGTTGACGAGATCTCCGCGATAGCTGGGCAGCGTCACACCATCGCGTGTTTCGGTATCCGCCGAACGCGGCTTCGCGTACTGGCCCGCGAAACGGCCAACGCGCACCACGGGCAAACGCAGGCCGTGGACCAGCACAAGACTCATCTGCAGCAGCACCTTGAGCCGGTTCGAAATCAGGCCGGACTCGCAGTCGCTGAAACTTTCCGCGCAATCACCGCCCTGCAGCAGGAAGCGCTTGCCTTCCTGCGCTTCGGCGATCTGCTTCTTGAGGGAGAAGATTTCCCATGACGTCACCAGCGGCGGCAGTTGCCGCAGTTCCGCGACCGCCGCATGCAAGGCAACTGCATCCGGATAGGTAGGCAACTGCATGGCCGGACGGCTTTGCCAGCTATCCGGCGCCCAGTTCGCAGGCAGGTGGACGGCGCGGAGATTTCGGTCTGTCATGGCAACACCTCGTTCGGCCCACCATCCTGACAGATTGATGCGCCGCGTCAATTCAGTACGCGCGGCTCTTACGGCGACGGAAACCGGCGTACAACGCCCAGAGCGCAAGCAGCACGAACCAGATCAAGGCCCAGGCCGGCATCGCCAGCCCGAGGAAACTCCAGTCCACCTTGGCGCATTCACCGGAACCCGTCAGCACCTTCTGCAGGACATCCCCCATGGGGAATGCTTCCATCATGTAGGCGAGGTCGGGGCCGCATGCCGGCACCTGATCGGGCGGCAGGCTTTGCAGCCAGACATGACGACCCGCAATGCCGATTCCGAGCGCGGCGGCAGCCAATCCCAGCACGCCGTACACGGCTCGCCCGCCTTTGCTCCGCGGCGCATGCAATGCGCCGAGCAGGAAGCCAATGCCGAGAATGACGAAAGCTGCGCGCTGGAACATGCACAGAGGACACGGAACCAACCCGCGTACGTGTTCCAGGAACAATGCATACGCGAGCAACGCGGCGCAAATCAGGAAACCGAGGAAGTACTGCGCACGAAACGACCAGCGAAACGGGGTCATGGGAACTCGCGGATACGGGCGAAGCGGCATTATCGCCGCGCAACCCACAAAAACAAAAACCCCGGCGCAAGGCCGGGGCTTTCTGCGGTACGTAGCGCCGAATTACTCGGCAGCTTCCGGACGATCCACGAGTTCGACGTAGGCCATCGGCGCATTGTCACCCGCGCGGAAACCGCACTTGAGGATGCGCAGGTAGCCACCCGGGCGGCTCTGGTAGCGCGGACCCAGCGTGGTGAACAACGTGCCCACCGCTTCCTTGTCGCGCAGGCGCGAGAAGGCAAGACGGCGGTTGGCAACGCCATCGACCTTGGCGAGCGTGATCAGCGGCTCGGCAACGCGACGGAGTTCCTTGGCCTTCGGCAGGGTGGTACGAATCAGGCCGTGCTTGATCAGCGACGCAGCCATGTTGCTGAACATCGCTTCGCGATGGGCGCTGGTGCGGCTGAACTTGCGGCCGGCTTTCTGGTGGCGCATGAGTTGGATTCCTGTTGAATGTTGAAACTTGTGGAGTTCGCTGTCGCCATCGTGGCGTTGTTGCCTGGACTGCGGTTGGTCCTTGACCGGATATCCCTTTCCGGACTGTCCGCGAGCTTTGGCTCGTCGGTTGGGTACTACGTGGTTACGTCTGTCTTGCCAACAATGAACCCGCCTGCCTGGTGGCAGACGGGTCCTGTTTTACTGCTCAGCCAAGCATGCCGTGCTGGGCCACACCGGCCGGCGGCCAGTTTTCCAGCTTCATGCCAAGCGACAGGCCACGCTGGGCCAGCACTTCCTTGATCTCGGTGAGCGACTTCTTGCCGAGGTTCGGCGTCTTCAGCAGTTCCACTTCGGTCTTCTGAATCAGATCGCCGATGTAGTAGATGCTTTCCGCCTTGAGGCAATTGGCCGAACGCACGGTCAACTCCAGATCATCGATCGGACGCAGCAGGACCGGATCGACACCGCTGCTCGCCGGCTTGGCGGCACCACGGTCACGATGCGTGAAGTCACCGAAGACCGACAGCTGATCGCTGAGGATGTCGGCGGCGGTGCGCACGGCTTCCTCGGCATCGATCGTGCCGTTGGTTTCGATGTCCAGCACCAGCTTGTCCAGATCGGTCCGCTGTTCGACGCGCGCGGCTTCCACCGCATAGGCGACACGACGGACCGGCGAGAACGAAGCGTCCAGCACCAGGCGACCGATGTTGCGGGTTTCCTCGTCCGGACGACGACGTGCGGCGGCCGGCTGGTAACCGAAACCACGCTCGATCTTCAAACGCATGTTGAGCGCGGTGTCCTTGGTCAGATTGCAGATGACCAGGTCAGGGTTGAGGATCTCGACGTTGTGATCGGTCTTGATGTCGGCTGCGGTGACTACACCCGGACCCTGCTTGCTCAGGGTCAGGGTCGAGGAATCACCGGTGTGGATGCGGATGGCCACATCCTTGAGGTTCAGCAGGACTTCGAGCACGTCCTCCTGCAGACCCTCGATGGTGCTGTATTCGTGCAGCACGCCGTCGATCTCGACTTCGGTGATCGCGAAGCCGGGAATGGACGAGAGCAGCACGCGGCGCAGCGCATTTCCGAGCGTATGGCCATAACCACGCTCCAGCGGTTCGATGACCACCTTGGCGCGGTTTTCGGTCAGACGTTCGATCTGCGGACCGCGGGGGCGCAGCACTTGCTGAGTGATACCCGTCATGTTGCTTTGTCTCCTGCAGACCCCCGAGGGGGGCATCGGGGGTGCGTGAATGAATTACTTCGAGTACAACTCGACGATCAGCGCTTCGTTGATGTCCGCAGGCAGGTCCGAACGTTCCGGCACGGCCTTGAACACGCCGCTGAACTTCTTGGAGTCGACTTCAATCCACGACGGGCTCAGGTCGAGCTGTTCGGACAGGGTCAGGGACTCCTGCACGCGCAGCTGCTTCTGTGCGCGTTCGGACAGGGCAATGGCGTCGCCCGCCTTGACCTGATACGACGGCAGATTGACCGGCTTGCCATTGACCAGGACGCCGCGGTGAGAGACCAACTGACGAGCAGCCGGGCGGGTCACCGCAAATCCCATGCGATAGATCACGTTGTCCAGACGGGTTTCCAGCAACTGCAGCAGGTTTTCGCCGGTGTTGCCCTTCTTGGTCGAAGCTTTCTTGTAGTAGTTGCGGAACTGGCGTTCCAGCAAGCCATAGATGCGCTTGACCTTCTGCTTCTCACGCAACTGCGTGGCGTAGTCGGACAGCTTGCCCTTGCGGGCTGCACCGTGCTGGCCGGGCTTCTGCTCCAGCTTGCACTTCGAGTCCAGCGCGCGGGCCGGGCTCTTGAGGGACAGGTCGGCGCCTTCGCGGCGCGCGAGCTTACAGGTGGGACCGATATAACGAGCCATTTCTCTTCAGCTCCTCAGACGCGACGCTTTTTCGGCGGACGGCATCCGTTATGCGGGATGGGTGTCACGTCGATGATGTTGGTGATCTTGTAGCCGACGTTGTTCAACGAACGCACGGCCGACTCGCGGCCCGGACCCGGGCCCTTGATGCGGACTTCCAGCGACTTCACGCCGTAGTCCAGAGCGGCACGGCCGGCTTTTTCGGCGGCGACCTGTGCGGCGAACGGCGTCGACTTGCGCGAACCGCGGAAACCGGCTCCGCCCGAGGTCGCCCAGGAAAGTGCATTGCCCTGGCGATCGGTGATCGTGACGATGGTGTTATTGAAAGAAGCGTGGACGTGGGCAACGCCATCGGTGATGACGCGCTTGATCTTCTTCTTAACCTTGGTGGCAGCAGGCTTGGCCATGTGGATCGCCCCTTACTTCTTGATGGCTTTGCGCGGACCCTTGCGGGTGCGGGCGTTGGTACGGGTGCGCTGACCACGCAGCGGCAGGCCGCGACGGTGACGCAGGCCGCGGTAGCAGCCCAGGTCCATCAGACGCTTGATGGCAATACCGATCTCGCGGCGCAGATCGCCTTCGACCACGTACTTGCCGACTTCAGCGCGAAGACGCTCGACTTCCGGCTCCGACAGGTCGCGGATCTTGGTATTCGAGGCCACGCCGGCGGCGTCGCAAACCTTCTTCGAACGGGTACGGCCAATGCCGTAAATGCTTTGCAAACCGACCCAGACATGCTTCTGGGCAGGCAGGTTGACACCTGCAATACGCGCCATGACGCGGTCTCCAACTGTGTTTGAAGGCTCGGCCAACCCTCTCCCTATTGGGAAAGCAGGCAGACGAACGGAGTGAACTGGAAATTTTAGCAAAGATCTCGGGTTACTTGGAAGCCCGCGCCAACCCGCAGGTTGACGCTGGCCCGGCATGGGGAGTGTGCCCATGCTCCGGCGCCGGAAGCCGCCTGATGCGCAGAGAAAGCAAGGAGCCTTTCCTCCGCACCGCCCGCGCTACTCTGGCGCAGGACTGGTTGCCTCACACCCGTGCGCGAGATCGCCGCCCAGGCCGCCCTTTTGTTTGGTCCGACCTGTTCAGGTCGGTGCCACGCGGGAGCATCCCGCGCTATTCAAAATCATCCGCGGGAAAGACCGCCGCGTGAACCACCCTTGAGATTTGCTTTCTTGAGCAAGCTCTCATATTGGTGGGACATCAGGTGAGCCTGAATCTGGGCGATGAAGTCCATCACAACGACCACCACAATCAGCAACGACGTGCCACCGAAATAGAACGAAGTGCCCAGCTGGGTACGCATCACTTCCGGCAGCAAACAGACAGCAACCAGATACAGGGAACCCGCAGCCGTGAGCCGCGTCAATACACCGTCGATGTAGTCTGCGGTCGCCTTGCCAGGACGGATGCCCGGGATAAGCGCACCCGACTTCTTCAGGTTCTCGGCAGTTTCCTGCGAATTGAAAACCAGTGCCGTGTAGAAGAACGCGAAGCCAATAATCATCGCAGCAAAGACGATCATGTGCAGCGGCTCACCGGGCGCGAGCGCTTGCGTGATACGTTGCAGCCAAGTCGTTGCTGCGTTGTTCTGGCCTGACCACATGGCCAGCGTCGCCGGGAACGCGAGGATGCTCGATGCAAAGATCGGCGGAATCACGCCAGCCATGTTGAGCTTGAGTGGCAGGAACGACGTCTGGTTCATATACGCGTTACGACCACCTTGCCGGCGCGCGTAATTAACCGTGATGCGGCGCTGGCCGCGTTCAACGAATACGACGAAGAAGGTGAAGCCGAACACCACCAACGTAATGATGATGAGCGCGATGGCGCTGAGTTGGCCATCGAGGTAGGCATTCACCGTACTGCCAACCGCACCCGGCAAGCCAGCGACAATGCCGGCGAAGATGATGAGCGAGACGCCGTTGCCAACACCGCGCTCAGTGACTTGTTCGCCCAGCCACATCAGGAAAATGGTGCCTGCGGTCAGTGCAACCACGGCCGTCAGCACAAAGCCCATACCCGGCGCATACACGACCGGCACGCCACCGGGCGCCACCTGATTCTGCAGCGCCACAGCAATACTACCGCCCTGAACTACCGCCAAAAGCACCGCGCCGAAACGCGAATACTGGGTGATCTTGCGTCGGCCGGATTCGCCTTCCTTCTGCAATGCCTTGAGCGTCGGGAAGATATGCACGCCGAGCTGCATCACGATGGATGCCGAGATATAAGGCATCACGTTCAGCGCGAATACGCTGAAGCGGTGCAGGGCGCCGCCCGAGAACATGTTGAACATGTCCACGATGCCGCCCTGATTCTGCATCATCGCCAACATGGCGTCAGGATTGACACCCGGCACCGGCACATAGCAGCCGATGCGATAAACGATCAACGCTCCCAGGACGAACAGCAGACGCTGGCGCAGTTCCGTGAACTTGCCCGCACCCGCCAGCATTCCGGCGGCATTACCCTGCGCCATTCGGCCTTACTCCTGAACGCTGCCGCCGGCGGCTTCAATCGCCGCCTTGGCACCTGCGGTGGCAAGCACGCCCTTCAGCACGAACTTCTTGCTCAGCTCGCCCTTCTTGACGATCTTGGCGCGCTTGGCGGTGCTCGGCACCAGCTTGGCGGCACGCAACACGGCGAAATCAACCTCAACCGCTTCCAGCTTGTCGAGTTGGTACGACAGGACTTCGGCCGTATCACCAGCCAGCTTCGAGCGGAAGCCGACCTTCGGAAGGCGCTTGATCAGCGGCATCTGGCCGCCTTCGAACTTCGCCTTGATCTTGCCCTTGCCGGCGCGCGCGAAAGAACCCTTGTGTCCGCGGCCAGCTGTCTTGCCCAGGCCGGAACCGATACCGCGACCGACGCGCACGCGTTCGGTACGGGCGCCTTCGGCAGGCTTCAATGTATTCAGACGCATCTTGATTACTCCTCAACCTTGACGAGGTAGTGAACTTTGGCAATCAAGCCACGCACCTGCGGGCTGTCCTTGAGTTCGCGCACATCGTTGAGCTTGTTCAGACCCAACGCCTTCACCGACAGACGGTGACGCGACTGGGAACCACGCAGGCCGCGCACCAGGCGGACCTTGACGGTCTTGTTGGATTCGTTAGCCATTGAGGAGTTCCTCCACCTTCTTGCCGCGCTTGGCCGCAATACGGGTCGGCGACTGCATGTCGCCCAGGCCCTTGAGCGTCGCGCGTACCAGGTTGATCGGGTTGCGCGAGCCCACGGCCTTTGCCAGCACGTTCTTTACGCCCACGGCTTCCAGCACAGCGCGCATGGCGCCGCCGGCGATAACGCCGGTACCTTCCGAAGCCGGCTGCATGAACACGCGAGCAGCGCCGTGACCGGCCTTGACCGGATGCCACAACGTACCGTTGTTCAACTCGACATTGCTCATGTTCTTGCGGGCGTATTCCATCGACTTCTGGATGGCAACCGGCACTTCGCGCGCCTTGCCATAGCCGAAGCCGATACGGCCTGCACCGTCACCCACCACCGTCAAGGCAGTGAAGGTGAACTGGCGACCACCCTTGACGGTCTTGCTGACGCGGTTGACCGCGACCAGCTTTTCAATCATGCCGTCGTCGATCTTCTCTTCGCGGTTGCGGTCGCGATCACGACCCCGCGGTTCACGTTGTTCTGCCATGTCTCAAATCCTTGGTTATTGGGAATTTGTGGCTTCGCCACTTATGGTTGTGAAGTACATCGTTGCAACGAAGCGAGCTGCATAAGAGACACTTCGCCCGGTGCTACCCGCACCGGCAGGAAAGCGCCGATCTTCATCGGCGCCTGGTCTTGCTTAGAACTGCAGGCCAGCCTCACGCGCGGCATCGGCAAGAGCCTTGATGCGGCCGTGGAAGCGGTAGCCCGAACGGTCGAACGCGATCTTCTCGACACCGGCGGCCTTCGCACGCTCAGCGATAAGCTTGCCAACCTTGGAGGCGGCGTCGCTGTTCTTGCCGTTCTTCAGACCGTCCTTGACGTCCGACTGCAGGGTGTTCGCAGCAGCGATGACCTTGGCGCCATCGGCGGTGAACAATTGGGCGTAGATATGCTGACCGGTACGCAGCACCGTGAGGCGCGGCACGCCGAGTTCGCGGATATGCGCACGGGTCGACTTGGCGCGGCGCAGACGGGCGTTGTTCTTGATGCTCATGATCTGGTTCCTCGAAGCCGAAGGCGTGCTTACGCCTTCTTCGCTTCCTTACGGATGATGGTCTCGTCGGAGTACTTCACGCCCTTGCCCTTGTAAGGCTCCGGCGGACGGAAACCGCGGATCTTGGCGGCGACTTCGCCTACGCGCTGCTTGTCCGCACCTTGGACCAGGATTTCGGTCTGGGTCGGCGTCGCAATGGTGATGCCTTCCGGCGCCTGGAACAGGATGGGGTGCGAGAAACCGAGCGACAGGCTCAGATCCTTGCCCTGCATCGCTGCGCGGTAACCGACACCGACGAGTTCCAGCTTGCGCTCGAAACCTTCGGACACACCTTTCACCATGTTGGCGAGAATGGCGCGGATGGTGCCGGTGATCGCATCGTCCTCCGGTGCAACCGGGGAAAGATTGGCGACTCCGTCTTCGATCTTCAGCTCGACTCCTGCGGGCTTCGCAATCGACAAGGTGCCCTTGGGGCCCTTGACGTTCAGGACTTCGGCCTGCTGGTTGATTTCTACGCCCTTGGGCAGGGCAATCGGCTTTTTGGCTACACGGGACATTGGCTTACTCCGTTAGGCCACAAAGCACAGGACTTCACCGCCGACGCCCTGCTGCCGCGCCTGCGCATCCGTCATGATGCCCTTGGAGGTGGAAATGATGGCGATACCCAGGCCGGCAAGGACCTTCGGCAGCTCGGCTTTGCCGCGATACTGACGCAGGCCCGAACGGGACACGCGCGACAGCTTTTCGATAACCGGCTTGCCTTCGAAATACTTCAGGACGATTTCAAGTTCGACCTTGTTGTTCTCGGCCTTCGTCACGCGCACGTCGGAGACATAACCTTCCGACTTCAGGACGTTGGCGATGGCGACCTTGATCTTGGACGACGGCATCTTCACCGTCTGCTTGCCGACGGCGGCCGCATTCTTGATGCGGACCAGCATGTCGGCGATGGGATCAGTCATGCTCATAAGTAGTTACCTTTTGAGTAGCACCGATATCCGCTTTCGCGAAAATCTGCAGTTGTGCCTGGAAGCCCCAGGTGGGCGGTCCCGACGGGACCACGGTCCGCGACTGGCCGCGGGAACCGGAAAGTATACAGCAACAAGTCCGGCATGTGCCGGACTTGGCTTTTGACCGTCCCGGCCGGTGCCGGAGCGGCCAGTTTACCAGCTGGCCTTGCGCAGGCCCGGCACGTCGCCACGCATGGTGGCTTCACGCAGCTTGTTGCGGCCGAGGCCAAACTTGCGATAGACGCCACGCGAGCGACCGGACAGTTCGCAGCGATTGCGCTGGCGACAGGGCGACGAATCACGCGGCAGCTTCTGCAGTTTGGTCGCAGCTTCCAGACGCTCCTCGTAAGAGGCGGTCGTACCGGAGATGATCTTCTTCAGTGCATCACGCTTGGCGGCGTACTGCTTGGCGAGTTTGGCCCGCTTGATATCGCGGTTCACCATCGAGGTCTTGGCCATTTAGGTTTCCTGGCGAATCAGTTACGGAACGGGAACTTGAACGCTTCCAGCAGTGCCTTCGCTTCGGCATCGCTCTTGGCGGTCGTCGTGATGGCGATATCCATGCCGCGGAGTGCGTCGACCTGATCGAAGTCGATTTCCGGGAAGATGATCTGCTCCTTCACGCCCATGTTGTAGTTGCCGCGACCATCGAAAGAACGGCCGGACACACCACGGAAGTCACGCACGCGCGGCAGCGAGATATTGATCAGTCGATCAAGGAACTCGTACATCTTGGCGCGACGCAGCGTTACCTTGCAGCCGATCGGCCAGCCATCACGAATCTTGAACGAAGCCACCGAGATACGGGACTTGGTTGTGATCGGCTTCTGGCCGGTGATCTTGGCCAGATCGGCCACAGCGTTTTCCAGGATCTTCTTGTTGGTCGCCGCTTCACCCACACCCATGTTGATGGTGATCTTGGTGATCTTCGGGACTTCCATCGGATTGGTGTAACCGAACTTCTTGATCAAAGCCGGCGTCACTTCTTCCTTGTAGATTTTTTCGAGACGGGTGCTCATCTGTTCATTCCTCAGGCGTCGAGCGCCTCACCACTGGAGCGGAACACACGCAGTTTGCGTCCATCCTCCAGGACCTTGAAACCAATACGCTCGCCCTTGCCGGAGGCCGGGTTGAACAGAGCAACGTTCGAAATGTGGATCGAGGACTCGCGCTCGACCACACCGCCAGCCACGCCAGCTTGCGGGTTCGGCTTGGTGTGGCGCTTGACGACATTGACGTTGGAGACGACAACGCGGTCGCCATCCACACGCACTACATCGCCCTTCTTGCCCTTGTCCTTGCCGGTGATGACGACCACCTGGTCGCCCTTCTTGATACGGTTAGCCATTTCTATGTCCTCCGCTCAGAGCACTTCAGGCGCGAGCGAAACGATCTTCATGAACTTCTCGGAACGCAGCTCGCGGGTTACGGGCCCGAAAATGCGTGTACCGATCGGCTCCTGCTTGTTGTTCAGCAGGACGGCAGCGTTGCCATCGAAGCGGATCAGCGAACCGTCCGGACGACGAACGCCTTTGCGGGTGCGCACGACAACCGCATCGTAGACCTCGCCCTTCTTGACCTTGCCACGCGGGATGGCGTCCTTGACGGTCACCTTGATTATGTCACCGATACCGGCATAACGGCGCTTGGAGCCGCCCAGCACCTTGATGCACATCAGTTCCTTGGCACCGGAGTTGTCAGCCGCATCGAGATAGCTCTGCATCTGGATCATGATTCAGGACTCCTCTTATTCGGCCGCGCGAGTGATGATTTCCACCACGCGCCAGTTCTTGGTCTTGGAAAGCGGGGCGATTTCCACCACGCGTACGACGTCGCCTTCCTTGCAGCTGTTCTCCGCGTCATGCGCGTGCAGCTTGGTCGAACGACGGATGTACTTGCCGTACAGCGCATGCTTGACCTGACGTTCAACCAGAACGGTCACCGTCTTGTCCATCTTGTTGCTGACGACGCGGCCTTCGATGGTGCGTTGCGCTTTGTCTTTGTTATCGCTCATCTCGGGCGCTCCTTACTTCTTGCCGCCGAGCAGGGTCTTGACGCGAGCGATCTCGCGACGAACCCGACGGGTTTCATGGGTCTTCGGCAGCTGACCGGTGACCTTCTGCATGCGAAGCGAGAATTGCTCCTTCTGCAGGTCCACCAGATGGCTCTTCAGCTCGTCAGCCGACTTCTCGCGGAGTTGCTTGAGTTCCATTAGCGCACCGTCCGGGTCACGAATTGAGTGGTGACGGACAGCTTGGCCGCGGCCAGGCGGAATGCCTCGCGCGCGATTTCCTCGCTGACGCCTTCGATTTCATAGATCATGCGGCCCGGCTGGATCTGGGCAACCCAGTACTCCACGTTACCCTTGCCGGAGCCCATGCGGACTTCAATCGGCTTCTTGGTAATCGGCTTGTCCGGGAACACGCGGATCCACATCTTGCCGCCGCGCTTCACGTATCGGCTGATGGAGCGGCGCGCCGCCTCGATCTGGCGCGCGGTCAGCTGACCGTGCGCCGTGGCCTTCAGGCCGTACTCGCCAAAACTGACGAGGTTGCCGCTCCAGCTCAGGCCGTCATTGCGGCCCTTGTGCATTTTGCGGTATTTGGTTCGCTTGGGTTGCAACATGATTATTCCCTCGCCTCGCGATCACGGCGCGGACCACGCGGACGGTCGCTGCGCTCGTTGCGTTCGCTGCGCGGCGTGTCGTCCTGCTTCTCCTGGCCGACCTGGCTGAAATCGAAGATCTCGCCCTTGTAGACCCACACCTTGATGCCGATGATGCCGTAGGTGGTCTTGGCTTCTGCGAAGCCATAGTCGATGTCCGCACGCAACGTATGCAGCGGCACGCGGCCTTCGCGGTACCACTCGGAACGGGCAATTTCCGCACCATTCAAGCGGCCGGCCACATTGACCTTGATGCCCAGCGCACCGAGGCGCATCGCGTTGCCGACCGCGCGCTTCATCGCACGACGGAACATGATGCGGCGCTCGAGCTGTTGTGCGATGGACTCGGCAACCAGCTGGGCATCGAGTTCAGGCTTGCGAACTTCGGTGACGTTGATATGCGCCGGAACGCCCATCATGTCACTGACTTCCTTGCGCAGTTTCTCGATGTCCTCACCGCGCTTGCCAATCACGACGCCCGGACGGGCGGTGTGGATGGTGACGCGGGCGGTCTTGGCGGGACGCTCAATCAGGATCTTCGAAATACCCGCCTGGGCCAGCTTCTTGCGGAGCATCTCGCGAACCTTGAGGTCCGCAGCCAAGTACTCGGCGTAGTCGCGCTTGTTGGCGAACCACTTGGAATTCCAATCCTTGGCGATGCCGAGGCGAATTCCGATCGGATGAACTTTGTGACCCATACTTATTTGCCCTCGCCCACGACCACGGTGATGTGGCTGGTGCGCTTCAGAATGCGGGTACCGCGGCCCTTGGCACGGGCCATGAAACGCTTCAGCACCGGACCTTCGTCGACCATGATGGTCTTGACCTTCAGTTCGTCGACATCGGCACCCTGGTTGTTCTCGGCATTGGCAATCGCCGACTCCACCACCTTCTTGATCAGATGGGCAGCCTTCTTGTCCGAGAACTTCAGCAGGTTGACGGCGCGTTCGGCCGAGAGGCCACGCACCTGATCAGCAACCAGGCGAGCCTTCTGAGGGGAGATGCGCGCAGTGCGCAGGATGGCTTTCGCTTCCATGGTCATCTCTCCTTACTTCTTGCCGCCGGCTTTCTTGTCGCCACCGTGTCCCTTGAAGGTACGGGTGACGGCAAATTCGCCGAGCTTATGGCCGACCATGTTCTCGTTGACCAGCACCGGAACGTGGTTCTTGCCGTTGTGGATGGCGATCGTGAAGCCCACCATTTCCGGCAGGATCATCGAACGACGCGACCAGGTCTTGATCGGCTTCTTGCTACCGCCCGCAGCCTCCACCTTCTTGACGAGGTGGTGATCGACAAACGGGCCCTTCTTGAGTGAACGTGCCATGGTCGATTAGCCCCTACGATCGCGGACGATGAATTGCTGAGTGCGCTTGTTCTTGCGCGTCTTGTAACCCTTGGTCGGGACGCCCCACGGGGTGACCGGATGCGGATTACCCTGACCGGCCTTGGCTTCACCACCACCGTGCGGGTGATCCACCGGGTTCATGGCGGCACCGCGAACAGTCGGCTTGATACCGCGCCAGCGCTTGGCACCGGCTTTGCCCAACTTCTCAAGGCTGTGCTCGTCGTTGCCGACTTCGCCGACCGTCGCGCGGCATTCGATCTGAACCTTGCGCATCTCACCCGAACGCAGACGCAGGGTGGCAAAGCCCTGTTCGCGTGCGACCAGTTGCACACCGGCGCCGGCGGCGCGCGCAATCTGCGCACCCTTGCCAGGCTTCAGTTCGATGCCGTGCACGGTGGTACCGACCGGGATGTTGCGCAGCGGCAGCGTGTTGCCAACTTTGATCGGCGCATCACTGCCGGCGATGACCTGGTCACCCGCCTTGAGGCCCTTGGGAGCGATGATGTAACGACGCTCGCCGTCCACGTAGCACAGCAACGCAATGTGCGCCGTGCGATTCGGGTCATATTCGATGCGTTCCACGCGTGCCGGAATGCCTTCCTTGTCGCGCTTGAAGTCGATCAAACGATAGTGCTGCTTGTGACCACCACCAATATGGCGGGTGGTAATACGACCGTGGTTGTTGCGACCGCCGGTCTTGCTCTGCTTCTCAAGCAACGCCGCGTGCGGCGCACCCTTGTGCAGATCGGGCGTCACCACGCGGACCGCAGAACGGCGACCGGCAGAGGTGGGTTTGAATTTCATCAATGGCATGTGGGTCTACCTCAGGCCTTGGCCGTAACGTCGATGGCCTGGCCATCGGCCAGACGCACGTACGCCTTGCGCCAGTCGCCGCGGCGGCCGTTGCGGAAACGGAAGGCTTTGTTCTTGCCCTTGACGTTTACCACGTTGACCGCTTCGACCTTGACGTCGAACAACTTTTCCACGGCTGCCTTGACGTCAGCCTTGGTCGCATCGTTCGAAACTTCGAAGACGTATTGGTTGGAAACTTCCTGCAGGCGCGCGGTCTTTTCGGACACGCGCGGAGCACGCAGCACGCTGAAAATCTTCTCGTTGCTCATGCCAGCCACTCCTCGATCTTCTTGACGGCATCGGCAGTGACGACGACGCTGTCGGCGCCCACCAGGGCGACCGGATCCAAGCCTTGCACGTCACGCACTTCCACATACGGCAGGTTGCGCGCGGACAGGTACAGATGCTCGGAAGCTTCTTCGGTGACGATCAGCGGACGCTGACCGACCTCCAGACCCTTCAGCTTCTCGATCAGCGTCTTGGTCTTGGTGGCGTCGAGATCAAACGCGTCCACCACCTTGAGGCGATTCTGACGGTTCAGTTCCGACAGGATTGCGCAGATGGCTGCGCGGTACATCTTGCGGTTGACCTTCTGGTCGAAGCTGCGCGGCTTCGCCGCAAAGGTCACGCCGCCGCCGACAAAGATCGGCGCAGTCAACGCACCGTGGCGAGCTCCACCGCCTTTCTGCTTCTTCGACTTCTTGGTGGTGCCATTGACTTCAGCACGAGTCTTTTGCGCCTTGGTACCGGCACGACCGGCATTGCGGTAGGCAACGACGACCTGATGCACGAGGTCTTCGCTGAATTCACGACCGAACACGGCGTCGGAAACCGACAGCTTGTTGGCGCTACCTGTGATGGCTAGTTCCATTGTCGTACTCCTCAACCCTTGCTCGCCGGACGGACGATTACGTCGCCACCAGCCGCACCCGGCACGGCACCGCGAACAGCGATCAGACCGCGCTCGGAATCAACTCGGACAACTTCCAGATTCTGAGTGCTCTGGGTTACCGCACCCATGTGACCGGACATCTTCTTGCCGGGGAACACACGGCCCGGCGTCTGACGCTGACCCAGCGAACCCGGCGCGCGATGCGACAGCGAGTTACCGTGGGTGGCGTCGCCCATGGTGAAGTTCCAGCGCTTGATGGTGCCCTGGAAGCCCTTGCCCTTGGTCACGCCTTGAACGTCGACCTTCTGGCCCACTTCGAAGATGTCAGCCTTGATTTCGCCGCCGACCGTGAAGTCGCCCAGCTTGTCTGCTTCCACACGCAGTTCCCACAGACCGCGACCGGCTTCGACCTTGGCCTTGGCCAGGTGACCGGCGACCGGCTTGGTCACCAGCGAAGCGCGACGGTTGCCCACTGCGACCTGCACGGCGCTGTAGCCGTCGGTTTCCTGGGTTTTGATCTGGGTGATACGGTTCGGGGTGGCTTCAATCAGCGTCACCGGAATGGACTTGCCATCTTCAGTGAACACACGGGTCATGCCAGCCTTGCGGCCGACGAGACCCAACGAATATTTCTTCGCGGTCATGGTCGTTGGCCTCAGGTCAGCTTGATCTGCACGTCGACGCCAGCTGCGAGCTCGAGCTTCATCAGAGCATCAACAGTCTTGTCGTTGGGATCGACGATGTCGAGCACACGCTTGTGCGTGCGGGTTTCGTACTGGTCGCGAGCGTCCTTGTCGACGTGCGGAGATACCAGGACGGTGTAACGCTCGATCTTGGTCGGCAGCGGGATCGGGCCGCGCACTTGCGCGCCGGTCCGCTTGGCCGTCTCAACGATCTCGCTGGCCGAGCGGTCGATCAGACGATGATCGTACGCCTTGAGCCGGATTCGGATCTTTTGGTCCGCCATGACGGAATTTCCTTCGTTAAAGAGCGACGGGCGTGGCTTCTGGGATGCCTTGCCCCGGTGAGGTCCAAACGGTCAGCCCCATATCGAGCCGCCTCGGCGAATCTCGATAGGCCTGACGGCCTGGGGAATCATCCTGAAAAACTGGGCGAGCCGGTAAACCGGCCCGCCCAGACAGAAAAGTATAGGACGCGTGTGCTGCCCCGTCAAGCTTACGGGGCATTCCATCCAGGGGATGGGTTCACGCGACTTTCCTTAGTCTGGCGAACACGAAGCACTTCCTGTGCTTCTTTTCGCGGTAGCACCAGCGAGCCTCCCAGGGGGCGCTGGCGGGGTATTACGATGCCTGAGAGGACCAAGTCCATTCAGGGGCGCGGATTGTAACAGCGTTTTTATTTCTTTGCAGCCATTTCCCGCTGTGCAGCGGGAAATGGCCTGCAGCGTCTACGAACGCCCGGATGTGACGTTTACTTGATGATCTTGGCCACGACGCCGGCGCCGACGGTGCGGCCACCTTCACGAATCGCGAAACGCAGACCTTCGTCCATCGCCACCGGATTGATGAGCGCCACCGTCATCTTGATGTTGTCGCCCGGCATCACCATCTCCACGCCTTCCGGCAGCGTCACCGCTCCGGTGATGTCCGTCGTGCGGAAGT
>JAEZYE010000061.1 GCA_023419315.1 Pseudomonadota bacterium
ATCGTCATGGTGCTGGGCCGCGTCGGCCTGAACTTCGGCGCGGGCTTCACCGGCGGACTGGCGTACGTGCTCGATCTGGATCGCGACTTCGTGGATCGCTACAACCATGAGCTGATCGACATCCACCGCATTTCGCCGGAAGGCTTCGAAAGCCATCGCCAGCATCTGCACAAGCTGATCCAGCGGCATCGCGAACTGACGGGCAGCATCTGGGCGCAGCAGATCCTCGACGAGTTCCGCGACTACGTCGGCAAGTTCTGGCTGGTCAAACCGAAGGCGGCCAGCCTGGAATCGCTGGCCGATTCGCTCCGCCGCGCCGCGTGATCACGGTGCCTGTCCTTCCGCCCTTCACCATCCGTAGCCGACCATGAGCAAGAAGCACGTCTTCCAGTTCCTCGAACTGCCCCGCACGATGCCGCAGCGCATTCCGCTGGAGCTGCGCACGGCCGGTGACTGGGGCGAGTTGTACGGCAAGTTCGACAAGGCCGAGGCGCAATACCAGGCGGGCCGCTGCCTGGATTGCGGCAATCCGTATTGCAGCTGGAAGTGCCCGGTGCACAACGCGATTCCCCAGTGGCTGCAACTGGTGCAGGAGAACCGCATCGAGGAAGCGGCCGAGTTGTGCCATTCGACCAACCCGCTGCCCGAAGTGTGTGGCCGCGTGTGCCCGCAGGATCGTCTCTGCGAAGGCAGCTGCACGCTGGAGGAATTCGGTGCGGTCACGATCGGCGCGGTGGAGAAGTTCATCACCGACACTGCGCTCGCCAACGGCTGGCGTCCGGATCTGAGCGACGTAAAGCCCACCGGTCGCCGCGTCGCCGTGATCGGTGCGGGCCCGGCCGGCATCGGTTGCGCGGATCGACTGGCCCGTGCAGGCATCCATGCCGTCGTGTTCGATCGCTACGAGCAGATCGGCGGCCTGCTGCAGTTCGGCATTCCGACCTTCAAGCTGGAGAAGAGCGTGATCGCGCGGCGCCGTGACGTGCTCGAAGGCATGGGCGTGGAATTCCGGCTCGGCGTCGAAGTCGGTCGCGACGTGACGCTGGAGCAGTTGCTGGAAGAATTCGACGCGGTGTTCCTCGGAACCGGCGCATACCGCTACACCGATGGCGGTCTGGTGGGCCAGGATCTCGACGGCGTGCTGCCGGCGCTGCCGTTCCTCGTGCAGAACGGCCGCATCGTCGGCGGCAACGATCCGTGGGGCCGTCCGATTGCCGGCTGGGAAGACACGCTCGCGCTGCCCGATCTCGCCGGCAAGCGCGTGGTCGTGCTCGGCGGTGGCGATACCGGCATGGACTGCGTGCGCAGTGCAGTGCGGTTGGGCGCTGCGCGCGTCACCTGCGCCTACCGCCGCGATGAAGCCAACATGCCGGGTTCCGCGCGCGAAGTCGCGAATGCGCGCGAAGAAGGCGTGCGCTTCCTGTTCAACCGCCAGCCGCTGGCGATCGAAGGCGATGCCGATGGGAACGTCGTCGGTGTACGCGTGATCGAAACGCGGCTGGGCGAACCCGACGAACGCGGTCGCCAGGCCGCCGAACCGATCCCCGGCAGCGAATCGCTGCTGGACGCCGACGTCGTGATCATCGCGTTCGGCTTCTCGCCGAGCGTGCCGGAATGGCTGGCGTCCGTCGGCGTGGAGGGCACGCCCAATGGCCGCATCGTCGCCGGTGGCGGTGATCGCCTGCCGTTCCAGACCACGCATCCGAAACTGTTCGCCGGCGGCGACGCAGTGCGCGGTGCGGATCTGGTCGTGACCGCAGTGGCCGAAGGCCGTGATGCCGCGGCGAGCATCGCGCAGATGCTCGCCGACGAAACAGTGGCCTGAAGGCGTCCGCCATCGCAGTGATGGCGGACGGTCTCCATTCCAGGACCGGCGCCGGGCTCAGCCCAGCGTGGCCATGTCGATGACGAAGCGGTACTTCACGTCGCCCTTGAGCATGCGCTCGTAGGCCTCGTTGATCTGGTCCATGCGGATCATCTCGATGTCGGCGACGATGCCGTGCTTCGCGCAGAAGTCGAGCATTTCCTGCGTTTCGCGGATGCCGCCGATCAGCGAACCGGCCAGCGATCGACGCTTGAGGATCAGGTTGAACACGCCCGGCGACGGATGCGGCTGGTCCGGTGCGCCGACCAGCGCCATCGTGCCGTCACGCTTGAGCGCGTTGAGGAACGGATCCAGGTTGTGCGGGGCCGCGACCGTATTGATGATGAAGTCGAGCTGGTTGGCCTGCGCGGCCATCTGATCGGCGTCCTTCGACACCACGACTTCGGCTGCGCCCAGGCGCAGCGCGTCGGCACGCTTGTTTTCCGACGTGGTGAACAGCACCACATGCGCGCCCATCGCCCTGGCGATCTTCACCGCCATGTGGCCCAGGCCACCGAGGCCGACGACACCGACCTTCTGCCCGGGGCCGACCTTCCAGTGCGACAGCGGCGAATACGTGGTGATGCCGGCGCACAGCAGCGGCGCTACGGCGGCCAACTGCGCGGGGTCGGCATGCGACACACGCAGCACGTATTTCTGATCGACGACGATCTGGTCCGAATAGCCGCCGAGCGTGTTCTCGCCACCACCGAACATGGGGCCGTTGTAGGTCCCCGTGAAGCCGGCTTCGCAGTACTGCTCATCCCCGTCACGGCACGAAGCACAGCTGCGGCAGCTGTCGACGATGCAGCCGACGCCCGCGACATCGCCCACTTTGAACGCGGTGACTTCACTGCCCACCGCGGTGACGCGGCCGACGATTTCATGGCCCGGCACGGACGGATAGCGCGTGTTCTGCCATTCGTTGCGCGCGGTGTGCAGGTCGGAATGGCACACGCCGCAATAGAGGATTTCGATGCGCACATCCTGCGGCCCGGGCTCGCGGCGTTCGAAGGCGAACGGCGCCAGCGGCAGATCGGCGGCGAGGGCGGCATAGCCGTGGGCTTTGCTCATGGGAAGCTCCTGCGGATTGAGGTTCGGGGGACGGGGAAAAATGCGGCCGGCCATTCTAGGCGCGTGTCCTGTTTCGGCAATGTGGGGCAGCGGGATAGTGCATCCCGTTCGTCCGATTCCACGGCGCTGGCTTAGACTGTGCCTCCCTTTTGCGATTGCGTGACGTCATGCGTCTGGGCCTGGCCGCCAACCGCCTGCATCACCACAACGAAGACGCCGCGCTGTTCCGCTGGTTGCGCGCGTGCGAACCGGGCATCCGCGAACTCGGACTCGGCCTGCATGCGGTCGGTCGCACGCACGATGCGATCGCCGCCGCCGGCATGCTCGCCCACCATGCGCGATTGATCCGCTATCCCTATGGTCGCGATGGCGGCCTGATGAAACTCGTGGCGGAAGTCGTCGGCCTCGAAGGCGCGGAACGCAATCTCGACGGCGCGATCTATCTGATCGATCCCGTGGATCCTTCTTCGATCTTCCCCGAGGCGATCGCGCTCAAGCGCCAGTGCGTGATCCACGGCAAGCCGTTCCTGTCGACGGTCGCGGCCGCACGCGACTGGATCGAAATGGAGCGTATGCATGCGGGTCTGGCGCCGGATCGCGGGGCGGATCAGTTCCATGCGCTGGAGTCGCAGACGCTGGCCTTGATTGCGCATGACGCGATGAAACCGCAGATGCTGGCGTTCGCCGCCGAACATTTCGATCTGCTGTCACGCTTCGCCCACCGCGTCGCCACCGGCACCACCGGGCAGCGCCTGAACGAGCTGGCGTGGAGTCGCGGCTGGCCGCAGGACCGCGTGTGGGCCGAGCGCTATCAGAGCGGTCCGATGGGCGGCGATGCGCAGATTGCGGATCGCGTACTGGAGAAGCGCTGCCAGCGCGTGATCTTCTTCGAGGATCCACACGTGGCGCGCCAGCACGAAGCCGACATCCAGCTGCTGGAACGCGCAGTCACCACGGTGACCGACGATGCGGTGTGCATGACGTCACCGGTCGTCGCGCGGCGCTGGATGGCCGCGGTCGCCGAACGCGCACGGCGTCGCTGAGCCTGCACATGGATCAGGCACGTTCCGGCGGGCTGCGCGATCTGTCGCTGTCGGCGATCGCCGCGGGTTTCGTCACCGTACTGGTGGGATTTGCCAGTTCCGCGGTGATTGTCTTCCAGGCCGCGCAATCACTCGGCGCGTCGCCGGAAGAAATCAGCTCGTGGATGTGGGCGCTCGGCCTCGGCATGGGTCTGACCTGCATCGGGCTGTCGCTGCGCTATCGCATGCCGGTGGTGACGGCCTGGTCCACGCCGGGCGCGGCGATGTTGATCGGCAGCGCCGCCGGTGTGCCGCTTTCCGACGCCATCGGCGCATTCCTGATCTCGGCGGTGTTGATCACCGCAGCGGGGTTCTCGGGAATCTTCGAGCGCATGATCAGCCGCATCCCGGTGTCGCTCGCTTCGGGCATGCTGGCCGGCGTGCTGCTGCGCTTCGGGCTCGATGCATTCAGCGCGATGAAGACGCAGCTCGGCATGGTGCTGTCGATGTTCGCGGTCTACCTGCTCGCACGCCGTCTGCTGCCTCGCTATGCGGTGATCCTCACCCTGCTGGTCGGCGTGGCGTTCGCCGCCTGGCTCGGGCTGCTGAAGACCGGCACGCTGCGCTGGGATCTGGCGCGACCGATCTTCACGATGCCGACGTTCTCGTTCGCCGCACTGTTCGGCATCGCATTGCCGCTGTTCGTGGTGACGATGGCCTCGCAGAACGTACCGGGCGTCGCGGTGATCCGCGCGTCGGGATACGCGATTCCGATTTCGCCGGTAATTGGCTGGACCGGCGTGGCAAACACGATCCTCGCGCCGTTCGGCGCATTCGCACTCAACCTCGCCGCGATCACCGCCGCCATCTGCATGGGCCGCGAAGCGCATGAAGACATGCAGCGCCGCTACATGGCCTCGGTTGCGGCGGGGGTCTTCTATGTGCTGGTCGGCGTGTTCGGCGCCACCGTGGCCGGGCTGTTCGCCGCGTTTCCGAAAGAGTTGATCATGGCGATCGCCGGCATCGCCCTGCTCGGCACCATCGGCAACAGCCTCGCCGCCGCGTTGCGCGAAGAGACCCAGCGCGAACCCGCATTGATTACGTTCCTCGTCACCGCTTCCGGACTCACTTTGGGCGGCATCGGCTCCGCATTCTGGGGCTTGATCGCCGGCGCGCTGACGCTGTGGTGGTGGCGTGCGCCGGAGTGAGTGCGGCGGGACGTTGTGGATGCGGGTTGAATGAGGGCTGTGGGTGGTTGACGCTTGTGCCGGGCCGGAATGTCCGCGTCGACGCAACACTCCCTCGATATCGGTACGGGCGCTAACCCGCGACGTTCTCTCGCGCGGCTATTCTCTCGATCAGCGTATTGATCGCCGCCTCCATGGCGGCGGCCGTGTCGTCGCCGCTCTGGTTGGTGATGACGAATATGCCAAGGTCGTACTTCGGCACGATGTAGATGTAGCACTGCGAGCGGGGCACGCCACCATGATGCGCATAGTAGACGCCCTTCAAGCGGTCTCCACTGACGATGTTCCAGAAATAGCCGACGCTGAACTCGGAATCGAATTTGACGAGGCGACGGTGTGATTCCGTCACAACGGGCCCGTTGGCCAGCTGGAACTTGAGGTACTTCGCCATGTCCGGGGTAGTCGCCTTTACGTTCCCTGATGCGCCCCAAGGTAATTCCGGCATGGGCATGGTCGGCACCGCATTGTCACTGTGGTAGCCGACCGCAAGCCGCGGCGCATCGACGTCGCTCAGACGGATCCCCAGGTCCGTCATTCCCGCGGAATCGCGAAAGAACCCGCGCAACAGCGATTCGTAGTCGCGCTTGTAAAGCGTCTCCAGGATATGCGCCGCCAGTTGGGTCCCGGCACTGGAGTAGGCGTAATCCTTTCCGGGCGCCTGGCGAATTTCGACAGCGTGCAGGTCCCTGAAGAAATCCGCCTTGCCGTAGCCGGTGTAAATCGCGTTGAGTGCTGCGGGCGTGCGATGGTCGGTGAAGTCCGCAAGCACCGTGTTCGCGCGTTCCGGCAACATGTTCGGCAGGCCGCTTGTGTGCGACAGCAGATGGCGGATGCGGATGGGCTCGCCCTTGTACTGCAGGTTCGGATAATCGCCGTGCAGATAGCTCCGGACATCGTCGTCCAGACCCAGCCTGCGCTCCAGGACCGCATTGGCCATCAGGGTCCCCGCCATGGTCTTGCTCAACGAACCGATTTCGTAGCGGGTTGCATCGGTCGGAGGTCCAGACTTGCCGGCTTCCATGTCGCCGCGATGACGGATGAATTCCCTGCCCCGATAGACGACTGCGATCGAGGTCGAGTGGAGCAACGGCTGCTCGACCAGCGTTGCGGCGATTTCATCGATGTCCGCGCCCAGATCTTTTGTTGGCACTTGCCGGTCTGTGCAGCCCGCGGCCAAGAGCGTGGTGGACATGACCAGGCAGTTGAACCACCGCCTGCTTCGAACAACCATCGAAATCGCTCGCATACGTCAGCGCTTGAAGGGAAACATGGAAAAGATCTCTGCCCGGCCCGGCTGCCAGACCGAAGCGTAACCCGCGCGGGCTCTCGAACCCGGAGACCGATCCAGACGCCAACCCGACGGACAATGTCGCAGATCTTACCCGCTCAAAGGCTGGATTCAGGCGGATGCCGAGGTTCCTCAGAACGCGCCACTGCCTTCGTTGCCAGGAGCGGAAATCGGTGAACTGCTGAATGACGCTCGCTCGAAACGACATCGCCGAGGCCTGAAGGATGGTCAGATCGCCGCATTTCCAAAACAGCTGATCGTGGCGATCGCCGGCATCACCCTGGGCGGCATCGGCTCCGCTCCGAGGCTTGATAGCTGGCGCGCTGACGCTGTGGTGGTGTCGTGCAGGGGAGTGAGTGAGGCGGGATGTAGTGGATGCAAGTTGAATGGGGGCTGTGGGTGGGTGAGGCTTATGGCTGCCGCCTTGGTCGGAACGTCCGCATCCGCCCCTAAGCAGCCATGCGTAACGACTTGATCAGTGGTATCGGCCTCCCTACGCTGTGACGCATGGACACCTTTCGCAAGTTGTCGGTCTCGGCACTGTTGGTCTTCGCACCGGCAGGTTGTGCCTCGATGTCAAACGCCGGAGATGGTGAGCGCATTGCCGGCGTTGTCCACTCCAGCTGTGGTGCAGCTGATGGCGGCGCGGTGCATGTTGCACTCGATGCAGGCGACGAGTTTGTGATCGTCAACGCCGACGGCAGTTGGGGACGCGGTGGTGTAGATGGCTGGACGCTGTAGAAGGATTCGGCAAGCCCGGACTTCAAGATCAATGTCTGCGCCGACGCGGGTTTAGGTTGCGAAACGCCGATCGAAGCCCGCTTTGCGGTCGAGTCTGGCGGAGGCGAGACGATCAGCGGAACAGTCTTTTATCGAACCGCCTCACGCACAAAGGAGTTCCGGTTTCGAGCAGTACGCACCGACGTGAATGAGCCGATGCAACTTTGCGGCTAAGTGTCGGGTTGGCGATGCCATGAATCGCCAGACTTCGATGTTTGCTACGCCCATGAACCAAATTCGGACAAGACCTCCTTCGGCGCCCATCTCGGTGACATACCAGCTTTCATTCGGACGGACCTGTCCTTGGCGGCAAGGGCCGGGTCGCACGTAGCGCGTCGCGTGGTATCGCTTGAAGGCCAGAGAGGGCGCGCAGCCGTGGGACCGGCGGACCTTATTGATGCTGGATAGGAAGAGCGGGTATCTCGCGCAAGCTGACACCGAACAGCAATTGCAGGATAGGCTCTCGGTGCGGGAAAGAATGGTGAGCCGATGACCGCCTCTGGCCGGAACCGGAGATTCGCAGGCACTCGCGTGTCGGGCCGAACGAGACAAACGTGCATCCACGGAAAGCCAGCCTTCCTAGACACCCGCTGAATTTTTCACGCAACTTTGACCCGTTTCCGTGACGCCCGTGTGCACGTCGCGTCAGTTCATCAATGAGTGATGTCGAGCGCGGCAGTATCGGGGCTCCTTCCACTTCAGGGAACGACCCATGCTCAAGTACGACACGACCCGCAAGGCCCTCATCGCCGCGATGCTGATGGCCGGTGCGCCGCTTCTTGCGCAGGCGCAGGAAGCCAATCCTGCGAAGGCTTCGATGACCGAGCCGCAGGTGCGCGCGCTGCTCACCGAGAAGGGCTATACGCGCATCGATGATCTGGATTTCGAGGACGGCATGTGGGAAACCGACGCCACCAGCGCCGACGGCAATCGCGTGGATGTGCGCGTGAATCCGGCCAACGGTGACATCAAGGCCGAGGCGCTGGTTTCGAACTTCAGCGAGAACGACATCAAGGCCAAGCTCGCCGCCGCCGGCTATTCGAAGGTGCACGACGTGGATCACGATGACGGCGTGTGGAAGGCGGAAGCCGAGCGTGCCGACGGCAATGACGTGGAGATCCATCTCGACGCCACCACCGGCAAGATCATCCACGTCGAAAACGACTGATCGGCACGGGTGATACGAAGAAGGCCGGATTTTCATCCGGCCTTCTTTTTTCGTCAGTGTGCGGGTGCGGGCCGCGCGAAGCGCCATGCGACCAGCCAGCCTGCCAGCAGCCACAGGGACGCCAGCAGCCACGGCGCACCCGGCAGATGCGCGGGCGCCTTGTCGCCGATGAACAACGCGAAGACGCTGGCGAACATCATGGGTCCGAAGATGCCGGCCAGGCTCACCAGGCTCATCAACGCGCCCTGGATGCGGCCCTGCACGTCGGCGCCGACCTGTCGCGTGATCAACGCTTGCGTCGCCGGGCCCGCCAGTCCCCACAACGCGCTGATCGGCAGACCGATCAGGAACATCCAGCCGACGTCGGCCATGCCGTAGACGAAGAAGCCGACGACACCGCAGGCCAGGCCGAACAGCAGCGTGCGGCGTTCGCCGAGCTTCGGCACCACGCGTCCGACCAGCCCGCCCTGCACGATCACGCTGAACACGCCGACCACCGCCAGCACCCACGCGACCTGCCGCTCGTTCCAGTGGTACTGGTATTCGGCGAACAGCACGAACACGCTGGGATACACGTAATGCGCGAGGTTGGCGATCAACACCACCGCCGCCAGACCGAACACCTGCGGATAGCGCTTGAGCAGGATCAGCGACCCGATGGGATTGGCATGCGACCAGTCGAACCGCGGCGTGCGCTTTTCCTTCGGCAGCGATTCGGGCAACACGAACAGGCCGTACAGGAAGTTCATCAGCGCGAGCGCGGCCGCGAACCAGAACGGCAGGCGCAGATCGATCGCGCCGAGCTGGCCGCCGATCACCGGCCCGATGATGAAGCCCACGCCGAACGCGGCGCCGATCATGCCGAACGCCTGCGCGCGCTTTTCCGGCGGAGTGATGTCCGCGATGTAGGCGTTGGCGGTGGTGAAGCTGGCCGAGAACACGCCGGAGAAGATGCGCGCAATCAACAGCCACGGCAGCGATTGCGCCAGCGCGATCAGGATGAAGTCCATGCCCAGGCCGAAGCAGGACAGCAGGATCACCGGGCGGCGGCCGAAGCGATCCGACAGCGCGCCCTGGATTGGCGAGCAGAAGAACTGGATCATCGCGAACAGCGTGCCGAAGATGCCGACCCACCAGGCCGCTTCGGCGAAATCGCCGCCGACGAACTCGCGTACCAGGCCCGGCAGCACCGGAATGATCACGCCGAACGCCAGGATGTCGATCAGGACGGTGATGAAGATGAAGACGAGGGCGGCGCGCCGGCCGCGGAAGGCGTGGGGGTCTGCGTTCACGAGGTGGGCGGGGTCCGGAAGGCCGGCAAGTTTAGTCGAAGGCCGTCGCTTCCGACGAGACGCTCAACCGCTGCGATAGCCGGTGACGTTTGCCGGGCGGCAGCACGACGACGTCGTCACCGGCATTGGCCACTTCCACGCAGAGGAATCCGCGCCATCCCTCCGCGGGGAGATCGGCGATGGCCGGCGTGCCCGACGCACCGGGATTCCATACGACCAGCGAGCGGCTGCCGCGGCTCTCGATGTGGATATGCCTGCCAGCGATGGAGTCCGCGATCACGAAGCGGTGCCCCGCCTCGTGATAGATGCGGTCGCAGCGACCGGGATCACGCGGATCACCCAGACGCCAATTGCCACGCTGGCGATGCCGGCCGCCGAGCAGCTTGTCGTCGAACGCCAGGCCATCGACACCGTGCAGGCGCACGGAATCCACATCGCGCACGGCGAAGTAGCTGTGCAATGCCTGGGTGAACACCTGCTCGGACGCCCCGGTGTTGGTGGTGACCAGCGTCTGTTCCAGCGTCGCGCCGATGCGCAGCCGCTGGTGCAACGTCAGTGGCGTGCGCGCGTCGGCGGGCAGCGCAAGATCAAGCACCACGTCATCCTCTTCGCGCCGGGCATCGACGAAGCGCCAGGGAGAAATGCGCGCATGGCCGTGTTGCGGGACATCGTCCGGCTGCGACTGCCGGCCGAAGTACGGCCAGCAGATCGGGACGCCGCCGCGGATCGCGTTGGGCGGGCGCCGCGTCTGCGGTGAGTACCACAGCACATCGCCGAATCCCGTCGGCTGCCACGACAGCAGCTGGCCGCCGTGCGCGCTGATCGCGGCCTGCGCGGTCGGCGTGCGGATGCGCCAGACCGGGATGCCGTGGAGTTCATCGGTGTCGACAATCGAATCGAAGTTCATGGCGTACCGGGAAGGGTGACGGGTGGGCCGGCCTGCTCCAGCGCCACGAGAATTTTGCGGCCGGCGCGGCCGTCGGCCGGTTGCAGCCCGAGCCGCAATTGCTCGGCCTGGATGGCGCGCCGTGTCTGCGTGCCGATCATGCCGTCCGCCTGACCGATGGCATGGCCCCGCGCGAGCAGCAGGATCTGCAACTGCTTGCGCTGTTCCCGCGACAGGCCCGGATCATCCGTCGGCCAGGGCGAGACCAGGCCGCCGCCGCCGCGCAGGCGATCCGACAACAGCGCGATGGCCAGCGCGTAGCTCTCCGCCGCGTTGTAGGCATAGATGGCGTCGTAATTGCGGAACACGATGAAGGCGGGGCCTTGCGTGCCGGTTGGCACGAGCAACGCCGAGGGCGCCGCCGTCGAAACCGGGTCGGTCGGCCACGGCGCGCCATCGATGCGGGCAAGGCCGAGTGCGATCCAGTCCTTCAGCGGGCGGCGCTGCGTGCGGCCGGCCGTTGCGGCGTCGAAGCCTGCCGGCAAACGTACTTCGTAACCCCAGGGCTGCCCGGTCTGCCAACCCGATGTGCGCAGATAGTTCGCGGTCGACGCGAGTGCATCGGGAATGCTGGCGACCAGATCGCGGCGTCCGTCGCCGTCGCCATCGACCGCAATGCGTGCGTACGTGGATGGCATGAACTGCGTATGGCCGAACGCGCCCGCCCATGATCCGGTCAACCCTTCGGCATTCAGATCACCGGACTGCAGCAGTGACAGCAAGGACAGCAGTTCGCTGCGGAAAAATGCCTGCCGCCGACCGAAGCACGACAGCGTCGCCAGCGACGCGAGCAACGGGCGCTTTCCGAACACGCGTCCGTAATCGCTCTCCACGCCCCACACGGCGACGATGGTTTCCGCATCCACGCCGGATTCGCGCGAGACGCGCGCCAGCAGATCACGATGCCCGGCAAGCATCGCGCGACCATCCGCCACGCGTTGTTCGTCCACCAGCCCGGCCAGGTAGTCCCACAGCGGCGTGGTGAATTCCGGCTGCGCATCGAGCAGCGTCAACACGCTCATGTCGGGCGTGATCGTGCGCGTGAAGTCATTGAAGCGCGTGGGATCGATTCCGCGCGCCGTTGCCTGCGTGCGCAGTCCGGCCATGCAGGATTCGAACACCGGATCGCGCGCCGGCGCGACTGGCGGCTCTGGGGGGATCGGCGCGGGGTCCTGCGAGGCAAGCAGGCCAAGCATCAACCAGGATTTCATTGCGGCCTCCCTGGCCAGCGGGGGAGCGCCTACTGTGCCGGGTGTCCGATGCGATTGCGAATGTGAAGGAGCCGCCGCCGCTCAGCGGTGATCGCCGTCCTTGTAGAACCAGCGTCCCTCGCGCCGCACGAAGCGGCTGCGTTCGTGCAGGCGTACGGCCGGAGCGCCGCCGACGCGATAGCGCGCAACGAACTCCACTTCGGCGGTGTCTTCAGCGGTGCGGACATGGGACTTCACATCGAGCCCGAGCCAGCGCACGGCGGCGTCCACGCCGATGTCGTCCGGGCATGTCGCCGGATCCCAGGTCGCACGCAGGTAGTCGGCATCACCGCGCACGAATGCGGTGTAACGCGAGCGCATCAACGCTTCCGCATCCGGCGCGGGCTCTCCGGCATGATGACGCCCGCAGCAGTCATCGTAGCTGCGGGCGAGACCACACGGGCAGCGGTCCTGCTTCACCGTGGACTCAGCGCTTGCTGCCGGTCTCGATGAAGCGCAGGAACTCGGCGCGCGTGCGTGCGTCCTCGCGGAATTCGCCCAGCATCTTCGAAGTGACCATGCTGACGCCGCGCTTGTGCACGCCGCGCGTGGTCATGCACTCGTGGGCGCCTTCGATCACCACCGCCACGCCACGCGGCTGCAACACGTCCTGTATGCATTGCGCGATCTGCGCGGTCATCTTTTCCTGTACCTGGAAACGGCGTGCATAGGCATCGACGACGCGCGCCAGCTTGCTGATGCCGACCACCTTGCCGCTCGGCAGGTAGCCCACGTGCGCGCGCCCGATGATCGGCGCCATGTGGTGTTCGCAGTGGCTTTCGTACTCGATGTCGCGCAGGACGATCATTTCGTCGTAGCCGGCGACTTCCTCGAACGTGCGCGCCAGGTATTCACGCGGATCGATCGCATAACCGCTGAACCAGTCGCGATACGCCTTGGCCACGCGCTTGGGCGTGTCCAGCAGGCCTTCGCGGCCGACATCTTCGCCGGCCCATTCCAGCAGCACGCGTACCGCGTCTTCGGCCTGCGCCTGGGTGATGTTGCCGGTCTTCTTGTCGGTCGGGTTCATGGCGTACTCCCTTGGCGGGGGCGTGATGTTACCTGATTGCACCGGACGCGGCCGCGCCGCTCATGCCTCCGGCACGCGGCCGGCGTGATGCTGCAGCCGCATCCGCAGCCCGGTATCGCGACGGGTGCGGCGCTCGATGGCGCGACGCAGCGCGGTTTGGTCCGACCACAGCAGCACCTCTCGGCGCGCGCGCGTCAATCCGGTGTACAGCAGCTCGCGATTGAGGACGCGACTGTCCTGATCCGGCAGCAGCAACGCGATGCGATCGAACTCCGAGCCCTGTGCCTTGTGCACGGTGCTGGCGAACGCGGAATCGTGCTGCGGCAACTGGCTCGGCCGCCAGCGTCGCAAGGTGCCGCCGACATCGAACGCAATCGACACATCGCCGTCGTCGTCTTCCCACGCGATACCGACATCGCCATTGAACAGACCGTGCCGGTAGCTGTTGGCGGTGATCATCACCAGACGGCCATGGAACCAGGTTCCGCTGCCGCCCAGCTGGCGCGCGAACCAGGCGTTCCACGTGGACGCCCCGAACGGGCCGCGCCGCGTGGCCGTCAGCACGCGCACGCGTGACGCCAGCTGCAAGGCCTGCATCGGATCGGCCGCGCGCGCGATGGCCTGCAATTCCGGCAGGAATTCGTGCCGCAGCACCGTCTCCAGTTCTGAAGGGGGACCGGATCGCCACTGCACGCCCGTGCTGCCGGCCGCCAGCCGCGCGAACGTGCCTTCGGCGTCACCGTCGCGAACCCCGTTGGCGAGCGCCGCGAGCGCGGCGGCGTCAGCCTGCCGGTAACCACGCGAAAGGTGGACGCGATGGCCCGACAATGCATGCGGCGAAGCTTCGAGCGCTACCTCGGCTTGCAGTGTTTGCGTGGCTTCCGACGCGAGCATCGCCGGCAGGCCGATGCCATCACCCGCCGCATCGCACAGCGCGCCCAGCACGTGGCCGGCTTCCACTGCGGGCAGCTGATCCGGATCGCCCAGCAGGATCAGCCGTGCATCGGGCGAGACGGCATCCACCAGCTTGGCCATCATCGGCAGATCGATCATCGATGCCTCGTCGACGATCACCGTATCGAACGGCAGCGGGAATCCGGCGTGATGGCGGAAGCCGACCTTACCGCTGCGCCAGCCCAGCAGACGATGCAGGGTCTGCGCTTCGCGCGGGATCCGGGCTGCCAGCGGTGGCGCCAAGCGGCCTGCATCGACGTCCCGCTGCACGGACGCGGTGATCGCTTCGGCGAGGCGGGCGGCGGCGCGTCCGGTGGGCGCCGCGAGCGCGACACGCGCCTGCGGCTGTTCGGCCAGATGCGCCGCGAGCAGGCGGGCGACGGTCGTGGTCTTGCCGGTCCCCGGACCGCCGGTGATCAGGCTCACCCGTTGCCGCAGGGCAAGCCACGCCGCAAGCGCCTGCCGATCCAGCGGCGCACCCGCATGCAATTCGAAGAGCCGCCGCCAATGATCCGGTGCCGTCGCAGGCAGCGGCTGCCGCGCATCGTGCTGCACGCGTCCGACCAGTGCGCGCGCCAATGCGTCCTCGTAGCGCGCATAGCGCCGCAGGCTCAGGCGACCATCGACCAGGCACAACGGTGCCGGCGCATCGCAATCCGCGGCCACCAGCGGGCTTTCACGCAGCTCGGCTTCCCAGGCGTCGAGGTCGATCGCGATCGAATCTTCGCCCAGTTCGAACAGCAGACCGTCGATGCCCGACAACGCAAAGCCGCTGTGCCCGAGCGACACCGCACGCATCGCCAGCGCACCGCCCAACCGGACGCCCGCGGATCCGCCGCTCCGCTTCAGCAGCGCCGCGAACGCCACATCGACGTCGCGCAACGCACCGCGCAGATGCAGGCCGTGCAGCGCATCGACCATGCTCATGACGCCGCTCCATCGAACAGCGCGTCCAGTGCATCGATGAGCGCCTGCGGCGGCCGGTCACGATGCAGGCCGCGATCGCCCTCCACTTCGTTCAGCCGTCCACGCAGGAACAGGTACACCGCGCCACCGAGGTCGCGTGCGGGCAGATAGTCCGCGCCCTTGCGCACGCGCAGCCAGCGCTGCAATGCCACCAGATAGATGAGGTATTGCAGGTCGTAGTCATGCGCGCGCACGGCCTCGGCGCAACCCTGCGCCGAATAGTCCAGCAGCTGGTTGGTCTTGTAATCCAGCACGTAATACATGCCGGTGGCATCCCGGTAGATCAGATCGATATAGCCATGCATCAGGCCTTCGATCGTGCCGCTGCGCAGTTGCGCGTGGCTGCGCGGATAGCCGTGCTGCGCCAGCAGTGCATAGAGATCCGGCAGGCGCGTCACGCCCAGCCGGAAATGGAATTCCATTTCCGCCACGCGCTGCGAGGCCGGCAGATCGCACAGGCGCAGCTCACCCGGCAGCGGCGCGGTCAGTGCGGCGGAAACCAGGCGGCCGGTCTGTTCCACCGCGCTGGATCCCTGCGGCAACCCGCGACGTTTCAGCGACTGGCGCAGGAGATCGATCTGCGTGGGCGGAATCTGTGCCGGCACCTTCCATTGGGCGAAGTCGGCCGCTTCCAGCGCGTCGTGCACGGCATTGCCGAAATCCGGGCCGCGCAGCAGCACGGCGTGATCGGTGTCGCCTTCGCGGGTGGCGAATTCATCGTCGGCGCCGCGCGCGGGCAGCACCTCGGCGTGGCGCAGCCGCAATCCGGAAAAACTGTACTGGCCACCGGCCATCGGCAGCGCACGCGTCGCGACGCGCGCGGCGGGGATGGGCTCGGCGGTGTCGTGCGTGCGCAAGGGTTCCGGCGGCATCGGCGGTTCGGTGATGTCCTTCACCGTGATGCTGCCCTGCGATGCAGCCGCCAATTCATCGAGCCGGCGACGCATGTCCGCCGGCTGCAACGTGTCGGTCTTGCGCCCGGCCTTTTCACCGCCATGCAGCAGCCATTGCAGCGGGGTGTCGTTGGAGTCGCACGTGCACCCCCACACCAGATGCAATGCATGCCGCGCGCGCGTCAGTCCGACGTAAAGCAGGCGTAGATCTTCCGCGCGTTCGGCGTCGTCATTGCGCGCCAGGCGATCGTCATGCCGTGCATCGCCGAGGATGATCTCGCGCTGCTTGCCGCTGCCGCGCGACTTGAACAGATAGTTCGCCGCCGCGCCGTCCTCCTGCGCCTGCACGCAACGCACACCGGCATTGCCGCCACCGCCGCCATCGAATGCGGTGAACGGCAACAGCACGATCGGATACTCCAGGCCCTTGCTCTTGTGCAGGGTGACGATCTGCACCGCCTGCGTATCGCTTTCCAGGCGCAGGGCAAGCTCGTCGCCTGCCGGTGTCTCCACGCACTGCGCGGCGAACCAGCGCAGCAGTCCATGCAGGCCGTGGCGCGAACCGGCTTCGGCCTGCAACAGTTCGGCCAGATGCAGTGCATCGGTCATCAAGCGCGCGCCGTCGCGTTCGGACAGGCGTTCGGCCGCTGCACCGGTGAGGAACGGCAACAGCGCCGGCAACGGACCGCGCTGCTGCCAGGTTTGCGCGGCGTGCTCGATGCGTTCCTGCCACGCGCGTGCCTGCGCTTCGTCCGCCTCCATGCGTTCGAGTTGCGACACCGTGCCGCCCAGCAAGCGCGTCGCCAGCGCCGCGCGCAGGCGCGCCGGATCCGCCGGATGCGCAAAGGCTTCCAGCAGGGCCAGCACTTCATTCGCGGCTTCGGAGCGGAACACGCTGTCGTTGCTCTGGCTGGCCGCAGCGATGCCCGCACGCGCCAGCGCGTCACGCACCAGCGTGATCTGCTTGTTCAACCGCACCAGCACCGCGATGTCGTTCGGACGCACGCGGCGGCGCACGCCGTTTTCTTCCAGCTCGCCATGATTGAGCCACGCGGCGATTTCGGCCACGCAGGTGGCGATGGCCGAGATCGTGTCGTCCTCCTTAGCGCGCCGGCTCTTGCCTCCCGGATCGGCCGGCAGCCAGTGCACGCACAATCCGGGCGACGCCGCGCCCGCGCGACGCACACCATCATCCGGATTGCGCGCCGAGGCCTGCACCGGATGGAATTCGATGCCCGGGTCGAGAAAGGGCAACGGACTGGCGGTGAACAGGGTCTCGATGGCACGCAGCACCGCCGGCCGCGAGCGGTAGTTGACGTCAAGCGTGTCTTCGCCGCCGGCGCGCCGCGCGAAGTCCCGCGCGTGCAGGTAGGTCGGCAGGTCGCCGCCACGGAAGCGGTAGATCGCCTGCTTGGGATCGCCGATCAGGAACAGGCCACTGGCGGATTCGGGTTCCTCGGTTTCGGCCAGATGGATGCGCTGGAAGATGTCCCACTGGCGCGGATCGGTGTCCTGGAATTCGTCGACCAGCATCATCGGCCAGCGCTGCCGCACCGCCGAGGCGAAGCGCGTTTGATGACAGGCGCGCCACATCTGTTCGATCAATTGATCCTGGGTGCGCTGGCGGCGCTCGGCCAGCACGTCGGCAAAGCGTTGCGTCGCATTCCTGCGCAATCCATGCAGCCAGTCCGCGAGATCCGATGCATCGGCCTGCGGCAGCAGCTGGCGTGCGGGATCGCATACGCGCGGCAGGCTGGCCGCCAGGGCATCCGGGGTGTCCCAGAGCTCGCGCAGGTTCGCATGCGAGGCGGCATCGGTGGCGCTGGCTTCGCGCCACAGATCCTCGGCCACCTGTTGCCAGATCGTGTCGGCCTGATCGATCACGCCGTCTTCGTTGAGGCTGCCGGCAAGGAAGCCGAATTCCTTCAGCGCGCGGCCGCAGAAGCCGTGGATGGTGAAGATGCACGCTTCGTCGAGTTGCAGCAGCGCCGCTTGCAGGCGCAGGCGCAGCTGATCGGCCGCAACGCCATGCGCCTGTGCGTGCGCGATGATCGCCGCAGTCTGCTGCGCTTCTTCATTTTCAGGGGCCGCGCCTTCCAGCAGGCGCTCGGCCACTCGCAGGCGACGGCGCACGCGCTCGCGCAGTTCCGCCGTCGCGGCGCGGGTGAACGTGACCGCGAGCAACTGCGGCAGTGGCACGCCGCCTTCGATCAGCAGGCGCAGCAGCCACGCGGTCAGCGTGAACGTCTTGCCGGTGCCGGCGCTGGCTTCGATCAGGTGCACGCCGGAAAGCGGCACGCGCAGCGCGATGTCGTCGGCCATCGTCGTACCGTTCATGCGCCGCGCTCCGGGCGGGCGAACACACGCAGCGCCAGACGGATGAACTCGTCCGAATGCAGCGGCGACAACGCGGTGTCGGGACGGAACGCCAGTTGCAGCCACGCGTCACCGGCTTCGCCGAAGCCCAGACGATCGTCGAAGGTCCGCAGCGCGGCCGACCACGCGGCGGCGGCGTCCTTCTTCTCGCGCAGCGTTTCGACGTAGCACCACGCAGCATCGACGGCGAATGGCAAAGGCCGTGCCTGGCCCTCGCGCCACATCGACAGCAGATCGTCCAGCCGCGCGCGCGCCTCCTCGCAGGTGAGCGAAGGGAGTTCACGCTGCTGCAGGCCGTCCTTCCGGTCGAAATGGAAGACGCGTGTCTGCACATCCGGTCCACGCAACGCCGACCAGGCCACGTGTTCGATCCACGCAGGCAACAGATGCTTGCCCTTCGGCGAACCGGCCAGCACATGCGCGCGCCGCGTGCCGTGCACCTGCGAAAGCTGGATCGCCAAGCGCCCTTGCGGGAGATCGATCGCGTCGTCGACCCGTTCGGATGCCGCATCGGCCAACCAGTCCATGCGCGCGTCCCGCAACGGCTGCGCGATGTCACGCGCGGCGGACGCCGCCAGCTCGCCTTCCACGCCGGGCGGCAGCAGTCCTCGCGCGCGCAATTGCCGGGTGTCGCGCTCGTCTCCCAGCAGTTCGCTGATCAACCGGTGCCGATGCAGTGCATCTTCGCCGAGCGGCTCGCGGTCGCCTTCGCGTACATCCTGCCGGCGCGGGAGATTCAGGCCCATCACATCGCGCAGGAATGCGCGCGCCGGATTGCGCAGGAACTGGATGAGTTCCTGCAGGCTGGGCAATGTGTCCGGCATCGGCGCCGTGCGCGGCGCATCGACGAATGCCGCCACCGGTCGCAATGCGGTATCGCGAGGTGGCTGCCGCCACGCTCCGGCATACGAGAAACGGCGCGCATCCCCGGCGCCGAACGCCTGTGCGGAGAACGGTTGCAACGGATGCTCGATCACCAGTCGCCTGCGCGCATCGCCTTCCGGCAGATAGCGCTGCGCCGTGTCCATCAGTTCGGCCACGACCGGCGATGGCTCGCGCAGGCTGCCATCGCGCGCATCGCGACCGCCATAGCTGACGTAGAACCGATCACTGGCCGCGGTCAGCAGTTGCAGGAACAGGAAGCGGTCATCCTCGCGTACCGAACGATCGCCCAGCCGGCGGCGGCCCTGGCGGATGTCGTCGATCAGGCGGTTGATGTCGCCGCCCGGTTCACGGCGCGGGAATGCATCCGCGTCCATGCCCAGCAGGCAAATCACGCGGAACGGCACGGTGCGCAGGGGCACCATGCCGGCGAACGTCACGCCGCCGCCCAGGAACGGCTGGTGCGGCGAAGGCGCTTCCAGCGTTTCGCGCACGGCCGAGGCCACCACCGACAACGGCAGTGCACCGGCGTCGGCGGCATCACGGGCGAAACCATCGAGCGCCTCCAGCACGATGCGCCGCGCCTGCGCTTCGCCCTCGTCCTGCGGCACGTCCGGCAACAGGGCGAGGAACTGGCGCGCCAGTTCGTCCTGCCATTCCGCTGCGGTGTGCTCGCGCCGCATCCAGGCATCGAGATGGCGAAGCCGATCCAGCAGGGCGATCAGGCGATCGAGGCGCTCGGCGTCGGCGCCTTCGAGTTCGGTGCTGGGCGCGATGCCGGCGATGTCTTCATCGCTCTCGCCGCTGGCGTAACCCATCAGCAGGCGATCCACACCGAAGGCGAAGCTGTGCTCGCGCCAGCGGCCGAAACCCAGCCGCTCGCGCATTGCTTCGTCATCGCCCCAGCGGATACCGCTGGCAGTCATCCAGTCGTCGAGCCGCTGCAGATCGCTGTCCTGCAGATCCAGTGCCACCGTCACCGCGGGCACGGCCAGCAGATCGCGCAGTTCGGAAGCCGTACGCCGGGACGCAGGCAGATCCAGCAGCGAAAGGAACAACGCCACCAGCGGATGCGCCTGCGCCTGCGGCCGGTCGGACAGCGAGAACGGAATGTGGCGCGGATCGTGCGACGGGACGCCGTCGAACACCGCGCGCACGAGCGGCAGGTAGTCGCCGATGTTCGGCGCGAGCACGGCAACTTCGTCCGGCCGCAGCGGCGGACTGAACTGACCGGGCCCGGCATCGAAGCAGTCGCGCAGGCGGTCGTGCAACACCTCGACTTCGCGCAGGCGCGAGTGGCATGCGTGCACCTGGAGCGAGGCATCGTGATCACCGAACGTTGCCAGCACCTGCGGCGCGCGGCGTTCGAGCACATCCGCCTGGATCGCGTGGAGGAGCCCATCACGTTCCGGCGCGACAAAACCCTCCTGTTCGCGCTGCGGTTGCACCAGTTCGTACGAGAACAGCTGCGCGACGAAATCGCGCCCGGCCGCGCCCCAGGCCTGCAGCAGCGGGTTGTCGAACTGCGATTCGGCGATCGCATCGGGCAATGCTTCCGGACCCTCGCGGCGCAGGCGCTCGCGCAGGGATTCGACATCGCCCCAGTATTCGGCGCAGGGCGAAGGCCGGTGGAACTCCAGCTGGCAGTGGCGCGCACAGACTGCGAGCAGGTGCAGCACGTCCGGTGAAACATGGATGGTGCCGAACGCGTGCAGCCGGCGCGGCAGGCCCGGCGGCGCGATGCCGGCGTCAGCGTACAGGCGCAACCAGTCGCCGATCAGCTGCGAGCGCGAACGCGTGCCGCTGCCCTGGAGTCGACGCCACAGCGTGGCTTGCCAATCCTGCGCATCCGCGCCGGCTTCCCAGCGTTCCAGCCACGTTCGACGGTAGGCCTGATAGCGATCGAATGCCGAGGCCAGCGACTCGGCGAGACGCCAGCGTGCGAGCGCAGGATCGCCGCCTGCGCGCTGAAGATGCGCGCGCACGGCGTCAGGAGCTTCATCGTGCGCAAGCTCGGCGAACAACCGCCAGCGCAGGCGATCCTGATCCCAGGGCGAGTTCACCGGCAGATCCGGCCACTGCGCGCGCAGCAGGCGCCATACGAACTCGGACGGCGTCGGGAATTCGAGATGCGCCGCCACGCCCAGCCGTCGCGCCAGTTCGCGTTGCAGCCAACGGCGCAGCGTAGGCTGCGGAATCAGGATGATTTCGGGTTCGAGCGAGTCCGGATCCGCCGGACGCGCGAGCGACAGGCACAGCTGCTCGGCCAGATGGTCCAGGCGATTGCTCGAATACAGGTGGAAGCCGGCCGCGGCGCGCGTTTGCATGCCGGCACATTGTGCCGAAGTCGCGCACGCGCGTGGCGTCCGCATGCAGCTGTGGCCACGTGGTTCGCCGAACCGCGATCGCCGCACTGTTGCGCCAATCAGTGGCGGCATGTTCGGGACGTCCTTGCAGGCGGGACAGGAAACCCGTGTCGGCCGCGCGCGCTTCGGGCACAATACCTGTACCGAACAGTTCGGTTTTGGTTCAGGCGGAAGGCCTGAATCTTCCCCGTTGCTTTTCCGTTAACTCCCCCCGGATCGCGATGACTCTCGCCGCCCCTGCCGTTCGCCTGACCGATGTCCGCCTCGATCGCGGGCAACGCACGATCCTGAGCGACATTTCGTTGAGCGTGCCGCGCGGCAGCATCACCGCCGTGCTGGGCCCGAGCGGCAGCGGCAAATCGACGCTGCTCGCCGCATTGACCGGGGAGCTGACGCCGACGCGCGGCCAGGTCGAAGTGTTCGGGAACGCAGTCCCGACCGGAAGCCGCGAGCTGCTCGAAATGCGCAAGGGCGTGGGCGTGCTGCTGCAGGGCAACGGTCTGCTGACCGACCTCACGGTGGCCGAGAACGTCGCGCTGCCAATCCGTACGCACACGGCGCTTTCCGACGCGCTGGTCCGCCGGCTGGTCGATTTCAAGTTGAATGCGGTCGGCCTGCGCGCCGCGGCCGATCTCTATCCACGCGAGCTGTCCGGCGGCATGGCGCGGCGCGTGGCTTTGGCCCGCGCACTGGCGCTGGATCCGCCGCTGATGATCTACGACGAACCGCTCACCGGTCTGGACCCGATCGCCAGCGGCGTGATCATGAGCCTCATCCAGCGTTTGAACGACACGCTGGGGCTGACCAGCATCATCGTCACCCACCATGTGCATGAAACCCTGCCGATCGCCGATCACGCGCTGGTGATCGCCAATGGCCGGCTGGTGTTCTCCGGCACGCCGGGCGAACTCGAAGGCACGCAGGATGCGCTGGTGCGGCAGTTCCTGCGCGGCGAACCCGACGGCCCCATCGCGTTCGACGCGGTCAAGCGCGAGGCGATGGCGTGATCGACTTGCACCTCCATCGTCCGCTGGCCGCGCGCGCGCGCGGCGTCCTGTCGATCGCCGGGAGCCTTTGCTGATGCCGTTCGTTTCCGCTACCCGATCGCTGGGCCGCGCCGGCCTGTTCTCGCTGTCGGTACTCCGTGCCTCCGCGCCGACCCGTGACTTCCTCGCCGAGCTGACCCGCGAGATCTACAAGATCGGCGGCCGCTCGCTGCCGATCATCGCGGTCGGCGGCGCCTTCGTCGGACTGGTGCTCACCTTGCAGGGCTACCGGACGCTCACCACGTTCGGCGCTTCGGACGCACTGTCGACGCTGCTCGGACTGTCGCTCTACCGCGAACTTGGGCCGGTGCTGACCGCGTTGCTGTTCATCGGCCGCGCCGGCAGTTCCATCGCCGCTGAACTGGGCCTGATGCGCGCCACCGATCAGATCAAGGCGCTGGAACTGATGGCGATCGATCCCATCGCCAAGGCGGTCGCGCCGCGCTTCTGGGCCGCCGTGCTGACGGTGCCGCTGCTCACCGGCTTCTTCTGCAGCCTGGCGATCAGCGCCAGCTATTTCGAAGCCGTGCACGTGCTGGGCCTGGACAACGGCACGTTCTGGTCGGCGTTGCAGAACAGCGTCGATTTCCGGGACGACTTCGGCGTCGCGTTGCTGAAGTCGGCTGTGTTCGGCGGCACCAGCGCGCTGGTCGCGGCGTATGTCGGTTATCACGCCGAGCCCACCATCGAAGGCACTTCGGTGGCGACCACGCGTGCGGTGGTCAATGCATCGCTGCTGGTGCTGATGTTCAATTTCGTTCTTTCCGCCCTGCTTTTCCGGAGTTGATGCCATGGCCGTCCGTGGACCCCGTCTCGAATTCGCCGTCGGCGCCTTTTTGCTGCTGGCCCTGGCCTCGCTGCTGGTGCTCGCCATCGCATCCACCAACCAGCGCTTCGGCTTCGGCGGCGGCAGCTACGAACTGAAGGCGCGCTTCACCAACCTCGGCCAGCTGCGCAAGCAGGCGCCGGTGAAGATTGGCGGCGTGGTCATCGGGCAGGTGGCCGACATCCAGCTGGATCCCACCCGGTTCGACTCGGTCGTGACCTTGTCGATCGACAGCAAGTTCAAGGATCTGCCTGCCGATACCTCGGCCGGAATCTTCACCAGCGGCCTGCTCGGCGAGAACTACATCGGCCTGTCGCCGGGCGGTGATCCGGAAGTGCTCAAGGCCGGCGAGGAAATCGCCTTCACCACGCCTGCGGTGGACCTGCTCCAGCTCGCCGGCAAATACATGTTCAGCGGCGGCACGGGCGCGAGCGCTCCCAATCCGGACGATGCCACCGCCCCGACCGCGCCCACGACGGAAGAAACCCAGCCATGAAAATCGTTGCCCGCTCCCTCCCCCTCCTGATCGCCGCGGCGCTGGCCGTCGCCGCGCCGCTGCCCGCGTTCGCGCAGGCGACCACACCCCAGGCCGCGCCGGCTTCGGCCAGCCAGGTCGTGCTGACCAACAGCTCGCGCATCATCGACACGCTGCAGAAGCGTCGCACCGAGTTCAAGAGCAATCGCGGCGCGCTGCGCCAGTACGTGTCCGGCGAATTCAACACCCTGTTCGATCGCGACTACGCCGCGCGCCTCGTGCTGGGCATCCACGGTCGCGGTGCGGCCGATGCCGACATCAAGGCGTTCGCCGATGCGCTCAGCGACAGCCTGATGACGCGTTACGGTTCGGCGCTGCTGGACTTCAACACCCAGCTGAAGGTGCGGGTGAAGGCGGAGTCCGCGCTGCCGGGCGGCCGTGGCGTCAAGGTCGCCAGCGAAATGCTGCGCCCGGACGGCGAGCCGATTCCGGTCGATTACCTGATGCGCCAGGTCGGTGGCCAGTGGAAAGTGTTCGACGTGATGGTCGAAGGCGTTTCGTTCGTGCAGACCTTCAAGACCCAGTTCGACGCGCCGCTGCGGCAGAAATCGATCAGCCAGGTCGCCGCGGATCTGCGTGCGGGCCGTCTGCAGACCAATGCCGGCAATGGCAGCGCCAAGTAAGGCGGGCGTGGTCCGCGAAGGCGACGCGCTGGTCTTTTCCGGCGCGCTCGACCGCGCGGCCGCGGTCACGCTGTGGCCGGCGCTGCGCAACGTGTCCGGCGCGCAACGCATCGTCCTGACCAATGTCACTACCGTCGACAGTGCGGGGCTGGCATTGTTGGCCGAACTCGCCGCGCGCCTGCGTACGGATGGACGGACGCCGCAGTGGGAAGGCCAGCCTCCGGGACTGGCGGATCTCTGCGCGGCCTATCGACTGACGCCGGAACTGGAATTCCCGGCCTGACCCCCACGTGATGTCCAAGGAAACGGGATGAACCTGTTCCGATTCACTGCTGTGCTTCTTTTCGCCGCGCTGGCTTCGGCTTGCGCGTCGGCCCCCTCATCCGCGCCTGACGTGCCGCAGCCACCCGCGATCGTGGATGGCGCAGCCGCCGCGCCGGTCGAAACGCCGGCCGACGCCGTTGCGGCGAACACGCCGCCGGTCGCCGTGCCAGAGCCCGCGAGCACGACCGCCGAAGCAGACGGCGACGCCACGGCTGCAGAGGACGATTACGCCGCCATCTATGGCAACGGCAGCACCAGCACGATTGCCGATCCGGCGCTGCCGCAGCCGATTGGCGCTCCCGTCGTGTACGACCCGTGGGAGAAGTTCAACCGCAAGGTGCACCGCTTCAACAATGCGGTGGATCGCGCAGTGGCCCGCCCGCTTGCACGCGCCTACAGCAACGTCGTGCCACGGCCGGTTCGCCTGGGCGTGAGCAACTTCTTCGACAATCTCGGCCAGCCGGTCGCTGCGCTCAACCATCTGCTGCAGGGCCAGCCCAAGCTCGCCGGCCAGGCATTCGCGCGCTTCCTGCTCAATTCGACGGTGGGCATCGGCGGCATTTTCGATCCGGCCAGCGATGCCAAGCTGCCGCGCCGCTCGGAGGATTTCGGCCAGACGCTCGGCGTATGGGGCTGGAAAAAGTCGCGCTACGTGGAGTTGCCATTCTTCGGGCCGCGTACCGTGCGCGACACGCTCGGCATGGCCGGCGACGCGCCCATCGGCATCGTCCGCCAGATCGAGAACGACAAGGCGCGCATCTTCCTGCAGGGACTGAACCTGGTCGATACCCGCGCGCAGCTGCTGTCGGTGGACAGCCTGCGCGAAGGTGCCGTCGACGACTACACGCTGGTGCGCGATTCGTGGATGCAGCGTCGCGCCTACATGATCGAGTCGAATTCGAGGAAGACCGAGGACGATGGCTCGCTGCCGGATTACCTCAACGATGATGACCCGGATCCCACGATCCCGGTCGATGCGATGCCGATGCCGGACATCCCGACGCCGGGCGGCTGAGCCCGGCGCATCGATATCCCGTCAAACGAAACCCGGATCCGCAAGGCTCCGGGTTTTTTCATGCTGCGAATCGTGTCGCGATTCCGTCCGCCTGGATCGTCATTCAGATTCGTCCGCATCCGGCGCCGCGATGCGCGGCGGCGCGGCGGCATCGCTGGGCAGTGATTCGACATCGCGCAGGCTGCGCTCGATGGCGCGCGTGCGAACGCCGGTCTGATCGATCTGCTTGCTGGCCTGTTCGAGCTTGTTCTTCACCGAATCCAGCACGTCGCCGAACTTGCCGAACTCCTTCTTGGCGGCGCCGAGGATCTTCCAGACCTCGGCGGAGCGCTGCTCGATGGCCACCGTGCGGAAGCCGACCTGAAGGCTGGTCAGCAGCGCCAGCAATGTCGTCGGACCGGCCAGCGTGATGCGGTGATCGCGCTGGATGGCTTCGAACAGGCCGGGCCGGCGCAGGACTTCGGCGTACAGTCCTTCGGTGGGCAGGAACAGGATCGCGAATTCGGTGGTGTGCGGCACCGAGATGTACTTGCGGATTTCCAGCGCCTGCTTCTTGACTGCGCGCTCCAGCGCGTCGCCGGCCTGGCGCACGCCGTCGGCATCCGCGCGATCCTGCGCATCCAGCAGGCGTTCGTAGTCTTCGCGCGGAAACTTCGCGTCGATGGGCAGCCAGACCGGACCTTCGCGCGATGAACCCGGAAAGCGCACGGCGAATTCGACGCGCTCGCCGCTGCCGGGCACGGTGGCGATATTCGCCGCGTACTGATCCGGCGCGAATACCTGTTCGAGCAGGCCGGCCAGCTGCACTTCGCCGAAGACGCCGCGCGTCTTGACGTTGGTCAGCACGCGCTGCAACCCGCCGACATCCGCGGCCAGCTTGGTCATGTCGCCGAGGCCCTGATGCACCTGCGCGAGCATGCGCGTGACATTGCCGAAGCTTTCCGTCAGCCGGGTTTCCAGCGTCGCATGCAGCTTTTCGTCGACGGTCTGGCGCATCTGCTCGAGCCGCGCCGCGTTGTCCGTCTGCAATTCCTTCAATCGGGCTTCGAGCGTGATGCGCATTTCACCGATGCGCAGTTCATTGCGCTGCGTGAGTTCGTTCAGGCGCTGGCCAAGCACATCGGCGAAGCGCTGCTGCGATTCGGCCGCGTCCAGACGTCCCTTGCGCGCGTCCTCGCTGAGCGTGTCACGCAGCACATCCAGCCGTTGATCGGTGCGCGTGCCGAGATCGGCCAGATGGCGGCCGAAGCCTTCGATGCGGGTTTCCTGATGGCGCGACAGCGCTTCGAGCTGGTCGCGCAGTTCGCCGCGGCCTTCGCGCTGCTCGTCCCGCAACGCGCGCTCCAGCGATTCGGCCACGCGTGATTCCGGTCGCCGCAGCAGCAGGACGAACAGCAGCGCGATCGCCAGGGCGACCAGCACCAGAAGAAGGATGAGCAGGGTCTGGGTTTCCATCGCGACAGTGTAGCCGTCGCGGTCCCAATCCCTGAGACGAAGCACAGCGTCATTCGTGAAATGACAAGCTTCCGACGCGCGCCGACAATGCCCTCGATTCTTCTGCGGAGCGCTGCACCGTGCATTGGATGGGCATCGAGAACCTGGGCACCTTCATCGCGGCCGTGCTGGTGTTGCTGGCCTTGCCGGGGCCGGCGGTGTTCACGCTGCTGGCGGCGACCGGACGCAGCGGCCCGCGCGCGGCGCTGGCCACTCTCGGCGGGCTGCTGCTGGGCGATCAGTTGCTGATCGCGCTGGCGGTGGCCGGTGCGGCGGCGGTGCTCAAGGCCAATCCCGCGATCTTCCAGATCCTCAAGATGGGCGGTGCGTGCTACGTGATCTGGATCGGCATCCGCTTGTGGTGGCCGCCCGTGGATCCTCCCGCCGCGCATCTGCCGAAGACCGGGCGACATTTCAGACAGGGACTCGGCGTCGCCCTGCTCAACCCGAAAGCGATCCTGTTCTACATGCTGTTCCTGCCCGTGTTCGTCGATCCCTCCCGGCATCAGGGCCTGACGACGTTCGCGATCATGGCCGCGATCATCCTCGTGCTGTCCTTCCTGTACTGCGCGCTGTTGATCGCCATTGGCCATGCGCTGAGCCTGCGCCTGCAGCGGCAGCCGAGAATCCGCCGCGGCCTGCAATGGCTGGCCGGTACGTGCCTGATCGGATTCGGGGTGCGATTGGCAGCCGCGGACCTCGCCTGAACCGGTGCGCGGCCACCTTCCGCGCAAACCCTGCATATTCGCTGCACTGCCGATTGCCAGTGATTGGCCACGGCCTTAGCCTGCACCGCGCTCCGGGTTCCGCCGGAGCCCGCTCATTGAAAGAGGACGCCCATGCAGAACCTGCTCCGACGCAAATCCATCGATCGCGTGACCGAACACGAGGAAGGGCGACGGCTGGTTCCCACCCTGAGCTGGCCGCACCTGGTGGCGCTCGGCATCGGCGCCATCGTCGGCACCGGCATCTACACGCTGATTGGCGTCGGCGCGGACAAGGCCGGCCCGGCGGTGCTGCTGTCGTTCGTCATCGCCGGCATGGTGTGTGCCTGTGCCGCGCTTGCGTACGCGGAACTGTCGACGATGATGCCGGCCGCCGGCAGCGCCTACACCTATAGCTACACCGTGCTCGGCGAAGCCATCGCCTGGATCGTCGGCTGGAGCCTCATCCTCGAATACTCGCTGGTGGTAAGTACGGTGGCGGTCGGCTGGTCGGGCTATTTCACCGGCTTCCTCGAATGGGCCAGCCAGGCCACCGGCTGGCCGCTGACGCTGCCGAAAGCGCTGTCGGCCGGACCGCATGACGGTGGCTTCCTCAATCTGCCGGCGATTGTGATCACCTTCCTGGTCGCCGGCATGCTGATCGTCGGCACCCGCGAAAGCGCGACGCTCAATGCGGTGCTGGTGGTCTTCAAGCTGATCGCACTCGCGGTGTTCATCGCCGTCGCGCTGCCTGCTTTCGACAGCCAGAACCTGCAGCCGTTCATGCCGTTCGGCTTCTCGAAATCAATCGGCGCCGATGGCGTCGAACGTGGCGTGATGGCAGCGGCGGCGATCATCTTCTTCGCCTTCTACGGCTTCGATGCGATTTCCACGGCCGCCGAGGAAACGCGCAACCCCAAGCGCGATCTTTCGATCGGCATCATCGGTTCGATGGTCGGCTGCACGATCATCTACGTGCTGGTCGCGCTGGCCGCGGTCGGCGCGATGAGCTTCACCGTGTTCGGCAAGAGCAGCGAGCCGCTTGCGCTGATCATGCGCGAGCTGGGGCACGGCAAGGCCGCGCTGGTGATCGGCATCGTTGCGATCATCGCGCTGCCGACGGTGCTGCTGGCGTTCTTCTACGGTCAGAGCCGCATCTTCTTCGTGATGTCCCGCGATGGGTTGCTGCCGCGCGGACTGTCGCAGGTGAACGCGCGGACCGGCACGCCGGTGGCGATCACGGTCTTCACCGCGATCATCGTGGCCGCACTCGCGGGCGTGGCGCGGCTGGACGAAATCGCCGCGCTCGCCAACGCCGGCACGCTGGCCGCATTCATCGCCGTCGCCGTCTGCCTGCTGGTGTTGCGCGTGCGCGATCCCGACCGGCCCCGCGTGTTCCGCACACCGTTGGCCTGGGTGGTCGGGCCGCTCGCCATCGGCGGTTGCGCCTACCTGTTCTGGAGTCTTCCGCAGACAACCCAGCTCTGGTTCCTGGCGTGGAATGCGGTCGGCGTGCTGGTGTATCTGGCATACGGCTATCGCGCAAGCCGGCTGGCGCGCAGCCAGGACGCGTAGTCGAACACGGAATTCTTCGCGAAAAGGCGGACACATGTCCGCCTTTTCCGTTTGCGGCGGCCGCATCACGCGCCTTCCATACGGCGCAGTGTGTCGCGCCTGGGCGACGCGCGCCCTTCATTCCGCAGCCCGCTCACACTAAGATGCCGCGCAGGCAACCACCGGAAGACAACGTTGATCATCCATCCCAAGGTCCGCGGCTTCATCTGCACCACCACGCACCCGCTCGGTTGCGAGCTCAACGTACGCGATCAGATCGCGGCGACGCGTGCGCGCGGCGTGCGCAACGACGGTCCGAAGAAGGTGCTGGTGATTGGCGCGTCGAGCGGCTACGGACTGGCAGCACGCATCACCGCGGCGTTCGGCTTCGGCGCCGACACGCTCGGCGTGTTCTTCGAGAAGCCGGGAACCGACAAGAAGCCGGGCACGGCCGGCTGGTACAACTCCGCCGCGTTCGACAAATTCGCCAAGGCCGAGGGCCTGTACAGCCGTTCGATCAACGGCGATGCGTTCTCCGATGAAGCCCGCGCGAAAGTCATCGAACTGATCCGCGACGAGATGGGCGGCCAGGTCGATCTGGTCATCTATTCGCTCGCCTCGCCCGTGCGCAAGCTGCCGGGCAGCGGCGAAGTGAAGCGCTCGGCGCTCAAGCCGATCGGCAGCACCTACACGTCGACCGCCATCGACACCAACAAGGACACGATCATCCAGGCGTCCATCGAACCGGCCACCGAGCAGGAAATCGAAGACACCGTGACGGTCATGGGCGGCCAGGACTGGGAGCTGTGGATCGATGTGCTCGACAAGGCCGGCGTGCTTGCCCCCGCGGCGCGCACGGTGGCTTTCAGTTACATCGGCACCGACATCACCTGGCCGATCTACTGGCACGGCGCGCTGGGTCGCGCGAAGGTGGATCTGGACCAGACCGCGCACCGCCTCGACCAGCGCCTGTCGAAGAACGGCGGCGGCGCGAACGTCGCCGTGCTGAAGTCGGTGGTGACGCAGGCCAGCGCCGCGATTCCGGTCATGCCGCTCTACATCTCGATGGTCTTCAAGATCATGAAGGAAAAGGGCCTGCACGAAGGGACGCTCGATCAGCTCGATCGCCTGTTCCGCGAACGCATGTACCGCCAGGACGGCGAGCCGATGGCGACCGACGACGAGCAGCGCATCCGTCTCGACGACTGGGAACTGCGCTCGGACGTGCAGGACACCTGCAAGACGCTGTGGCCGCAGGTGACGACGGAGAACCTGTTCGATCTGACCGACTACGCCGGCTACAAGCACGAGTTCCTGAAGCTGTTCGGCTTCGAGCGCGATGACGTGGACTATGACGCCGACGTCAATCCGGACGTGAAGTTCGACGTGATCGAGTTGTCGCCGGAAAGCTGATCCACCGGCGGTTCAAGACGGAATCCTGCAGACCCTTCGCCTGGCGCGAAGGGTTTGTTCTTTCTGGCGGCGCGTCCGCGTTTGAGCCGCCCAGCCTCGCGCGATGCAGCGCTTTTCAATCCAGCACGCGGCAGAACACGGCCTTCAGGTAACGCGATTCCTGCACGTGCGCCATGAACGGATGATCCGCGCCCGCGCCGGATACCTTGAGGATCTGGATCGTGCGGCCTGAGAAATACGCGGCGCGGCGCAGCATGTCGAGGAACTGGTCCTCGGCGACCAGACCGGTGCACGAGAACGTGGCGAACAGGCCGCCGGGCTTCACCACGCCCAGCGCCAGCTTGTTCATGTCGAGGTATTTCTTCAGCGCGTTGATCACCTGATCGCGATCACGCGTCATCTTGGCCGGATCCAGGATCACGACGTCGTACTGATCGCCGCGGTTCGCAGCATCGCGCAGGTAGGGGAAGATGTCGGCCTGCACGAACTTCGGGCGGACATCGTTGAGGCGCGCATTGCCCTTGGCGATCTCGATGACGTCTTCGTCGATATCGACGCCGACCACTTCATTCGCCCCACGCACCGCCGCATAGACGGCAAAGCCGCCGGTATTGCAGCAGAGATCGAGCACGCGCTTGCCGGCACACTGGTGCGAGAGCCATTCCCGGTTGTCGCGCTGATCGGCGAAGAAGCCGGTCTTGTGCGCGCCGGCCGGGTCGGCGCGGAATTTCACCCCGTATTCGCTGATGACGGCGGGCGGCACCGGATCAGTCCCGCGGAAATCGAAGCTTTCCTGCTTCTGGATGTGTTCTTCGGCGAAGCTGTAGAAGCGCGCGCCCGGGAACTGCTCGCGCAGCGCTTCGTAGATCCATTCGCGATAACGGAACATGCCGGCGCTGAAGAATTCGACGACCAGCAGATCGCCGTAGCGATCGACCACCAGACCGGACAGGCCGTCGCCTTCGGCATGGATGACGCGCCAGGCATCGGTGACGGTGTCGAGCTTGAGGACATCGCGACGCAGTTCGACCGCTTCGGCAATCTTGCGCGAGAACCAGCCGGCATCGACCGGAACGTCCGGATGGGTTTCAAGGATGCGGACCGCGATGCGCGAATGCCCGTTGTAGAAGCCGCGCCCGATCCATTCGCCGTCCACGCCGACGACCTCCACCAGGCTGCCCGGCTTGGGCTTCTGCGCCGGCTTCTCGACAAGTTTCTGGAAAATCCAGGGGTGGCTTGAGCGCCAGGCGTTCTTGAGGCGTACGACGGGATTCGGGCTGTTCATGAAGCGCATTTTACCCGCCCGGTTGACCGCCCCGGCGCGAAGCCCGCAGAATCGCCGCTCGAAGGGGAGTAGCTCCCAACGTGCCGGCCGTCATTTCGAGTCCTCGGGCTCCGGTCACACGGCAACCGCCACTGCGGTTGTGAGCGAGACCTTCGCCGCAATGGCGAAGGTCTGTCCGGTTTTCCCGATCCCTCCCCCGATCGAGTCCCGTACCTCCGTCCCTGCGGTGCCACTGTCACTTCTTTCAGGGAATCGCGATGGAAACAATTGGAAATCCGTGGTTGTGGGCCGGTTTCGCCGGCGTGGTCGTGCTCGCCTTGCTCGCCGATCTGGTGCTGATGCGCCATGGCGGCGCGCACCGGGTCACGTTCAAGGAAGCGCTGTACTGGAGCCTGGGCTGGATCGGCCTGGCCCTGCTGTTCAATGCCGGCCTGTGGTGGTACCTGCACGAGACCGCCGGCTCGGTGATCGCCAACCGCATCGGTCTGGAGTTCCTCACCGGCTATCTGGTGGAGAAGTCGCTGGCGGTCGACAACATTTTCGTCTTCCTGATGGTGATGAGCTATTTCGCGGTGCCGGAAGAGCAGCGCCAGCGCGTGCTGGTGATTGGCGTGCTCGGCGCCATCGTGCTGCGCGGCATCCTGATTTTTGCGGGGGCGGCGTTGCTGGCCAAATTCCATTGGCTGCTGTACGTGTTCGGTGCATTCCTGCTGCTGACCGGCATCAAGATGTGGTTCGCGGCCGGCAAGGAGCCGGACCTCGAACGCAACCCGGCGCTGCGCTGGATGCGCGGCCATCTGCGCCTGACCACCGAGTACCACGGCGAAGCGCTCAGCGTGAAGCGTGACGGTGTGCGCTGGTACACGCCGCTGTTCGTCGTGCTGGTGCTGATCGGCGTGACCGACGTGATCTTCGCGGTCGACAGCATTCCGGCGATCTTCGCGATCACCTCCGATCCGTTCATCGTGCTGACGTCGAATGTCTTCGCGGTACTCGGTCTGCGCGCGATGTTCTTCCTGCTTGCCGGCATGGCCGATCGCTTCCACCTGCTGCCTTACGGCCTGGCGGTGGTGCTGGCCTTCATCGGCACGAAGATGCTGTTGATCGACGTCTACAAGATTCCGGTGCTGTGGTCGCTGGCCGGCGTCGCGTTGATTCTGGGCGTGACCATCGCACTCAGCCTTGCGCGTCCGGCGAAGACGGCCTGATCGCGCGGACCATCCCGCTGGCGGGATGGTCCATCCACACGGAAGGGCGCCCGGCCGGGCTTGCAAACCGCCCGGCCGGGCGCCATGCATGGATTCATGGACCTGCATCATCCCGATCATCCCGCCTTCGATGCCGAACAGCAGCGCCGCCACGATCGGCGCCGCCTGCTGTGGGCGTTGAACCTCAGCCTGGCCTTCGTGCTGCTGCTGGCCGTCGTCTTCTCCGCGCAGTCGAGTTTCAACGTCGCCGCGTGGGCCATCGCGCCGCGTGATCTGCATGGACTGTGGGGCATCCTCACGGCGCCGCTGCTGCACGGTTCGGTGGAACACATCGCGGCCAACGCCACGGCGCTGCTGTTGCTCGGCACGCTCGCAGGCAGCGTCTATCCGCGCGCGACCGCCTGTGCGGTGCCGCTGGTCTGGCTGTTCGCCGGTCTGTTTCCCTGGTGGCTGGGCGATCCGGGCACGCATCATCTCGGTGCCAGCGGTCTGACCCACGGCTTGATGTTCATGCTCTTCATGCTGGGCGTGGTGCGACGCGATCGCGCCGCGATTGCCACCGGCATGATCGGCTTCCTGTTCTATGGCGGCATGATGTTGAGCGTGCTGCCGCAGGAGCCGGGCGTGTCCTGGCAGGCGCACATGGGCGGCGCCATCGGCGGACTGATTGCCGCCGTGCTTTTCCGCAAGCTCGATCCGCCGCTGCCGCGCAAGCGCTACAGCTGGGAAGACGAGGAAGAAGCGACGATCACGCCACTTGATGACGAACTCGAACCGCCCGCACCTCGCGACGTGCCGGTGTTGTGGGAGCGTCCGCTACAGACGCGCGGCGTCGTGCTGCGTTTCCCGCCCCGCCAGCCGCCTTCGTCCTGAGCGCGCGGCGGGCTCGACCGGAACCGCGTGCAATTGCTTCTATAGTGTGGCCCTGCCTCCGGGGTGAGTTTCATCGATGAAGACTCTGGTTCGATCCTGCGTCGCGGCGCTCGTGCTGGCGTTGATGATGCCGTCAGCGCATGCCGCCGAAACCGCGAAGGCATCCGCATCCTGGCGCGTGATCGGTTACGTCATGGACGGGCCGACGCTGCCGCCGATCACCGCGTCCAAACTGGACGTCATCAACTTCGCGTTCGCCCAGGTCAATCCGCAGCATGAAGTGTTTCTGCCGCAGGCAAGCGCGGCGCGCTCACTCAATGGCCTGGTCGCGCTACGCACGCAGAACCCGGACCTGAAGATCCTGCTGTCGGTGGGCGGCTGGGGCGCGGATCATTTTTCCGAAGCGGCGTTGACCGAAGACAGCCGCAAGCGGTTCGCGGACACGGCCGTCGAGCTGGTGCGCCGGCACGATCTCGATGGCCTGGACATCGATTGGGAATATCCCGCGCATCCGGGGCCCGGCATCCGCCATCGCCCCGAGGATCGCCGCAATTTCACGCTGTTGCTGAAGCAGCTGCGATCCACGCTCGACGAGTTGGGCAAGTCGCATCCGGACCGCCATTACCTGCTGACAATCGCCGCGGCCGACGGCGAAGCCGCGCGTGGACTCGAGCTCAAGCGCATCGCGCCGTTGCTCGACTGGATCAACCTGATGACGTACGACTTCTACGGCAGCCTCACCCGGACGACGGGGCATCACGCCGGGCTGCATCGCTCGCGCACGGCCGGCGCCGATGCGCGCTCGACAGACAAGGCGGTGGAAGCGTTCCTCCGCGGCGGCGTGCCGGCACGCAAAATCAATATCGGGCTTGCGTTCTACGGGCGCACGTTCGGCGACGTTGCCGATGCGCAGCACGGGTTGCACCAGCGTTTCGGCAGCGACGGCGGTTTTGTTTCCTGGCAGGACATCCAGCGCAACCACACCGCACAGCAGGGATACGAACGCCATTGGGACGAAGACGCGCAAGCCGCGTGGCTGTGGAATCCCACGGCGCGCCGCATGATCAGTTACGACGATCCGCAGGCGTTGCGCGCGAAAGCGGCCTACGTGCGCAAGCGCGGACTGGGCGGCGTGATGTACTGGGAGCAGCGCCAGGATCCGGACGAACAGTTGCTCGATGTCGTCATCGACGCATTGCGGCGGGACACGGCTGCGGGACCGGCAGGGACCGGCCGCTGAACGAGAAACGGGCCCGCAGGCCCGTTTCTTGTTTGGTCTTTTTTTGCTTCGCCCGGCTCAGAACTTCATCGTGAACTCGGCGCCCACGGTGCGCGGTTCGTTGATGAAGCCGGTGAGGTTGTTGAAGTCGATGCCGCCGACGATGCGCGTCTGGTCGGTGATGTTGCGGCCGAACAGCGCCACTTCGTAGTCACCGTAGTTCCAGCCGTAGCCGATGCGCAGGCCGCCTTCCAGCGAGGACTTGCCGGTGAATTCCACCGACTCGTACAGGAAGAAGTTGACCTCGCTGCGGTAGGCCCAGTCGGTATAGAAGTACAGTTCCGCGCCGTCACCCATCGGCACGCTGTAGCGCGCGGTCAGGTTGTGTACCCACTTCGGCGCCTGCGGCAGCGGGTTGCCGTTGATGTTGGCGACAGTCGTGCCATTGGCGGTGACCGAGGTCGGGTCGGTCGGCGTGCAGATCGGCGGATTGAAGTTGGTCGCGCCGCACACCGGAATCGCCAGTGCGCTGTCCTTGATCTCGGTGTCGTTGTAGCTGCTGCCGAAGGTCACCAGCAGGTTGTCGAGCACGTAGGCTTCCAGATCCAGTTCGAAGCCCTGGCCGGTCGTCCTGTCGGCGTTGAGCAGCGTGGCGATGTTGGAGCCCCCGCCGACCGCGATGATCTGCTGGTCATCGACGTTGTAGCGGAACACGGTGAAGCCCAGGCGCGCGCGCTTGTCCCACAGGTCGGCCTTGATGCCGGCTTCGTAGGAAATGACCTTTTCCGAGTCCGCGGTCGACACGCCGCCATTCGCCGCATCCGGACTGGCAAACAGCAACCGGCCCTGCACCGAAGGCGCGCGGAAGCCGGTCGCCACGCGCGCGAACAGGTTGATGTTGTCGTTGGCCGCATACACGCCGCTCAAATCCCAGCTGACGTTGTCCTTGTCGGTCTTGACCGTGTACGGGCCACCGACCGGAGCGCCGAAGGGCGCGCCTTCCAGAACGGTCGCACTGAAGTCCTTCTCGTCCTGCGTGTAGCGCACGCCGCCGCGCAGCTTGAGCTTTTCGGTGGCCTGGTATTCGCCGGAGGCGAACACGGCCCACGCATCGTTCTTCTGTTCCTGGATCGCATGGCCGGCGCGCGGATTGCCATCGGTCAGCGAGTCATAGTTGAAGCTGTCGATGGTGATGTCTTCCTGGTACCAGAACAGGCCGGCCTGCCAGTTGAACTGGCCGCTGTAGTTCGATTCCAGGCGGAATTCCTGCGTGATCTGCTTGTGATCGGGCAGGCCGTCGGCCGATTCGGAGGCGAACGGAATCACGCCCGGGCCGGAATCCGGCAGGAACACCGCGCCGTAGCCGCCGTCGATGTCGCCGCGGTTGAGCGACTCGGCGGTTTCGTAACCGGTGATCGAATACAGCGTGTGCGCGCCGAAGTCCCAGCTCAGGCGCGCGCTGCCGCCCCAGGTGTCGAGTTCGGAGAAGTTGACGCCGTCGGTGTACACCTTGTCCTTGTCGAAGCCGGGCACGAAATCATTGGTGCCCTTCTGGATGATGTTGGCGCGGAACAGGCGCGCGGTGCCGTTGAGGTGGCGCTTGTGCAGGTTGAACAGGCCTTCGAAGGCGTCGCCTTCGTAGAGGAACTGCACGCGCGCGGCGGTTTCGTCATAGCCTTCCGCGCCGCGATCCGGGCCGGGTCCGTATTCGTTCGTGACCCAGTCTTCCTTGCGCTGGTAGAGCGCCGAGACACGCGCGGACCAGCGCTCGCTCAGCGGGCCGCCGATCGCGCCTTCGAAATTCCACATTTCGTCGCTGCCATAGGACAGCTGCGCGTAGCCATCGAGTTCGCGCGTGGGCTTGGCGGATTCGAACTTCACCACGCCGGCCGGGGTGTTGCGGCCGAACAGCGTGCCCTGCGGCCCGCGCAGCACTTCGATGCGTTCCAGATCGAACACCGGGAAGCCCTTCAGCAACGGACTTTCCTGCACGACCTCGTCATACACCAGCGACACCGGCTGCGAGGCGTTGAGATCGAAATCGGTGTTGCCGAGGCCGCGGATGTAGAAGCGCGGGAACGCGCGGCCGTAGGAGGATTCGATGTTGAGGCTGGGCACGCGCGCGGACAGGAAGCGCACGTCGTTGCCGCCGGAGCCGAGCACGTCGAGCTTTTCGCCGCTGACGCTGGAGATGGAGACCGGCACGTCCTGGATGTTTTCCACCTTGCGCTGCGCGGTCACCTGCACGGTGTCGAGCGTGGCGGCGTCGGTGCGCGGCGGTGGAGTGGCGTCCTGCGCGAGCGCGGGACCGAACGGCAGCAGGGCGGCAATGGCGAACGCAAGACGATGCGGCCGCGCGGCGGGGCGGTTCTGGGACATGGCGATGGCTATCCGAAAGGGGTGGTCGGAGGCGGCAAGTGCGGCCGCGAGCGTGAATGTTGCATGACAGCAATGGGCCCGGGCAATGGCCGGAAGTCGTGTTCATGACAACTGTAATCGCGATGCCGCTTTGCGGCGGCCGGGTCCGCCGGACAGGACTTCCGGAGGTGTTGGCGCGCGCCCGGCGGCGGCTAGACTCGCCGCTCCCTCCTCTCGGAAACGTCCCATGAGCCAGTGGTATTTCCACAACAGCGGTGACCAGAGCCGGATCGGCCCGCTCGATGAAGAATCCGCCCGTCGCCATGCCCAGCTCAATCCGGGCGCACTGGCCTGGCGCGAGGGCATGCGCGAGTGGAAAGCCGCGCGCGAGCTGCCCGAGCTGGGTGGCGCCGCCGCGCCGCCGCCACACCTTCCGCCGCTGCCGGGCAATAGCGGCGGCCGCCGGGGTGCGGACGAAATCGACTTCCGCATCGTCGGCCATGAAATGCAGTTCGTGGAAATCGAACTGGATCCGGGCGAAAGCGCGATTGCCGAGGCCGGCGCATTGATGTTCAAGGACGCCCACGTGCAGATGGACACGGTGTTCGGCGACGGTTCGCACAGCGGCCAGGGCGGCGGCCTGATGGACAAGCTGTTCTCCGCGGGCAAGCGCGTGCTGACCGGCGAAAGCCTGTTCACCACCCTGTACACGCATTCCGGCACGGGCAAGGCAAAGGTGGCGTTCGCTGCGCCGTATCCGGGCACGGTGTTGCCGATCAAGCTGGACGAACACGGCGGCCGCCTGATCTGCCAGAAGGACAGCTTCCTCGCCGGCGCGCGCGGCGTCAGCGTCGGCATCCACCTGCAGCGCAAGATCCTCACCGGCCTGTTCGGCGGCGAGGGCTTCATCATGCAGAAGCTGGAAGGCGACGGCTGGGTGTTCGTGCACGCGGGCGGCTGCGTGGTCGAACGCGAACTGCGTGCCGGCGAACGCATCGATGTCGATACCGGCTGCGTGGTCGCTTACCACGCCAGCGTGAACATGGACGTGCGCCCGGTCAGCGGCATCAAGAGCATGTTCTTCGGCGGCGAAGGCGTGTTCCTGGCGACTCTCACCGGCCCGGGCAAGGTGTGGCTGCAATCGCTGCCGTTCTCGCGCCTGGCCGGCCGCATGTTGCAGGCCGCGCCGCAGAACGGTGGGGCCCGCGGCGAAGGTTCGGTGCTGGGTGGCCTGGGCCGCATCCTCGACGGCGACAACAGCTTCTGATCCGCCGCATGCCGCGGTCGGTCGCCATTGCACCCGGGCGCGCTATCCTGCGCGCCCCTGATCCGCGCGCATTCCGATGAAACGCCGTTCGCTCTGCCTGCTGCCTTTCGCGCTGTTGCTGGCCTCCTGCGGTGGCGAAAACACGCGGCCCACCCCGCCCGCCGCTGCTACGGTGGTGGCGCCGCCGACGCCGGCAGTGCCCAAGCCGCGCGTCGGCATCGCGCTCGGCGGCGGCGCCGCCAAGGGCTTCGCCCACATCGGCGTGATCAAGATGCTGGAAGCCAACGGCATCCAGCCGGTGGTCGTTTCCGGCACCAGCGCCGGCAGCGTGGTCGGCGCGCTCTATGCCAGCGGCATGGATGCATTCCAGATGCAGCAGCAGGCGTTCGCGCTGGATGAAGCGAAGATCCGCGACGTGCGGCTGTTCTCCGGCGGTCTCGTGCAGGGCCAGGCGCTGCAGGACTACGTCAACGAAGTGGTCGGCAAGCGCGCGATCGAGAAGATGAAGAAGCCGCTGGCGATCGTCGCCACGCGCCTGGAGAACGGCGAGCGCACGGTGTTCGTGCGCGGCAATACCGGCCAGGCCGTTCGCGCCTCCAGCAGCATTCCCGGCGTGTTCGAGCCGGTCACCATCGGCAAGGCGACGTACGTGGACGGCGGCGTGGTCAGTCCGGTACCGGTGGACGCGGCACGCGAACTCGGCGCGGATTTCGTCATCGCCGTGGACATTTCCACCAAAGCCCCGGGCACGCGTCCGGGCAGCATGCTCGGCATCGTCAACCAGTCGATCGGCATCATGGGCCAGAAGCTCGGCGAGCTGGAACTGGCGCGCGCGGACATCGTGATCCGGCCGAAGGTCAACGACATCGGTCCGGCCGATTTCGCGCAGAAGAACAATGCGATCCTCGAAGGCGAGCGCGCGGCGCTGGCGGCGATGCCGCAGATCCGCGGCAAGCTGGAGCAGATGCAGAAGGCGCGCGTGGCGGCGGCGCAGGCCGCGATCAAGCCGCCGGTGGTGACGCCGCCAGCGGAAGAGTGCAAGGACAGCGGCATGATGGGCCGCCTGCTCGGCCGCAAGGGCGAGTGCGGCAAGCGCTGACGCGCATCGGGTTCAGCCGAGCGCGCGGACCGCGCGCGGCACCGGCAGGGCCAGCAGCACCGCCGGCAGGCCGAAACGCCACAATGCCGAAAGCAGCGACACCTGGTGCGCGAAGATCCACAGCGCGACCGCGCCCAGCAGTGCAACGGCGATGAAGACCCCCACGATCAGCAGGTTCAGGCCAATCTGCATGCGCCGCTCCTGCGCCGTCATCTGCATCGGAACGGCGGTGCGCCCGGCCTTCGGATCGCGCATGCGGTTGATCAGCTGCATCACCGCCAGCGGTGCCAGCACGGTCGCCACCAGCACGCGCGCGGAGGCGTAACCGCACATCAGTGCGAGCATCAGGATGCCGGCGCCGAACCAGGCCGCGCCCGGTTGCGCGGGCGCAGCGCCCTGCCCCGCCCAGCTTCCCAGCACCAGGCAACCCACGCCCTGCCCCAGCAGCAGGAACAGATCGATGCGCTCCTGCCGCGCCTGCGCGGCCTTGCTTGGCAACGGCGGTGGCTGGGTCCGGATCATGCGTGTATCCCCTTCGAACGCGTGGCGCGGATGGCCTGCGCCAGATTGTGCCGCGCCACTGCATCCAGGCGCGTGTGCAGGACGTCGGTGGCGTACAGGCGCGGCCGATCGAGAAAGCCCTGCAGGATGGCGCGCCGCTTGCGCCGGAACAGGAAGCCGGGGACGAAGGCGTACTCGCGGCGGATCTGGGCTTCGTACTCCTCGAAGCGCACGGCATCGGCTCCCAGAATCGACAGATCGATGTCCACCAGCAGTGCTTCATCGCCGGCCTGCGGGACGGCCGTGTGCCGCGTGGCGAGAATCAGTGCATGCACGCGCTCCGCCGCGTCCGCCGCCACGCCCGCGGCATGCAACGCTTCACGCGCCCAATCGGCGCTGCGCAGTTCGTTGTCGGCGGCGCGGGTGTCGTAGATCGCATCATGGAACCAGAGCGCCAGTTCCACCTCGTGCGGTCGTTGCGCCAGGGCACGCACTTCATCGAACAGCCGCAGGCATTCGGCCAGGTGTTGCAGCGTGTGGTAGTGGCGATGCGGTTCGACATAACGCGCGATCACTGCGTCGAAAACCGCGCGACCGTCGCCGCGGGCGCCAATCCCGGCCCAGGCACGCTGCCAGGACGCGGACAGGAGTGCGTCCATCGAGCTTCCCTAGCCTGCCTGCGGCAATCCGTGGCCGCCGACCGGTTCGGTTTCGCGACGTTCGCCGAAGCCCGCGATCAGCGGTTTCGCGCGCGCGATCACCTGCTGCACTGCGGGCAGCGACAACGATGCCTTGTGGCTCTGCGCGCTGTCCCAGACTTCGGTGATCCAGATGCCGTCGGCATCGGCGGGATCGCGCGCAACCACGTAGCTCAGGCAGCCCGGCATGCCGCCGATGCCTTCCAGCATCAATGCGATCAGCGCATCGCGCTGGCCGGAAACCGCCTTCATGTTGCCAATCAATCCGTACATGGTGGGTGTTGCTCCTCTGGATGCGGGGAATGCGATGGCCGGCAGCGCGCCGGCCAGCCATCCGGCGCCGGCCGCCGCGAGCATGTCGCGCCGCGTGATCATGCCGCACCTCCGTGCCCGTGCACGCGATCACTGGGATGGTGCACGCCGTCCTCCACCGGCACCTCGCCCAGCGCGAACGGATTGACTCCGTCCAGGCAGCCGACGTTGTAACCGTACTGGTCCGGGTTGGAGCGCCGCCGGTGATGGGTGTAGATGCCACAGCGGGCACAGAAGTAATGCCGCGCCACGTGCGTGTTGAACTGGTAGAGCGTCAGCAGGTGCTCGCCTTCGACCACGCGCAACCCCGACTGCGGAACCGAAGCGACGATGGCGCCCTTGCGACGGCACAGCGAGCAATCGCAGCGTCGCGGGTCGACGATGCCGTCGGGCAGATCCAGTTCGAGGACGACACCGCCGCAATGGCAGCGGGCGCGATGCCGGGGCTGGATGGCGGTGCCGCCGACTTCGCGGATCATGGGCCTGGCGCCTGGGCGAAGCGGCTTGGCAGGAGGATCATGCGGACTCCGTGGGCTCAGCGGCGGAACTCGGTGGGACGTTCGAGTTGATGGATCGCGTCCTGCAGATCATCGATGCGCGAGGCGAGGATCGCCTGAGCATCGAACAGGCCGCGATTGTAGAAGTAGGCGCCGATTTCGCCGGTGAAGAAATCCAGCAGGAATTCGGCATCGAAGCGGCCGAGCGACTGTTTCAGCTCTTCGTTGAAATACAGCTGGATGCGGCTGACCAGCACGGCTTTTTCTGCATCGCTGAAGCGGATGTCGGACATGGCGGACTCGTTCGGAGGTACGGGCGCGCTCAGGCGCGGGGCAGCGGCCAGCCGGCGAACTCCTTGACCGTGCGCAGCACGAAACTGGAGTTCACGTCGGCCACGCCGCTGGCATTGAGCAGGCGGTCCAGCAGGAAACGCGAGAAGTGTTCGAGGTCGCGCACGACCACGTGCAACAGGTAGTCCATGTCGCCGGTGAGCGCGTGGCAGGTGACGACCTCGTCCCAGGTCTGCACGTTTTCGGCGAAGCGCTCGACGCTGCTGGGCCCGTGCTTCTCCAGCTGCACGCGCACGTAGGCCTGCAGGCCAAGCCCGACGCTCTGCGGATTGACCCGGGCACCGTAGCCGGCGATCACGCCCGCCGCTTCCAGTCGCTGGATGCGTCGCAGGCAGGCCGAAGGCGACAGGTTCACCTGGGCGGCGATGTCGGAATTGGCGGTCCGGCCCTGCTGCTGCAGCAAGGCCAGCAGGCGCAGGTCGATTCGGTCCAGAACGGCGTTTTCGGCCATTTGTTGTCACCCGCCGTATTCATACGCAACAAGATTGCGCCACAGTCGCCATCCTGCGCAACTTCGCAAGCCTGTTGCGCGCCGCTGGCGCTAGCATCAGACGCTTGCCCAGGAGCTGACCATGAACGAACCGCGCCGCGTCGAGCACCAGCAGACCGACAAAGGCTACGTGCCGGTCTACACCACCGCGATCATCGAGCAGCCGGCCGACTACAGTGCCGATGATCACGCCACCTGGGGCACGCTGTACGAACGGCAGCGCGCCCTGCTCGTCGGTCGCGCCTGCGACGAATTCCTGCACGCGCAGGACGCCATGGGCATGACGCCGGACCGCATCCCGCGTTTCAGCGAACTCAACGAAGTGCTGCGCGAGACCACCGGCTGGACGCTGATTGGCGTGGAAGGCCTGCTGCCGGAACTGGATTTCTTCGAACACCTGGCGCATCGCCGCTTTCCGGTGACGTGGTGGATCCGCCGCCCGGATCAGATCGACTACATCGCCGAACCGGATCTCTTCCACGATCTGTTCGGCCACGTGCCGCTGCTGATGAATCCGGTGTTCGCCGACTACATGCAAGCCTACGGACGCGGCGGCGTGAAAGCGCACGGCATCGATCCGCAGGCGCTGGTGCACCTGACGCGGCTGTACTGGTACACGGTGGAATTCGGCTTGATCAATACGGCCGACGGCCTGCGCATCTACGGCGCCGGCATCGTCTCGTCCAAGGGCGAATCGCTGTACTCGCTGGAGTCGGACGCGCCCAACCGCATCGGGTTCGATCTCGAACGGCTGATGCGTACGCGCTATCGCATCGACACCTATCAGAAGACCTACTTCGTCATCGACAGCTTCGAACAGCTGATGCAGGCGACCGCGCCGGACTTCACGCCGATCTATGCACGGCTGGCGCAGCAGGACGCCATTCCGGCCGGTGAGGTCCGCGCGGAGGATCGCGTGTTCCATCGTGGCAGCGGCGAAGGCTGGTCGAGCGAAGGCGACGTCTGACACCACGCGGGCCGGCGATCGTCACGGCCCGCACATCGGCCTCGCCTAGAATCGGCGCATGAGGCCCTCGCGGTGCGCCACGCTGGCGCTTTCCCTGCTTTCCATTGCGGTTGCCGGTGCCCTGCCCGCCCGGGCCGAAGACGCACGCACGCTCGACCGCGTGATCGTGCAGGCCAGCCGCCTGCAAGGCGTGGATGCATTCGACACCCCGGCCTCGCTGGATCGCATCGATCTGCGCGCCGAGGCCGATCGCGCGGGCGTGAACCTGTCCGAATTCCTCGGCCGCGTGCCCGGGCTGTCGGCACGCGATCGCCAGAACCATGCGCAGGACACGCAACTGTCGATTCGCGGCTTCGGTGCACGTTCCACCTTCGGCGTGCGCGGCGTGCGGCTGTATGCGGATGGCATTCCCGCCACGATGCCCGACGGGCAGGGCCAGCTCTCGCACTTCAATCTGATGGGCGGCGAGCATGTCGAGGTGCTGCGCGGTCCTTTTTCCGCGCTGTACGGCAATTCCTCGGGAGGCGTGGTGCAGCTCGTCAGCGCGCAGGGCCAGGCGCCGGGGGAAGTCGCCGTGCGTGCCGGCATGGGCAGTGGCGACAGCCGGCAACTGGCCGCGCGCGTGCTCGGCGCACAGGGGCGCTGGGATTACAACGTGGCGGCAAGCGTGTTCGACACTGAGGGCTACCGCGACCACAGCGCGGCCCGGCGCGAATCGGTCAACGTCAAGGTGGGCGTGGGGCTGCCCGATGACGGCCGGCTGCAGGCAGTGTTCAATCATTTCAACCTGCCGCAGGCACAGGACCCGCTCGGCCTCACGCGCACGCAATGGCAGGCGAATCCACGCCAGGCGGTCGCGGGGGCCACTGCATTCAACACCCGCAAGTCCGTGCGCCAGGATCAACTCGGGTTGACGCTGGACCAGCCGCTCGGTGGCGATGGACATCGTGTGCAGGCGACCGCCTACGGCGGCACGCGCACGGTCGAGCAGTTCCTGCCGTTGCCGGTGGCGACGCAGAGCAATCCGCTCAACAGCGGCGGCGTCATCCATCTGGACAACGACTACGGCGGCCTCGATGTGCGCTGGGCATGGCAGGGCGAGTGGGCGGGGCAGCCGATCGAAGCCACCGTGGGGATCAGCGGCGATCGCCAGGACCAGCACCGGCGTGGTTACGAGAACTTCAACGGCGATCGGCTTGGCGTGCGCGGCCGCCTGCGCCGCGATGAGCGCAACCGCGTCGAGAATTTCGATCAGTACGCACAGTGGTGGTGGCGCTGGAACGATCGCTGGTCGCTGCTGGCCGGCGTGCGCCGCAGCCGCGTGTCGTTCTCCTCGCACGATGGCTATGTCACCGGGAACAATCCCGATGACAGCGGGCGCGTGCACCACGGCAGGACGACGCCCGTCGCGGGCATCGTGTTCGCTCCGTCGGAAACGTGGCGGCTCTACTATTCATTCGGCACCGGATTCGAAACACCGACGTTCAACGAGCTGGCATATCGCGCGGATGGCGGTGCGGGGCTGGCACTGGATCTGCACGCCGCAGTCAGCCGCCATCAGGAGTTCGGCGGCAAATGGCGCCGGGGAGAGAATGAACTCGCGCTGGCGCTGTTCCGCGCCGATACCGATGACGAACTGGCGGTGGTCGGCAACCTCGGCGGACGCAGCACGTACCGCAATGTGGGACGCGCGAGGCGGCAGGGCGTGGAGGCGAGTTTCATCGGAGCGATCGATGACCACTGGCAATGGCAGGCGTCTTGGACCTGGCTGGACGCGGAATTCCGCGACGGGTTCCTGACCTGCGCGCGCAGCGGTTGCGCCCATCCCGATGCACCCGTCGCCGCCGGCACCCGCATTCCCGGCACCGCGCAACAGCAGGCGTTCGCGCGGCTGCAATGGCAGGCCACGGGCTGGCAGGCCGCCATCGAAGGAACCGCCACGAGCGCCATCCACGTCAACGATCTGGGCAGCGAGCGCGCGCCCGGGTACGGCCTGCTGCATCTGGAAGCCGGCCATCGCTGGCGCGGGCGCGATGCGGATCTGCGCGTGTTCGTGCGCGTGGACAATGCGCTGGATCGCCGGTACGCCGGTTCGGTCATCGTCAATGAAAGCAACGGCCGCTATTACGAGCCGGGCACGGATCGTTCGTGGTGGCTCGGCGTGGAGTGGAAAGCTTCGCGCTGACGATCACGCTTCGGCGGGCGGCGGTGCATGGTGGGCGAAGTACGCGTCGAGTCCGCGCGCCGGGCTGTCTTCGAATACTTCGCCGGTTTCCGTCAGGGTGACGATGCGATCCGGGCGGAAGCTGCGGAAGTCGCCGCGATGGCGGCACCACGCTCCGAGCGTCCAGCTTCCGCCCCAGAACGCCAGGCACAGCGGTTCGATCTCGCGATCGGTTTCGCCACCCGCCTGATCGCGGTAATGCAGGCGCAGCACATGGCGCGTTTCGATGGCTTCATGCAGGCGGTCAATCAGGCCCGTGGATTCGAAGCGATCCTTCAGCTCCGGCGCATAGATGCGCGTGCGCTCGGCGCGCGCGCGCAGTTCCGGCGGCAGCACCGCCTGGATCTTCAGCAACGCCGAACGCGCACCGGCCGACAGCCGCTGCCCGCCGAACGCGCGCACGAAGCGCGTGCCGACCACCAGTGATTCGAGCTCGTCGGCGTTGAACATCAGCGGTGGAATGTCCGAGCCCTTGCGCAGCAGATAGCCGACGCCGGCCTCGCCTTCGATCGGCACGCCGGACATCTGCAGATCGGCGACGTCGCGATAGACCGTGCGCAGCGACACCGACAGCGTCTCGGCCAGGGTGCGTGCGGGCAGGGCGGTGCGGCGTCCACGCAGGGCATGGATGATCAGGAAGAGGCGGTCGGCGCGGCGCATGGCGGCATCTTCCCTTGCCGGCGTCGTTGCGTGCAAAGGCCCGCGTACATGTCAGCGTCCCAGCCGCGAACGCGAGGTGGGAGCCAGCCGCAGCAGTTCGCAGCGTCGCGGCTGGTCGCCGATGCGCCACGGCGCCTGCAACTGGCGATCGCAGCGTTCGTGTTCGGCTTCGCTGGCGAATTGCAGGACGCAGACGAAGACGTGCTCGCCTTCGCGCACCGGCAAGGCCGGGAAGGTGTTCGGCGACGGCTCGACCACCAGCGTCGCCAGTACCTGCGCGTGCATGCCCTCCAGCCACGGCCGCTGCACCTGCTCGAAATGCTGCCGCCATTCCTCGCTGACCGGCGCATCGAAGTGGTGCAGGCAGATCACGATGCGCGCATCGTCCGACAGCACGTCCCGCGGCGAAGCGAACGTCGGCCGGCCTTCATCCAGCGGCCGCAGCAGCAGCACGTTGTCCGAATCGATCATCGTGGCGTTGGCCGCGTCGCGGTGGGTCTGCCAGACCGGCCCGCCATAGAAGCGCTCCAGCGCCTGGCGGCGTTGATCCATGTCGTCGAAGCCACGCAGCCAGACAAAGCAGTCCGGATCATCGAGATCGCGGAACTGGCCGATCACGTGGATGCCCGCGTCTTCCTGCGTTTGGCAGAACTCGCGCTCGAACAGCGCAACGAGCTCATCGCGACGTCCGGGATGCAGGGTGTACTGCCGCAGTTCGACCAGCGCGGGGCCGGGCAGGGCGTGGGTCGCCGGCGCGGAGTGGGGTGCGGGGCGTTCAAGGACGTCGAGCATGGCGGGATTCCCGGTTCTGGATCATCGAGGGGGACGGAACGATCACGCGGGCAGTCGCGTGAAGTGCATATGCCAGTTGGTCTCCCAACGCCGGCCGCCGTCGTCGGAGAACGCCTGCTCCCAGTGCGCGCTGTCGGGCCGGATTTCATGCCAGCGGAAGCGCACGCGCACGTCACGTCCGTGATGGCGCGCGCGGCCGTGGAAGGTGCCGACGCCGTGTTCGAAATGGCCGACGACCGGCGGTTCCAGCACGCCATCGTCACGGTTGGCCCAGTACAGGCTCCACTGCCGCTGCATCGGGTCGTACAGGCGCAGCGTCATGCCGCGATAGCCGCCGTGCCAATCGGTCGCGAATTCGTCGACGTTGCCGCCGCGTTCCAGCACCGGATGGCATTCGTTGCTCGCTTCGAACTCGTCCCATTCGGTGCAGCCGGACAGCCGCTCGCGCAATCGCACGTTGCGCACGCGAAAGCGGCCATGCAGGAAGTCGAAATCATCGCGACCGTCGGGCCGCACGGGCTCCCCATGCGCCGGGTAGATCAGCTGATCCCCGCTCAGTACGCTGCGGCGCAGGCCCTGCGTATAGGCATGGAATGCGCGGGCCAGTAGGCCGCCGGGATGTCGCGCGGGAAGTGGCTGCCTCATGCAAAGCACCTCATTGAGCGGAAGGACGCCAGTCTCCGCCCGTGCTGCTGACAACGTGGTGTCAGCAGCCGGCCACCTGCCGGAAGTCATCACTTGCCGCCGGACCGTTGCGCGCGCGTCCGCGTCACATGCAGCATGGCGGCATGCGCCCACTGCTCAGGCATTGCTTCCAGCCGTTGAACCTCGCCGGGTTGATTACCTGGCTGGCCGTGCTGTTCTCGCTGCGCCTGGAAGAAGGCGGGTGGTCGCCGGAACGGCTGACACCGATGCTGCTGTTCGCGGCCGCGTTCCTCATCGACGATCCGTCCGGACGCCGCCGCGGCCTGCGCAATGCGCTGCTCTGGGTGCAATGGTGCCTGGCGCTGTTCGTCATCGCGATTGCGCCACGCACCGGCACGGCCGCCGTGTTGCTGGTGATGGTGGCCGCGCAGATGGCGATGGCGTGGCAACCGCGCCATTGGATTCCGGTGATCGCGGCCGGCAACGTCGTGTTCCTGGTGTTGATGTTGCACGCGGGCCATCGCGCGCCCTGGCTGATGGTGACCATCTATCTGGGGTTCCAGGCATTCGCGGCCCTCATCGGCCACTACGCGCGCAATGCCGAACGCACGCGCGATCAGCTGGCGCTGGTCAACGCGGATCTGCTGGCCACGCGCGCGCTGCTTGCCGACAGCGCACGCGACGCCGAACGCCTGCGCGTGGCGCGCGAGCTGCATGACGTCGCCGGACACAAGCTCACCGCCATGAAGTTGAACCTGCGCGCGCTGGCCGCCGAGCCCGCGCTGGCCGCGCATCCGCAAGTACGCCTGTGCGAACAGCTGGCCGGGGAGCTGCTGGGCGACATCCGCGGCGTCGTGCAGGCACTGCGCGATACGCGGGGGCTCGATCTCGAAACGGCGCTGCGCGCGCTCGCTGCACCGCTGCCGACATTGCAACTGTCGCTGCGCATCGAGCCCGGCAGCGTCGTGCACGATCCCGCGCTGGCGGACATCCTGTTGCGGACAGTGCAGGAGGCGCTGACCAACGCCGTCCGCCATGCGCAGGCCAGCGAATTGCGCGTGCACCTGCGTCGCGAAGCCGGCGAACTGGTGCTGCACATCGAGGACGACGGACAGGCCCCCATCGCGTTGCGGGAAGGCAACGGACTGGCCGGCATGCGTGAACGCATCGCCGCCTGCGACGGCACATTGACGATTGGCCGCGCGGTGCACGGCGGCCTCACCCTGGACGCGAGAATCCCCGCATGACGACGAATTCCGAAGCCACGATTTCGGTGGCGCTGGCCGATGACCAGGCGCTGGTGCGCGCGGGTCTGCGCGCGCTGTTGCAGGCCCAGCCGCGCATCCGCGTGGCATTCGAAGCCGAAGGCGGCGCGGAGCTGATCGATCGATTGCAGGCGCATCCGGTGGACGTGGTGCTCAGCGACATCCGCATGCCCGGCATGGACGGTATCGAAGCATTGGCCGCCCTGCGCCAACGCGGCGATCGCACGCCGGTGCTGTTGCTGACCACGTTCGACGACAGCGATCTGCTGCTGCGCGCCGCCGAAGCCGGAGCGCAGGGCTTCCTGCTCAAGGACGCCGCACCGGAGGATCTGCAGGAGGCGATCGTGCGGGTGGCCGGCGGCGAAACCCTGCTGCTACCGGTGAGTACGGATCCGGTGCGCGCGCGCTACCGCTTCCATGACGAAGCCGCGCCGACGGATCGCTTCAACGAGCGCGAGATCGCGATCCTGCGCCTGCTCGCGGGCGGCTATTCGAACAAGGAAATCGCGCGCACGCTGTTCCTGGCCGAAGGCACGGTGAAGAACTACGTGTCGAACGTGCTGGACAAGCTGGGCACGCGCGACCGCACGCGCGCGGTGCTCAAGGCGATCACCCTTCGCATCATCTGAGCGCCTTCAGAGCAGCGCCACCGCCAGTACGCCGGCCAGCAATGCGGCCATCAGGCCGGTCGATACACGCCAGCCGTAGGCACGGCCGCCACTGACCCACGCGATCACCGACTTCGCGGTCAGGCTGGCGGCCAGCAGCGCGAGCATCAGCCAGCGCGCCTGTACCGGATCCAGTTCACCGCGCGCGAACTGGTTCGCCAGGGTCGCGACCGCCGCATGCAGTTCGGCGGTGGCCGACAGCACCGCGGCGGCCATCGCGCCACGCGGCCCGATCCACGCCGACAGCGCAGCGGCCACGAACGTGAGCGCCGCCACCAGCAGGGCGAAACCGATTGCCTGGCCGAAGCGGAACATGCGGCTACCGGATGTCGGCGGCGCCGCCGGATCATTGCGGCCGGCCCGGATACCGAGCGCGCCGCCAATCAGCAGGACCAGGCCAATCGCCGACAACTCCAGCCACAGATCCGCCACCAGCGGCGGCGACACCGCCCAGAGAATCGGCACGCACAGGCTCAGCGAAGCAAGGTTCGACAGCAGCGCGGCGGCCACGGTGGACGCCAGCAGCGCCGGCGTTTCACGCGCCCGCTGGCCGAAGCCGATGACGGCGGCCGTCGACGACACATAACCGGCGAAGAAGCCGGCCACCGCCAGGCCCCAGCGATTGCCGATCACGCGCAATGCGACGTGACCGAGCGCGCTGACCGCCATGACCAGCACGACCAGCTTCCAGATGGTGGCCAGGTTGATGGCTTCGAACGGACCGATCGCGCGGTCCGGCAGGATGGGCAGGATGACCAGAGCCGCGGCAAGCAGCAGCAGACCGTCGAACACCTCCCGTTCGCTGAGCACCTGCCGGCTCAGGCGATGCAGGGGCTCTTTCGCATACAGCAGCAGCGCCACCACCACCGCCAGTCCGGCCGCCAGGGCCGGCGATTCCTGGGTCAGCGCGCCGAGCAACGCGGTAACCAGCAGCGCGATTTCGGTGGTGAGACCGGGATCGTCCTGGCGCGTGCCGCGGTAGGCCAGCGCCGCCAGTACCACCACACCCGCCAGCACGATCAGCAGGATTGGCCAGCCCAGACGCATTGCAATGGCCGCTGCCAGGGCGGTGATGGCGTGCGTGCGCAGCCCGGCGACACGGGCGGACGCACCGGCACGTTCGCGCACCAGGCCAATCAGAAGGCCGAGCCCCAGCGCCGACGACAGGGGAAGCCACGTTTCGGTGGGCGGGAACGCAATCAAGGCAATTTTCCTGTCATGCCGTCGAGTCTAGGCGGAGCCATCCGCGGGGCAAAGCCGCTTATTGGTATTGCATTGGTACTTCAAATCCGGAGAATGCGCGCGACCCTCCAGGAGCGCCGCCGATGCCGTTGCCGAACGCACAGACCGTTTCCCTCAGCCGCTACCTGATCGAGGAACAGCGCGCCGGCCGCATCAATGCCGAACTGCGCCAACTCATCGCAGTGGTGGCCCGCGCCTGCACCAGCATTTCGATCGCGGTGAGCAAGGGCGCACTGGGCGGCGTCCTCGGGGAAGCGGGCACGGGCAACGTGCAGGGCGAAGCCCAGAAGAAGCTCGACGTGTTGAGCAATGACATCCTGCTCGAAGCCAATGCCTGGGGTGGCCATTTGGCGGCGTGCGCCTCGGAGGAAATGGAGCACAGCCAACCGATACCGGACGCGTATCCGCGCGGCGGCTTCCTGCTGCTGTTCGATCCGCTGGATGGCAGCTCCAACATCGACGTCAACGTATCGGTCGGCACGATCTTCTCGGTGCTGCGCAGCCCGGACGGCGTGACCGCACCCGCCGACGAACACTTCCTGCAGCCGGGCCGGCAACAGGTGGCGGCCGGCTACTGCATCTACGGCCCGAGCACGATGCTGGTGCTGACGACCGGCAACGGCACGCATGCCTTCACGCTGGATCGCGAGCAGGGCGCATTCGTGCTGACCCAGCACGACATGCGCATCCCCGAGCAGACACGCGAGTTCGCGATCAACATGTCCAACCAGCGCCACTGGGAAGCGCCGATGCAGGACTATGTGGCCGATCTGCTGGAAGGACGCGAAGGCACGCGCGGCAAGGACTTCAACATGCGCTGGATCGCCAGCATGGTCGCGGACGTGCATCGCATCCTCACCCGCGGCGGCATCTTCATCTATCCCTGGGATCGCAAGGATCCGGGCAAGGCCGGCAAGCTGCGCCTGATGTACGAAGCCAATCCGATGGGCCTGCTGGTCGAACAGGCCGGCGGCGCGGCGAGCACCGGCCGCGAACCCATCCTCGACCTGCAACCGCATCACCTGCACCAGCGCGTGCCGGTATTCCTGGGATCGCGCGAGGAAGTGCGGATGGCCGAGCAGTACCACCTGCGCCACGACGCAACGCAGCCGAAGATTGCCTGACCGCGAAAATGCGCGGCGGCCGGGTCGGCCGCTCATGTTCGAAACACGATGACGCTGCAGCCCGCACGGAAATCCGGACGGGCCGCCACACGAATCAGGCCGTCAACGGATACAGCGCGAAGACGAGGCTGGCGACCATCAGCAGCAGCGAAATCAGCACCGCCCACTTCAGGGTGAAGCGCTGGTGGTCACCGAAATCGACCTTGGCCAGCCCGCACAGCAGGTAGGTGGACGGCACCAGCGGACTGAGCAGATGCACCGGCTGTCCCGCCAGCGATGCGCGCGCCATTTCCACCGGGCTGATGCCGTACTGCGCCGCCGCTTCCGAGAGGATCGGCAGTACGCCGAAGTAGAACGCGTCGTTGGACATGAAGAAAGTGAACGGCATGCTGGCCACGGCCGTAATCACCGCCAGATACGGCCCGAAGCTGTCCGGGATGATCGCCAGGAAGCCCCGCGACATCGCTTCGACCATGCCCGTGTTGGACAGGATGCCGGTAAAGATGCCCGCGGCGAAAATCAGCGACACCACCGCCAGCACGTTGCCGGCGTGGTTCACCAGCCGGCGGCGCTGCTCGGCCAGATCGGGATAGTTGATCACCATCGCCAGCGCGAAGCCGATCATGAAAAGCACCGGCATCGGCAACACGCCAATGACCAGCGCGCACATCAGGGCGCACGTCAGCGCAAGATTCACCCACAGCAACTTCGGTCGCTGGATATCTTCGGCCTCCGTTTCCCGGGACGCCGCAGCGTCATCGCAGGCGCAAGGATCGTGAATGCCGTCACCCGGCAGATGGACCACACCCAACCGCGCGCGCTCCTTCAGGCCGAGATACCACGCCAGCACGAGCACGCCGACGGATGCGATCGCCATTGCCGGCACCAGCGGGATGAACACGTCCGCGGCATCGACCTGCAGCGCCGCGGCCGCACGCGCAGTCGGACCGCCCCACGGCGTCAGGTTCATCACGCCGCCTGCAAGAATGGTCACGCACGTCATGTTCAAGGCATTCATGCCGAGCCGCTGATACAACGGCAGCATCGCCGACACCGTGATCATGTACGTGGTGGAACCGTCACCGTCGAGCGAGATCAACAACGCCAGGATGGCCGTGCCCATCACGATCTTCAGCGGGTCGCCTTTGACGATGCGCAGGATCACGCGCACCAGCGGGTCGAACAGGCCGGCGTCGATCATCACGCCGAAATAGAGAATCGCGAACATCAGCATCACGCCGGTCGGCGCGATCTTCTTGATGCCTTCCAGCATCATTTCGTTGATGCCGGCGCCGAAGCCGCCGACGAGCGCGAACACGATGGGCACCGCGATCAACGCCACCAGCGGCGAAAGCCGCTTGCTCATGATCAGGTACATGAAGGTGATGACCATTCCGAAGCCGAGCGCAGCCAGCATTGGAAGCTCCTTGATGAGGATGTGGATGGAGGCCGACGCGAGGTCAGAAGTCGTAATGGATCCGCCCGGTGACCGCGCGCGTGCGATCACGCGTGGCGTCCACCAGGTGATCGCGGTTGCCGCTGTCGATGACGTCGAGCATCACCCGCAGGTTGGGTTGCAGATACCAGTTGGCGCCGAGCGTCCACGACGCGGTTGAAGCGTCAATCAGCTCCGTTCCGCCGTCCCTGTGCTGTTCGCTCCACATGCGGTCATGACGCAGCGCCAGCTCGAAGGCGCCGGCGGGATGCCGAATGGAACGGATGCGCGTGAAGCGTCCCGTCTTGCGGTCATAGGCGCGGGATTCGCCGGTGACGAACCAGCTCGCGAACGCATAGACCGACTGCACGGTCGCGTGCTGCGCGCCGTCATCGAAAACGCCGCCGCCGTATTCGGCCTGCCATGACAGCGGGCCGCGGACCTGCGCATATTCCAGCGACCACTTGGATACGTCGGTATCACGCCCTTCGGCGAAGCGGACCAGCGTGATGCGGCTGTTGTCCGACAGATGGCCCGCAGGCCGCGGACGGATCGCGAGTGCAGGCGCACGCGCCTGGCCCGGATGATCATGACGCTCATGCGCCAGCGAGATTCCCAGGTGGAGCTCATCGCCTTCGTCGCGCACCGGCGCCCAGGTGGCACGCCCACCGATCGCCTCGCCCTGGGTGCGTGAATTGTCGATGCTCTTCAGGCTGTAGACGCTTGCCGCCCACGAATGTGTTTCGCGGGCGGCTTGCCATGCGATCGCCTTGCGATACAGCGGCGCGAGTGTGGCGGCCGCACTGCCGCGTTCCAGGAACTGCCCGTAGTTCGAACCGGTGCGATCATCCAGCGAGAAGAACTGCTTGAACTGGCCCACGGTCAATGTGCCGGCCTCACCGAATCGGCGCGACAGGTAGACATCCTTGGCGTCGATACCCTTTCCGCCGAAATCATCCTGCAATCCCGCGAAATCAGCTTCCACCTTGTAGCCGAAGCCGAACGCCCGGCCTGAGACGTCCAGCCACAGTCGGCGAATCTCACTGTCATTGCGGTTGGGAATGCCGCGACCGTCATTGTCGAACTGTGCGAAATCCCAATGGACGCGGCCTCCGATCTCGGCGGTGAAAGCCTCGTCGGCTTTCGCTTCGACATGGATGGCGGCGAACGCCAGCGCGCAAGCGATCACGCCGCGCACGCGAAATGTGTATTGAATCAAGCGGCCCTCCCAGGCGAGCGATGTCATGCATCCGCGAACAACGGCGCGATGCAGACAGAAACCTCGCAAGCCTAGGTGGCCGAAGCTGTCATCCGCCTGTCATTGCGGGTGGACGCATCGACAGGACGGCTGCAATCCTTCGGGCGCTCCACGTCCCGAAGCACACGCAACACACGTCATGCGCATCCTGCTGGTCGAAGACAATCCGGATCTCGCGAGTGCGATCACGCGCCGCCTGCGTCGCAGTGGGCACGCGGTTGACTGGCAGCACGACGGAGTCACCGCCGCTTCGGTTCTGCGGTACCAGCGGTTTGATCTCGTGATACTCGGCATCGTGCTGCCCCGGCTGGATGGCATGCGCCTGTTGCAGGGCATGCGCAGGCGCGGCGATGTCACGCCGGTGTTGATGTTGAGTCCGCACGACGATGTCGAGGACCGTGTGCGTGCGCTCGATGTCGGCGCGGATGACTGTCTGGGCAAGCCATTCGACTTCCGCGAGTTCGAAGCACGATGCCGGGTGCTGTTGCGACGTCACCGACGGCCGGCCAGCGAGCGCATGCGCATCGGCGGTTTCGTATTCGACAATGCGGCCCGGCGCGTCAGCCTGCATGGGGCGACATTGGACTTGCCCAATCGCGAGTATCGTCTGCTCGAGATCCTGATCGGCCGCATGGGACAGGTGGTCGGCAAGGATGAAATCGGCAATGGCCTGTTCGGCTTTGATGACGAGGCCGGCCCGAATGCGATCGAACTCTATGTCGCGCGTTTGCGAAGGAAGCTGGCAGGCTCTCCATTGCGGATCACCACCGTGCGCGGCAGCGGTTACCTGCTCGAATCCCACGCAGCGAGCCTGGATGACATGCCCGTCGGGTAGGGAGATCAACGCATCGCAGAGCCAGTGCCGTGACACTGGATCGCGGCGTGTTGCCTGCCTGTATTGCCGGAGGCGCCCGGCGAACTGGGCAGCGCGCCGCCATGCGTGTGGTAGGCCTGTCCGCCGGTCAGAACGAAGACGTTCGCGTCAGAACAGTTCGCCCTGCGGCGATTCCGGACGGGGCGGCACAAAGAAGTGCGTGACCAGTCCCTGATGCTTGCGACGATCGAAACCCAGGCGCCGGTACGCAAGGTCGAACCGGCGCGCGAGCAGGTCCGCGTACACGCCTTCACCGCTGAAGCGCTTTCCGAAACGCGCATCGTAGTCCTTGCCGCCGCGCAGTTGCCGGATGGTGCTCATCACATGCTCGGCGCGCTGCGGCAGATGGGTTTCCAGCCAGTCGCGGAACAGGGGCGACACTTCATGCGGCAGTCGCAGCAGCACGTAGCCCGCCGAGTCGGCGCCGGCATCACGCGCGGCTTCGAGCACGGCCTCCAGCTCCGCATCGTTCACCCATGGAATCACCGGCGCGAACATGACGCCGACCGGAACACCGGACTCACTCAGTCGACGCATCGCACGCAGCCGCGCGTGCGGAGCCGAGGCCCTCGGCTCCAGTCGCGCCGACAATCCGTTGTCCAGCGTGGTGATCGAAAAGTACACCTGGACCAGATGGTCCCGCGCCATCGGTGCGATCAGATCCAGATCCCGCTCGACCAGCGCGTTCTTCGTGATCAATGAAAACGGATGACGGGTCTGCGCGAATACCTCGATGATGCGGCGGGTCAGTTGCAGCTTGCGTTCAACCGGCTGATACGCATCGGTGTTGATCCCCAGGGCGATGGGACTGGGCTGGTAGCCGCGCTTGCCCAGTTCTTCCCGCAGCAGTTGCGGTGCATTGGCCTTGGCGAAGATCCGTGTTTCAAAATCGAGCCCCGGCGAAAGATCCAGATACGCATGCGACGGGCGCGCGAAGCAGTACGAGCACCCGTGCTCGCACCCGCGATAGGGATTGAGCGATTGCGAGAACGGGATGTCCGGCGACTGGTTGCGGCTGATGATGCTGCGGGCGCGCTCCTCGTGGATCCGGGTGCGTGGCGAGGATTCGATTTCGCCCTCGCGGTCGCGGTCATGCCAGCCGTCGTCCCCGACCTGCGTCGTGGTGACCGCGTAGCGCCCGGGCAGATTGCCCGTCGAACCTCGTCCTTTGATTGCCTCGCCCATGGCCGCAGCCTATCTCGATGGCGTCTCAGCGGCGGCGACTCCGACTAGAATCGCGTTCATGCTGGATACCCTGAACGCCTGGTGGGACGGCTTCCGTTCGATCCCACACCTGCGCACCTGGCTGACGCTTGCCTGGTTGCTGTACCTCGTTCCGCTGTGCGGCTGGATCGTCCTGCAGAAGCGCGAACCGGTGGCCACGCTGAGCTGGGTGCTGTCGCTTTCACTGCTGCCGTACATCGGGTACCTCATCTACTTCCTGCTCGGTCCGCAGAAGATCAAGCGGCAACAGTTGCGCCGTCATCAGTCGCGCAGCGGCCTGGAAACCTACGAAGTCTTCTGTCCGATCGATGAAGACTGCACCGAACTGTCGATGCTCGCGCAGACGACGACCGGTCTTCCGCCTTCGACCGCCACGTCGGTGCAGTTGCTGGTAGATGGCTGCGCCACCTACCAGTCCATCCTGGATGCGGTACTCGCCGCGCAGAACCACATCCATCTGGAGTACTACATCTACAACCCCGACCGTTGCGGGCAGCGCCTGCTCGAAGCCTTGATCAAGAAGGCGCGCGAGGGCGTGAAGGTGCGCCTGCTGCTGGATGCCGTGGGCTCGTCGAAGGTCGGCCGGCGCTTCCTGCGACCGCTTCACGACGCCGGTGGCGAGACCGCCTGGTTCCATCCAACGCGCCTGCGCCCGTTCACGCGGCCCTGGGTCAACCTGCGCACGCACCGCAAGATTGTGGTCGTCGACGGACGCATCGCCTTCACCGGCGGCATCAACATCACCGACGAAGAAGACGAATCCCTGCGCCCGGACGCCTATCGCGATCTCCATTTGCGGCTGGAGGGCGAAGTCGTGCGCAGCGTGCAGCAGGTGTTCGTCGAAGATTGGGTCTACGCGACCGGCCATGAGCGCAAACATTTCCACGGCACGCGACTGTGGAGTGCGACCGAGGCCGACATCGAGGGCGGCATTCATGCCCAGACGCTGGTGTCGGGACCGGATTCGTCCTGGGAACCGATCCACCGCACGCTGGTCGCCGCCATCCATGAAGCCAGAGAGCGGGTCTGGCTGGTGACGCCTTATTTCGTCCCCGGCGAAGCGGCGCGCATGGCGCTGACGTCTGCCGCGCTGGGCGGGCTGGATGTGCGTCTGCTGGTACCGCGGCGGAGTGATTCGCTGCTGGTCACGCTCGCCGCACGGTCCTATTTCGACGAACTGATAGCGGCAGGCGTGAAGGTATACGAGTACGGTCCGCGCATGATGCACAGCAAGGCGCTGCTGTGCGACGACGGTCTGGCAATCATCGGCAGCGCCAACTTCGATCACCGCAGCTTCCGGCTGAATTTCGAGATGTCGATGCTGTTCCGCGACCGCATGCTGGCCGGCACGCTCTCCCAGTTGCTGGAGGGCGAGTTCGCCATTTCCCGGCCCGTGGACCCCGAGCGGCGACGTTCGCTCTGGCGCTACCGGCTGCCGGAAGCGTTGGCCCGGCTCACCTCGCCGTTGTTGTGATCCGGCCCGCTTCCAGCGGTTTGCGGACGATGTAAACTCGCGCCGTCACACGGAGGACTTGTCCCATGTACTGGCTCTACCTGTTGTTGTCGCTCGGGGCGCTGGTCATGGCCATGCAAGCCAGTTCCACCGTCTGGGTGGTGCTCTGTCTGCTGGTGTCACTGGCGCTGCTCGTCGCCTGGGTGATGGGTTGGTATTCGGCGCGCGTTGGCGAACGGCAGCGCGACGAGTCGCAGATGATCGATCCTGCCGAGCTGCGCCGGCTGCGCGAGCTTGCGGAAGCGCGGAAGCAGGCCGCATCGTCCTCTCCGACGGAGCCGCCGGCGTCGTGATGGAAGTGGACGGGTCGGATGTGCGCATGACGGCGCTGAGCGTCAACGTCAACAAGATCGCCGTGCTGCGCAATTCGCGCGGCGGTGACGAACCCGATGTCGTGCGCGCCGCACGGGCCTGCCTGTATGCGGGCGCACACGGCATCACCGTGCATCCGCGACCTGATCAGCGCCACGTCCGCGCGGATGACGTGTTTGCGCTTGCTACGCTGACGCGCGAGTCGAATGTCGAGTTCAACATCGAAGGCAACCCGTTCGCGCCGCCGCGCGACGGATACCCGGGATTTCTCGCCCTGTGCGAAAGCACGCGTCCGGCACAGGCGACGCTCGTGCCCGACGGCGACGGGCAGATCACCTCGGATCATGGCTTCGACTTCGAGCGCGACGCTGAGCGGCTGCAGCCATTGATCCACACGCTGAAATCGTACGGTTGCCGCGTCAGCGTGTTCGTTGATGCCGGCTGTCCTTCGCTCGAGCGGGCCGCTGCCATCGGCGCCGATCGCATCGAGATCTACACGGGCCCTTTCGCGGATGCTTTTGCCAGCGGCGATTCCAATGCGCAGCTGACGCTCTGCCGCCAGACGGCACGCGAGGCGCAGGCGCTCGGCATGGGTGTCAATGCGGGCCACGATTTGAGCCAGGCCAATCTGCAGGAATTCCTCGAAGCCGTTCCCGACGTGCTGGAAGTGTCCATCGGCCACGCCCTCATCGGCGAGGCGCTCTACGCCGGATTACACCGGACGGTGCAGTCGTATCTCGCCATCCTTGAAGCGCCGCGCTCGCATCGCCACGCACTTTCGTGAATAGCGAGGCGTCGGGTTTTCGGCTCGGCTGATCGGGTTGATACGCGTCATGCGTTTGGCTGCACCTGATGCGGCCTTTCTGTTGGGAAGATGCGTTGCGGGCGAGCCGAATCCGTCGGCTGGGTGCTGCCCGCCGATGTCTGCATTGACGTCATCCTGACTTGTCGATGTCGTCAGTTCCGATGGCGACGCTCGCACGGGATCGAGGGACATGCCCGATCGCTCTCCGCCGAAGTGGCATAACTGCGAGGTTTCCCCCTCTCGGGCTGCAGTCGCATTGCGTCGTGTTTCCACCGTCCGGTGCGGCTGGCGAGCAAAGGCGTACGCGCGGCCCGCGCCCGATATCCGGGAGTCCGCGCAAAGGCGCACAAACCCGATCGGGCACCGTATGAGCGCATTGATTGCGCGGTCGCCTCTTTCCCCGAATGGCCAGGCGTCTGCGCGATGCGAAAAACCTTGCGCCGCTTCGATGCGGAGCAATCCCGGTTCCCGCTGATGCGGTGGAATCGGCGAGGTACCTGGCCCGCACCGGGGTCATTTGCTGGTGAAGCGATGAGCTCAGGCTGGGCTGGCCGGTATGTGCGCGGGATGTCTTGCATGGCGCACTGAGGTGCTCGAGCCACCAGCGGTACTCGAACCGTTTGACGCACGGAGGAGGGCTCGCGGTCGATGGTTCCCGCTACGCGTGTGTTGGCGGCGAATCATTCAATGATGGTGTCGCAGCAGGCGAGCCTCCGCGCCTTCTCATGGCCTCGCGGGCTCATCAAGCAGCAGTTCGCAAAACAGTGGGAACTTTGGATGTCGCGCATGCGGTCCTTGCGGATATCGGCTCTGCCCGCGGCTCAGCATCGACGCACTGTCTGGAAATTCGCCGCGGGCAAGCTGCGTTCGTCAGTACGTCAGTTCGGCGCATGACATTTTTGAACGTTCGCGCCGCATGATCCGTTGGACAGCTGGTTCTGCGGTTCGAAAGATTCCGGCAATGAACGCATGTCACGACTTGTCGAGCGCCGATGGCGCGGCGGATAGTCATGAATGTCGCCCTCGCGGCCTCGCGCGATCAAGCACGAGGCCGCGAGGAAGCTGCTTTATTCACCGCGCCAGCTGATCTGGTGGATGCCGGCGCGACGAGCCTGGCTCAACGCCGAGACCACTTCCTGGTAGTCCGCCTCCGGCGAAGCCGAGACCGTCAATACGGTACGTGGATCGCTTTGCACGGCATCTTCAAACCGCTGGGCCAGTTCGCTTCCGGCGATGCCGCGCTGGTCCAGTTGCAGGCTGCCGTCGGCGGCGATATCGAGATCCAGGATATTGGGTGCCTCGATTGGCGCGGGTCCCTTTTGCGGGAGAGCGAGATCCAGAGGCCGAGAAAGTATCGGTGCAGTCACCATGAAGATGATCAGCAGAACCAGCATCACATCGACCAACGGGGTGACATTCATCTCCGCCAGAGCGGCGGGGCGTACGGAAACGGAGAAAGCCATGGCGCACTCCTTTCACGTTGAGGACGGCGTCAGGCTAAGCCCGTCCGGCCGAGTATGGCAACCAGTCCCCCACGGAAAGCCGGGCCCGGAGCCCTCCTGGCCCGGACGACTTCCAAAAAAAACGCCGCCCGGAGGCGGCGTCATAAGGTTTGCGTCACTGCGTATTACTGTACGAACCCAATCTTCTGCATGCGCGCGTTCTTTGCCGCAGCCAGAACCTTCGCCATCACTTCGTACTGCGCGTCAGCGGCAGCATCGATGCGCAACTCGGGTTGATTGGTGGGATCACGCTGCACTTCCTGCTCCATGCGCTGCTGCAGATCCTGCACATTGACCGGCGAGTTGTTCCAGTAAACCGCATTGCCGGAATCGATCTTGAGTTCGATCGGCGGTGGCGGTTCACGCAACTGCGGCGGCGGGTTGATCACGCGCTGCGGCAGTGCCACGTCGATCGGATACGTCATGATCGGCGCCGTCACGATGAAGATGATCAACAGCACGAGCATCACGTCCACGAGGGGCGTGACGTTGATGTCGGCCATCGGGCCCTTGCTTCCACCACTGCTGAATGCCATGACTTACTGACCCGTTTCTTTGGTGGCTACGTAGCCGATGTCCAACATGCCCTGGCTCTGCGCGATCTTCGTCACTTCGCTGATCGTGCCCATCTTGGTGGTGCGATCACCACGCAGGTTGAGCTTGGGCTGCGGCTGCAGCTGCGCCGTGCTGGAGAGACGCGATTCAAGGATTTCCTTGGTGATCGCTTCGTCGTTCCAGTACAGCGTGCCGTCTTCCTTCACCGAAACCGTGATCGGCGGGACCGGAGGAGCCTCCTGATCCTTTTCCTGCACAAGGGTGGCCTGCGGCAGATCGATCTTCACCTTATGCGACATCAGCGGCGCCGTGATGATGAAGATGATCAGCAGCACCAACATCACGTCCACGAGGGGCGTGACGTTGATTTCGGCCATCGGGCCACCGCTATTACCACTACTGAAAGCCATTTTCGGGCTCCGTCAATGCTTGTCGATAGGCGAGGACTGCTTGCAACCGGCGCTTAGCGAACGCGCGAGCCGGTGGCGAAGAAGTCGTGCAGATCGTGGGCGAACGAATCGAACTTGGCGATCGTCGTGCTGTTGGTCTTGCTGAAGAAGTTGTAGGCGAACACGGCCGGGATCGCGACGAACAGACCGATGGCGGTCATGATCAGTGCTTCACCCACCGGGCCGGCGACGGCGTCGATGGAGGCCTGGCCGGTGGCACCGATGCGGATCAGCGCGCCGTAGATACCCCACACCGTACCCAGCAGACCAACGAACGGAGCGGTCGCGCCGACGGTAGCCAGCAGGGTCATGCCGCTCTGCAGCTTCGAGCTTTCGCGGGTCACGGCCTGACGCAGCGCGCGGTCAACGAATTCCGAACGGCTGAGCGATTCACCCAGACCGGTGCCAGTACCTTCGGCGCGCTGGTGGTGCGCAGCGGCCTGGGCGGCGTCGAGGGCGATCTTGGAGAACGGCTCGTTCTTCGGCTGCTCTTCCATCAGACGGATGGCGTCCTGGGCGTTCGGGGTTTCCCAGAACGCGCTGGTCACGCGGTCGGCCTGACCCTTCAAGCGGGCGCTCTTCAGCGCATTGATGACGGTCCAGTACCAGGACATGGCCGACATCGCGACGAGGATCAGCAGCACGGCCCAGGAAACAGCGTATTCGCCGGGCTTTTGCATCATCTCGGTGATCAGGTGCTCGAAGCCCATGTTGGTGAGGGCACTCGCGGCGTTGTTGCCCCCGGCTGCGGCGGCGATGAGGATTTCCTGCAGCATGACGCTTACCTTTGTTTAAGTATGTTGATTGATTGGAAGTGTTGCGGCTAACGAAACTCTGGAAAAACCTGGTGCTTGGGCGCGCTTAGCCGCCCAACTTGAAGTCCACCGGTACGCGGACGCGACCTGCAGCCTTCTGACCATTGATGATCGAGGGATTGAACCGCCACTTGCGTGCCGCTTCCATCGCCGCGCGATCAAGATCGCGATTGCGGCTGGACTTCTCGACCGAGACATTGGTGACGTTGCCGCTGGCATCGACATCGATGATCAGGATGACCGTACCCTCGATTCCCTGCCGCAGTGCAGCAGGAGGGTAGCGCGGCTGGTTCATGTTCTTCGACGAGATATCGACGCTGGCGCCGATGTCAGCGACCGGGGCCGGCGGGGCCGGCGGGGCCGGCGGCTGATAGACGTCGGTCGGCCGCGGCTCGGCCACTTCCACCGGCGGCGCTTCAGGCGGCGGCGGCAACGGCGTGGTCTTGGGCGGCGCGAGATTCTTCACTGGCGGCGGCGGCGTGTCCTGCTTCGGCGGCGGCGGCGGCGGCGGCGGCGGCGGTGGCGGCGCGTCGATGATGGTGACCATCACGCGATCCTTCTGTTCCTTTTCCGCGGGCGGAGCGACCGCCGGGATCAACAGCAGAAGCAGTGCGGCCGCGTGCAACGCGATCACGAAGGCAATGCCGATGATTCGGGGCCAGTTGAGGCCCTTGTCCTCTTCCTCTTCCCGATACCGATTGATGACCAGTTGTTCAGCCATGCGCCAATGAACTCAATGTTGGGGCTGGACGCCTGAAGCGTCCGCATCGTATTAGGCCCCCGGACGTCATTTCGTCAGGGGGAACTCCCAGCTTATAACATTCCGCGGGAGCAAAACCATCATTTCGTGAGGTTTTTTGACCGGCGGTGTCACTGGATGCCGTTAGGGAAGGGCCAAGATCTTCTTGGCGTCTTCCGGCTTCTTGAGCCCTTTGTCCAGCGCAGCCTTGGCGGCCTGCTTCGCTTCGGGGATGCGGTCTTCCTGCCACAGCACGCGCGCCAGGTTGAGATAGGTTTCGCCGTTGGTGGACAGCGGCGCCGCCTTCTGCCACGCCTCGATCGCCTGAGGAATCTGTTCGGAGTAGTAATACGCCTGCGCCAGTGCGAGATAGGTCTGGTAGTCCGACTTCAGCACGCCTTTCTGGACACCTTCATTGATCACCGCGATGACGTCCTTCTCCTTCCCTTCGGTATTCGCGTACATGCTGTAGAGCTGCTTGTATTCGCGTTCGTCGGTGAGCTGGCCGGACGTGCGCAGCTTTTCGAGTACGGCAATTGCCTGATCGTTCTTGTCGGCTTGCAGATAGACCGACGCCAGATTCATCTGGGCTTTCTTGTCGGACGGGTTCTTGCTGGCGAGTGATTCGGCGAGTTGTACGGCGGCATCGTCCTGGCCGGCTTCTGCGTAGCTCGCCATCAGCACCTGCAACCACTCGTTCTTGGGCTCGGGCGTGGCGTCCACCGCCTGCTTGAGGAACGGGATCGCGTCCTTGTAGCGCTCCATCCGATACAGGATGTTGCCTTTCACCACCAGCTCTTCCGGTCGCTGCGACTTGGTTTCAGCGAAGAAACGGTCGATGGTCGCGAGTGCTTCGTTGTACTGATCGTCCTGCGAGTACAGCTGAGCCAGGAAAAACATCGTGCCGTAGTGGGCATTGTTGTCCAGACCGTTGAACTCGATGACCTTGTTCGCATAGTCCTTCGCGAGCTTGCCGTCGTCCTTGCCATATGCGGCTTGCGCGGCAACCTGTGCGGCGACGGACTTGTCGTACGCATTTGCCTTGTCGCCGGCCATGATTTCATTGGCCAGCGTGATCACTTCGTCTTCGTTGTTCTCTTTCTCGTTCGCCTTGAACATGCTGCTCAGCTGGCGCTGCATCTTCGCCGAGCCTTTTTCCTTCGGCTCCTGGCGCGTTGCGTCCGGATAGCGGATCTCTTCCTTCTTCGGCTTCTGGCGACGTGCCGAGCTGTCATCGCGGTTCATCTGCGCGGTTGCTTCGGCAACCACTCCGGCACCCAGCAGGCCGATGATGGCAAGGGAGAGCAGGGCGTGTTTGGACTTGCGATACAGCATGGGGGATCACCTCAAAGCGGACGCGGTTCAGTGGGTCGGTCGGATCCTTCCGGGGGCGCAAACGCTACCAGAAAGCACACATAGGCGGGTAAGGGTTTCGTTGCTGCGCAGCAGCATCCGCCCGGCTGAAGGAGGGTCTTCAACCGCAACGCGGCACATTGCCCGCCTTGCGGGCCGACTCGTAGATGGGAACCAGAGCGGGGGCGTCCCGCTGCAGTTCGCGGATGCGATTGGTGGGGTCAGGGTGGGTCGACAGCCATTGCGGAGGACGTTCGCCCCCGGCCGCCAGCATGTTTTCCCAGAGGTTTACGGCTTGGCGAGGATCGAATCCCGCCTGGGCCATCAGACGTTGCCCGACGACATCGGCCTCGCTCTCCTGGGTGCGCGAGTTGGGGAGGAGGATCAGTCCCTGCGCACCCAGGCTGCCGAACTGGCTCACCGCATCCATCCCGGTCTGCCCGTATTTGGCGCCTGCGAGTGCGCCCAGGATGCTCAGTCCGGTTTGCGTCCCCATCTGCCGCGTGATGCGCTCTTCGTGGTGGCGGCTGATCACGTGGCCGATTTCATGGCCGAGTACCGCTGCAAGCTGATCCTGGTTCTTCGCCACAGTGAAGATGCCGGTGTTGACGCCGACCTTGCCGCCGGGCAGGGCGAAAGCATTGGGTTCCTGATCGAGGAAAACCGCTGTTTCCCATGCGACGCTTCGCTGGTCGGGGGGAAGTTGGTGGACGAGTGCGTTCACGACGCAGGTGACGTATGCATTCTGTTTCGCGTCCCTGCTTGGCGGTTCCTTTGCCTTGGTCTCCGCGAATGCCTGCGCGCCAAGCTGGTTCAACTGGTCCTGCGAGACGCCGCCCACCATCTGCGTGCGCCCGGTTGGCGAGGTGGTTGTGGCACAGGCAACCAGTACGGTGGCCACGGCAGCGGTCAGCAACCAGGGTTTCATGGGGCGGCACTCCTTTCCGAACAGGCCGCTAGTGTCGGCAAGCAAGTCTTAACTCTTCGTCAATCTGCAAGGCACTTTTTCAGTTGCCGGAAAGCTGCAGAAGCGCCAGTGCGAAGGCGTTGTTCAGCGCGTGGGTAGCGATGGGTGCCCACAACGTGCCGGTGCGGCGATACACCCAGGCGAATGCCATGCCCATCGCTGCGTAGACCGACAGCAGCAGGACGGTGGCTCCGGCGCTGTTGCCGCCCGTGCCCGGCAGCTCGTGGGCAAGCGCGAACGCGACGCCGCTCAGCACCATCCCCAGCAAAGGGTGGCCGGCCTGCCACAACCGGCCGAACAGCACGCGGCGGAACAGCAGTTCCTCGTACACGGGCGCGAGCACGACGGCGAAAAGCGCCACGAACCAGGCATGCGAGGAGAGCGCTTCTCGCAGGAGCAGCAAATTGCTGGGATTGGGGGGAATGCCCAAGACGTGGCCCAGCCAACTCAAGGCGCTGCTGAAAAGAAAGATTCCCACCCCGGCCATCACCACGATCAACCAGGTCGAGCCGCGGAACGCGGCGGCCCTCGATTGCGCACGTTCGTCGCGCGTCGCAGGCCTGCGCCACACATACAGCACGATTGCGACACCGCCCATGCCGAACAGCGCGAGAATCAGTTGAACGATCGCGCCCGGCGCCTGCAAGGAAGCTGTAATCGCCTCGGGTGCTGCTCCGGTTGCGGCAAGACGGATGCCCTCGATGACACCCCATGCGATGCCACCGCCCATCATCAGCGCCAGGCCGATAACGATCGCCAGCAGAACATCGACGCCGAACGCACCCAGCACTCGCCGGAGCGGCGGCGCGGATCTCGGGATTTTTTCCGATTCCAGCGCGTCGCTCCCGCGTGCGGCGTCCATTTGATCAGACGTCGAGATTGGCCACCTTCAGCGCATTGGCTTCAATGAAGTCACGCCGCGGTTCCACGACGTCTCCCATCAACGTGCTGAAGATCTGATCGGCAGCCACGACATCCTCGATGCGCACCTGCAGGAGGCGACGGGTATCGGGATTGACCGTGGTATCCCACAACTGTTCGGGATTCATTTCGCCCAGGCCCTTGAAGCGCTGGATGCTGCGACCCTTCTTGGCTTCCTCCAGCAACCAGGCTTGTGCCTGCGCAAAACTCTCGATGGCCTGCGTCTTGTTTCCGCGCACGATGCTTGCGCCTTCGCGCACCAGCCCATGCAGCACGTCCGCCGACTCACGCAATGCACGCAGCTCACCCGTGTCGAACACGGACAGCGGAAGCACCTGCGTAAGCTCTTCGCCCATGTGGCGCCGCGTAGCAAGCAGTGCGGCCGGCCGCTGTTCGTTGGCCGACTGCAGTTGCAGCGAGTAGCGCGGGCTGCCCAGACCGCCGCGATTGAGCTTGGCTTCAAGCGTTTTCAGCTCCGCGCCGTCGTCCTGGTTGCGTTCGACAAACGCCGCATCCAGCGGGGCGAAATCGATCAGTGCTTCAAGCAACTGGGGATCGAACCGGTGGGCATTGCGTGCGATCGCATCGCGTGCGTTGGCATAGGCCAACAGCAGCTTTTCGAGTGCTTCGCTCGGAATCGCGGGTTCATCCTGCGCGGGAATGAGCGCCGCACCTTCCACCGCGCTGTTCGCGAGGTAGACGTTCAGTGCGGAATCGTCCTTCAGATACAGCTCCTGCTTGCCCTGCTTGAGTTTGTACAGGGGCGGCAAACCGATGTAGACGTGGCCGCGCTCGATCAGCTCCGGCATCTGCCGGTAGAAGAACGTCAGCAGCAACGTGCGGATGTGGGAGCCGTCCACGTCGGCGTCGGTCATGATGATGATGCGGTGGTAGCGCAGCTTGTCGGGGTTGTATTCGTCCTTGCCGATCCCCGTGCCCAGCGCGGTGATCAGCGTGCCGACTTCCGCGGAGGACAGCATGCGATCGAAACGCGCGCGCTCGACATTGAGGATCTTGCCGCGCAGCGGAAGCACCGCCTGGTTCTTGCGGTTGCGCCCCTGCTTGGCTGAGCCGCCGGCGGAGTCGCCCTCGACGATGAACAGCTCCGACAGGGCCGGATCCTTTTCCTGGCAGTCGGCGAGCTTGCCGGGCAAGCCGGCAATGTCGAGCGCACCCTTGCGACGTGTCAGCTCGCGGGCCTTGCGGGCCGCTTCGCGGGCGCGCGCGGCATCGACGACCTTCTCCGCGATAGAGCGGGCCTCATGGGGGTGTTCCTGCAGGAACTCCTCCAAACGTGCACCGAACGTGGCCTCAACGGCCGGCTTCACGTCGGAACTGACCAGTTTTTCCTTGGTCTGCGACGAAAAACTGGGGTCCGGAACCTTTACCGACAGGACGGCGATCATGCCTTCGCGCATGTCATCGCCAGACAGGTTCACCTTGGCCTGCTTGGCGATGCCGTTCTGTTCGATGTAGTTGGTCAGCGTGCGCGTGAGCGCGGCGCGGAAGCCGGCAAGGTGGGTTCCGCCGTCCTTCTGCGGGATGTTGTTGGTGAAGCAGAACATCGTTTCCTGATATGCGTCCGTCCATTGCAGCGCGACATCCACCGTGATGCCGTTGGTTTCGCCGGTGACGGAAATGACATTCGGGTGCAGCGGCGTCTTGAGTTGCGCCAGATGCTCCACGAAGGAACGGATGCCGCCCTCGTACTGGAAGATGTCCTGCCGGCCTTCGCCACGCTCATCCATCAGCGTGATTTTCACGCCTGAGTTCAGGAATGACAGTTCGCGCAGACGGCGCGCCAGGATGTCGTAATGGAACTCGACGTCGGTAAAGATTTCGGCCGCCGGCTTGAAGCGCAACGTCGTGCCGCGCCGATCCGAGGCTTCCAGTTGCTTCAGCGCGTAAAGCGGCTCGCCCAGCGAGTATTCCTGCTGGTAATGGAACCCATCGCGCCAGATGTCCAGCCACAGGTGCTCGGACAGCGCATTGACCACGGAAACACCGACGCCATGCAGGCCGCCGGACACCTTGTAGCTGTTGTCATCGAATTTGCCGCCGGCATGGAGCACGGTCAGGATGACTTCGGCAGCGGAGCGGTTCTCTTCCTTGTGGATATCGACCGGGATGCCTCGGCCGTTGTCCGATACCGACACCGAGCCATCTTCATGGATCTTCACGATCACATCGTCGGCATGACCGGCGAGCGCTTCATCGATCGAGTTGTCGACCACCTCGAAGACCATGTGATGCAGGCCGGTACCGTCGTGCACGTCGCCGATGTACATGCCTGGCCGCTTGCGGACTGCCTCGAGCCCGCGAAGGACGGTGATCTTGCTGGAGTCGTAGTTGCCGTTGGATGCTGCAGGAATCGTTTCGTCAGTCATTCGCTTCGGTCTGCTGCATAGCTGCTGGCGCCAGAATCCGATGAGGCGGAAGGGCGCGCGAGCTACAGGGAGGTGGGAAATTATACCACCGACCGGTACTTGCCCGGCCTTGAGAGGCGTTCAGAGCGGTACCACGGCCCCATGTTCCACGTGGAACTGACGCATCTCGATCTGTTGAGTCCCGAGCATGGCCGGGAGCTCAGTGCCGGTGACGAAGATCTGGCCGGGACCCGCCAGCAGGCGTTCAAGAACCCGTTGCTGGTGTTTGCGGTCAAGCTCCGATGCCAGATCGTCGAGGGCAATGACCGCGGATTCGCCGCGTTGCGAGTCAAAATCCTCCGCCTGGCTCAACAGGCAAGCCAACGCAGTCAATTTGGCCTGCCCGCGAGATAGGGCCTCGCCATGCGGGCAGGCCTCGTAGATGACCTTCCAGTCGGCGCGATGCGGGCCAATCGAGGTATGTCCGATGATGCGGTCGCGGTCGCGTGCGACCAGCAGAGCATCTCGCAAGGACAACTCATGCCGCTTCCATCCGGGCAGGTATTCCAGACGCGCGGTGCCTAGCCCCGGTACAAGATCCCGGGCGACCGAAGACAACCGCTGCTGCAACCTCTCGAGGTAGCCCAGCCGGCGCTCGGTCAATGGTTCACCCGCTTCCGCAAGTTCGTGATCCCAAGCGTCCAGCTGCGCGCCCCCAGCGCCAGACCTCAGCAGGGCATTGCGTTGCTTCAGAGCTCGGGAGTAGCGCCGCCAGAGTGGAAGGAACTCCTGTTCCACGTGAAACAGCCCCCAATCCATGAATCGACGGCGGGGTTCTCCGCCCCCCGTCACCAGCGCATGGCTGCCAGGCTCAAACGTCACAACGGCGAGCGCTGCACACAGGTCGCCGAGCTGGTGCACAGATTCGCCGTCGAGTTTGCCCGTCCAGGTCTGACCCGAATGCCTGAGACCCGCTCGCCGAACCCGACCGGATGCCACTTCCTCCCATTCCACGAAAACTTCCACGGCTTCGGATCCCGTTCGGACCAGCCCGTCACGCACTCGACCACGAAAGCTCCGCCCATAGGCCATCAGGTGGACGGCCTCCAGGAGAGAAGTCTTGCCTGCTCCGTTTTCGCCGGTGATCAGGTTCAGGCGAGGGCCCGGCTCCAACGAAACCTGCGGGAAGCTGCGCAAACCCTTCGCATTCAGCCGCTTCAAGCGCATGCGGATCCCCGTCGGACGTAGGCCGGAGACCTGGGCGGACGGGCCCAACGAAGGTGAATAAATCTAGGCATGCACCATTCTTGCGTGGAAACGGCGACACGTGGCGGCCATCGAGAAGAAAAAAGCCCGGCTTGGCCGGGCTCGATCTCGTGTTCCACGTGAAACGCGATTAAAGACGGAGCGGCATCACCACGTGGCGCGACTTTTCGCTGCTTGCCTCACGTACCAACGCCGACGAGTTCGCGTCGCGCAACTGGATGACGACGTGCTCGTCGCGCAGCGCGCTCAATGCATCCAGCAGGTAATTCACGTTGAAGCCGATTGCCAGATTGTCAACCTTGGTATCCGCTTCAATCTCTTCCTGGGCTTCTTCCTGTTCCGGGTTGTGTGCGCTGATCTTCAGTTGGCCCGGTGAAACCTCGACGCGGACACCGCGGTACTTTTCGTTGGAAAGGATGGCCGCGCGCTGCAAGGCCGCCCGCAGCACTTCGCGATCCAGCTTCACTTCGCGGTCCGCCCCGATGGGAATCACGGCGCCATAGTCGGGAAAACGCCCATCAATCAACTTGGAGGTGAACGTCACATCGTCCCGCTTGACCCGGATGTGAGTGCGGCCCACTTCGAGTTCCAGAGCCCGATCACCGCCCTCAAGCAGGCGCTGCAGTTCAGTGACACCCTTGCGCGGAACAATCAGCTGACGCTTCGACAGCGGGGAACCATCCAGCTGCGCTTCGCACAAGGCAAGCCGGTGTCCGTCCGTGGCGACACAGCGCAAGGTGCGATCCGCCAGATCAAACAGCAATCCGTTGAGGTAATAGCGAACGTCCTGCTGCGCCATCGCGAACGCGGTACGTTCGATGAGTTCCTTCAACGTGGCTTCCGGCACATCGACGCGTTCCGTCGCTTCGACCTCATCCACGGAAGGGAAGTCGTTCGCCGGCAGCGTAGCCAGAGTGAAACGGCTGCGACCGGCCTGCACCGTGACTTTGTCGGCGGACTGGCTGACGGTGACTTTGCTCCCGTCCGGCAGCGCCCGGATGATTTCGAACAGCTTCCGCGCCGGGATGGTCGTTTCGCCATCCTGTGCGTCGTCGACCGGGCTTCGGGCGACCATCTCCACTTCCAGATCCGTACCGGTCAAGGACAACTGCCCGTTCTGGACCTGCACCAGGAAGTTGGCGAGCACGGGCAGCGTCTGCCGGCGTTCGACCACGTTGACGACCTGGGCCAGGGGTTTGAGAAAGGCTTCGCGCTGTAGGCTGAAACGCATATCGGTCGGTGTCCCTTGTGCCTGATGCTTCTAAAAAGAAGTGGAAAAGATCTAAAGCTTGGTGGTGATGGTTTCGCCGCTTTCAGTGGGAAAGCGGGACAAGCGATTGAATTGAAAAGGTTTTCAGATGGAACCAACCCCGTGGACAACTGCAACGCAAGCCGTGTGGATTCCTGTGGATAAAAATGGGGCCCGATTTCAACCACAGTTTGTCCACAGGAGCAGGAGGGGTTTACTCACTGAGTTTACGGATCAACTTATCCCAATCCTCTCGGAGTTTTCCATCGGTCTCCATCAGGTTGCGGATCTGCCGGCACGCATGCAGAACGGTGGTGTGATCACGGCCGGCAAACGCATCCCCGATCTCCGGCAGGCTGTGCTCGGTCAACTCCTTCGCCAGCGCCATCGCCACCTGGCGCGGCCGTGCGAGTGAACGGGTGCGGCGCTTGGACAGCAGATCCTTGATTTGAAGCCCGTAGTAATCCGCCACGGTCTTCTGGATGTTGGGAATGCTGATCGCCTGCTGCTGGGCACGAAGCAGGTCGCGCAGGGTCTCCTGCGCAAACTCCGGCGTAATGGCCCGACCGGTGAAATTGGCTCGCGCAGCCAGCGTGTTCAACGCCCCTTCGAGGTCACGGACGTTGCTGCGCATTTTCTTCGCGAGCAGGAACGCAACTTCGTCCGGAATGTCGGTGCCACGGTCGCGTGCCTTGGCCAACACGATCGCCGCACGCGTCTCGAAATCCGGCGGCTCGATGGCGACCGAGAGCCCCCAGGCGAGGCGCGACTTCAATCGAGGCTCCAGTCCTTCAACTTCGCGTGGATAGCGGTCGCAGGTGAGAATGATCTGCTGGCGGCTGTCGAACAGCGCATTGAAAGTATGGAAGAACTCTTCCTGCGTGCGGTCCTTGCCGGCGAAGAACTGGATGTCGTCGATGAGCAGCGCGTCCACCTGCTGGAAACGCCGCTTGAACTGGTCCATCGATTTTTCGATCAGCGCCTTCGTCATTGCGCTGAAGAACTGTTCCGAGCGCAGGTACAGCACACGTGCCCTCGGATTCTGCCGCCGCATCTCGTTGCCGGCGGCGAACATCAAGTGCGTTTTACCCAGACCGGTGCCACCGTACAGCAGCAGCGGGTTGTGCGCGCGATCACCCGGCTTCTGCGCGGCCTGCCATGCGGCGGCGCGCCCCAGCTGATTGCTGCGACCTTCCACGAAGTTGTCGAAGGTGTAGTGCTCGTCCAGATTGCCGTGGAACGGCTCGTCCGTGGACTCGACCGCCTGGGAGGCCGCCGACGCTCCGGTCCGGGCCGGTTCGGCCGCACGGGCACGCGAGCCGATTTCCAGGGAGACCACGGCATGGCCGGCGAAATAGTCCAGCAGCTCGCGAATCCGACCCAGATAACGCTCGCGCACCTGTTCAACGATGAAAGCGTTCGGTGCATACAGGACAACGGAATCGTTGCGCTGTTCGGCCTGCAGCGGCTTGAGCCAGGTGTGGACATCTTCCGCCGGAAATTCGGCTTCCAGGCGTTCGAGACAGCGGGGCCAGGCATCCATCGCGTGCAGCAACTCGGTTCTTGACAAGGTGTGGAAAACTGCAGGCGCCGCACACACGCTCTCGCGGGTCCGGGCCTGAAGAATAAGGGGTGGGTCAGACTACCACCGCCATCGGGCCCCGCCAACGATCCTTGTGCATAAGATGTGGATGAAATTGCCCGGGTGGCCTTCGCGTGCAGGCGTTTGCGGGCGTCATTTCGATCCCTGTGAACGGTGTTGACTGTAAGCAGCGGATACCTATAGAATTTCCGGTTCTTTCCATCCCTATTTCGCACGAGGGCCCCATGGCCACCAAGCGCACCTACCAACCCAGCAATCTCAAGCGCAAGCGCGACCACGGCTTTCGTGCCCGCATGAAGACCGCCGACGGTCGCAAGATCCTGTCGCGCCGTCGCGCCAAGGGCCGCAAGCGCCTCTGCGCCTGATGGCTTTGCCGCGTTCGCGCGGCAAGACATCCATCATGCGTAGCCCTTGCCGGAAGCCCGCACTTCGCAGTGCGGGCTTCTTGCTGTCATGAGCAACGTATTTCCACGGCATGCACGCGTGCGAACGCGTGCCGACTACGGCCGCGTCTTCGAGCTCTCCCGGCGCACAGCGGATCCGTTGATGGCCCTGCACTGGTTGCGAGCCGAACATCCGCCGCGCCTGGGCCTTGCCGTATCGCGCAAGGTCGATACACGCGCCGTGGGACGAAACCGCATCAAGCGTCAATTGCGTGAACATTTCCGTGTCCTGAGAGCCACGCTGGCTCCCGGCGACTACGTGATCGTTGCGCGCGCACCCGCCGCCCAGGCCAGCGGCCCGCAGATTCGCGAGGCCTTCGAACGCGTGTTGCGACGCGCGGGCGCATTGCCGCCATTGCCTGCGGACGTCACAATGCCGCCGACCTCGCATTCCCCTTCCACTTCCGCACCGGATTCCAACGCCGGTTGAGATTGCCTGCCCAATGAACCAGACCCGTGTTTTCCTGATCTTCGCCTGGCTGATGGTGGCGTTCTTCCTGTGGTTGGAATGGGGCAAGTTCACCGCACCGCCGGCGACGCCCGCGCAAGCTGCGATGGTCACGGAAGCGGCTCGCACCAGCACGGTCCCCAGTGCTGCGCGCATTTCCGCGCCGGCAGCAGGCGGCAGCAGTGTTCCGCAGGCGCCTGCCGTCGCGGCGACGGTGTCGCCGTCGCAGGACGGAACCGCACGTGCGCAGACCGTGCAGGTGACGACCGATGTATTGCGTCTGGTCCTGGATGGCGGCAGCGTGCTGGAAGCGGATCTGTTGAAGTTCCCGCAGGAGCGCAAGCCGGGCAGCCCGGCCGTCAAGCTGTTCACGCAGGATCCCGCGCATTACTACGTTGCGGAGAGCGGCTGGGTTGGCGTGGGCGAGACGCGTGCCGCGCCGAACCACGAACAAGGATTCGTTCCGGAAGCCGGCACGGCGTTCACCCTGGCACCGGACCAGAACGAAATCAGTGTGCCGTTCCTGTGGCAGGGTCCGGACGGTGTCACCATCCGTCGCACCTACACGCTGAAGCGTGGCGATTACGCCATGACCGTCCGCGATGACATCGTCAATCGCGGCAATGCGCCCTGGCAAGGTTCGATCTATCGCCAGCTGATGCGCACGCCGCCGGTGGTGAAGAGCGGTATCACCAATCCGCAGGCTTTCAGCTTCACGGGCGCCACCTGGTACGACAGCGAATTCTCGCGCCGCAAGTTCAACGAGGATTACCTCGAGGACGGTCGCGTCGACAAGCAGGTGAAGGGCGGCTGGATTGCGATGCTGCAACACCATTTCTTCTCTGCATGGATCCCGGCAGCGGCAGACACCACGATCGTTTCGCTTGACGAGGCGAAAGTGGGCAACGAAACGCGACCGCTGATCCGCGAGATGGGTCCAAGCGTCAACGTCGCGCCTGGCCAGCAGGCCACGACCACCGCACGCCTCTGGGTGGGTCCGAAGGTGGTGAGCAAGATCAAGGCCGAAAACGTGCCCGGTCTGCATCGCGCCGTGGACTACAGCCAGTTCGCAATCTTCGATCTGATCGGCCAGGGCCTGTTCTGGCTGTTGAGCCACCTGCATGCGCTGCTGGGCAACTGGGGCTGGGCCATCATCGGCCTGGTGGTGATTGTGAAGGCCGCGCTCTATCCGCTTTCGGCGGCGCAGTACAAGAGTTTCGCCAAGATGCGCAAGTTCCAGCCGCGCATCCAGCAGTTGAAGGAGCGCTACGGCGACGACAAGCAGAAGTTCCAGGTCGCCATGATGGAGTTGTACAAGAAGGAAAAGATCAACCCGATGGGAGGCTGTCTGCCGATTCTCGTGCAGATGCCGATCTTCCTCGCGCTGTACTGGGTGCTGGTGGAAACCGTCGAACTGCGCCAGGCGCCGTGGATGGGCTGGATCCAGGATCTGACCGCGCAGGATCCCTACTTCATCCTGCCGGTTCTGAACGTGCTGGTGATGTGGCTGACGCAGAAGCTGACGCCAACGCCGGGCATGGACCCGGTCCAGGCCCGCATGATGCAGATCATGCCGCTGGTCTTCGGCGTGATGATGGCGTTCTTCCCTTCGGGTCTGGTGCTGTACTGGGTCACCAATGGCACGCTCGGCCTGTTGCAGCAGTGGTGGATGACCAAGCGCCACGGCGAGCCGGCGACCCCGAAAACGACCACCGCCAACTGACGAAAAAGCCCGCTCCGGCGGGCTTTTTCATTGCTGCGCCGCGGATGGTTGAATCACGCGAAAGTGGATTGAGCTGGCCGCGCATTTCTGGATGATCCCGTCATGACTTCCGCAGACACCATCGCAGCGGTCGCGACCGCACCGGGCGCCGGCGGCGTCGGCATCGTCCGGATTTCCGGACCCCGCGCGCGCACCATCGCGCGCGCCATCTGCGGGCGCGATCTGCAACCACGCCGCGCGCATTACGTGCGCTTCACCGATGAGTCCGGGATCACGCTGGACGACGGCATCGCCTTGGCGTTCCCCGCGCCGGCGAGTTTCACCGGAGAGGATGTCGTCGAGTTCCAGGCGCACGGCAGTCCGGTTGTGTTGCAGGCATTGGTTGACCGCGCCTGCGCGTTGGGTGCGCGTCGTGCGCGGCCCGGGGAATTCAGTGAACGCGCGTTCCACAACGGCAAGCTGGACCTGGCGCAGGCCGAGGCCGTCGCCGACCTGATTGCAGCATCCGACGCGCGATCCGCCCGCGCGGCGCGGCGTTCGCTTGATGGCGTCTTCTCGCGACGCGTCGATGAAGTGGCCACGGCCATGCTCGCGCTGCGCGTGCACGTCGAGGCGGCCATCGATTTTGCCGATGAATCCATCGATACACTCGGCGGCGATCAAGTGCGCGCGGGTCTGCATCGCGCACGCACCGCGCTGGCGACGCTGATCGCGGACGCAGAGCGCGGCCGCAAACTGCGCGATGGCCTGCACACGGTGATCGTTGGCCCTCCCAACGCAGGCAAGAGCTCATTGCTCAATGCGTTGGCCGGCAGCGACCGCGCCATCGTCACCGATGTGGCCGGAACCACGCGCGATACGCTGCACGAAACCATCCGCCTCGATGGCCTGGAACTGCATCTGGTGGACACCGCGGGCCTGCGTGACGGTGGCGACGCGATCGAGCAGGAAGGCATGCGCCGCGCCCGCAGGGAACTCGAACGCGCGGATCTGGCCCTGGTCGTCGTGGACGCCCGCGACGTCGCCGCGGGTGCGGCGGCTGTCGCAGACGCTCTCGGCCGCGTGCCGCAACGTCTGTGGATCTACAACAAGATCGATCTGCTCGAAGCATCCATGCACGACGCGCATGACGGCGTCGCCGTTTCCGCAGTGACCGGGGAAGGCCTGGCGCAGCTGCATGCCAGGCTGCGCGAGCTGGCCGGAGCCGGTCAGGGCGAAGCCAGCGACGGAGAGTTCACCGCGCGCGCCAGGCATGTCGATGCACTGCGTCTTGCGGACGTACATGCCCGCAATGCGGCGAACGAAATCGAACACGAACATCTCGAGCTTGCGGCGGAAGAACTCCGCCTTGCGCACGATGCGCTTGGCGAAATCACCGGTCGGCTCACCGCAGACGAAATGCTCGGACACATCTTCTCGACGTTCTGCATCGGCAAGTAAGTCCCGCACGCTCGCACGCAGGATCCGCGTGCTCACGATCGGGAGCGCATCTTCGATCCCGACATCATCGGCAAGCGGAAACAGTCGATGCATGAAATGCGCGGCGATCGAGCGCACGCTCGAATTCGACGTCGTGCACGCGCAGCTTCTTTTCGATCCGATACTTCCGTGTCTAACGACAATTCGTGCAAACGCCTGCACCGGGATCGACCTGCACTTCTATAAGAATGTTCCGATATTCGCTGTCGGAATTAGCCACTAGTTTTTGCACCCCCAACGAGACCAGCTCCAGCCCGCGGGCAATCCGCGGAAAAGCTCTCGCCCAATGGATTGCAGTCGACGGCACGTCGAAACGGATCCATCGCAACTGGCTCGTGCGTTTGCAGACCTGTGAGAAAGACAGTTGTGACTAGAAAAGGATTGAGCGCCATTCGCAGCGGAACGATGACTGCGATGGCATTGGCGGTGATGGCGGCCCTTCATGCGCCAGCCGCGGCAGCTTCAACGCTTCAGGAACCCGACCCTTCCACGCGATGGCCCGTATCGCCGGCGCAGCTCAAGCGCATCGGTGAAGTGGCTGTTGACGTGGATCGGAATGATCTCCCGGCCGATGGCCAGACTCCGGCTCGCATGAGCATCCGTGTGCTCGATGCGGCAGGAAATCCGCTGCAGGGCGAAACGATGATCACCGTGGAAGTTTCCGCGGGTCGTCTCAAGCTGCCGACGGCTGCGGTGGATGAAGCCGGCCTCGCACCGGCCGATGCACAACGGTCCACGCCACAGCTCCAGGTGATTGCCCGCGACGGCAAGGCGGAGGTGTGGCTGCTTGCACCGGTCGAGCCGCAAGCGGTGAACGTGCAGGTGTCCGCAGGCGAGGCCATCGCGCGCGGCCAGGTCAACTTCGTACCCGAGTTGCGCGAGATGATCGCGGCCGGACTGGTCGACGGCGTCATTCACGTCAACCGCAAGGGCGCGCTGGGCCTCAGCCAGGCGCGTCCGGATGACGGATTCGAAGAAGCGATCACGCAGTGGTCGCGTGAAAGCGGCGACGGCAAGCGTGATGCCGCCCTGCGTGCCGCCATTTTCCTCAAGGGCAAGATCAAGGGCGATGCGCTGTTGACCTTCGCCTACGACAGCGACAAGCCGGATCGCGACGTGCTGTTCCGCGATATCGATCCCGAGCGCTGGTATCCCGTCTATGGCGACGCCTCGATCACCGGATTCGAGGCACGCAGCAACAGCCGCCTGTATCTGCGCCTGGACAAGGACCGCCACTACCTGATGTACGGCGACATCGCCACCGGCGACGGCTTCAGCCAGCGGTTCGGACAGGGCGAAGTCGCCAGCAGCCGGACGCGTGACCTGGGCCAGTACAACCGCAGCATGACCGGCGTGCGGGGACATCTGGAGAATGACCGCGGCTCGCTCGATGTGTTCGCCGCCGATGACGATCTGCGCCAGGTGGTGGAGGAATTCCCGGGTCGCGGACTGTCCGGTCCGTACACGGTGACCAACAGCGCGAGCGCCGTGCTGGGCACCGATCGCATCGAGCTGATCACGCGCGACCGCAATGCGCCGTCGCGGATTATTTCGGTCAAGACGCTGGCGCGCTTCACCGACTACACCTTCGAACCGTTCAGCGGGCGCATCCTGTTCACCCGCCCGGTTCCCTCGGTCGATGCCGAACTCAATCCGGTGTCGGTGCGCGTGACCTACGAGGTCGAGCAGGGCGGTGGGACCTTCTGGGTCTACGGCGCCAACGGCCAGTACCGCGTCACCCCGCGCTTCGAAATCGGCGGCAGCTATGTCAAGGATGAAAATCCGCTGGCGCCGTTCGAGCTGGCCAGCGCCAACACCACGTTCCATCTCGGTCGCCGCACCTGGTTGCGCGGCGAATACGCGCGCACGCGCAGCGCGCTGGATTCGACCGGCGGCAACATCTACACGCTCGACCGCGAGTCGGTGGGCCCGCAGGTGGACGGCGACGCATGGCGTGCCGAGTTCGGTCACGAAGGCACGAACTTCGCGATGCTTGCGTGGTACGGCCAGAGCGATCGCAACTTCAACAATCCGTCGTCGTCGTATCTGGGCGGCCGCGATCAAGCGGGTCTGGATGCGCGATGGTCGCCGGCCGGCGATGCATCGTGGTGGCAGCTCTATGCCCAGGCGACGTGGGTGCACGACACGCTGACCACGGCCGAGCAGACGCAGGCGCGAGCCGGACTGAGGCTGGACAACGGCGGCCGCTGGAGCCTGGACATCGGCGCGCATCATGTCAGCGAGCACGCGGGCGATGCCTGGAACAACGGCCTCGTCGTGCCCGGCAATCTCACTGCGCCCTATGGCGTGGGTGTGGTCAGTCCCGGCATCGGTGGCGGCTTCCTCGGCTCTTCGCCCAACGCGCTGGATCCGTCGAACGGGCAGACGCTCTACAACACCGGTTCGAGCTGGAGCCGTGCCTATGGAAGCTGGGTGGGCAACGGCCTGGCCGGCGTGCCGGTGGAGTACACCGCATTGCAGCTGGCGGGCAGCTACCGCGTCACCGAAACCTTCAGCCTGCAGGCCGAAGTGGAGATGGACACGAGCCATTCCGAACATCGCAGCGCTGCGCTCGGCGGCAGCCTGCAGGTGCATGAAAAGACGCGCCTGCATGGCCGCTACCAGTGGAATACCGGACTGAGCACGGTCGCCACGACCGACGGCGTGATCGATCCCGCTACCGGGGTGCGACATCCATCTCCGTACGAAAGCAACGCCTTCGTGTTCGGCCTGGAAACCGACTACATGGACGGCGGCACGCTGTTCAACGAATACCGCATGTACGACAGCTTCGGCGCGCGCCAGGCGCAATGGGCCAGCGGCGTGCGCAATCTGTGGCAGGTCTCTCCGCAACTTTCGCTGCAGACCGGCATCGAGAAACTGGAACTGCTCGACGGAAGCGGACAGGAATCCACCGCCGCGACTGTCGCATCGGAATGGCGTCCTGACGAACGCTGGCTGCTTTCCGGTCGTATCGAGTGGCGTGGCACGGAAGCCGGCGAGTCGGAAGACGCTTCGCAGCTTCCCTCCTACGAGAGCTGGCTGTCGACGCTGACGCTTGCCCGCAAGTTGAGCCGCGACTGGACCCTGCTAGCCCGCAACTATTACCTGCTGAACACCTTCGACGACGACCGCCCGGACAGCTACGAAGACCGTTTCCAGCTGGGCTTCTCCTATCGCGACACCGATACCAACCGCGCCAACGTGCTCGGCAAATACGAGTACTGGACGCGACGTGATCGCAGCGCCACCGAATGGCGCGGCAGCGAATCGCTCGCGGAGTACAGCGAGGGCTACGACAAGCATGTGGCCAGCGTCGTTGCCGACTGGCACCCGAGTCGCGTGTGGTGGTTGACCGGCCGTGTCGCCGGCAAGCGGCAGACCGACTACTTCGCGGACATGCAAAGCCGCTACACCGCCTACCTGGCCGGTGGCCGCATCACCTACGACCTGAGCGAACGCTGGGATGTCTCCACGCAGCTTCACACCATGTGGAGCCCGGGCGGCAGCGCGCAGCACGCAGCGGGCGTGGAACTGGGCTACCTCGTGACATCGAACCTGTGGCTGTCCGCCGGCTACAACTTCGCGGGCTTCCGTGATGACGACCTGACCGGCGGCGAATACACCGACCAGGGCATCTACCTGCGCCTGCGGTTCAAGTTCGACGAAACCGTGTTCAAGCGCAACGACCCTTCCGTCAACCCGGCGCTGCCGCGATGAGCTTCCTCTTTCCTTTCCACCGGAATCTTCCGGAAACGACATGTACAGGCAGGACCGCCATGAATGATCCGAATGCCAAGTCCGCACGCGTCACCGCGTCGGCCAAGCGCCACGTTGCCACGACGCTTGCCTTCTGCGGCATCGCAGCCGCGTCCCTGACGACCGTGGCCACGAACGCCTCGGCGCAGGCGCTCGCGCCGCAACAGGAACGAATCAGCCAGGCGACGATCCACGCCGATCACCGCGCCTACGCGGACACGCAACTGCGCATCAAGGCGCTGAACGATGGCGGCATCCGCGTCGACCATCCTGCACTGTCCAAGGCGCAGTGCTGGCTGGATACGAGCTTCCACGAATACACACGAAACGACCGTGGCGGCTATCCGCAAGCCGCGCTCGACCAGGCCCTGCAATTGATCACGGCGCTGGAATCCGGCCGTGAGCCCGCTTGGGAAACGCCGCTGGTCAACAGCGCCGAACGACTCCGCCCGGATCTGTGGGCGCGCTTTGAACGCCTGCGCGGCCACGCGGGCTTCCGCTGCGCGGCGCAGGCGGCGGCATGCGGCGAAGTGGAACTGGTGCATGCCGGCAACGAGATCAACGACGGCGGCTGGCGTCATGCCAAGCCCTACATCCAGATTGCGGAAGATCTGCTGGCCCGTGCAGAGCAGGCCGCTGAAGCGTGCTCCGCGCCGGCTGCATCGAACCCGGCGCCGGACGTGGAAAGCTTCGATCTCGCGGCCGATGCGCTGTTCACTTTCAACCGTGGCGATCTCGCCGGACTGCAGCCGCAGGGGCGCATGGCGCTGGACGAACTGGCTCGACGCCTGCGCACCGTTTACGCGCGCGTGGATCGCATCACGCTCACCGGCCATACCGACCGCCTCGGCAACGACATGTACAACCTGAAGCTGTCGCAGCAACGTGCCGTTACGGTGAAGCAGTACCTGCAGCAACAGGGCGTGGACGCATCGATCGTCGCGCAGGGCCGCGGCGAAAGCCTGCCGAGCGGGAAGACCGACGCATGCCAGGGCGAACGCGCGACTGGCGAACTCAAGCAGTCCCTGCAACCGGATCGGCGCGTCAGCGTCGAGATCGCCGGGATGCGGCACAGCCGCTGACCCGGTTGCGCAGGCACGTCGATGCCGACGTCGCCTGTGCCCACACGAGTGAATTCCCGCGTCCGGATCCGTCCGGACGCCGACAGCTTTCCAGGAACAAGAAATGAGCATCCGTGCACTACCGGCCCACTTCCTGCGGACAGCGACGACGCTGCTGTTCGGAAGCCTGTGGCTGTCCGCACCCGCACAGGCGGCGACACCGTTCGAATCGTGCGGTGTCGACCTGTACATCAGCCAGGGCGTGGACAACACCAGACCGACGACGCTCAACGTCGTCGACATCAACACACCGCCGTTCACGCTGAATCCCATCGCATCGGAACAGAAGGCGTACAACTCGATTGGCTTCTCGCCGGTTGACAAGTACATCTATGCCCTGCGTGTCAGCGACGCACGACTGCTGCGAATCGGCATTGAAGGCACCGCAGAAGATCTCGGAACCGTCGCGGGCTTGCCTGCTCCGACGGCCAATCGCGGATACAACGCGGGCGAAATCGGTGCCGATGGTTACTACTACGTCAAGCAGAGCGGCGTGGACAACCGCATCCACAAGATCGACCTGACCACCCGCTCGGTGGTGCAGACCATCACCCTGACCCAGTCCGCCAATGCGGCGGACATGGCGTGGGTCAATGGCCTGCTCTACATGGTCAACTCGGACGGCCGCCTCGCCAGTGTCGATCCCGCCACCGGCGTCGTGACTCGGTTTCCGACGGTCAACACCGGCATGGTTTCGCCGAACAACGGCACCGTCGGCGCCATGTTCGGCGCCACCAACGGACTGTTCGGTGCACTGAATAAACCCGGCGGCTTCTACCAGTTCGATCTGGAAACCGGCAAGGCGACCAGGCTGTCGAGCGCACCGGACGTCAGCACCAACGATGGCGCGCATTGCGCCACGGCGCCGGTGCAATGGAAGCTCGATGTCGGCATCAGCAAGACCAACTCCGCGGGCGACGAGCCAGACGATCAAAGCGACGACACCTATGTGCCGGGCAGCGAAGTGAGCTACCGCATCGTCGTCAGCAATCGCGGGCCGCTCGGCGTGCAGGGATTGAAGGTCAGCGATGCATTGCCGGTGGGGATCGATCCGGCCACGGTGAGCTGGACGTGCGCCGTCACGCAGGGCACGGGCAACTGCGGCCAGGCGAGCGGCTCGGGCGTGCTGCGCGACGAAGTGGATCTGGAGTTCGACGCCATCAGTCGCATTCCTTCGCTGGCCACCTACACGCTGAAGTTCCTGGTGCCGCTGGACTATCACGCGAATCATGGTCAATTGACCAACACGGCGCGCCTCGATTTGCCCGAAGGCTATGCCGATACCTCGCCGGGCGACAACGAAGCCACGGACTCGGATCCGGCGATCGCGAACGTCACGCTGCTCAAGCAGCTGACCAGCGAAAGCGGCAAGTCCGCCAACGTGGCCGAACCCGGCGAAACGCTGACCTACACGCTGACGCTGACCAACAGCGGCGGCACGGCGGTGAGCGACTACGCGCTGACCGACCACTTCGATGCGAACACCGTGTTCGTCTCGGCCAGCCATGGCGGCGTGAATGCGTCGGGCCAGGACATCCTGTGGACCGGGCTGGCGGTGCCGGCGTCGGGTACGCAGACGCTGACCGTGCAGGTGAAGGTGGCCAACGAGCTGCCGGCCGGTACGACGCGGGTGGTGAACGTCATCCATCCGACCGGCCAGGCGCCGGCCGACTGCGCGGCTTCGCCGCTGCCGTCGACCTGCGTGGTCACACCGACCCCGAGTCTGGTGACGCTGCAGAAGGCCCTGAGCGATGAGACCACGAAGGACGGCATCGCCCAGCCGGGCGAGACGCTGACCTACACGCTGACGCTGACCAACAGCGGCGGCACGGCGGTGAACGACTACGCGCTGACCGACCACTTCGATGCGAACACCGTGTTCGTGTCGGCCAGCCATGGCGGCGTGAATGCGTCGGGCCAGGACATCCTGTGGACCGGGCTGGCAGTGCCGGCTTCGGGTACGCAGACGCTGACCGTGCAGGTGAAGGTCAGAGACACACTGCCGGCCGGTACGACGCAGGTCGTCAACGTCATCCATCCGACCGGCCAGGCGCCGGCCGACTGCTCGGCCTCGCCGCTGCCG
>JAEZYE010000014.1 GCA_023419315.1 Pseudomonadota bacterium
CTTGGATTCAACCGATCGACGCAACAGTTTGTCGATATCGCTCTGCCGGTGTTTCGTAGCCGAGCGTCTTGCGTGGCCGCTCGTTGAGTTGGCGTGCCACGGCATCCAGCTTGGCCTGCGAGACATCGGCCAGATTGATGCCCTTGGGGAAGTACTGCCGCAGTAGGCCGTTGGTGTTCTCGTTGGTGCCGCGCTGCCAGGGATGGTGCGGGTCGCAGAAGTAGACCTGGATGTCGGTGACCAGGGTGAAGCGACGGTGTCCTGCCATTTCCTTGCCCCGATCCCAAGTCAGCGATCGGTAGAGCTGCTTCGGCAGGCGGCGTGCGTTCTTGATCAGTGCATTGACCACGGTCTCGGTGTCCTTGCCTGCCACCTTCACCAGCATCAGGTAGCGGGTCTGCCGCTCCACCAGCGTGGCGATCTGACTGTTCCGGTCACCGAACAGCAGGTCGCCTTCCCAGTGTCCCGGCACAGCCCGATCTTCGGCGCTGGCTGGCCGTTCGCTGATCGAGACGGTGTCGGTGATCCGGCCGTGGTTCTCTGTCTTCTGGGTGTGATGTCGTGAACGACGCATCGCCCGCGTGCGCCTCAGATGCGCGAGCAGTTCCTGTTTCAAGGCGCCACGCGACTGGATGTAGAGCGTGCGATAGATGGTCTCGTGGGACACCTGACGGCTCGCATCATCGGGATAGGTGCGTTTAAGCCAGCCGGCCACCTGCTCAGGCGACCACTGCCGCTGGATTTTCTCTGCCACGCGAGCAGCCAAGGCTCGATGCAGCGCCAGCTTACAGGGCTTGGGGCGCCGCGCTCGGTCCCAGGCAGCCTGGTCGGCTTGGTTGGCGCGGTAGCCTTCAGCGCCTTCGTTGCGCCCGATCTCGCGGCTCACCGTGGAAGGCGCCCGCCCGAGCGATGCGGCGATCGCTCGGATCGAGCGCCCCGCCGCCAGCCCACGGGAGATCTCCTCACGCTCGGCCAAGCTCAGTACCCGCGAGGATCGCTGCCTCACTGGCGGACGAATGCCGCCATGCTCGGCCAGGATGTTCCGCACTGAGCTATGGTGCCGGTCAAACAGGGAAGCGATCTGATGCAGCGACTCGCCCTGCTGCGAACGGTCCCACATCAGCGCCTTCTGGGTGTCGGTGTAGTAGATCCTCTTCCTGTGCTTCATTCGCAACACTCCTGCTGCCTATGCAGCTATCCGTGTGTTGCATCGATCATATGAATCCGCGGCCGAAAGCGGACATGGTGGAATCGCCTGAAAATTTGCGTACGGCCTGACGGTAGTTCAATGGATTCACGGCCCACCATCCGCATCTAGTGCGTACGTCGCACCCATCGAGTAGAAGCCGCTTTCCGGTGAAATTGCCGGAAGTCAGGCGTGCTGCACCACGTCACACGAACGACTGGGAAAAAAGGCCAGTCATTCCGGGCGGGTTTTGTACTCGGGACCAAGCGCGGCGCCCAGACATCCCGCTGATCAAATGCCCGTGGGTGGGGTCAACGCGGCGCGCGATGGCGCATGCCCTGCGGAGGTGGCGGGCCTACATCGCCGGGCGCACGGCGGTAGTAGGTGCCGGGCATTCCCGGACCGTCGTACTGGCTGACGCCGATGTTGAGATTGAAAGCGCCGCTGTTGCCTTCGTCGGTCGTATAGGACTTGCACAGGTTCACCGTGGCGGCGTTCCAGTGACTGTTTCCGCGGCCTTCCGTATATCCGATGCCGGTGGCGAGGCTGCCTGACACTTTCGCTTTGCCATCATCCTGATCGAGTGGCGTACCGCAGGCGTTGCGGGCGACCGGGGCGGCCAGGGCCGCGGATGTCCGGCCGCTGGTGTCGCCGTAGTACTTGCCAGGGGGATCCTGCGCGTAGAGGGATCCTTTCGGGAGCGTGAGGTCCAGCGTGGCAGCGTCCTGGGCCAGCGCCGGGAGAGCGGGAACCAGCAGAGCCAAGGCAAGGATGGCTTTCATGCAGTGCGCGGCAAATGGGAGAGTCGAGTCACATTAGGCCGCTTCACTTGAACCGCCGCTGGCTTGCAGCCGACGTGGCGGCGCGATGCAGGAGATCGCGCAGCTCGCCACCCGCGGGCGGCCGGACCGGCTGGACGATCCGTCGCACGCGCAGACCGCGCGCCGGGCGGATCGGATCCATGACCACAGGCACGGTGACTTTCGCCCGTTACGGCGGAGGGGCGACAAGGGGAGGATGTGTTCGACGCTGGCTGCAACCCTTCGGCCGCAACGCGCATCTCATTACAAAACAGAAATCGCTGCTCTCTCTTCGGTCGCCTTTCGGCGGCCGTCATTTTTTGTGGGTCAGCCGGCGGCCTGGATCGCATCCAGGACCTGTTGTCCGTAGCGGGACAGCTTGGTGCCGCCGATGCCACCGACGCGGGCCAGTTCGTCCATCGAGGTGGGCCGGTGTTCGGCGATGTTGCGCAGTGTGCTGTCGTGGAAGATGACGTAGGCCGGCACGTTCTGCTCTTTCGCCAACTGCGCGCGCAATTGCCGGAGTGCGCCGAACAGCGGGAGATCCGTTTCCGCCACGACCACGCCGCTGCGCGGCGCGCGATCCCGCTCGCGTGGCGCGGCTTCGCGACGCAGCCGCAGCTGCCGTTCACCCCGCAACACGCTTCGGCTGGCTTCCACCAGACGCAGGCTGCCGTAACCCTCGGCATCCACCTCCAGCAGGCCAGATGCCACCAGCTGGCGGAACACGCTGCGCCAGGTGCCGGTGTCCAGATCCTTGCCGATGCCATACGTGGTCAGGTGATCGTGGCCGCATTGGCGGATGCGCTCGCTGTCGCTGCCGCGCAGAACGTCGATCAGGTGATTCACGCCGAAGCGCTGGCCGGTGCGATAGACGCAACTGAGCGCCTTGCGGGCCGCTTCCGTCGCGTCCCAGGTGGCTGCCGGCTGCAGGCAGTTGTCGCAATTGCCGCATTCCTGGGGGTAGGTTTCACCGAAGCCGGCCAGCAGCACCTGCCGCCGGCAGCTCATGCTTTCGCAGTAACCGAGCAGTTGCTCCAGCTTGCGTCGTTCCAGGCGTTTCCGTTCCTCGCCCGCTTCGGACTGCTCGATCATCTGCTTGAGCAGCACCACATCACCCAGTCCATAGCAGAGCCAGGCATCGGCGGCTTCGTCATCGCGGCCGGCGCGACCGGTTTCCTGGTAATAGCCTTCCAGCGATTTGGGCAGGTCCATATGCGCCACGAAGCGCACGTCGGGTTTGTCGATGCCCATGCCGAAGGCGATGGTCGCCACCATCACGATGCCGTCTTCGCGCAGGAAGCGGCGCTGGTTGCGGGCGCGCACGTCGGCATCCAGCCCGGCGTGATACGGCAGCGCATTGAAGCCCTGGCTGACGAGGTAATCGGCGAACTGCTCGACGCGCTTGCGCGACAGGCAATAGACGATGCCGGCTTCACCGCGATGCGCCCCGATGAAGTCGCCCAGCTGCCGGCGCGCATTGTCCTTCTGCACGATGGTGTAGCGGATGTTCGGGCGGTCGAACGAACTGACGAAATGGCGCGCGCCGGTCAGGCCCAGGCGCTCGGCGATCTCGCGTTGGGTCGGCGGATCCGCTGTCGCGGTCAGTGCGATACGCGGCACGTCCGGCCAGCGTTCGTGCAGTACCGTCAGTTCCAGATATTCGCGGCGGAAATCGTGGCCCCACGCGGACACGCAATGGGCTTCGTCGATTGCGAACAAGGCGATGCGGCTGCGATCCAGCAGGGACAGGAAGCGCGGCGTCAGCAATCGCTCCGGCGCCACGTACAGCAGATCCAGCTCACCGCGCAGCAGCGCCTGCTCGACGCGGGAGGCTTCCGCCGCGTCCAGTGTCGAGTTGAGGAATTCCGCACGTACGCCGAGCTGGCGCAGCGCCTCGACCTGATCCTGCATCAGTGCGATCAGCGGCGAGATCACCACGCCCACGCCGTCGCGCAGCAGGGAAGGGATTTGATAGCAAAGCGACTTGCCGCCGCCGGTCGGCATCAGGACCAGCGCATCCTGCCCGGAAACGAGATGTTCGACGATGGCTTGCTGGTGGCCGCGAAACTGGCCGTAGCCGAAAACCCGCTGCAGCAGGTCCGTGGGACGTTCTGACATGCCGGATAGGTTAGCAGGCGAGGCCGCGTCGACGGGGGGCGCCCAATGAAAAACGCCCGGCGAGCCGGGCGTCTTTCGCGATGGCAGCGCGGGAGGCGTCACTCGAGCAGCGAGCGCAGCATCCAGGCATATTTTTCATGGGTCTGCAGGCGTTGCGTCAGCAAATCGACCGACGGATCATCACCGGCGTCGTCAGCCGTCTTCAGCACCTTGCGCGCGGAGCGGCAGACCGCTTCATTGCCGGATACCAGCTGCTTGACCATGCCCTGCCAGCCGGGGACGCCATCGGCGCCGCTTTCTTCCTGGATGGACGACAGCCGTACGAACTCGCCGTACGAACCGGGCGCGTTATAGCCCAGCGCGCGAATACGCTCGGCGATCTCGTCCAGCGCGGTCCACTGTTCGGTGTACTGCGTTTCGAACATGTTATGCAGCGAGTTGAACATCGGACCGGTGACGTTCCAGTGGAAGTTGTGGGTCTTCAGGTACAGGGTGTAGCTGTCGGCGAGGAAACGCGACAGGCCTTCGGCGATGTTCTTGCGATCGCCGGTGCCAATCCCGATATCGATGTTCGGGGAAGTCGCCGCCGGAGCGGACACCGTCTTGCTCTTGGTCTTGGTTTTCGACATCTGCACTCTCCTTATGGGGGGCCTTGGCCCAGAATATCAATCCGGGCCTGCCCACGTCATACAACGTTTCTTGCAATCTGATTGATGAACGCCATCGAACCCGCTCCGGACCGTGAACTGCAGGCTGCACGCCGCGCCATCGATGGCGCGCTCAGTCGCGACCGCGGCCGCCTCCATGGCCTGTGGTCACGCTGGCAGTCCAAGCCCCGTGATCCTGCCGCCCGCGAAGCTTTTGCGCAGGCGCTGGCCGCGTCGGTGGGGCAGCGCCAGGCCCGGGCGGGGTCGGTGCCGGCCATCACTCTGGACCAGTCGCTGCCGATTGCCCGTGAAAGCGAGCAGATCATCGAACTGATCCGCCGGCATCCCGTGGTGGTCATTGCAGGCGAGACCGGGTCGGGCAAGACCACCCAGCTGCCCAAACTGTGCCTGGCGGCCGGTCGCGGTGCGGCGGGCATGATCGGCTGTACGCAGCCGCGCCGCATCGCCGCGCGTGCCGTGGCGCGACGCGTCGCCGAGGAACTGCAGACCGGGCTTGGCGATGCGGTCGGCTTCCAGGTGCGCTTCAACGATCAGGTCGGTGAGAACACCCGCATCAAGTTCATGACGGACGGCATCCTGCTGGCGGAAATCGCCAGTGACCGCTGGCTGTCCGCGTACGACACGATCATCGTCGACGAAGCCCACGAACGCAGCCTCAACATCGACTTCCTGCTCGGTTACCTGAAGCAGTTGCTGCGTCGGCGTTCCGATCTGAAAGTCATCGTCACCTCCGCCACCATCGACACGGAACGCTTCGCCCGTCATTTCGACGACGCGCCGGTAATCAGCGTCGAGGGCCGTACGTATCCGGTCGAAGTGCGCTATCGCGCGCTGGAAGGCGACGCCGTGCAGGATGCCGGCCGCGAGGACGCCACGCGCGGCGAACGCACGGTCAATGAAGCCATCGTGGCGGCGGTGGACGAGATCACGCAGCAGGATCCACGCGGTGATGTGTTGATCTTCCTGCCCGGCGAACGCGAGATTCGCGATGCCCATCAATCGCTGGAGCGGCGCCGGTATCGCGAGACCGAAGTGCTGCCACTGTATGCACGGCTGTCGAGCAAGGATCAGGATCGCGTCTTCAATCCGGGACCGAAGCGGCGCCTGGTCCTGGCGACCAATGTCGCGGAGACCTCGCTGACGGTGCCGCGCATCCGCTATGTGGTCGATCCCGGCTACGCGCGGGTGAAGCGCTACAGCCCGCGGCAGAAACTCGATCGGTTGCATATCGAGCCGGTTTCGCAAGCCAGCGCCAACCAGCGCAAGGGACGTTGCGGGCGCGTGGCCGAAGGCATCTGCTATCGCCTCTACGCCGAAGCCGATTTCGCATCGCGGGCGGAGTTCACCGATCCCGAAATCCGCCGCTCCAGCCTGGCCGGCGTCATCCTGCGCATGCTGCAGTTGGGGCTCGGACGAATCGAGGATTTCCCTTTCCTCGAAGCTCCGGACGAACGCGCCATCGCCGATGGCTGGCAGCAGTTGTCCGAACTGGGCGCGGTCGATCGCGATCGCAAGCTCACCGCGATCGGCCGCCAGATGGCGCGCCTGCCGGTGGACGTGAAGCTGGCCCGCATGCTGGTCGCCGCCCATCAGCACGGTTGCCTGCGCGAGATGATCATCATCGCGTCCTTCCTCGGCATCCAGGATCCGCGCGAGCGGCCGCCCGAAGCGCGCGAGGCCGCCGACAACGCGCATGCCCAGTTCGCCGATGCGCGGTCGGAATTCGTGGGCATCGTCAAGTTGTGGGAGGCCTACCGGCAATCGCATGAAGCGATGACGCAGTCGAAGCTGCGCGACTGGTGCGAACGGCATTTCCTCGGGTTCCTGCGCATGCGCGAATGGCGCGAATTGCACCGCCAATTGCTGCTGCTGTGCGAAGAACTGGGCTGGTCGGGCGAGCCGCGGCAGTCGACCGTACCGGTCCGGGGCGCCACACGTGAACAAGCCGCCCCGGCAGCGAAGATCGCCGGAAAGCCGCTGCCTTTCACCAGCCAGGACTCACCGCTGCTGGCCGAGGCCGCGACCGAAAGAGTGCGGCTGGCCGCCTATGTCTCGCTGCATCGTGCGCTGATCGCCGGCCTGCCCACGCAGATCGGGCATCGCACCGAGAAGGGCGATTTCCTCGCGCCACGCCAACGTCGCTACCAGGTGTTTCCGGGTTCGGCACTGGCGAAGAAGCCGCCACCGTGGCTGTTGTCGGCGACGCTGCTCGATACGCAGCGCGTCTGGGGCCTGACCAATGCGGCGATCGAACCGGACTGGGTGATCGCCGAAATACCGCACCTGCTGATGCGCAAGCACTTCGATCCGCACTGGTCACGCGCGCAAGGGCATGTGCTGGCGTCGGAGCAGATCAGCCTGTTCGGCCTGGTGCTCGCGCCGAAGAAGCCGGTGCACTACGGCCGCATCGCACCGGGGGAAGCGCATGACATCTTCGTGCGCCAGGCGCTGGTCACCGGCGAGATCAATACGCGTGCCGGCTTTGTCGCCGACAACCTGAAAACGCTGGATCAGGCGCGAGAGGAAGAAGCCAAATTGCGACGCGCCGGCCTGGTCGCCGACGAAGACTGGCAGGCGCGCTGGTATCTGGATCGCGTGCCGCCGGACATCCATTCCGCCGCGGGACTGGATGCGTGGTGGAAGCAGCAATCGCCCGAAGCGCGACGGCGCTTGCTGTGGTCGTTGGCGGATCTGTTGCCGGCCGAGGGGAGCGAGGAGGATCGGTTTCCTGCCTACTTCGCGCTCGGTGATGCGCGCCTGCCGCTGCATTACCGGTTTGAACCCGGCGCGTCCGACGACGGCGTCACGCTGGAAGTGCCGCTGCATCTGCTCAATGCGCTCGATGCCGCGCGCTTGAGCTGGCTCGCGCCGGGTTTCGTGGCCGAGAAGGCCGCGGGCCTGATCCGCACGCTGCCCAAGGCGATGCGTCGCAACTATGTTCCCGCGCCAGATTTCGGCCGCGCATTCTTCGAGGCGTACCCGCAGGCGTCCGCCGATGACATGCGGGGCGAGTTGGCGCGCTTTTTGACGCGCGCGACCGGCGCCGCGGTCAGCGCGCTCGATTTCGACGAAGCCGCGCTGGAGCCTCATCTGCGCATGAACCTGCGCCTGCGCGAAGACCCTGCGCGCAAGGGCGGCGACGCACGCGTGCTCGCGGAAAGCCGGGATCTGGATGAACTGCGCGCGCGTTTCGGCGAGCGCGCCGGTCAGGCATTTGCGGCCCGCGCCGGTCGTGCCATGGCTGCGCAGGGACTGCGTGAATTCCCCTCCGATCCAATTCCCGCGCAGGTTCCCGGCGAAGCCGGCGTACCCGCCTATCCGGCCCTGGTCGATGAAAGCGAGAGCGTGGCGCTGCGTGTATTCGCCGATCGCGACGAAGCCGGGCGCGCGCATCCGCAGGGTGTTCGCCGGCTGCTTTCGTTCGCACTCGCCGACAAGGCGCGGCAGGCTCGCAAGCAATTGCCGGTCTCGCCAAAGACCGGGCTGCTCTATGCCGCCATCGAGCAGTTCGGCGAAGGCGAGAAGGCGGGCGAAAAAGAACGCCTGCGTGCGGACATCATCGAGGCCGCCCTGAACGCCGTGCTGTCCGACGGCCTGCATGCGATCCGCGATCGCGCCTCGTTCGAGCAGCGACGCGAGGAATCGGGCAGGCGGCTGTTCGGCGAAGCGATGGAGCGGCTCAAGCTGGCTGAAGCCATTCTTGCCGCGGTCGCCGAACTGAAGCCGCAGATGGAGTCGCCGTTGATGGGGTGGGCGCGCGGAAATCTGGACGACCTGCGTGCGCAACTCGACGGCCTGGTGCATCCCGGATTCCTGCGCCAGACACCGGCCGCTGCGTTGGCGGAATTCCCGCGCTATCTCAAGGGCATGCGCCTGCGCGTGGAACGCGCCCTGCGCGACCCGGCGCGCGACCAGGCACGCATGCTGGAAATCAAACCGTTCGCCGATGCCGTGGCCGATGCGCGACAGCGTGGCGTGGCGACGAGCCCGCAGTGGCAGGAACTGCGTTGGGAACTGGAGGAACTGCGCATTTCGGTGTTCGCGCAGGAACTGGGGGCGCGCGGCGGCATTTCGCCCAAGAAGCTCGCGCAGCGGCTGCAGTCATTGCGCGAGTGAGGCGGCAGGCAGTGCGTGATGGCGAACCAATGCACTGCTCGCATCGCGTAAGCTGACGCACATCGTGTTCGTTGTCCGAGGATGAAAGACGTGTTTCCCGCGCCCCGCGCCGACGTAATGGAATTGCTGCAACGGCCCGCGGCCGCGTCCGTGCCGCCACCATTGCACCGCGCGATCCTCGACCACATCGGACAATGGCCCGAGGCAGCGCTGCCGCTGCAGGATGCGCTGCCGGTGGTCGGCGACACGCTGGACACACTGGCGGCGCTCTCGGTCGACGGCGAAGTCATCGCCGCTGCGCTTCTGTACGCCTTGCCGACAGGCGAGGGCGGCCATGTCGCCGAGAAATGGCCGCCGGCCCTGCGCGATCTGCTGGAAGGACAGCAGGCCGCGGCGCAGGTCTGGGCGCTGCATGCCGAACAGCAGCGTGGCGCCAACAGCGAAGGTCTGCGTCGCCTGCTGCTGGCGATCGTGCGCGATCTGCGCGTGGTCACCATCCTGCTCGCGCGACAGCTCGCACGCATGCGCGCCGCGGGAGGCCTGCCCGAAGACGAACGCCTGGCGCTGGCGCGGCTGACCCGCGACATCCATGCGCCGCTCGCCAACCGGCTCGGCATCTGGCAGCTGAAGTGGGAACTGGAAGATCTGGCATTCCACTACCTTGAGCCCGTGACCTACAAGCAGATCGCCGCGCAGCTGGATGACAAACGGCTGGGTCGCGAGCGCTACATCGACTCGGTCAAGAGCCAATTGCGTGACGCACTGGCCGCACAGGGAATCCAGGCCGAAATCAGCGGCCGTCCGAAGCACATCTACAGCATCTGGCGGAAGATGCAGCGCAAGCAGGTTTCGTTCGATGAGCTCTACGATCTGCGTGCGGTGCGCGTGACCGTGGAGGATGTCGCCGCGTGCTACGCCGCGCTCGGCATCGTGCACGCGTTGTGGACACCGATTCCGAGCGAGTTCGACGACTACATCGCGCGGCCCAAGGCCAACGACTACCGCTCGCTGCATACAGCCGTCGTCGGCCCGGAAGGACGCGCGCTGGAAGTGCAGATTCGCACGCACGACATGCATGCGCAGGCGGAGCTCGGCGTCGCCGCGCATTGGCGGTACAAGGAAGGCGGCGGCGATCGCGCTTTCGATCGCAAGATTGCCTGGATGCGCCGTCTGCTCGATCAATCGGCGGAAGGCGGCGATGCGGACGGGCTTGCCGGCGAACTGGACGCGGAGCTGGTCGAGGACCGCGTGTACGCGCTGACGCCGAAGGGCGAAGTCATCGATCTGCCGCGCGGCGGGACCGTGCTGGATTTCGCCTATCACGTGCACACGATGGTCGGCCATCGCACGCGCGGCGCGAAGGTCAATGGCCGCATCGTGCCGCTTGGCCACGCGCTGCGCAGTGGCGATCGCGTGGAAATCCTCACCTCGAAGACGGCGGAGCCTCGGCGGGACTGGCTGCTGCCGTCCAATGGATTCCTGGCCAGCGGCCGGTCACGCGACAAGGTGCGCGCCTGGTTCCATAAACTGGATCGCGCGCGGAACCTGCAGGCCGGCCGCGAATTGCTGGAGAAGGAACTCAAGCGGCTGGGCCTGCATCACGCCGACCTCGCGCCGATGGCGCGGAAGTTCCATGCCGAGTCCATCGATGATCTCTACATCCAGGTCGCGCTTGGGGATGTCGGGCCGAACCAGATCATCCGTGCGCTGCATGACGAACAGCGTGCCGCCGCCGCGCCCGCCACGCCCGCCACGCTCGCTTTGCCGACACGCAAGCCGGGTGGCCGGCGTGCGCCTGCCCCGTCCAAATCGCGGTTCACGGTGGAAGGCGTCGGCAACCTGCTGGTGCAGCTCGCGCGCTGCTGCCAGCCAGTGCCTGGCGAACCCATCAGTGGCTATCTGACACGCGGTCGCGGGGTCACCGTTCATCGGCGCGACTGCGCCGCGTTCCAGCGGCTGGCGGCAGGCAATCCGCAGCGTGTGCTGCCAGTGGAGTGGGGACAGGCCGGCGCCGGCGGCTATGAAGTGGATGTGCAGATCCGCGCGTTCGACCGCAAATGGCTGCTCAAGGACATCACCACGCTGATCGCGCAGGAAGATGCGAACGTCATCGACATCAACAGCGAACAGGTGCGCGGCACCGGCCATGTGCAGCTGCGCCTGCGATTGAAGGTCGCCGACTTCGGCCAGCTGTCCACGCTGCTGGGCAAGCTCGACGCATTGCCGGGGGTAGAAGAAGCGCGACGTTCAGCCTGAGTGGGTATGCTGGGTCGCCATGGGCGAAGACGAGCGGACACGACAGCAGGAACGCAGGGAACCCGGCATCGACTGGGACCGCGTGCGTTTTCGTGACGACGACGCCGGACCGCATCCTTACATCGTGCCGCAGTGGCGCTCGCGCAGCGCGTGGCGGACGGTTCTGGCCGTGGCCGTGGTGCTGGCCGTGTTGCTGGTCTGGTTCCGGCAACCGCTCGCCAGTCTGATCTGGCCGGACACGCGCATCCAGCAACTGCTGGATCAAGGCGAATCCGCGTTGCAATCGGGACGACTGAGCGCCTTCGATGGTAGCGGCGCACGCCAGTACTTCGAAGCGGCACAGGCGCTCGACACGGATCGAGCAGAAGCGCGCGAAGGCTTGATCCGCGTGGGGCAGGCGGCGCTCGAACAGGCACAGCACTCCATCGAAGCAGGCAAGTTCGCCAATGCGCACGCCTATCTCGATCTGGCAACGGAACTGCAGGTGCCGCGCGCGCAGCTTCAACCCATCGCCGAAGAACTGCGCAGCAGAGAAGTCCCGCAGGCGGGCATCGAACCCCTGCTGGTCGAGGCGGCCCAGGCCCAGGCCGCGCAGCGGCTGGATGGCACACCCGATGCGGCATTGCCCATCTATCAGCGCATTCTTGCGTTGCAGCCGAACCGCATTGAGGCGCTGGAAGGGCGCGAAGACGCACTGACCGATCTGCTGCAGCAAGCGCATCAACGACTGCAGAAGGGCGATCTCGCCGGGGGCGGCGAGTTGATCCACCGCGCACGCGACTACGACGGCGGGCACGTGGATCTGCCTGCCGCGCAGGCGGCACTTGCCCGTGCGATTGACGCACGCCTGCAACAGGCGCAACGGAACGCCGCGCGCGGGCGACTGGACGCGGCCGAGCAGGACTATCGCGCGGTGATTGCGGCGGCTCCGGAAGAGACACGGGCGCGTCAGGGACTGGAACGCGTCGCGCTCGCGCATGCCACGCGGGCACGCAAGGAAGCGGCCGACTTCCGTTTCGACAGTGCCGCCACCTCACTGGCCAAGGCGCGCGAGATTGCTCCGCAGTCGGCGGCCATCCGCGACGCCGGGCAAGCCATCGAGCGGTCACGCGTTGCGCGCACACAGGTCGGCGGTCGTCTCAGCCCGGTCCAGCGCGATATGCGATTGCGGCAATTGCTCGACGACATGGCGCTGGCCGAGTCGCGCGGGAACTGGATCACCCCGCCGGGCGAAAGCGCCTACGACAAATTGCGCGCCGCGCAGTCACTCGCACCGGGCGATGAACGCGTCCGCCGTGCGGCCGCCCGCGTACTGCCTGCCGTGCAACGCTGCTTCGAAGTCGAACTGCGGGCGAACCGGCTGCGCCGCGCGGACGAATGCCTCGACATGTGGCGCGTGATGGATAGCCGGCAAGCCGCCACCAGCGCGGCCGCCACGCAACTCGCGCAGCGCTGGATTGCGGTGGGCAACGAGCGTCTGGGGGCGGGTGATATCGCTTTCGCGGTGCAGGCACGTGAGGAAGCACGCGAACTCGACGCGCGCGCGCCGGGCCTGGATGATTTTTCCGAGCGGGTGCGAGTCGCGCAATCGCCCGATTCGCAACGCTAGACCAGGCCGAACAACTCGCGAACCTGGGGCCGCGCCTGATCCAGCGAGAAATGGCGCCGCACGTTCTCCAGTCCGTGAACCGAAAGCGTTTCCCAGAGTGAAGCATCCTCGTAGGCACGGATGACCGCATCCGCAAACGCTCGGGCGTCGTCGGCCACGAGTACGTCTTCGCCGTCGCGAAGATGCATGCCTTCCACCGCACAGGAGGTTGCGATAACCGGCTGGCCATGCGCCATGCTGAGATTCACCTTGCCTTTCACCCCGGCGCCGAAGCGCAATGGCGCCACTGCCAGGCGAACTCCCTCCATGTAGGGCGCCAGTTCCGGAACGTGACCGTGGACATGAACACCGGCCTGTCCATCGAACGCACGGATATCGTCCGGGGGCTGGTCACCGATGCAATGGAATTCGACGTCGGCAAGACGCGTGCGGATGCGCGGAAACACCTCGTGCAGGAACCAGCGGACCGCATCCGTGTTGGGAGGATGATGAAAGCCGCCGACGAAGACCAGATCGCGACGCGCGCCAAAGGGCTTTCCACGGCCGGACAGTTCGTGCAGGTTGCTCAGGATGGCGACGTGCGACCCTTTGGCTTCCTGCGAAAGTACCTCGCGTTCGAGTGGGCTCACCACCAGCGTGACGTCGCTCTGCGCGATGACCCGAAGTTCGGCCGCTCGGGTGCGCTCGGCGGCGCGAAGCAGCGCCGCATCCCGCGACAGTTCAGCCGAACGGCGTTCGCGCAGATAGTGCAGGTCCACTGTGTCGAACAGGATGCGCGCGGACGAATGCTGGCGCAGAAGCGGAATGAAGCTGCTGGCGACGTAATGTCGGGACACCATGATGGTCGAGAAGCGGGACCCATGTTCGCGTAACCAGACGGATGCCTGCTCCGCGAAAGGAGCGTGCCAGACTTCCACGCCCATCGCGCGAAGCCGCTCCGTGTCCTCGCCGGCGAAAGCAAGATCGGCCGGGAAGAAGACGACGTGCGCACCTTCCTCGATCAGGAGCCGCATCAGATTGCAGGCGCGCAGGGAACCGGAATCGCGCTGCGGCCTCGGCGTGGTGCTGTCGATGATCAATACCTGCGGACGTTTTCCGGCCAGCACCGACGGTGTAGGCAACACGGCAGGCGACGGCTGATGAGCGAGCGACGCCCTCCACTTATCCGCAAAGATCGTACGGTTGCGAAGCTGGTAGGCCTTCACGCCTCCGGAGGTGTCCGTTCCGGAGGTCACGCCTTCCAGGTGCACGACACGCGAGCGTGGCTGATAGAAAACCCGGTATCCCGCCGCCCGCACGGCGAATGCCAGATCGGTGTCTTCGTAGTAGGCCGGTGCGTATCGAGCATCGAACCCGCCCAGCTGCCGGAACAGTGCGGCGGGAATGGCCAAGGCCGCGCCCGAACAGTAGTCGGCTGCGCGCACGCTGGTGTATCTGGGGTCAAGCGGTGAATCGAAACGCCCGTAGTTCCAGGCCGAACCATCGGAGAACACGACGCCGCCGGCTTCCTGCAGGCGACCGTCGGGATAGATCAGCTGGGAGCCGGCGAGGCCTGCATCGGCCTGTGTGCGGAATGTATCCAGCAGCGCATCGAGCCAGCCGGGTTGCGGAATCGTGTCATTGTTGAGGAACACGAGGAACTGGCCGCGAGCTCGATCTGACCCGTCATTGCATGCGGCGATGAAACCGCCATTGAGTTCGCGGCGGACGTACCGCAATCCACGGATCGCCGGCATCCATTCGAAAGTGGAGTCGCTTGAGCCGTCGTCGACGACGAGGATTTCAATCGCCACCCGAGGTGGATGTTCCGCCAGTGCGCGCAGGCAGGCCACCGTATGTGCGGCCTGGTTGTAGACCGGGATGATGATGCTGGCCACGGGATCGGACGCGCACGGCACGTCGAACGGCGTGAACGCGGTGTCGGCGGGCCGATAAAGCCTCAGTGGCGGCATCACGGGAGTGGGAGACCAGTGCCGGCGCAGGCGAATCCAGGTCGCGCGCCAGCCGCGGGTGCGCAGGCTGATCATGCCCCGGTGAAACAGGCCGCGCAGGCGTTCGAACAGGTAACGCGCGTCGGCCAGGGAAATCGACATTCCGTGACAACTCCAGCTGAGTGGGGCAGAAACCGGCGGGGCGCGTGACGGATCTCACTGCGCTAGACTGCGCCGAACCATCATTGTCGCATTCCTGTGGCCCCTGCCGATTACGAAGACGAGTACGAGCACGACGAGGATGACGCCGATACCGGCCCGGTCTGGCGTCGAAGACTGATCACGTGGGGCCTGGCGGCGCTGGGCCTGGGATTGGGTTTCCTCATTCCCTACGTGCTTTACCTGAACCATCAGGTCACCGAGCGGTTCGGCGAATTGCGCTGGCAGTTGCCGACCCGCGTGTACGCGCGTCCGTTGACCGTCGCCACGGGTGTGGCGATGGACGCGCGCACGTTCAAGACGGAACTGGATGCGGCTTCGTACCGCGATGACGGGCGTGGCGAAATGCCCGGTACCTATGCGCAGGAAGGTGGCCGGTTCACCATCTCCAACCGTGGCTACACGGATGTCGACGGCCGTGTCGCGCCCCGTCGCGTGCAGGTGACGTTGTCGGCCGGACGCATCGTGTCGGTCCGCGATCTGACGCGAAAGCAGGCGCTGAAGGCGGCGCGGCTGGATCCGGCGCGCATCGCGACGCTCTATGGGCAGAAGCAGGAAGAGCGGCGGCTGGTGCGCGTGAGCGAGGTACCGCTGCTGCTGGTGGAAGGCCTGCAGGCGGTGGAGGATCGCGATTTCAAGGATCACCATGGCATCGACCTGAGCGGCATCGTCCGCGCGATCTGGGTGACCGTGCGCTCGGGCGGTGAAACACGGCAGGGCGCGAGCACGCTGACGCAGCAGCTGGCGCGCAGCGGCCTGCTCGGCATCGGCAAGGAAGTCACGCCGTCGCGCAAGTTCAACGAAATCCTGTTCGCGCTGATCCTCGAAGCCCGCTACGAAAAGGGCACGATTCTCGAGGCGTATTTCAACCAGGTGTACCTGGGCCAGCGCGGTAGCCAGGCCATCCACGGTGTCGCTGCGGGCTCGGAGTTCTGGTTCGGCCGCGATCTGAACGCGTTGACCACCGAACAGACCGCGCTGCTGATCGGCATGGTGAAAGGGCCGTCCCATTACGATCCGCGACGCAACCCGCAACGCGCGAAGGAACGCCGCGATTTCGTGCTGGGCAAGCTGCTCGAGAACCAGCTCATCGACGAAAAGGAATACAAGCGCGCGATCGCGGCGCCGCTGGGTGTGACGAAGACGCCGGGCATGGCGGCCGCCAATCGTTTCCCGGCGTACGTCGATCTGGTGCGGCGCCAACTGGCGCGTGACTATCCGGAGAGTGCACTGCAGGGCGCGGGCCTGACCGTGCTGACCGGCATGTCGCCCTCCGCGCAGGCCTATGCGGAAGGTGCGGTGACACGCACCATCAAGTCGCTGGAGAACAAGCGCAGGCCGCCGTTGCAGGCGGGCGTGGTGGTGACGGACGTGCACAACGGTGACGTGCTTGCCGTGGTGGGTGGCCGCGATGTGTCGCAGCCCGGCTTCAATCGTGCGGTGGAAGCGCAGCGCCCGGTCGGTTCGCTGCTGAAGCCGTTCGTATACCTGCTGGCGCTGGCGAAGCCGGACGAGTACTCGCTCGCGAGCTGGGTCGATGACTCGCCGGTCACCGTGCAGCTCGGCCGCAACCGGCGCTGGACGCCGGCCAACTCCGACAACCGCAGCCATGGCACGGTGCGACTGATCGATGCGCTCGCGCATTCGTACAACCAGGCCACCGTGCGCGTGGGCATGAAGGTGGATCCGGCGCGCCTGTCTGAACTGTTGCGCGTGCTGGCCGGCCTGGAGACCGACAAGAATCCTTCGCTGATCCTGGGCTCTACCGATCAGAGCCCTTACGCGATGGCGCAGCTGTACCAGTTCCTCGCCTCGGGCGGTGAAATCCAGCCGTTGCACGCGGTGCGCGGTGTGATGGATCCCAACGGCAAGCTGCTCAAGCGCTACGACAAGACGCCGGCCCCGGCGCAGGAAGGCGATTCGGTCGCGGCCAACCTGATCAGCATCGCCCTGCAGCAGGTGGTCAGCAACGGAACCGGGCGTCAGCTGCTGAACGACGGTCTGGGCCGCCTGCAATCGGCGGGCAAGACGGGCACCAGCAATGACGGGCGGGACAGCTGGTACGCCGGGTACACCGGAGATCACCTTGCCGTGGTCTGGGTGGGCAACGACCAGAACGAGCAGACCGGTCTTTACGGAGCCACCGGCGGCATGCGTGTATGGTCGAACCTGTTCGCGCGGTTGCCGACCGCACCGCTGAGGGTTTCCGGAAAAGGACTGGACTGGCAGTGGGTGACGGGTTCCAACGCCACCGATCCGGGTTGCCCCGGCGCGCGCCAGATTCCGTTCGTTTCCGGTTTCGCGCCGGCCTACGCCGCCTGCGTCATCGAGGCGCCGGTGCCGGAAGAGCAGGAAAGTGGCGGCTGGCGCAGCTGGTTCGGCCTGGATCGCAAACCGGAAGAGGCGCCCGCGGACAGCGAACCTGCCCCGACCACGCCGTGAAGATTGAGATGAATACGAACGTCCCGCTGCGCCTGTTCCTGCTCTCCGCAGCCCTGTTGATCAGCGCCTGTGCGACCGAAGCACCGGTCGATGCCGATTCCGCCCACGTGCGCACTTCCGCCCAGATGATGGCGGCAGTGCAACAGGCGGCCAAAGGCAATGACGAACGGGAACTCGACGTGCAGCCGCTGCGCGATTCGCAGGTCGAGGATTTGCGCGAAGACGCGGCGAACGCGCTGCGACGCGGAGACGCCGCCGCCGCCGCTGCTGCGCTGGATCAGGCGCTCGCCATCGTCGCCGAGGATCCGGCCGTCCTGCAGGAACGCGCCGAAGTGGCGCTGGCGCAGGGGGATTTCGAACGCGCGGAAGCCTGGGCATTGCAGGCGGCCAATCTGGGTTCGGCGGTCGGTCCGTGGTGCCGCCGGCATTGGGAAACCGTGCGCCAGGTGCGTGAGCGCGGCCGCGAGATCGTCGCCGTACCGCCACGGCGCGCCAACGAAGCCAGGCTGGCGGAACAGGCGCGGCTGCTGGCCGAGGCGGATCGCGGTGTGGCCGAAGCGCGCCAGCGTTTCGATGCCTGCACGGTGCCCGGCATCAATAGAATGTAAATCCGCGCAGGGGGCTGTCGTCCCGCCGCATCCCCCATCCATACGTTGCCCCGATGTCCCGACTTGCCCACGCCAGCCGCGAAGCGCTCAGCGAAGGCGGAGCGCTCGCCAGCCGGCTTGAAGCGTTCGTGCCGCGCGATGCGCAGCTGCGCCTGACCACCGCCATCGCCGACGCGTTCGAAAACCGCGACGTCCTTGTCGCCGAAGCGGGCACCGGCACCGGCAAGACGTTTGCGTATCTGGTCCCTGCGCTGCTGTCGGGCTTGAAGACGATCGTCTCCACCGGTACGCGCGCCCTGCAGGATCAGCTGTATCACCGGGATCTGCCGCGCGTGCGCGATGCGCTGGGCGTCGGCCTGAAATCGGCGCTGCTGAAGGGCCGGGCCAATTACCTGTGCCGCTATCGGCTGGAACAGACCAAGGGCGAACCGCGCTTCACTTCGCGCGAGCAGGTCGATCAGTTCCAGCGCATCGTGGCCTGGGCCGGCCGCACGCAATTCGGCGACATGGCCGAACTGGCCGCGCTGCCCGACGATTCTCCGCTGCTGCCGATGGTCACCTCGACGATCGACAACTGCCTCGGCACCGATTGCCCGTTCTGGGAAGAATGCTTCGTCGTGCAGGCCCGGCAGCGCGCGCAGGCGGCCGATGTCGTGGTCGTCAATCACCACCTGTTGCTGGCGGATCTCGCGCTCAAGCAGGAAGGGTTTGGTGAAATCCTGCCGGGCGCGCAGGCGTTCGTCATCGATGAAGCGCACCAGCTTCCCGAACTGGCCGCCAACTTCTTCGGCGAAGGCTTTGGCTTGCGGCCCTTGCAGGAACTCGCGCGCGACAGCCTGGCCGAGTGCAAGGACGTGTCGGGCGCTCTGCACGTTCTGCAAGCGCCTGTGCTGAAGCTCGAGCAGGCATTGCGCGAACTTCGCGTGGCGATGGAAGGCCTGCCCGTGCGCGGTACGCAGGAGCGCATGCTCGGCAAGCGGGAAGTCGCCGATGGCTTCGATGTATTGACCGATGCGCTGATCGAACTCGTGCAGACACTGGCCGGCCTGTCGAGCACATCGCCCGGCCTGGAGGCATGCGCGGCGCGCGGCCAGGAACTGGCCAATCGCCTCGGCCGCTGGATGGGTGAAAGCGAGCGCATTCCCGGCTTCGACGATGAACCCGATGATGCGGCGGACGTGTTCTGGTACGAGCTGACGCAGCGTGGATTCCGTTGCCAGCGCACGCCGCTGGACGTGTCCGGGCCGCTGCGCGAACACCGGGAGAAATCGCATGCAGCCTGGGTGTTCACATCGGCCACGCTCGCGGTGGGCGGCAAGTTCGCCCACTACGCCGAGCGGCTGGGCCTGGAAGATCCGCCGACCTTGTTGCAGCCCAGCCCATTTGATTGGCCGAACCAGGCCTTGTGCTACCTGCCGACCGGGCTGCCGGATCCGGCCACGCGAGACTATGGTTCGGCGGTGATCGCGGCGGTGCGTCCCGTGCTGGAAGCATCGGAAGGTCGGGCCTTCCTGCTGTTCGCCTCGCATCGCGCGTTGCGCGAGGCCGCCGAAGCGCTGCGAGGCGGTCCATGGCCGCTGTTCGTGCAAGGCGAAGCGCCGCGCGCCACCCTGCTGCAGCGCTTCCGTGAATCGGGCAATGGCGTATTGCTGGGAGCGGCGAGCTTTCGCGAAGGCGTGGATGTCGCCGGCGATGCGCTGTCCGTGGTGGTGGTCGACAAACTGCCCTTTGCAGCGCCGGACGATCCGGTATTCGAAGCGCGCCTGGACGCGATTCGCCGCCAGGGCGGCAACCCGTTCCGCGATGAACAATTGCCGCAGGCGGTGATTGCGCTGAAGCAGGGCGTGGGCAGGCTTATCCGCAGCGAAACCGATCGCGGTGTGCTGGTGCTGTGCGACCCGCGCCTGCTCGGAAAATCCTATGGCCGTATTTTCCTCGACTCGCTGCCGCCATTCGCGCGCACGCGCCGGCTGGAAGAGGTGCAATCGTTCTTCGCGCCAGCGCCGGCCGACCCGGTGTTGCCGGCCTGATCGAACGTATTCCGGCCTGTACGCCTGCATCGCACCGAAGCGCTAGACTCGCCCCATGAAACTGCTCGCATTCGAAACCGCCACCGAAGCCTGTTCCGTCGCACTCCATGTGGATGGCCAGGTGCGCGAACGGTTCGAAATCGCGCCGCGCCGCCACGCCGAACTGGTGCTGCCGTGGGCCGAGGCACTGCTGGAAGACGCCGGCATTGCACGCACGCAGCTGGACGCCATCGCCATCAGTCGCGGGCCGGGCGCATTCACCGGCGTGCGCCTGGCGATCGCCGTCGCGCAGGGCATCGCCCTCGCACTGGATCGCCCGATCGTGCCGGTGTCGACGCTCAAGGTGGTGGCCGCTTCGCTGGTGTTGCCTTACGGCGGAGACGCCGCCGCCCAACCGCACATACTGGCGGCGATCGACGCGCGCATGGGCGAAGTCTATGCCGGTACGTTCGTGCGGGATGGTGCGGATCTGCGCGCGCTTTCGACCGCGACCGTTTCCGCGCCCGAGGCTGTCGAATTGCCGGAAGGCCCGGAGCGCTGGCATGGCGCCGGCACTGGATTTGCGGCATGCGATGGCGCCTTGCAGCTGCGCCTGCAGCCGCGGCTTTCGAGCGTGGACGCCAGCGTGCTGCCGCATGCATCCGATCTCGCGCAGCTGGCCGCGCTGGCTTTCAAGCGTGGCGAGGCACTCGCGCCCGAATGCGTGGAGCCCGCGTATCTGCGTGACAACGTCGCGTTGACGCTCGCCGAACAACAGGCATTGCGCGCGCAGCGGAACTGATCCGCAATCGGTTTCTCCGAACCCGGGCCGCGGCGCATGTTCACCCACAGCCGCTTCGCACAGCCGTCGTGTCATTGATGCGCGACTTCGGAATCGGCATCGCCATCATCATGCGCCAGCGGATGGAATCGTGATCGGCCGGCTCGTAGCGAATGCAGCACATTCGGCATCACTCCGTGGACAGGAGGAATCGCAATGAGCGATTTCCCGCTGCACGACATCTTGCTTACAGGCAGTGCGTGAATTCGGTGCAACGTCCGCCAATTGATGAAGCCGCTCGCGGCATCACGTGCCTTCGGTGATCTTCCCGATGATGTGTTGAAGACTCCGGCTCTCGCATCGTCGACAGCATCAAAACATCCATCTTTGCCTTGATTTTGCGTATCGGCTGTTTCCATGACAGCGCCGACAACGCGCACTTACGATGCACGCCCCTGCATGGTTGCCGCCTTCAGCGATGCAGCCATGTCCGCAGAATCCTGCTGGCCCGGATCCATTTTCCGCGACGAGGAACCGGTGCTCGCCAGGGATTGGATTTCCCCGATTGCCGCTGATGGCTGATGGGCGTTGGAGGCGGCAGGGCAATGTTGTTTGCGCGGGATGCGAGTGCAGTCAACGCCGACCGATGGCGTTTCCCGTCCGCAAGCAGATCCGATTCGCGTGTCGCCGCAACGGCGTCAGGCGATGCCGTGGGCGCATGTCGGATTGAAACGTCCGCCCGCGGATCTGTTTCGCGACGCCGGCACGGGTCGCAGGCAGAGTGAAGAGTGCCGATGGGTGCTCGGTTTCCTGTTTTCTTTTCTCCAAGGAACTGCTGAAAAAATGACTTCTGAAATTTCGTCCTCCCCCAATTCCGAAAACCGCAACCAGATGGATGCGGCGGCGCAGTCTTTCGCCGCGAGCACCGTCGTGCAAGACACCGCCGACGCGACGGCGACCCCGGTCACTTCGGACGCGATTGCTCCGAAAGCGCCGACCATCACCAGTGCGATCGACGATGCAGGTGGTGCGACCGCCAGCTTCATTTCCGGCAGCGTCATCGATGACAACACCCCGACCTTCCACGGCACGGCCGAACCCAATGTGATCGTGGAACTGTATGGAATGAACGAGCGCCTGCTTGGCAGCGTGCGCGCCGACGCCAATGGCAACTGGAGCTTCACCGTGCCCGCGCTGGCTGAAGGTTTCGAGCAGGTCGGCGTCAAGGCGGTCGATGACGCCGGCAACCGCAGCGGCTGGGGCAACAACGTCAAGTTGACCGTGGACACGCTGTCGCCGTCGGCGACCATTACCCACGGCACCGATGACACGGGCAGCATCATCGGCGACTTCGCCAGTGGCCGTAAGGTGGATGACACCACGCCGACGCTGCACGGCACGGCGAGCGCCGCCGGCATCGTGAAGATCTACGAGGGCGACGTGCTGAAGGGTTCCGTGGCGACCGATGCTTCCGGCCAGTGGAGCTTCACACCCGGCGCGCTGAGCGAGGGTCGCCACACGTTCACCGCCTCGCTGACCCCGGAAGGATCGAATGAGGGCCCCAGGATCGGCGCATTCGATTTCACCGTCGATACGGTGGCTCCCAAGGCGCCGAGCATCACGAGCGCAATCGACAGCGTGGGCAGCAAGACCGGCATCTTCGCGTCCGGCAGCATCATCGATGACAACACCCCGACGTTCCATGGCACGGCGCAGGCCAATGTCGTCGTGGAACTCTATGGCATGGGCCAGCGCTTGCTGGGCTCCACCCGTGCAGACGCCAGTGGCAAGTGGAGCTTCACGGTTCCGGCGCTTGCAGATGGCTTCGAGCAGGTCGGCGTCAAGGCCGTCGACGACGCCGGCAACCGCAGCGGTTGGGGCAACAACGTCAAGTTCACCGTGGATACCTCGCCGAACGTGAGCATTGCGTACGGTTACGACGGTGCGGGCGGCATCACCGGCAACTTCGCCAGCGGCGCGACCGTGGATGACACCACGCCGACGCTGCACGGCTATGCCAATCCGCACGGCAAGCTGTGGATCTACGTGGACAATGTCCTCAAGGGCGATGCCACGGCGGATGCCTCGGGCAAGTGGAGCCACACGCTGAGCGGGCTGGGCAACGGCCAGTACAGTGTCAGCGCCGTGCTGATGAACGACTGGGTCCCCGTGGTGCGCAGCGCTGAATTCGTCATCAACGT
>JAEZYE010000032.1 GCA_023419315.1 Pseudomonadota bacterium
CGCCATGGTGGTGGAGATCTCGCGGTCGCCGGTGCTCTTGAGCAGACGGTCGAAGGCTTCCAGCTTGGGCGTGTCGATCGACTGGCTGGCCTTGCGGCGGCGCTGCGGCAGATAGCCGCCCAGCGCGGCGCGGCGTTCCTTCAGGTACTGCACTTCCGGCGAGTTCTCGCCCGGGTGGTAGAACGGCACCTGCGCCGCCTCTTCCAGCTGCTTGTCGGTGACCGGGATGTTGAAGCGGTCGCGGAATGTGCGGATGGCCTCGTCGTCCAGCTTCTTGGTCTGGTGGGTCGGGTTTAGCGATTCACCCGCCGAACCCATGCCGTAGCCCTTCACCGTCTTGGCCAGGATCACCGTGGGCATGCCCTTGGTGCTCACCGCCTCGTGGTAGGCCGCGTAGACCTTGTGCGGATCGTGGCCGCCGCGATTGAGGCGCCAGATGTCGTCGTCGGACAGGTTGGCGACCATGGCCGCCGTCTCCGGGTACTTGCCGAAGAAGTTGTCGCGCGTGTACTTGCCGCCGAACGCCTTGCAGTTCTGGTACTCGCCGTCGACGGTTTCCATCATCAGCTTCTTCAGCACGCCGCTGGTATCGCGCGCGAGGAGCGGATCCCAGTAGCTGCCCCACAGCAGCTTGATGACGTTCCAGCCGCCGCCGCGGAACACGCCTTCCAGTTCCTGGATGATCTTGCCGTTGCCGCGCACCGGGCCATCCAGGCGCTGCAGGTTGCAGTTGACCACGAAGATCAGGTTGTCCAGGCCTTCGCGGCCGGCCAGCGCGATCGCGCCCAGGGTTTCCGGTTCGTCGCTCTCGCCGTCGCCGATGAAGCACCACACCTTGCGGTCGGACTTTTCGATCAGGCCGCGGTGCTCCAGGTACTTCATGAACTGCGCCTGGTAGATCGCCGCCAGCGGGCCCAGGCCCATCGACACGGTCGGCGTCTGCCAGTAGTCCGGCATCAGCCACGGGTGCGGATAGGACGAGATGCCCTGGCCGTCGACTTCCATGCGGAAGTTGTCGAGCTGCTGCTCGCTGATGCGGCCTTCCAGGAACGAACGCGCGTAGATGCCCGGCGCGCTGTGGCCCTGGATGAACAGCAGGTCGCCCGGATGGCTGTCGCTGGGCGCGCGCCAGAAGTGGTTGAAGCCCACGTCGTACAGCGTGGCGCCGGAGGCGAAGCTGGCGATGTGTCCGCCGAGGTCACCGGGCTTGCGGTTGGCGCGCACCACGGTGGCCATCGCGTTCCAGCGGATGATCGAACGGATGCGCCATTCCAGCGCGGCGTCGCCGGGCGACTTGGCTTCATTCGCCGGCGAAATCGTGTTGACGTATTCCGTGGTGGGCGAGAACGGCAGGTAGGCGCCGGCGCGGCGCGTGACTTCGACCATGCCTTCGAGCAACTGATGTGCACGCAGGGCGCCCTGGTTCGCAATCACCGCCTGCATCGAATCGATCCACTCGCGGGTTTCCACCGGATCCGGATCGCTCTGCAACATCTCGTTCAACCAGTTCATTACCACTCCCATCTGTCGCGCGCAGCGCGCTGACGTTGTCGTTTTCAGGACCCCGAAGTGTATCGCACCCCTCCCGCCCGGCGCTGGCTACGCGGGCGTATGGAAGCGTGATTTTTTCGTTGTCCCGGGACACTGCGACCACACCAAAATGAGACCTCTGACGGCAGGCGATGTCATGCGTCGCGACGTATCATCCGGACGGGGGAACACTCAAGGACCGGGAGAGCGCATGACGGGAAGTCGGCACCAGCGGCCGTTGTCGATGCACGCCGGGCGGGCGCACTGGCGGCAGAGCCTGCGCACGCGCATCGCGCTGTGGTCGGGCCTGCTCAATGTATTGCTGCTGGTTCTGCTGGTCGTGGCGATTTCGTGGTTCGTGCGCCGGCTGATCGTGGAGGACGCGCGCGGCGATACGCGGGCCAGCGCACAGGAAGCTGCCGACCGGCTGGACAACGCCATGCGCTCGGTGGTGATCAGCATGCGCGGCCTGTCCGACCTGGTCGCCAACTCGGATCTGGATCCGGATGAACTGATGACCACGCTGCGGGCGATGGTGCGCGCCACGCCGGGCTGCGCAGGCGGTCTGCTGGTCCTGGAATCCGACGACGCCGGTCAACCGTTGTTCGCCCGCTACGTCGCCGCCGACGGCCGTGACCGCGATTTCGTCGCCGATGGCTACGACGTGCGCGCGCAGGGCTGGTTCCAGCGCACCGTGGCCGCGCCGGACGGCTGGTGGTCCGAGCCCTATCTGAACCAGACCGCCGGCCGCGTGTGGATGGTGACCTACAACCGCCCGCTGCGACCGCACGGGCGCGGCGTGATGACGCGCGGAATGGTCAGCCTCGACCTGCCGCTGTCCATGCTGACCGACCAGTTCGACACGCTTGCCCACCTGCCCGGCTGGCGCGTGTCGCTGGTGGCGCCGGCCGGCACGCTGGCGGCGAACCCGGATTTCAGTGTGGCGGACGGGCTGACGCTGGAACAGCTCATCCGCCGCACCGGACGTCTGGACCTGCTGCCAACCGCGGAGGCCGTCCGCCTGCGCCGTGCCTTGCAGCTTGTGCACACCGACGCGTTGACCGGCGAAAAGCGTTTCACCGTGGTCGAACCGGTGGGCGACAGCGGGTGGTCGTTGCTGGTGGCGCAGTCGTATGACCTCATCATCGAGCGGCTGGATCGCGCGCTGTGGCTGCTCGCCGGTGTCGGAACGGTGCTGGCACTGATCTGCATGCTGCTGGTGCGCCGCCTGTCCCGCCGCATCAGCGAGCCGGTCGAACGCCTCACCGAGTCGGCGGCCTACCTGGCCGAAGGCCACTACGAACAACCGGTGCCGTACCTCCGGCGCGAAGACGAAGTCGGGTTGATGGCGCGCACGCTGGAACATGCGCGCACGTCGATCCAGCAACAGCTGCGCGAAATCGAGGAAATGGGTGCGGCACGCCAGAAGCTGGAGAGCGAACTGGCGATCGCGCGCGACATCCAGCAGGCAATGTTGCCGCCAGGCCGCGTGATCGATCGCGATGACCGCCATCTGGAGATCTGGGCGCAACTGGAACCGGCGAAAACGGTCGGTGGAGATTTCTACAGCTTTTTCGACAGCAGCGACGGCCGCCTGTGGTTCGCGATTGGCGATGTGTCGGACAAGGGCATTCCCGCGGCGCTGTTCATGGCGCGGACCGTGACCGTGCTGGAAATTGCCGCGCGCAGCGGCACCTCGCCCGCGCAGGTGCTGGCCGAAGCTTCCTCGCGGCTGGTCGAACGCAACGACACCTGCATGTTCACCACCGTGCTGTTCGGTCGGGTAGACCCGCGCACCGGCGAACTGGTGCTCGCCAGTGCCGGCCATGACCCGCCCCTGCTGCATTTCGCCGACGGACGGTGCGAAGCGGTTCCGGTGGAGACGGGGCCGCCGCTGGGTTTCGAGGCCAGCGTCGATTTCCCCGAATGGCACGGCAGGCTGGCGCCGGGCGCGACCCTGCTCGCCTACACCGACGGGATTACCGAAGCATTCGACAGCCAGCAGGAAGCGTTCGGCCTGTCGCGGGTATGCGCCGCGCTGGAATCCGGCGCCAGCGCACAGGATCAATGCCTCGGGCTGATTGCCCGCGTCCACGCTTTCGCGCATCCTGCCGCACAGTCGGATGACCTCACCGTCCTGGCCATGCGCCTGCGCCAGGATCGCACCTGACGGCCGTTCGACCCACGCACGATGGACGGGGTCACGCCCCTTCGGACAAAGGGTCCCCCATGATCGTGCGCGCCACGCGACACTCACGGACAAGGAGGAACGCGCCATGCTGATACGCCTGATCGTTCCCGGCGAATACGCCCGGGTGGAGGATCTCAACGCATCGCTGGAAGCGGTATTGAGCCGTCATGGCATCGGCCGCGAGTTGCGCAATGACGTCCGCCTCATCGTCGAGGAGCTGGCAAGCAACGCAATCGATTACGGCGGCGAGCCGATGGGGATTCCGCAGCACGAATTGTCCGTCGACATCAGTCTGGAAGGCGAACTGCTGCATCTGGAGTTCCGTGACACCGGCGCGCCCTTCGATCCGCTGACCGCGCCCGAACCCGATCTCGACGCCGACATCCAGGAGCGCGCAATCGGCGGACTCGGCGTATATCTGATCCGGCAGCTCGCCCACCGCATCGCCTACCACCGCACCGCCACCCACAACGTGTTGCGCGTCAGCCTGCGCACCGGCAACGAGGAGAAAGCGTCATGAGCCTGGACATCGTGATCCAGCCACCGGGCCAGGGCAGCCAGCGCGTCGCCGTGCAGGGCCGGCTCGATACCCACACCTACGAGGATCTGGACGAAGCGCTGGCGCCGCTGCTCACGCCGCAGCTGCATTCGCTGGTGCTGGATCTGTCGGATCTGGAATACATCAGCAGCGCCGGCATCCGATCGATTTTCAAGGCGCGTAAAACACTGGCCGGTCATGGCGGAAAAGTACTGATCGTCAATCCGCAACCGCAGATCCAGAAGGTGTTCGACGTGGTCAAGGCCGTGCCGCTCAACGACATCTTCGGTTCCACTGCCGAGGCCGATGCTTACCTGGACGCCATGCAGCGCAAGGTGCTAGAAGGCGATGAGCAGGACTGAGCAGCAAGCGGACTTGGACAGGAAGCACCGCACGTGAATCTTGGAATCGACATCTATCCCCCCGTCAACGGCAATCACTACGTGATGCTGAGTGGCCGGCTGGATTCGGGCAGCTTCGAATCGCTGGATGAGCAGCTTGAACCGCTGCTCGCCGATCGTCCGCACGCACTGGTGCTGGATCTGGCGCATCTGGACTACATCAGCAGCGCGGGTGTTCGCAGCATCCTGCGCGCGCGCAAGGCGCTGGCGCCGCACAACGGCCGCGTGCTGGTCGTGCATCCGCAGGAACAGATCCGCAAGGTGCTGGAGATCGTCCAGGCCGTTCCCATCGAAAGCATTTTCGGCAGCATCGAAGAAGCCGATGCCTATCTGGACGAACTGCAGCGGCGCATCCTCGGCGATGAACACTGAGGGCGTGAACGTCCTGCCGGGAGTCCGCTGAAAAAAAGCCCCGCATTGCGGGGCTTTTTTCTTCGTGGCTGCCAGGTGGGTTGCGCGATCAACGTCAGCCCAGGCTCGCCTTTTCCGCGTCACGCTGCGCGCGGATCTGCGCATCCACCGCGGCAATCGCGGTCATGTTGATCACGCGACGCGGCGTCGCGCTGGTGGTCAGGATGTGCACCGGCTTGGAAATGCCCATCAGGATCGGGCCGATCGCCACGCCATCGGTCACCACGCGCACCATGTTGTAGGTGATGTTGGCGGCGTCCAGGTTCGGCAGCACGAACAGGTTCGCGCGGCCGGTCAGCGTGCTGCCGGGCATGATGCGATTGCGCAGCACTTCGTCCCACGCGGTGTCGCCCTGCATTTCGCCATCGACGTTCAACTTGGGATTGCGTTTGAGCAGCAGCTCGCGCACCTGCCGCATCTTCACCGAGCCCTTGGTTTCGTGGCTGCCGAAGTTCGAATGCGACAGCAGCGCCACGCGCGGTTCGATGCCGAACAGCTTCAGGCGATACGCCGCCTGCAGCGTGGCTTCGGCGATCTGTTCGGCAGTCGGATCTTCCTGCACGTGCGTGTCGAGGAAGAAGTACGCGCCCTGGTTGTTGATCACGCCGGTCATGGCCGAGGTCGACTGCACGCCCGGATCCAGCGGAATCACGCTGCGCACGTAGCCGAGCTTCTTGTGGAAACGTCCAACCAGGCCGCTGACCATCGCATCGGCCTCGCCACGCGCGACCATCACGGCGGCGATCAGGGTCGGCCGGGAACGCATCAGGTTCTTGGCCGCGGCAGGGGTGACGCCACGACGCGAGGTTAGTGCGTGGTAGTGCTGCCAGTAGTCGTTGAAGCGCGGATCGTCATCCTGGTTGGTCAGCTCGAAATCCACGCCCGGACGCATGCGCAGGCCGAGCCGCTGGATGCGCGCTTCGATGACATCGGGCCGGCCAATCAGGATCGGATAGGCGAGCTGTTCGTCGATGACCGTCTGCACCGCGCGCAGCACGGTTTCCTCTTCGCCCTCGGCGTAGACCACGCGCTTGCGATCGGCGCGCGCACGGTCGTACACCGGCTTCATCATCAGGCTGGTGCGATAGACGAACTGGCCGAGCTTCTCGCGATAGGCCTCCAGATCCGGCATCGGGCGCGAGGCCACGCCGGATTCCATCGCCGCCTTCGCCACGGCCGGCGCGAGCTCCACCAGCAGGCGCGGATCGAACGGACGCGGAATCAGGTATTCGGCACCGAAGCAGGGCACTTCATCGCCATAGGCGGCGCCCAGATCCGACGCTTCGCGGCGGGCAAGCTTGGCGATGGCGTGCACGCAGGCGAGCTTCATCGCCTCGTTGATGCCGGTCGCACCGACGTCCAGCGCACCGCGGAAAATGTACGGGAAGCACAGCGCGTTGTTGACCTGGTTCGGGTAGTCCGAACGGCCGGTGGCGATGATGCAGTCCGGGCGCACGCGGCGCGCTTCTTCCGGCAGGATTTCCGGCGTCGGATTGGCGAGCGCCAGGATGATCGGTCGCGGCGCCATCGTGGCGACCATTTCCGGCTTCAGCACGCCAGCCGCCGACAGGCCAAGGAAGATGTCCGCGCCATCGACGATTTCGGCCAGCGTGCGCTTGGGTGTTTCGCGCGCGTAGCGGGCCTTGTCCGGATCCATGTTCGGGCGGCCGGTGTAGAGCACGCCGTCGCGATCCACCGCCAGGATGTTCTCCGGCTTCAGGCCCAGCGCGACCAGCATGTCCAGGCAGGCGATGCCCGCCGCGCCGGCGCCACTGGTGGCCAGCTTCACGTCCTCGATCTTCTTGCCGACCACTTCCAGCGCGTTGACGACCGCCGCGCCGACGATGATCGCCGTGCCGTGCTGATCGTCGTGGAAGACCGGAATGTTCATCCGCTCGCGCAGCTTGCGCTCGACGATGAAGCACTCCGGCGCCTTGATGTCTTCCAGGTTGATGCCGCCAAAGGTCGGTTCGAGGCTGGCGATGATGTCCACCAGCTTGTCGGGATCGGTTTCATTGATCTCGATGTCGAAGACATCGACGCCGGCGAACTTCTGGAACAGCACGCCCTTGCCTTCCATCACCGGCTTGCCCGCCAGTGCGCCGATGTTGCCCAGGCCGAGCACCGCGGTGCCGTTGGTCACCACCGCCACCAGGTTGCCGCGCGCGGTCATTTCGCTGGCCGCGCGCGGATCCTCGACGATGGCTTCGCAGGCGTAGGCAACCCCCGGCGAATACGCCAGCGCCAGATCGCGCTGGGTCAACATGGGCTTGGTCGGCGAGACCTTGATCTTGCCCGGCGGGGAAATGCGGTGGTATTCGAGCGCGGCCTGCTTGAAATCGTCGTTGGACATTAGGGACGTCTTTGTACTGCGCGGAAGGTGCCGGTGATTCTAACGCCTGCGCGCGTCATTGCCCGACCGGCCGATGCTGCGCAGCAAGATCGGCAAACGATCAATCGGTGCCGAGCGAGGGCGCGGCCTGCAGCGGCGGCATCGCCGGCACGTCTTCGCCATCGAGCGCACGGGCGAGCTTGTCGGTGTCGAGCGCCCGTTCCCACCGCGAAACCACAACCGTGGCGACAGCGTTGCCGATGAAGTTGGTCAGCGAGCGGCATTCGCTCATGAAGCGATCCACGCCCAGGATCAGCGCCATGCCCGCCACCGGCACGGTCGGCACCACCGAAAGCGTGGCCGCCAGGGTGATGAAGCCGGCGCCGGTAACGCCGGCTGCGCCCTTAGACGACAGCATCGCCACCAGCAGCAAGGTGATCTGTTGCCACAGGCTGAGCTCGGTATTGGTCGCCTGTGCGATGAACAGCGCCGCCAGCGTCATGTAGATGTTGGTGCCGTCCAGGTTGAACGAGTAGCCGGTCGGCACGACCAGCCCGACCACGGATTTCTCGCAGCCGGCCTTTTCCATCTTTTCCATCAGCGAAGGCAGGGCCGACTCCGATGAAGAAGTGCCGAGCACCAGCAGCAGCTCCGACTTCAGATAGCGCGCCAGCTTCAGCACCGAGAAGCCGCACAACCGCGACACCGCGCCGAGCACGACCAGCACGAACAGCAGCGAGCTGACGTAGAACGTGCCCACCAGCCATGCCAGGTTGACCAGCGAGGCGATGCCGTACTTGCCGATGGTGAAGGCGATGGCGCCGAACGCCCCGATGGGCGCGGCCTTCATCAGCAGGTGCACCATCTTGAATACCGGCACGGTCAGCGCTTCGAGGAAATCCACAATCGGACGCCCGCGTTCGCCGGTCATCGCCAGCGAGATGCCGAACACCACGGCCACCAGCAGCACCTGCAGGATGTTCGGCGAAGTGAAGGCACCAAGCAGCGAGGACGGAATGATGTCCAGCAGGAACTCGACCAGGCTCAGGTCGTGCGCCTTCTGGGTGTAGTCGCGCACCGCACCGATGTCCAGGTCCGCGGGGTTGATGTTCATGCCCGCGCCGGGCTGCACCACGTTCGCCACCACCAGGCCGACGACCAGCGCCAGCGTGGAGAAGAACAGGAAATAGGTCATCGCCTTGCCGAACACGCGGCCCACCTTGCCCAGGTGCGGCATGCCGGCCACGCCGGTCACGATGGTCAGGAAGATGACCGGCGCGATGATCATCTTCACCAGCTTGATGAAGGCATCGCCCAACGGCTTGAGCTGTGCGGCGAACGCGGGCTCGAAATGGCCCAGCAACGCGCCGATGGTGATGGCGATCAGCACCTGCACGTACAACTGGCGGTAGAACGGGCGTGCTTCCGGGGGGGCGACGGGATGCGTGGAAACGTGCACGGCGGATCTCGCGTTGCGGGACGGAGTGCGTGTTCTACGCGCGGTGGGCGCGGGATCCGATAACGCATTGGTACTAGTAGTCCTTTGGTACTAGGCCGTGTCCGCCGGTATCGCCACGGCCACGCGGGGATTGAGAATCACGCCCAACTGCCCGAGCATGCCGCAATGTCCCGCACGTCTTCCTGGTTCCGCCTCGGCCTGCGCCTGTCACTGCTGGCGGCCATCCTCCTGCTGAGCTGGCTGGTGATGCGGCAGTTGCAGCAGCACCGGCTGCTGTCCGACGCGGCGCAGGCGCGCGAACAGTTGCGCCTGCACGGCGACGCGCTGGAGTCGCTGATTGCGCGCTATCGCGTGCTGCCGGTGGCGCTGGCGCTGGATCCGGAGATCCGCGCCGCGCTGGCGGTGGACGCCATCACGCCCGCGCAGTCGCAACTGCTCAGCCAGAAGCTCGAGCAGGTCAACGGCGCAGCCGCCACCTCCACGTTGACCCTGCTGGATCGCCACGGCCGGGCCATCGCCGCCAGCAACTGGCGCAGCGGCGACGCCAGCAACGTCGGCAACCACTATCACTTCCGACCGTATTTCCAGCAGGCGATGCGGCAGGGCTCGGGCAGCTTCTACGCCGAGGGCGTCACCACTTCGGTGCCGGGATTCTTCATGTCCGAAGCCGTGCGCGATGTCCGCGGCGACTCGATCGGCGTGGTCGTGGTCAAGGTCGTGCTGCTGCCGCTGGAGCGGGAATGGGACGCCTCGTCGGATGAAGTCTTCGCCACCGACGCCAACGGCGTGATCTTCCTGTCCAGCCAGCCCGCCTGGCGCTACCGCGATCTGCATCCGCTCGGCGCCGCCGAACGCGAACGCCTGCAACGCACGCGGCAATACGGGCAGGCGCCGTTGCCGCTGCTCGGCTATCGCGTCAGCGAACGGCTGGATGCGGACGTGCAGCGCGCGCGGCTTCCCGGGACCGGCGATGTGCTGTGGGTTTCGCTGCCGATGCGCACGCAGGACTGGACGCTGCACCTGCTGCGTTCGACCGATGCCAGCGTCGCCGATGCGCGCACGACCGCCATCGCCGTGGCCGGCGCGTTGCTGGTGTTGGCCCTGATCGCGCTGTCACTGCTGCAACGGCGCCGGCTGGCGCAATTGCGCGAACGCAGCCGGGTCGAACTCGAACGGCTGGTCACGCATCACGCCGCGGAACTGCGCACCGCGCAGGATGGGCTCGTGCAGGCCGCGCGCAGCGCCGACTACGGAGAAAGCCCGAGCCTGCAGCATCTGCCGCAGGGCGTGTGCGTGGTCGATGCGCAGCTGAACCTGGTCGCCTGGAACCGGCGCTACATCGAACTGTTCAAGTTCCCGCCCGGCTTCATCCATGTCGGGCGGCCGATCGCCGACGTGTTCCGCTACAACGCGCAACGCGGCCTGCTCGGTCCCGGACCGATTGACGAAGCCATCGATCGCCGGCTCAACCACCTGCGATCGGGCAAGCCGCACATGCACGAACGCGAGCGCGCCGACGGCAGCGTCATCGAGATTCGTGGAAATCCGCTGCCCGATGGCGGCTTCGTCACCAGTTACGCCGACATCACCGCGTACAAGTCGGCGGCGCGCGATCTGCGTTCGCTGGCCGACACGCTGCGCATGCGCATCGACGAAGCCACCCACGATCTGGCCGAAGCCAAACGCGAGGCCGAGCGCGCGAACCGCTCGAAAACGCGCTTCGTCGCCGCTGCCGTGCATGATCTGCTGCAACCACTCAATGCCGCGCGCATGTTCCTGTCCGCCCTGCATTCGCGCCTGCACGATCCCAACAGCCGCGAGGTGGCCGATCACATCGAAGAAGCGCTGACCGCACAGGACGCCATCCTCAACAGCCTGCTCGACATCTCGCGGCTGGAGTCCGGCGCACTGGAAACGCGGACCTGCGATTTCCCCATCGCGCCGCTGCTGGAAACGCTGGCGCGCGAATTCGGCATCCTCGCTTCGGCCGCCGGCCTGCAACTGGACTGGGTGCGCAGCAGTGCGGTGGTCCGCAGTGACGAAGCGCTGCTGCGGCGCATCCTGCAGAACTTCCTGTCCAACGCCGTGCGCTATACGTCGCGCGGCCGTGTGCTGCTCGGCGCGCGTCGCGAGGGCGACGCCCTGCGCATCGAAGTGCACGACACCGGCCCCGGTATCGCGCCGGCCTTGCAGCGCGAGATCTTCGAGGAGTTCCGCCGGCTGGATGAAGGCGGCGGCGGTGCGGGGCTGGGCCTGGCGATCGTCGAGCGCATCGCCCGCCTGCTCGGCCATCGCATCGGCCTGCGCTCGACGCCGGGACGCGGCAGCGTGTTCTCGATCACCGTACCGCTCGGGCTGGCCGGCGCGACGGCCTCCGCCGTGCAGGATGCGGAGGCGGTCGGCAATGACATTGCCCGCAATGATTCCTCGCTGGCCGGCTATCGCGTGTGGTGCATCGATGACGACGCACGCGTCAGCGCGGCCACGCGCACCCTGCTCGAACGCTGGGGATGCCGGGTCGAGCTGGCCGAAGGTGCGGATCAGGCATTGGCGGCAGCGGCACCCGGCAGCACGCCGGAGCTGCTGTTGCTGGACGTGCGCCTCGGCGACATCACCGGCCCGGAGTTGTATCCGCGACTGGTCGAGCGCTGGGGCGCGGCACCGCCGGTCATCCTGATCACCGCCGAGCGCGACGAAGCGATACAGCAGCTGGCACGCGAAAACGGCTGGGGATTGTTGCCGAAGCCGGTGCGTCCGCCGGCCCTGCGCGCGCTGATGATGCAGACGCGGCTGCGCCACGCCTGATCCGCCTGCGCCGGATCAGTCCTCCGGCGCTTCCGGCTCCAGCGCGGCGACCAGCAACGCGGCCTGCGTGCGGCTGGTGCATTCCAGTTTCTTCAGGATGGCGGTGACGTGCACTTTCACCGTGTTTTCCGCCAATCCCATTTCGTAGGCAATCTGCTTGTTGAGCAGGCCGTCGGCGATGCTCAGCAGCACGCGGAACTGCTGCGGCGTCAGACGCGCCAGCCGCGCCGCAAGCTGCGCATCGCGCTCGGATCGTTCGGCCGCACCCTGGGGGAAACAGGTATCGCCCTGCATCACGGCTTCCACCGCGATACGGATGGCTTCGACCGGTGCGGATTTCGGAATGAACCCGGCGGCGCCGAACTGTTGCGCGCGGCGGATGACCCGCGGGTGATCGTTGGAGGAAATGATGATCACCGGGATATCCGGCCGCTCGCCGCGCAGCCAGACCAGCGAGGAAAAGCCGCGCGCGCCGGGCATCGCCAGATCCAGCAGCACCAGTTCGACATCCGGTTGCGCCTGCAGGGCCTCGGTCAGAGCGGAGACGCTGGCTGCCTCGATCACGCTGTCGACTTCGATGGCTTCGCGCAGCGCATGCACCACCGCCGCCCGGAACAGCGGGTGGTCATCGGCGATGAGGAGCCTGGACAGATGCATGGCGCGCAGTGTCGCACGCGGTCCGCGCCGGCGACCTAGTACCAATGCGCTATTGGTCCGGCGGAAAACGGCTGCCATCGTCCCGGCCGGTCCTGTCCCGGAACACCGCGCCATGCGTCGAATCCTGCCCTTTTCCGTCGTGCTGTCGAGTCTGCTCGGGGCCGCACCCGCATTCGCGCAGACGCCGGTATCGGCCGATTTCAGCGGGCGCCTGTATTACGACGCGGCGCGCTTCGACAACGACGACCGCGGCCGCGACGAGCGCGATGGCGACACCGTCCGCGCCGCGTGGCTGGGGATGAGCGGCAAGCTGTTCGCCCTCAACTACAAGCTGGAAGCGGATTTCGCCAACGACGATGTCATCGCGCGTGATGTCTATCTTGCCTGGACGCGCGGCAGCCAGACGTTCACGCTGGGCCAGTTCAAGCAGTTCTACACGCTGGATGACCGCGGCAGCACCAACCACATTCCGCTGATCGAGCGCAGCCAGCTGGCGCAGTCGCTGGCACCGGGCTATCGCCTGGGCCTGGGTTGGAACGGCTACCGGAGCAACGGGCTGTTCTGGGCCGCCAGCGCCTACAGCCTGGAATCGATCGACGTCTGGCAGACGCCGGGACACGCCGGCAGTGCACGCGTCGGCCTGGCGCCTCAACGCGAAGCCGGCCGCGTGCTGCACCTGGCCGTATCCGCCGGTCGCGAACACTACGATCATCCGGGCGCGAACGGCGCGAATGCGCTGCGCGTGCGTTCGCGCCTGGCCGGCTACTACGCCGACAACAGCCGCCTGACGCTGATCGACTTCAGCGGCGGCCGCGATGTTGACGCCACGCGCTACGGCCTGGAACTGGCTGCGGTGCACGGACCGTGGTCCTGGCAGGGCGAATACGGACGCGCGGACTACGATGACGGCGCGCAGCGCGCGCGCATAGACGGTGGCTACGCGCAGATCAGCTGGCTGCTCACCGGTGAATCGCGGCCGTACGACGCCAAGGCCGGCCGCTTCGTTCAACTCAAGCCGCAACGCAAGAGCGGCGCGTGGGAACTGGCGCTGCGCTATGACCGCATCGACGGCCAGCAGAACGGCAACGGCATGGCGACCCCGCGCCACGTGCGCGGCGAATCCTGGGCCGCGGGCGTGAACTGGTACGCGCACCGCCACATGCGCGTGATGATCGACTGGACCGAATCGCGCCGACGCGATCGGCTCGCCGCCCGCACGCTCGACGACACCGGCACGCTGGCCGGACGCGTGCAGTTCGACTTCTGATCCGTCCGCGCGGCGCGCACCAACGCGAACGCCGCAACGTGGCACGATGTCCGCCCCACGCACAGGGATGGATTCGCCATGCAGGATGACGCGTATCGTTCGCCGGCCGTGTTGAACGGCAAGGGCCTGCCTGCCGGCGATTCCTGGAGCGCGGAGCGTCTGGCGCAAGCGCGGCCGTCCATCCTGCGGGAAGAGGTGAGCCTGCCTGCCGCCGTGCTGCAGGCATCGGCGCTGGCACACAACCTCGACTGGATGCGCGGCTTCGTGGCCGCCTACGGCTGTCTGCTCGCGCCGCACGGCAAGACCACGATGAGCCCGGCGCTGTTCGACATGCAGGCGCGCGCCGGCGCATGGGGACTGACGCTGGCAACCGCGCCGCAGACGATCGCGGCCGTGACGCATGGCGCACGCCGCGTGCTGATGGCCAACCAGCTTGTCGGCAAGGCGAATTTCGAACTGATCGCCGACATGCAGGCCGCGCATCCGGACGCCTGGTTCGCCTGCCTGGTCGATTCGGCGGACAACGTCGCCGCGCTCGGGCGGCATTTCGCGGCGCGCGGACAGACCGTCCGCGTGCTGCTGGAAGTCGGCGTCAGCGGCGGCCGCAGCGGCGTTCGCGACACAGCGCAGGCCGAAGCGGTGCTGGCCGAGATCGCACGCTGGCCCGCGGTGGTGCTGGCCGGTGTGGAAACCTACGAAGGCGTGCTGAAGGAAGAGGCCCCGATTCGCGCCCTGCTCGCACGCACGGTCGCGTTATGGGAATCGCTGGAGGCGCGCGACGCGTTCGCCGAAACGCCGGCCGTACTGTCGGGCGCGGGTTCGGCGTGGTTCGACGTCGTGGCCGAAACCTTCGCGCCACTGGCCGGGCGCGCGCACATCGTCCTTCGCCCGGGCTGCTACCTGACCCACGACGTCGGCGCGTACAAGCTCGCCGCCGAGCGCATGCATGCGGTCAATCCGGTCGCGCGCGCGATGGTGACGGGGCTCCGCCCGGCCTTGCGCGTATGGGCCTGCGTGCAGTCCCGGCCGGAGCCCGGCCGCGCCATCATCGGACTCGGCAAACGCGACGCCGCCTTCGATGCCGGATTTCCGTTGCCGGCCCTGTGGCACCGGCCCGAACTGCACGACGACGCACCGCAGGCGGCGCCGGTCCACTGGCGGATCACCGCGATGATGGATCAGCACGCGTTTCTCGAACTGGCAGCGGAAGACGACCTGCGCGTCGGCGATCTGCTCTGCTTCGACATTTCCCACCCGTGCCTGACCTTCGACAAGTGGCGCCATCTGCTGGTCGTCGACGACGCGCATCGCGTCATCGGCGCGGTCGATACGCACTTCTGAAGCGCGCGCTGCCGGCGACGCCGTCAGGCCTGGGCGGTCAACTGGTCCATGCGGATGCGGTTGGCGAACAGCGAGAACGCGAGCATGCCCGCGAGCCCGTTGGCGCGGCTGACCCACGGCGGCAGCCAGCGCGGCGTCATCAGCGCGCCGCTGTCGAACAGCGGATCGAAACGTTCCACGTCTTCCAGCGTCATCTTCCCAGCGAACAGGCGACGGCACAGCTGCAGCCGATCCTGCTGCAAGGCGTGCCGGAAGAACGTATGCACCGAGATCAGTCCGCGCAGGTACACGGTGTCCTTGGTGAAGGCCGCGCCTCCGGTCGGCGGCACGCCGCGGAACACGCGCTGCGCCGACGCGAAGCTCTCGCCGGTGCTCTGGCCGGCTTCGCGGAAGTAGTCGAACACCTGCAGGAAATCCGCGCCGGACAGGGCCATCGACACCGCCTCGATGCGCAGGCTGATGCGCTTCATCCGTTCGATGTCGATGCTGCCGGTGATCTGCTCGGCGAAGGTCGCCAGGCCTTCCTGCGTGGTCGTACTGCGCGGTGACGACAGCGAGAGACTGGAAAACAGCGGCTGCTCGCGCCCGTTCAGCGCCGTCAGCGAATGCACCAGCGCCTCATGGTGGTAGAGCTGCCGGCGGTCGTAATCGCTGAACGCCGCGCCGGTGCGCAGGCGGATGCGGGTGGCACCGGCCGCCGCCTTGGCGATGAGATCCGGATCCAGTTCCACCGTGATCAGCCGCTGGTCGAAGAAGTCGTCCAGATCGCGTTGCAATTGCAGTTGCAAGGCGGTGGCCGAGACGGGGATCTGTTCTTCCGGCGCGAGCAGTTCGCGATCCAGATCGTTGGCGATGCTGATGAAGTGATGCGCCGCCTGGCGCGTGGTGGGGCCATTGCCCGGCAGCGGCGCCTCGGGCGTCCCGAACAGCGCGATCGAGTGGGTGGTGACGGCCGGGGTGCCGAGTGATTCCAGCAGTTCGGCGGCCGTCATCCAGCCCTGCGCGGACTCGCGCAGATACAGGCCGAGCGGATGCGACGCATCGGCGGCGTCGCAGATCGCAGCCAGCTCGCGCCGTTCGGCGGTGAAATCGAGCTTCGGATAGGTGATGACCGGCAACTGCCGGTTGCCACGCGCCATGCCTTCGAGGAACGCCGCTTGCGTGGCCGCCGGCCAGCTCACCAGGTTCAGCAGCTTCAGTCCGCGCACCGCCTTGACCAGGCGCGCATCGAGTGCGGCGTGATGCGCGATGTCCGGTGATGTCTGCATGGAAGATCCTCGTCAGGCGCGCCGCGTGGCTCAGCGGCGCTTGTATTTCTCGTGCAGTCGCTTGCCCAGCGCCTTGACCTGCACCTTGGCCTCGGCCTTCTGAGCCAGCCGGGTGGCCAGCTTGTCGGCGGCGCTGGCCACTTCATCGCGCAACTTCAGGTAATTGAGGAAGCGTTCGTCGTCGATATCGCCGCGTTCGATCGCCGCGCGCACCGCGCAGCCCGGCTCGCGCTGGTGCGAGCAATCACGGAACCGGCATTGCGCCGCAAGCGCTTCGACATCGGCGAAACCGCCTTCATTGAGGTCTTCTTCGCCGGTGGGCTTGAGTTCGCGCATGCCGGGCGTGTCGATCAGGCAGGCGCCGGCCGGCAACGGCATGAGCGCGCGATACGTGGTGGTGTGGCGGCCGCGCGAATCGCTTTCGCGCACTTCGCCGGTCTTCATGCGCTCATTGCCCATCAGCGTGTTGGTCAGCGTGGACTTGCCCGCGCCGGACGAGCCGACCAGCACCACCGTACTGCCCGCGCCCAGCCACGGCGACAACGCGGCCACGCTTTCCGCCGACTTCGCATTCACCGCCAGCACGGGAATGTCCTGGGCGGTGAGGTCGGCCAGCACGTCGATGGCGTCGCCGGCATAGTCGTGCCGATCCGCTTTGGTCAGCACGACCACCGGCTGCGCGCCGCCGTTGCCGACCAGCAGCAGATAGCGCTCGATGCGACGCGGATTGAAGTCCGCATCCAGGCCGCAGACGATAAACACCGTATCGACGTTGGCCGCGATCACCTGCTGCTGGTAATGCTCGCCGGCCGCGCCGCGCTTGATGCTGCCGTGACGCGGCAGCAGCGCCACGATGCGCTTGCCTTCCAGCAGCACCCAGTCACCGACCGCCGGCCGATCCGGCGCGGCGGAACGATCCTTCCTGTAGCCGGGCGGACGCTGCCATTCCGGCAGCGATTCGGCCCGCAGCGACGCATCCGGGCCATCGGCCACGACATAGCCGGAGCGATGTTGCTCGATGACGCGCGCGGGCCGCGCATGCGGATGACGGGCGAGCAGTTCGATCCAGGCCGGATCCTCGGGCTTGCCGGTATACGGCCAGCCGATTGCGCGCAGCGGTTCCAGGTCCTGGGGAGCGGGGGGGTCGGGGAGCATCCGCGGATTCTAGACGCCCCGCCGATTTCCGGGCGCGCGCCTGCGAACAATTCCGTTAAGCTGGCCGCCCACCCCCGCCGATCCGCCGCAATGCCCACGCCGCCGACCCAGCTCGCCACCCGCGAGCGCCTGTCCGAAGTCCGTTACGAGATTCGTGGCGAGCTGGCGCGGCGAGCTCGCGAGCTGGAAGCGCAGGGCCACAAACTGATCAAGTTGAACATCGGCAATCCCGGTGCATTCGGCTTCCGCGCGCCGGAGCACCTGCAGAAGGCGATCATCGACGACATCGATCACACCGATCCCTATACGCACCAGCAGGGCCTGCCCGCTGCGCGTGAAGCGGTCGCCGAAGCGTATGCGCGCCGCGGTGCGCCGCATGCGCATCCGGATCGCGTGTTCATCGGCAACGGCGTGAGCGAATTGATCGATCTCTCGCTGCGCGCGCTGCTCAATCCCGGCGACGAAGTGCTGGTGCCGTCGCCGGACTACCCGCTGTGGTCGGCGGCGACGATCCTCAACGATGGCCGCCCGGTGTATTACCGCTGCGACCCGGAAAACGACTTCCTGCCGGATCCGAACGAGATCGAGAACCTGATCTCGTCGCGCACCCGCGCGATCGTGCTGATCAATCCGAACAACCCGACCGGCGCGACCTATCCGCGTGAGCTGCTCGAACGCATCGTCGCCATCGCGGCCAAGCACCGCCTGCTGTTGATGGTCGACGAGATCTACGATCAGGTGCTGTACGACGGCGCGCGCTTCGAACCGGTCGCGCCCCTGGCCGGCGATCATCCGTGCATCACCTTCAGCGGCATGAGCAAGGTGCATCGTGCCTGCGGCTGGCGCGTGGGCTGGGCGATGCTGTCAGGCGACATCGCGCGCGTGCGTGACCTGCTGCACGCGATGGATCTGCTCAGTGCGCTGCGCCTGTGCGCGAACGTGCCGGGCCAGTATGCAATCGCCGCGGCGGTGAACGGGCCGGACACGATTTCCCCGCTCTGCGCGCCGGGCGGACGCCTGTACGAAACGCGTCGCGCGGTGATCGATGCCTGCGAGGCCAGCGAGCACCTGGATCTGGTCGCCCCGGCTGGCGCGCTCTACGCGTTCCCCGCCGTGGTCGGCGATGCCGCGCGCGGCTTCGACGATCACGCGTTCGCGCTGGAGCTGATGGAAACCGAAGGCGTGCTGGTGGTGCCGGGATCGAGTTTCAACGTGCCGTACCGCCACCATTTCCGGGTGACGCTGCTGCCGGAAGCGACGGTGATGCGCGAAGTGTTCGCCCGCATCGACCGCGCCCTGGCACGTCGCGCCGAAGCCACCACGAAAGTGGTGCCGATCAAGGGCCGGCCGCGTCCCGCGGCGGCGTAATCCGCCGGGATGACGTCCGTGATCACCGCATCATCGCCGCACGGTCAGTCGCTGATTCCGGAGCCGCGCTACCTCGCGCTGGGTGACTCGTACACGATTGGCGAAGCCGTGGAGGAAGCCGGCCGCTGGCCCGTGCAGCTCGCCCGCGCGCTGCGCGCCGACGGCATCGCGCTGGCCGACCCGCGCATCATCGCGGCGACCGGCTGGACCACCGGCGAACTCGACGCCGCGATCAGCGCGCAGGAACCCATCGGGCCCCATGATTTCGTCAGTCTGCTGATCGGCGTGAACAACCAGTATCGCGGCCGGGATGTCGAAGAGTACCGGGCCCAGTTCGCGGCGCTGCTCTGGCGCGCGATCGGTTTTGCGGACAATCGGCCCGGACGCGTGCTGGTGCTGTCGATTCCCGATTGGGGCGTCACGCCGTTCGCGCGCAAGGAAGGCCGCGATACTGCGCGTATTGCGGCCGAACTGGACGCTTTCAACGGCGCCGCACGCGAGGTGTGCGCGGCCCGCGACGTGGCCTTCGTCGACATCACGCCGGTCAGTCGCGCGCGTGGCGCCGAAGCCGCCATGCTGGCCGACGATGGCCTGCATCCCTCCGCCACGATGTACGCCGAATGGACGCGGCTGGCGTTGCCGATGGCGCGCCACCTGCTGGCGTAGCCGCGATCAGGAGTGCGCGTCCGGCAGCACGGTCGCGTAGCCTTCCGCGCGCAGTTGGTCGAGCAGGCGCGCCAGGATTTCCACGTTGTGGCCATGCGCCGCGCCTTCGTGCAGCAGCACGATTGCGCCGGGCGCCAGGTCCCGCGTGATCCGCTCCAGCACGCGCTCCGGCGTGCAGGCGACACCATCGAACCCGCGCGCCGACCACGCCACGCGCGCCAGCCCGTGCCGTTTCAACGACAACGGCACGAAGGGATTGGTCATGCCGACGACCGAGCGATACCAGCGCGGCGTCTGCCCGGTGATCGCCGTCAGCACGGACTGGTTGCGCCCGATTTCCTCTTCCACGCGAACCGGCCCCAGTCGCCAGAACCGCGTGTCGGGGTGACTCAGGCTGTGATTGCCCAGCTGATGTCCGCGGGCGAGGATTTCGTTGACCAGCGCCGGTTGCTCCAGCGCGCGCGTGCCGACGACGAAAAACGTCGCGCGCGCGCCGTGCCGTTCCAGCAGATCGAGCATCGCCGGTGTTTCCGCGGACGGCCCGTCGTCGATGGTCAACCAGACTTCGCGCCGCGGCGTCGGCAGGCGGCTGAGCACCGGCCCGAACAGCGGCGCGCGTGGTGCGAGCGTCCCCCATACGACCAGCAGGTGCGTGGCGATCATCAGCGGAAGGCCGGTCTGCCAGCCCCAGCGCCACCAGACCACCGCCACCCCGACTTGCGAGAGCGCCAACAGCCCCAATATCGCTTCCGGCCGCCGCGGGACGCGATGCAGTGTTCTTGAGCGGGTCATGCCCCATGATGCCACGGGGCGTAAAATTCACTTTCCCGTCTTCCGGTAGCCCTCCATGTCTCTTGACCCCGCCCTGCGCAGCCGTATCGAATCCCTCCTGCAAGCCAACCGCGTCGTGCTGTTCATGAAGGGACAGCCGCAGATGCCGCAATGCGGCTTCTCCGCCAAGGCGGTCGGCGCGCTGGACGCCATCGGCGTGGAATACGCGCACGTCAATGTGCTGGCCGATCAGGAAATCCGCGAAGGCATCAAGGCCTATGGCGACTGGCCGACCATTCCCCAGCTGTATGTCGATGGCGAGCTGGTCGGCGGCAGCGACATCATCGAGCAGATGACCAACTCCGGCGAACTGGCCAACCTGCTCGGCCTGCAGGCGCCGGATCGCACGCCGCCCGCGATCACCATCACGCCGGCCGCCGCTGAAATGCTGAAGAACGCCGTGACCGATGCCGGTGCCGGCGCCGCGCTGTCGCTGGGCATCAATGCGCAGTTCCAGCCGAATTTCCAGCTCGCGCGCTTCGACGCCAATGCAATCGCCGCCGAATCCAACGGCGTGCGCGTGCAGTTCGACCTCGCCAGCGCTCGCCGCGCCGAAGGCATCACCATCGACTGGGTGGACGACATCCGCGGCAAGGGCCTGGCCATCGACAACCCGAATGCGCCCAAGCCGGTGCAGGCGATCACGCCGGCCGACGCAGACGCCAAGGTCCGTTCCGGCGAGTTGATCCTGGTCGACGTGCGCCCGGCCGACGAGCGCGCGCTCGCCTCGGTGGCGGTATCGATTCGCACGTTCGACGGTGCCGGCCGCGCCGATCTGGAAGCCCTGCCCAAGGACACCGCGCTGGCGTTCCTGTGCCGCAGCGGCGGCCGCAGCCAGCAGGCCGCAGAGGAATTCCGCGCACTCGGCTTCACCCGCGTCTACAACGTCACCGGCGGCATCAATGCCTGGGCCGACGAAGTCGACGGCACCCTCACGAAGTACTGATCGCGACATTCCCGTCCCGCGGAAAAAGAACGACCGGCTTGCACCGGTCGTTTTTTTTTCGGATGCGACCGCGCGCGCGTCAGCCCCTGAAGCCGCCCGCCTCCAGATAGGCCCGTTCCTCCGGCGTCGAATCGCGTCCCATGGCCGGGTTGCGATGCGGGAAGCGCCCGAAACGTTCGATCAGGTCGTAGTGCAGCTGCGCATAGCGCAACGTTTCCGGTTCACCCAGCGCGGTGAACAGATCCAGTGAGCGCTTCTGGTCGTCGAGCGATTCGGAATGCTCGAACGGCATGTAGAAGAAGATCCGCAGCGGTCCCTCGACCTGCGCATCGAAGCCGGCGGCGATCGCGCGGTCTGCGTAGTGGCGCGCCAGCCCGTCCGTCGCATACGAATGCGCGCAACCGCGGAAGCAATTGCGCGGAAACTGGTCCAGCAACAGGACCAGCGCCAATGCGCGCTCCGCATCACCCAGCCAGTCTTCCAGTTCGCGACGCGACGCGCGGAAATGCAGATCGCGAAAACGATCATGGAACTCGGCATCGAACTCCGCATCGCTGCCAAACCATTTTTCGTAGCCGGCATCGCGCCAGAATTCGATGACATCGCGTGCTTCGGTCATGTGGCAACTCCTTTCAGGAAGACAGGGACGCATCGTATGCGCAGGCGAGCAAGCCAGCGTCGCGGCTCATTCATCAAAGCGCAGGTGCCGCACCGACTTGCCGTTGCGGCGGATCAACTTCAACGCTTCAATGCCCACGGTGATGTGGTTCTCCACGAACTGCGAACTGACCTTGGCGTCGGACGCTTCGGTCTTCACGCCTTCGGGAATCATCGGCTGATCCGACACCAGCAGCAGCGCACCGGCCGGAATGCGGTTGGCGAATCCGGCCGCGAACACCGTCGCCGTTTCCATGTCGATGGCCATGCAGCGCATCACGCGCAAGCGTTCCTTGAAGGCATCGTCGTGTTCCCACACGCGGCGGTTGGTGGTGTAGACGGTGCCGGTCCAGTAGTCGTGGCCGAGGTCGCGGATCATCGTCGAGACCGCACGCTGCAGCGCAAACGCCGGCAGCGCCGGCACTTCCGGCAACAGGTAATCGTTGCTGGTGCCTTCGCCGCGGATCGCCGCGATCGGCAGCACCAGATCGCCGAGCTGGTTCTTGCGTTTCAGGCCGCCGCACTTGCCGAGGAACAGCACCGCCTTGGGCATGATCGCCGAGAGCAGATCCATCATCGTGGCGGCATTGGGGCTGCCCATCCCGAAATTGATCATGGTGATGCCGTCGATCGTGGCGCTCGCCATCGGACGATCAAGGCCGACGATGGGCGCGCCGGTCAACTGCGAAAAGGTGTTGAGGTAACCGCCGAAATTGGTCAGCAGGACATGTTCGCCGAACTGGTCCAGCGGCACGCCCGTGTAGCGCGGCAGCCAGTTGTCGACAATCTCGTTCTTCTCTTTCATCGTCATTGCCCTTGTTGTCGTTGTTATCGCGGCATTCTCGCACGCACCCGCCGGCATGCACTTGGCAAGCGCGGTCCGCTCCGGTTAGGGTCGGCCGACCAATCGGGGACACACCATGCGACTGACTCTCCTGGCCGGGTTCGGCCTGGCTTTGCTTTGCACGGATGCAACGGCGGCGACGCCGAAATCGCGCTTCACCCAGGATCCTTATCCCAGCACCTACCGCGCGATCGCGTCCGGGCCGGTGCTGATCGAGCACGCCACCGTGCTGACCGGGACCGGCGAACGGCTGGATGACGCCGATGTTCTCGTGCAGGACGGTCGCATTGCCGCCGTCGGCCGCGCGTTGCAGGCGCCCGCCGATGCGACCCGCATCAACGCGCAGGGCAAGTGGGTCACGCCCGGCATCATCGACGTGCATTCGCATCTCGGCGTCTATCCGAGTCCCGGCGCGCGCGCGCATCAGGACGGTAACGAAATGACCGGTTCGGTCACCGCGAACGTGTGGGCCGAACACTCGGTCTGGCCGCAGGATCCCGGTTTCCATACCGCACTCGCAGGCGGCGTGACCACGCTGCAGGTGCTGCCGGGTTCGGCCAATCTGGTCGGCGGTCGCGGCGTGACGCTGAAGAACGTGCCGGCAACGACCTACCAGGGCATGAAATTTCCGGATGCGCCGTGGGGACTGAAGATGGCCTGCGGCGAGAACCCCAAGCGTGTCTACGGCGGCAAGGGTACGCCGCCGATGACGCGCATGGGCAATGTGGCCGGCTATCGCGCGGCCTTCATCGACGCCAGCGAATACCTGAAGAAGAACGCGCCGACGCCGGCCACGCCGAAAAAGAAGCGCTGGTGGCAGCGGGCCTCGGGCGGCGAAGGGCAGGACAGCGGCGGTGACAGCGGCGGCAAGCGGGACCTGAAGCTCGACACGCTGGCCGGTGCAATCAATGGCGAGATCCTCGTGCACATCCACTGCTATCGCGCCGACGAGATGGCGACGATGCTGGATCTGGCGAAGGAGTTCGGCTTCAAGGTGGCTGCGTTCCACCATGGCGTGGAAGCCTACAAGCTGGCCGATCGCCTTGCCGCCGAAGGCGTATGCGGCGCGCTGTGGGCCGACTGGTGGGGCTTCAAGATGGAAGCCTTCGACGGCATCCAGGAAAACATCGCGCTGGTCGATCGTCCCGCCAACAGTTGCGCCATCGTGCACTCGGATTCGGAAGAAGGGATCCAGCGCCTCAACCAGGAAGCGGCCAAGGTGATTGCCAATGCCCGCCGTGCGGGAATGGGCGACATCGCACCCGAACGCGCCATCCGCTGGTTGACCGCCAACCCCGCGCGCGCGCTCGGCGTGGCCGAACGCACCGGCACACTGGAGGTCGGCAAGATGGGCGATGTGGTGATCTGGAACCAGAATCCCTTCAGCGTGTACGCCCACGCCGAACAGGTGTTCATTGATGGCGCACGCGTCTACGACCGCACCGATCGCACGCGCCAGCCCGTCTCGGACTTCATGCTCGGCCAGGAGGTGGTGCGATGAGCCGTCGTTTCCTTGGCAGGCTGTGCCTGCTGGCCGTCGCGATGGGCGCGGCGCCGGCCTTCGCGCAGGACGTGCTGATCCGCAACGCCACCGTGCACACGGCAACCGCGCAGGGCACCTTGCGCAACGCCGACGTGCTGGTGCGCAATGGCGTGGTGCAGTCGGTCGGCAGTGGCCTGTCCGCGCCCGCGGGCATCACCGTGATCGATGCGCAGGAGCGTCCGCTCACGCCGGCCTTCTTCGCCGGCATCACCGAGATCGGCGTGGAAGAGGTGTCCGGGGAGTCGGCCACCGATGACAGCGCGGTATCGCTGGAAAAACTGCAGCCGATGCGGCCGGAATTCGACGTCAGCCTGGCCTACAACCCGGCGTCCGTGCTGATCCCGGTCGCGCGCGTGGAAGGGCTGGGCTTCACGCTGCTGGGCGCTTCCACCGGTGCATCGTTCATCGCCGGACAGGGCGGCGTGGTGCGTCTGGACGGCAGCACGGATCCGGTGGGCGCGCGCGCCTTGTTCCTCCGCCTCGGCGGCAGCACATCGGGACTCAGCGGCAACTCGCGGGCCGCGCAATGGATGTTGCTGGACCAGATGGTCGCCGAAGCACGCGGCCGCATTCCCGCCGACTCGCCGCACGCGTTGCTCACTCCGGCCGGACGCGCGGTGCTCGCGCGCTTCCTCGCCGGACAGGGCCGTTGCGTGGTGACGGTCAATCGGGCTGCGGACATTCGCCAACTGTTGCGCTGGGCGAAGAAGGAAAACGTCCGCATTGCGATCGCCGGCGGTGCGGAAGCGTGGAAGCTGGCCGCAGAAATCGCCGCGGCGCGCGTGCCCGTGTTCGTCGACGGTCTGGCTGATCTGCCCGCGGACTTCGACCAGATCGGTGCGACGCTGGAAAATGCCGCGCGGCTGGATGCGGCGGGCGTCAGCGTCAGCTTCACCCAGTCCGGCGACGGTTCGCACAACGCGCGCAAGATCCGCCAGCACGCGGGCAACGCGGTCGCCAACGGACTGCCATGGGAAAAGGGACTGGCCGCGCTCACCCGCGTGCCTGCGCAGGCGCTGGGCGTGGACGACCGCATCGGCACCATCGCGCCCGGCAAGGTCGCGGACCTGGTGCTGTGGAGCGGTGATCCGCTCGACGTGGCGAACACCGCGCAGCAGACATGGCTGGGCGGCAAGCCGATGCCGATGCGCTCGCGCCAGACCGAACTGCGCGATCGTTACCTGCGCCAGACGGACGCACTGCCGCGCGCCTATAGCCGTTGAAGCCCGGGCCGGGCGGATCAGTGGCTCCGTCCGGCCTCGGTTCCTGCCTCCGCCGACGGCTCGCAGGCATCGGCGACGCCGTCACCGCACACGCGGTTTCCACCGGCGCGCTTCGCGCGGTACATCGCCTCGTCCGCACGCTTGATCAAGCTGGCGACCGTATCGGCGCCCACGCATTCGGCCACGCCGATGCTTGCCGTCACGCCGACCGCGATGCCATCGACCCACGCACACTCGCGCTCGATCCGCGCGCGGACACGTTCCCCGATGCGTGCCGCGCCCGGCGCGCTGACGCCGGTCAATACCAGCACGAATTCTTCGCCGCCGAGGCGCCCCAGCTGGTCGCCGTACTGGAATTGCTCGCTGATCACGCGGGTCACCGCGCGCAGGCATTGATCGCCCACCGCATGTCCGTGGCGGTCGTTGATCTTCTTGAAGAAGTCGAGATCGACGAACAGCAGCGACAAGGGAATGTGCTCGCGTTGCCGCTCGAGGATCGCCCAGTCCAGCCGGTACTCGATGCCGCTGCGATTCAGCACGCCGGTCAGACCATCACGCTCGGCGTGTTCCTTCGCGGTGTCGCGCTCGCGACGGAACGTGAGCATGCGATCGGCCAGCCCCAGCGCCATCACCACCGCGGCGAACGCCAGCACCACCGGATAACCGTAGTCGGCCCAGTTTTCGACCCAGGCGCCCAGGCTGATCTGCGCCGCACGGAACGTGCCGAAGGTGATCAGCGGCACCCAGGCAACGAGGAAATAGCCGGCATGGCGACTGCCGCGCAACCAGGCCAGCACGAGGCAGACCAGGCCGAGCACATGACTGAGCAGAAACAGCACGTTCCCGGAATCCGGGAACCACTGCTTGTCGCCCGGCCACGGCGATATCAGGAGCAACAGCAGGACCGCCGGCAGGTAGATACCGGTCCAGATCATCCAGCGGGTCGGTCGCGGCACCAGGCGCTGCAGATCCGCGTATTCGATCATCAGCCGCGTAGCGAGCATCGTGCAGACCGTCGCGATGCACCAGATGCCGGTGGCGCCGAATCGCGCAAGCCAGTCCAGGCCCGGCAGCGAATAGGCTTCCCCGTACGAGCACAGGATGTAGAGCAGTTCGGAAAGAATCGTCCCGGCATAGAGCAGGTAGACACGATCGCGCAGCATCGCCCAGAACAGCAGCACGGTCAGCGAGACACCCAGCACCACGCCCATGGCCGACATCAGCACGCGCGTGTGGGTGAGGTCGGCGGCGGCATGCCGTGCGCGCGATTCGATCGCCACGTGCAACGGATAGCGCGCATCTTCCACCCGCACGTACAGCGGTCCGTCGCTGCGCAGCGGAAACACCAGCGCGTGCCGCGAATAGCGCGGGTCGAGATTGCGGTCAAACAGGCTCTGGCTCATCGGCTCGCCGCCCGGACGGTCCAGCACGGTCACGCGCGCGGTGTACGGGTGGTAGACCAGCAACAGCGGGGTGTCGACGCCGGCTTGCGGTTGCACGCGCCATTCGCCATTGCCCAGCGCATGTGGCGTGCCCTCGCCTGCGTCGGGCACGACGAATTTACGCTCGGAGAAAAGTCCTGCGTTCTGCCTGGCCTGCTGCTGTGCGGTTGCGGGCAGAATGCGATCGATGCGCGCGATGCCGCTTTCCTGCGCCATCGCCGGCTGCACCAGCACCGCCCCCAACAGAATCCACCGCCACCCCGGTTTCACAATGCGATTCCCTGCTCCCCGCCGGAGTTTGGCGAGGGGGGCCGGGTACGGCAAGGGCAAAACACGTTAAAGTGTGATGGAAATCACTTTAATTGGGTGATGCGGACTCTGCCGTAATGGCGATTTCCGTCGCAGTCTGGCTGTGATCGACCTCGCTATATAGTGATGATATTCACATTTTGGCGTTCGCCACGCGACGCCGGGGGCGCCATGCGCTAGCGTGCGCGGACGTCGAAATGCATGAATGCCGGGAGGGGCTTGATGCGCATTGGGATAGTGGTCGATTCGGCCTGTGATCTGCCGCAGGAATTCCTCGAAAAAAACAACATCGTCGTGCTGCCGATCACGGTCCGCATCGGCGACGCGGTGCTGGCGGATCATCGCGATGAAGAGGCCACGCTGGGTTTCCTGCATGCGCATGTCGCCGAACGCGGTCATGAGGCGGAAACCACGCCGTTCACGGTCAACCAGATTCGCGATCTGTTCCTCGGCCGCCTGGTCATCGATTACGACCATGTGTTCTGCATGACGATCACCAGAACGCGCAGCCCCATCCACGAGAATGCGATGCAGGCCAGCTTCGCGATCCTCAACGACTACAAGCCGGTGCGGCAAGCGGCGGGGTTCAATTCGCCGTTCGCGCTGCGCGTCATCGACACGCAGAACCTGTTCGCAGCGCAAGGCGTCACCGCGGTGGAAGCCGTGCGCATGCGCGACGCGGACGCCAGCGTGCAGCAGATCCGCGTTCGGCTGGAAGAAATCGCGGCGCAAACGCACGGCTACATGATCCCGCGCGATCTCTACTACCTGCGCGCGCGTGCGCGCACCAAGGGCGATCGCAGCGTGGGCCTGCTCAGCGCCGCGCTGGGCAGCGCGCTGGACATCAAGCCGGTGCTGCACGGCTACGCCGGAAACACCGAGCCGGTCGCCAAGATCAAGGGATTCGAGAACGCGGTCGAGCAGCTGTTCAAGTTCACCGGCAATCGCGTGATGGCCGGATTGATGACGCCGACGGTCTGCCTGAGCTACGGCGGTGAACTGTCGGAGATGCGCGCCCTGCCCGGCTATCAACGCCTGCGTGACATCTGCGAGAACAACAAGGTCGAAGTATTCGAAAGCGTGATGAGCCTGACCGGCATGGTCAATGTGGGCAAAGGCGCGGTCGTGGTCGGCTTCGCGTCCGCGCCGCATGTGTTCAAGGCGGTGTAAGTCCGCGTCCCGGCCGTGACGCACCGCTAACAGCCCGGCTCGCTAACCTAGGCGTCGGAAGAAGACGAGAGGATTCCATGGCCGTGCGTTACTACATCAGCCTGCCGCAGCCCGATCGCGCCCGTGGCAGCGATCCCGATCTGAGCTTCAGTGCGCATGGCGCAGAAGAATTCGCGGCGCAGTTGCAGGATGCGCTGCGCACCGACAGCCTGTTCGAGCGCTGGCGCCAGCGCCAGGACGATCCGGATGAAGTCGATCCCGGTCTCGGCCTGATTGATCCGGGCGCGCACGTCAGCGGACAGCAGGACGATCTGCGCATCGTGCTCGTCGCCACCACGTCCATCCCCGGCCAGGTGCTCAAGCACCGCTTGCGCCTGCTTTCGGGCAGCTCTTGGGAACTGCGCGACGTTTCCGCCGCTTGAAGACCGGCCAAGTACCGGTCCTGCTCGCCTGGAGTGGAGGCAAGGATGCGGCATGGACGCTGCACACGCTGCGCCAGCAGGCGCAGTACGAGGTTGTCGGGCTGCTGACGACGATCACGCGCGAGCATGATCGCATCTCGATGCAGGGCATCCGCCGCAGCGTGTTGCATGCGCAGGCCGCCGCGACCGGCTTGCCGCTGATCGAAGCCATGATTCCGGCGCAATGCAGCAACGACGTCTACGAGACCGCGATGCGTGATGCGCTGGAGCGCGCATCGGCGCGCTGGCCCGAGCTGCGCACCGTCGCGTTCGGCGACCTGTTCCTGGAAGACATCCGCGCGTACCGCGTCGCCAATCTCGCACGCGTGGGATGGCAGGCCATCACGCCGCTGTTCGGCAGCGATACCGGCGCACTTGCGCGACAGATGCATGAGGGCGGCTTGCGCGCGCACGTGTGTTGTGTCGACACCACGCAGTTGGACGCATCGTTTGCCGCGCGTGCGTTCGAACCGGCGCTGCTCGCCGAACTGCCGGCGGAGGTCGACGCCTGCGGCGAGAACGGCGAATTCCATACCTGCGTATGGGACGGCCCGATGTTCGACCGTCCGATTGCGATCAGCGCCGGTGAAACCGTGTTGCGCGACGGCCGCTTCGCCTACACCGATTTCATCCCGGCTGATTGACGCGCTTCAACCTTTCAGCGCTCGCGCGTGATGCGCGATGTGCTCGCCGATGAAGCTGGCGATGAAGTAGTAGCTGTGGTCGTAACCCGCGTGCAGGCGCAGATCGATCGGATGACCTTGCGCCTTGCATGCAGCGCGCAGCAATTCCGGTTTGAGCTGGGTGGCAAGGAATTCGTCCGCCTCGCCTTGATCGATCAGCAGCGGAAGACGCTCGCTGGCTGTGGCGATCAGTTCGGTGGCATCCCATTGCTTCCAGACTTCGCGATTCGCTCCCAGATACGCAGTGAAGGCCTTTTCGCCCCACGGTACCTGCGCCGGCGCCACGATGGGCGAGAACGCCGACACGCTGCGGTAGCGTCCCGGATTCTTCAGCGCCGTGATCAGCGCGCCGTGGCCGCCCATCGAGTGCCCGCTGATCGCGCGCGCGTCAGTCGCCGGGAAGTTCGATTCGATCAACGCCGGCAGTTCGCGCGACACGTAGTCGTACATGCGGTAGTGCGACGACCACGGCGACTGCGTGGCATCGACATAGAAGCCCGCGCCCTTGCCCAGGTCGTAGCCGTCCGCATCGGCGACCGCATCGCCGCGCGGACTGGTATCCGGCGCGACGAGGATGAGGCCGTGTTCGGCGGCGTAACGCTGCGCGCCCGCCTTGGTGATGAAGTTCTGTTCGGTGCAGGTCAGGCCGCTGAGCCAGTACAGCACCGGGCACGGCCGCTGTTCGGCCTGCGGCGGCAGGTAGATCGCGAACGTCATTTCGCAATCCAGCGTTTCCGACACATGGCGATGGACGTCCTGCCAACCGCCGAAACACGCGCGATGTTCGATTCGTTGCATCAGTTCGACTCCGGAGTTTCGACCGCGCGGTCAGAAATGCACCACGGTGCGGATCGACTTGCCTTCATGCATCAAATCGAACGCTTCATTGATGTCCTTCAGCTCGCGCGTGTGGGTGACGAACGGCGCGAGTTCGATCTCGCCCTTCATTGCCTGTTCCACCATGCCCGGCAACTGCGTGCGGCCCTTGACGCCGCCGAACGCCGTGCCCTTCCACGTGCGACCCGTCACGAGCTGGAACGGTCGGGTCGAGATTTCCTGCCCGGCGCCGGCCACGCCGATGATCACCGATTGACCCCAGCCACGATGCGCACATTCCAGCGCTGCACGCATGACGTTGACGTTGCCGATGCATTCGAACGAATGATCCACGCCCCAGCCGGTCATTTCGACGATGACCTGCTGGATGGGCTTTTCGTGATCCTTCGGATTGACGAAGTCGGTCGCGCCCATGTCCCGGGCCATCGCGAACTTCTCGGGATTGGTGTCCACGGCAATGATGCGGCCCGCCTTGGCCTGGCGCGCGCCCTGGATCACCGCCAGGCCGATGCCGCCGAGGCCGAACACCGCAACCGAATCACCCGGCTGCACCTTGGCCGTGTTGTGCACGGCGCCGAGGCCGGTGGTCACGCCGCAGCCGAGCAGGCAGACCTGCTCATGGTTGGCTTCGGGATTGATCCTGGCGAGCGAGACTTCCGCCACGACGGTGTACTCGCTGAACGTCGAGCAGCCCATGTAGTGGTAAAGCGGCTGGCCGTTGTAGGAGAAGCGCGTGGTGCCATCGGGCATCACGCCCTTGCCCTGCGTCGCGCGCACGGCGACGCACAGATTGGTCTTGCCGGACTTGCAGAATTCGCACTGGCGACATTCCGCGGTGTAGAGCGGGATCACATGGTCGCCCGGCTGCACGCTGGTCACGCCTTCGCCCACTTCCACCACCACGCCTGCGCCCTCGTGCCCCAGCACGCATGGAAACAGGCCTTCCGGATCGTCGCCGCTGAGCGTGAACGCATCGGTGTGGCAGACGCCGGTATGCGTGATGCGGACCAGCACTTCGCCCGCTTTCGGCGGTGCCACGTCGATCTCGACGATTTCCAGCGGCTTGCCCGCGGCAAAGGCGACGGCGGCACGACTCTTCATGACATTTCTCCTGCGTGATGCATTGGGTGACGAAGCAAGCCGCGCCCGGCGGCCATGCTCATTTGAGATAGGAACGCACCAGGCCCGCCATCTCCTGCACGCGCGCTTGCCGCTGCGAGTCGGATTGGGCCGGCTGGCCGAATTCTTCACGGATGTGGGCTTCCATCACTTCCGACATCAGTCCATTGACCGCGCCGCGAATCGCCGCGATCTGCTGCAGCACCGCCCCGCAATCGGCGTTGCTTTCCAGCGCGCGCTCCAGCGCCTCGGTCTGCCCGCGGATGCGGCGCACCCGCGCCAGGGCGCGCTTCTTTTCATGGGGACTGTGGGGCATGACGGCAGGCCTTATCCGGTACTGGGGTATGGTATCTGCGGCATGGCGGATTGGGAAGCCCGCGCGATCGTGCCAGCCCATCGGAATCAGGCGCCGCGCCGCTTCTCCGACATGACCGTAAAGCCCGCGTCGGCAATCAATGCGCCAATGCTGTCTGGGTCAATGGCAGACTGGTGGTGGACCGTGACCTGCCTGTTTTCCAGCACGATGTCCACGGACTCGACGCCATCCGCATTCTGCAGCACTCGCTTGAGCCGGCCGGAACAGCCGCCGCATGCCGTCCATTCGAGGATGAGCATTTGCAATGCTCGCTTCCTCTTCTGCGATTGAAGAGTCGTGCACGTTCGTTGAGGTCTTCCCGCGATTCGAGGACCATCTGCACATCGCCACACCCATGCATCCTCGTTTCTTCTTCGTTCGAGGCTGACCGGAACGACCCCGGCGGAACAGTGGCCGACCCAATCGACGCGAAGGAACTTCCGACATGCAATGCCTCGACAACCTTCTGCTCAACACGGACAGCTACAAGGCCAGTCACTGGCTTCAGTATCCGCCGGGCACCGATGCCACGTTCTTCTACGTGGAATCACGCGGCGGCACTTACGACCGCACCGTGTTCTTCGGATTGCAGGCGATCCTCAAGGAATACCTGGCGAGGCCGATCAGCCATGCCGACGTGGACGAGGCGCGCGAGCTGTTCGCCGCGCACGGCGAGCCTTTCAACGATTCGGGCTGGCGATACATCGTCGATCACCATGGCGGCCGGTTGCCGATACGTATCCGCGCCGTACCCGAAGGCACGGTCCTTCCGACCCACAACGCATTGATGACGATCGAGTCGACCGATGCGCGCGCGTTCTGGGCGCCTTCGTATCTGGAAACCATGTTGCTGCGCATCTGGTATCCGGTGACTGTCGCCACCATCAGCTGGCATGCCAAGCAGACCCTCCGGCAATTCCTCGAACGCACCAGCGACGATCCGGAAGGCCAACTCCCCTTCAAGCTGCACGATTTCGGCAGTCGCGGGGTGTCCAGCGTGGAATCGGCCGCGATCGGCGGCGCCGCGCACCTGGTCAATTTCCTCGGCACCGACACGGTTTCGGGCCTGCAGTTGGCCAAGGCGTATTACCACGAGCCGATGGCGGGTTTCTCCATTCCCGCCGCCGAGCACAGCACCATCACCAGCTGGGGCCGGGACAACGAAGTGCACGCCTATCGCAACATGCTCACGCAGTTCGCGAAGCCCGGCGCGATCGTCGCGGTGGTGTCCGACAGCTACGACATCTACCACGCCATCAAGCAACACTGGGGAACGACGCTGCGCCAGGACGTGATCGATTCCGGTGCGACCGTCGTGATCCGCCCGGACTCCGGTGACCCCGTCGCGGTGGTGCACCAGTGCCTGGAGTTGCTGGACGACGCCTTCGGCCATGTCGTCAACGGCAAGGGATACAAGGTGCTGAACCATGTCCGCGTGATCCAGGGCGATGGCATCAATCCGACCAGCATCCGCGCGATCCTGGAACGCATCACCAGCGCCGGCTACGCGACAGACAACGTGGCCTTCGGCATGGGCGGTGCGTTGTTGCAGCGCCTGGATCGCGACACGCAGAAATTCGCGCTCAAGTGCTCGGCCGCACGCGTCAACGGCGAGTGGATCGATGTCTACAAGGATCCGGTCACGGACAAGGGCAAGCAGAGCAAGCGCGGCCGGATGACCTTGCTGCACCATCGCGAGTACGGCAGCTTCCGCACCGTACCCGTGCCCGCGCAGGCGGCATCGCTGGCAGACGTCGAAGCCCCTTCGGGTTTCGATGATGCGATGGTGACGGTCTGGGAGAACGGCCGACTGCTGCACGACGACACCTTCGCTGACATCCGCGCCCGCGCAGACGCGGCCCGCCTGTAGAAGAGTGCGCCGCGACCGCGGCCCATGCACCGCGATGCCGCATCCGGCATGAGGGTGGCGACATTCGCGGCACTGTATTCGAATGCAGTGCATGGCCCTGCTGGAGTACGGATGCGACAATGCCGTCATCGAAGCGGAGCCACGGCGCCTTTTCGGCAGCCGCAGGCCATTCGATGCGCGCACTTCCCATCCTGACACTCCTGTCATGCAGGGCCGTTCTCAGCGACGGCCGGCATGCGAATCCCACATGCTCGATATCGAACAGACGCAACGCCGGCAGCAATACGCCACCCGTGCCGCCTTCTTCATTCCAGGCTTCGTGATCGCCTGCTGGGCGCCGCTCGTTCCATTCGCGAAGCAGCGCGCGGGCCTGGACGACGCCACGCTCGGGCTGGTGCTGCTGTGCCTGGGTTCGGGATCGCTGCTCGCGATGCCGCTGTCGGGCATGCTCGCCGCCCGCCATGGATGCAAGGCGGTGATGTTGTGGACGCTCGCCTTCATGGCGCTGACATTGCCGTTGCTCGCCATCGCGCCGGACGCGCTTGCTCTCGGTCTGGTTCTGCTGGTGTTCGGCGCGGCGATCGGCGCGATGGATTGCGTGATGAACATCCAGGCGGTCGTGGTCGAGCGCGAATCCGGACGCTCGATGATGTCCGGCTTCCACGCCTTCTACAGCATCGGCAGCCTGGTCGGCGCAACCCTGGTGACGGTGCTGCTGTCCGTGGGCGTCAGCGCCCTGGCGGCGACGTTCGTGGTGGTGGGCGGTGCGGTCCTGATCGCTGCGCTGTCGTTTTCGCATTGGCGCAGCGAGCGCTCCGGTCCGGCGGGCTCCGCGTTTGCGCTTCCCCGGGGCGTGGTGATCGTCATCGGCGCGGTCTGCTTCGTGTCGTTCCTGGCGGAAGGTTCGATGCTGGACTGGAGCGCGGTCTTCCTGCACGAAGTGCGCTCGGTGGATCTCGCGCAGTCCGGCTGGGGATTCGTTGCGTTCAATCTCGCCATGACCATCACGCGGCTGGTCGGCGACCGCGTGGTGGATCGCCTCGGCCGTCCGGCGGCCGTGCTGGGCGGCGGACTGCTTGCATGCGCGGGCTTCCTGCTGGCAACGCTGGTGGCAAGATTCGATGTGGCCCTGGCTGGATACGCGCTGGTCGGCATCGGCTGCGCGAACATCGTCCCGGTGATGTTCACGCTGGCCGGCAAGCAGACGCGCATGCCCGAGAACGTCGCGGTTCCCGCCATCACCACAATGGGCTACGCCGGCGTGCTGCTGGGACCCGCGGTGATCGGCTTCATCGCGCAGCACTGGTCACTGCCGGGCGCGTTCATCCTGGCCGCCATTGCGCTGGCCTGCGTCGCATTCGTGGGTTCGATGATCCGCGTGCGGTGACGTCCAACGGTCAGCCGGGGTTGCCGCGACTGCCCGATGCCAACGCCTGGTCCAGAGGCAGTGGCGGGCACAGGAAATAGCCCTGGCCGTACATCACGCCGAGACCGAGCAGCGCATCCAGTTCACTCCGGGTTTCCACGCCCTCCACGACCACGGTGGCGCGTGTGCCGGATGCGAAGGCCAGGATCGCCGACACCATCGTCTTCCTGCGATCGTCCGCATCGACGCCACGCGTCAACGAGGTGTCCAGTTTGATGATGTCGGGGGCGAGCCGGAGGATGTGGCGGAGACTTGCGAAGCCTGCGCCCGCGTCATCGATGGCGACCGACAGGCCGCGTTGCTGGAGCGCCGTCAGGCTGCGCGCCAGCACGTCGTAGTCGGGCACCGTGGTGTGCTCGGTGATTTCCAGGGTGATGCGCCGCAGGTCATGCGCCTGCAGCAACGCCTGGAACTCCGGCGCAACCGCGGTTTCCGGCGCGGCATTGATGGAGAGGCGAAGCGGTTCGGGCAGGCGGTGCAGGTGGCTGAGGGCGCTGCGTGCTGCTTCGATCTCCAGTTCCAGACCGAGCCCCACTTCATTGGCGAGCGCGAACCAGCGATCCGGCGTGAGTGACGGATCCGGAAAGCGGCTCAACGCTTCGACACTGACGATGCTTTGATCGGCCAGCCGCATGATCGGCTGGAACACCGTGGCCAGCGCGTGTTCCTCCAGCAGTTGCTGCACGCGCCGATACGAGCGTCGTTGTCCTTCCTCGGCATCGAGATCATGTGCGACACGTTCGTGGTAGCGCTTGAGCAAGCCGGAATGGCGGATGGAATGTCCCAGCGTCGCGCCGATCAGCGCCGCCATCATTTCCAGCGTGCGCACGTCGGTGTCGTTGTATGCGGAAGCCTGCGGCGAGATCACCTTGAGCACGCCGATCGCCTTGCCTTCGAACAGCAGCGGCGCCACCAGCATGGAGCGCAGGCCGACCTGCCGGCAGGCCTTCAGATCAACGCGCGGGTCGTATTCGGAATCGTCGCACCACAGGACTTTTCCCTGCCGCACGCTGAGGCCGGACAGACTGGTGGCCGCATGCAGGCGCAGGCCGATCTGCGGCTCCGCCGTGCCGCTGGCCGCCAGATACACCATGTCATCGCCATCGAGGATTTCGACGATGGCGCCCGAAGAGCGCGTCAGCTCCTGTGCACGCCGCACCACGACCGAGATGACCTCGTTGGGATCGCCGGCGGCAGACACGATTTCATTCTGGGCAGCGATGATGCGGGCGAAGATGCTGGCGTCGTCCAGTTGGCGTCGCAGTGCGTGGACCTTCGCTGGGCCACCCGGCCCTCCATTCTTGCCGTCACGGTTCATGAAGTGCATCCAATGCTCGACCGAAGGCGAATCTGATACGCCGGGATTCCATCAGGGTCAAGTGAATCCCGGCGAATTTTCTGCGATTTGCGCTGTGCCGGCAGACTGAACAGCGCACGCGCCCTCACTGACGCGACTGCCGCCGCCCGCATGCCGACGTTCTTATTGCGCTGCGACACGAGAGTTGGAACCCACTCCATTGACTCGTTCACGGAACCGCATCCGCACCGTATCGGCGCAAACGTCGCAGCGAAGTGAAGCCGCCAACTACACGGGTGCGGGCGTCGCCATCGGTGCGGTGCGACGATGTGCGGCCAGGCACGACACGACGCTCATCACCACGAAGGCCAGCGCCGCAATCTCCCACGGCGTGGGCAGGCGCTGTTCCCAGGCGAAACCGTAGATCAACGCGAAGACGGTTTCGAACAGGATCATCTGCCCCACCAATGTCAGCGGAAGCAACCGGCTCATGCGATTCCACAAGGCATTGCCCGCAATGGACGCCAGCAGTGCCACACCCAGCGAGACGCCCGCCAGTTTCATCCAGCCATGCCATGCGTGCTGCGGCGTGTCCATGGCGAGTGCGACCGGCAGCAGGAGCAGACTTTGCGCACCGGTCATCAGACCGGTCAGCAGGTTCCAGTCATGCGGGGAGACCTCGTGCATGCGCTTCAGGCTGCGTGCGTTGCCGATTGCGAACGCGGTCCAGGACACCAGCGCACCGACGGCGCACAGCAATCCCGTGATCGCGGTTCGCGTGGACGACGCGGCCAGCACATCCCATCCGATGCAGAGCGCGCCCGCGCCGCACATCAACAGGGAAGGCGCCAATTTCGCCAACGGCACCGCGCCGTGCTCGCGGCTGCCGATCACCGTGACGGCGACGGGCAGAAAGCCGATGACCAGTGAGGTCATCGCGATGCCGCCCATCTGCACCGCGCCGGAGAGCAGCAGGTAGTAAAGCGTGTTGCCCGCCAGCGCCAGCCAGACCAGATGCCTCCAGTGGTGGCGTCTGATCCGGTTCGACAGTGATCGCCAGCGTGGCGCCAGCAGCAGTGCCGCGATCGCGCCGTAAGCCAGATAGCGCCCGATGGTGAGCTGCAACGGATTGAACTCGCCGGCCAGTTCCGGTGCGAGGAAGACCAATCCCCACAAAGCGCCTGCGCCGGCGCCACAGGCGATGCCCGTCGCCAGGCTCGGGCGCGTGGAAGGCGAGGCGTGCACGGAGGCAGGTGTGTCCATGCGTGCAATCTATTCTCACCAGGCCGAGGCTTTTTCTCTATATTCGGCCGCAATACGCAAAAATATCCCGGCCATGCCCCGAAAATCCGCCCATCCCGTCCGCCGGACTCGATCGCCATGATCGCGCGATCCTCGAGATCATCCAGCGCGACAACAAGACCGCGCAGCGCGTGATCGCCGAGGCCGTCAACCTCTCGACCGCCGCCGTGCAACGGCGAATCGCGGCGATGGAAAAGTCCGGCGTCATCACTGCGAACGTGGCGGTGGTGGATCCCGATGCCGTGTCCGCGACCATCACCGCCATCGTGGAAATCCAGTTGAAGGACGAGCGCGCCGCCACTGCTGACCGTGCCAAGGATCTGTTCCGCAGGACGCCGGAAGTGCAGCAGTGCTTCTACGTGACCGGCGGCATCAGCTTCGTCCTGATCATCATCTCGCCCAACATGCCGACGTACGAGGCGCTGACCCGCCGATTGTTCGCGGAGAACGAACTGGTGGTGAGCTTCCGCACGCTGGTCGCACTGGACCGGGTGAAGACCGGCACCGCCATCGTCGTGCCGTAACGGCACGCTGTAGCCTCCCGCCCGAACGAGGCATCATGGGGCACGCGGCGCCTGACGCCCGCGCAATCGAAGGGGCACCGGCAGATGGGACGGACGAAGACGCTGCTTCTGTTCATCGCGACATCGCTGCCATGCGGGGCCGCCGCAGCCGACCAGGGATCGCTCTGCATCGCCCGGGTCGCGCCGCAGCCGGCCGGCAAGGCGCTGGAGCTGGGACACGTGCGGGATCTGACGCCGTATCGCTTCGAGATCACCATCAGCGGGCAAGGAAAGGTGGCCCCGAGCACCCTTGGCGGCGTGCTGCTCGGGCCCATGCCGTTGAACGAACTCCGGCGCATCAGCATCACCAACCACGGTCGCCCATTCGCCTCGTTCTCGACGCGGCAACCGGTCGCGGCCGCGCCGCAGGCGTGCCTGAAGTTCGATGCGATGTACCAGACGTGGTCGATGGTGACCGATCCGACCCGCCTGCGTCGCTGCGGATGCGATGCGGGCAAGTAGAGTCGGACGCGTTACGCTCGCCACCCAGACGCATTACACCGGGAGAGATCGCATGAAAGCCAGGTTCGCACTGCTGTCCATCGCCTTCGCCGCCGTATCGTCCCTTGCCGCCGAAGCGCCGGCACGCGAGTCGCCGCTGTTCGGCCGTTGGACGCTGGACGTGGCGACACTGCCGATGCCAGCCGCCGCCCGGCCGAAACAGGTCACGCTGAGCTTCAAGCGCGCTGACGAAGACAAGGTCACCACGCAGGTGGAGATCATCGATCAGGCCGATCACGTGATGGATGCGCAATCCACGGTGGCGCTCGATGGCACGCCGGCGCCGGCGTCGGGTACGTACCAGGTCGATGTGGTCTCCGCGAAGATGCCCGAGCCCGATGTGTTGATCATGCAGTTCGTCTACGAAGGCATCCCGCGTTCCACCCGCGTGTATTCGGTGAGCGCCGACGGCAAGACCTTGACGGAGACCGAGGCGTACTTCCGCGATGGCAAGCCGGTGCTGCGCACCGCGCGCTTCGCACGCATCGCCGATGCACGCTGAGCGGTGCCGGGGTTCAGTCGGCCTGCGTCGTCTCGCCCAGCACGTGCATCGCCAGGCTGGGGCGCTTGGCGATGCGCTTGGCCGCCGCCGCCTGTGACGCGACTTCCTCCGCGCTGGCGAACGCATCGGGTTGCACCGGCGCAACGCCGATGGTCAGCGTCGTCAGGGGAAACGTCGCGTAGCGGCCGCTGCGATCTTCCGCTTCCAGCACGCCACGTTCGAGATCCGCTTCATCGAACAGCGCGCGACAGGCGCTGTTGAACTCGGACACGATGTCGCGGCAACGCTGTTCCCAGTCGTCGCTCTGCAACAGCATGACGAAGTCATCGCCGCCCACGTGACCGACGAAATCCCAGCGCGGTTCCGCATGTCGCATCAGCGTGCTCGCCACCAGCCGGATCATGCGGTCGCCGCGGAAGTAGCCGTACTGATCGTTGTACGGCTTGAAATGGTTCAGATCGCAATACGCGGCCATGAAGGGCTGGCGTGCATCGAGCAGACGGGTGATGTGCTCGGCAATCGGAATGTTGCCGGGAAGCAGCGTCAGCGGGTTGGCGTAGCGCGCGGCCTCGATGCGCAGTTCGGTGACGCGCCGCACCAGCGCCTCGCCCGTGCCAACGCCTGCATAGCGACCGTCGCGGGTGATGATGAAGCCGTCCGACAGATACCGTTGATCTTCGCCCAGCAGGATCTCCGACATCGCATCGATGCTTTGCGAAACGTCCGCCAGGATCGGTGACGCATGCATCAACTGGATGCAGGATTTCCGGCCCATCAGTTCGCGTGCGAAAGGCACCGCCATGCGTTCGTTGAACACCCGTCGATTGATCAGTCCCAACGGATGGCCGTCATCGTCGATGACCGGCAGCGCCGGCAGTTCCGGATGCTGGCGGAACACCTGTTCGGCTTCGAAATTGCTGGCGCCATCACCGATCGACGGCGCTTCGATCAACAGGTGCGCCGCCGTCACGCGCGGAAAACCCGAACGCCTTCCGCTGCGTGGCCACACGGGCAGCTTGGCATCGCCAGCCAGCCGCACTTCCTCGGGAATCCGGTCGGTCACGGACGCCTTGGGACTGCCGAGCAGATAGCCCTGCGCATAACGGATTCCGAGATCGCGGATGATCGCCAGATCCGCAAGGCGCTCGACCCCTTCGGCGATCAGATCCGCGCCCAGGCTTTCGGCCACCTGCACCAGCGCCCGGACGATGCTCAGGCGACCTGGACTCTGTGCGATCTCGTGGACGAGATAGCGATCGATCTTGACGAACTCCGGCCCCAGTTCGTGCCAAAGCTCGAAGTTGGAATGACCGTTGCCGAAATCATCCAGCGCAATCCGGATTCCCGCCGCGCGCAGATAGCCGAGCGCGTCGGCCAGGCGGCTGACGTCCTCGACGATGTCGCGCTCGGTGATCTCGATGACGAAGCGACCCAGGTCGCGACCGGAGGATTGCAGGCTTTCGATGACCTGCTGCGGACGCAACTGGCCCTGGAGGATCGCCTGTGCGCTGAGATTGACGAGCAGGCGTCCGCCGCGATCAAAGTCGAAGGATTGCGCGATGACACGGGCGGCGTGGGTTTCCAGTTCACCGAGCCGTCCCACAAGCCGCGCCTGATCCAGCAACTGCAGGGGCGAACACGCGAGCAGGCCGTGCCGCATCAGGCCTTCATGGGCGACCACCGCATGATCTTCCAGTCGCACGATGGGCTGGTACACCGCACGCAGTCCGCCCGGATGCGCGGACGGTTGCGGCGTGGCGAGCATGGGGCCGCCACTCTAGCCGCCGCAGATGACAGGCATGCGTCAGCGCACGTCCGTGATTTGCCTTCCGTGAAGCAGGCCCGGGCGGCAATGGATCGATGTGGCGACCCGCACAGTTCACATCAAAATGAGGTGTTGCACACGCGCGGGATCCCGAGAATCGATGCGTTTCCAGGACAGGCATCGCTTGCATGCATTCGTCGGCTTTCCGTGGTTCATGGCGTGCGATGGTGCTGCTGCCCATGCTGTCCGCCTGCGCTCCATCTCCGTTGCAGTCGCCGATGGAGGACACGCCTCCAGCGTCCACGGAGGTCCGGCTCCCGGCGCGTTCATCGCTGCGCCTGTTGCAGGATCCCGCCGTCGGCGATCTCTATGCGGCCGAGCTCACGCATTTTTCCGAAGGCGACTTCAACCGTTCGGGCAAGGAGCCCATGTACGGATTGATGAAGGTCATCCGCGTCGGTCCGGCCACGATCACGGTGGTGACCGAACAGGATGCGTGGCCGGATCGCCGGGACGCGATCATCGACCTGCACAAGCATGCCGGCGAAGCGGTCTGGGACATGGACGAACAGGTGACGTTGCCGCGCAGTGTGCTGCTTCAGCTGGGCAACCAGCGCCATATCCTCGATGCGTTGCGCTCGGATGAGGCGACGCAGGCAACGCTCACAGCGGAGAGCTGATCCGCATCGATGCGCGCAAGCGGGTCACGCGCGCCGCACGGTGTTCAGTAAGCGAATTCGCGGAAGACGCGATCGATGTCGCCCTGCCATTCGCCATGGAACAACTTGAGCTTGCGTTCGGCGGATGTTTCGTCGGATTGCACGATTTCGATCAGCGCATCGAGGAAGCCGCTTTCGTCCACGCCCCGCGAGTTCATGCGCGCACGCCGACGCAGGCCGCCCACCGCAATCTTGAGTGCTTCGGCCGCCAGGTCCCGCACATGGCCGCCGCGGAAAGGCAGCTTCAATGCGTGCCGCGGCACGCCGTCACGCAAGGCATGGCGCTCCTCGCGGCTGAAATCCTTGACCAGATCCCACGCGGCATCGAGCGCGGCATCGTCATAGAGCAGGCCCACCCAGAACGCGGGCAGCGCGCACAGGCGATTCCAGGGACCACCGTCGGCGCCGCGCATTTCCAGGTACTTCTTCAGGCGCACTTCCGGGAACGCGGTGGTCATGTGATCGGACCAGTCACGCAAGGTGGGCAGTGCGCCGGGCAGGACCGGCAACCGTCCCTGCATGAAATCCCGGAAGCTCTGCCCGCTTGCATCGTGGTAGACGCCGTCGCGATAGCTGAAGTACATGGGCACGTCGAGCAGATAGTCGACATAGCGCTCGTAGCCGAATCCGTCTTCGAAGACGAAATCCAGCATGCCGGTGCGATCGGGATCGGTGTCGGTCCAGATGTGCGAACGATAGCTCTGAAAGCCGTTCGGCTTGCCTTCGGTAAACGGCGAGTCGGCGAACAACGCGGTCGCGATCGGCTGCAATGCAAGCGAGACGCGGAACTTCTTCACCATGTCCGCTTCGCTGGCGTAATCGAGATTGACCTGCACGGTGCACGTGCGGGTCATCATGTCCAGGCCGAGTTGGCCGACCTTGGGCATGTACTCGCGCATGATCCGGTAGCGGCCTTTCGGCATCCACGGCATTTCGTCGCGTCGCCACCTGGGCTGGAAGCCCATGCCGAGGAAACCCAGACGCAATTCGTCGGCGACTTCCTTGACTTCCTTCAGGTGCGTGCCGACTTCCACACAGGTTTCGTGCACGGTTTCGAGTGCGGCGCCGGACAGTTCAAGTTGCCCCGCCGGCTCCAGCGTGACCGATGCGCCGTTGCGGGTCAGCGCGATGACGCGGCCCTTTTCCTCGACCGGATCCCATCCGAAGCGGACCAGCCCCTTGAGCAGCGCTTCGATGCCGCGCTCGCCATCGAACTCCGGCGGCCGCAAATCGTCGAGTCGGAAGCCGAACTTTTCGTGTTCGGTTCCGATGCGCCAGTCCGAGCGTGGCTTCTCGCCTTCGAGGATGTACTGGACCAGCGCGTGGCGGTCCGTCACGGGCGTATCGGCGACGTGGCTGGGACTGGACAAGGGAAGGACTCTTTCGCGGGTGGCCTCATGCCACAAGGCGTGCACTATAGCCTGCGCCCCTTGGCGCGATCGTCGACACGCCGGCACTGCAGTGTTCCGGGCTTGCGTTTGTCCGCTTGCGCGCCGGTTTGCGTAGCGCGCGTGTTTCCGCGTTACTGCGCAGCGCCGGAAGGCCGCAGTTCCAGCCAGCCGGTCACCACATCGCGCGCCTGTTCGACACCGAGCTTGGATTCGGACGAGAAGACCTGCACGCCGACGCTGTCGCCGAACGAGGAGAACAGATCCTTCTTCACTGCCTGCAAGGTCTGCATCTGCTGGCCCCGCCCGAGCTTGTCGGCCTTGGTCAGCAGTGCATGGGCGGGCAATCCCCGCGCCACCGCATAGCCCAGCATCTGGCGGTCGTAATCCTTCAGCGGATGGCGGATGTCCATCACCACGACCAGCCCCTTCAAGGCATGGCGCGTCTGGAAGTAGTCCTGGATGAAGGCTTGCCAATGCGCCTGCAAGTCCTGCGGCACCTTGGCATAACCATAGCCGGGCAGATCGACCAGGCAGCGTTCGGGCTGGATCTCGAAATAGACCAGCTGCTGGGTACGGCCCGGGGTTTTGGAAACGCGCGCCAGGCTGTTGTGGCGGGTCAGCGCATTGAGTGCGCTGGACTTGCCGGCGTTCGAGCGCCCGGCGAACGCGACTTCATGGCCGCGATCGGGCGGAAGCTGCCGGGCGTTGTGGGCGGATAGCAGATAGCGGGCGGCGTTGAGGGGGTTCGACATGCCATAAGCATGGCATGGACCGCCGCTCCGGCCCTCGCTCCAGTGGCCCGGAACGGGTAAGCCGGCAGGCAGAGGTGATTCCGAATTGACCGCAACATCCCGACACAGCGATAATTCGCGGGTTTCGCGGTGGCCATACGGCGCCGTTTTCGTTGGGTTTTCGGAGCTTTAGCATGCGCCACGCTCGCGTTTGGGGATTCGCAGGACTGGCCATCGCGGCCGTCGGTGCGGCTGCCTATGCACAGACCACCGTCGTCCCGGTACCGGACAACGCGCCGGTAGAGACCGCCTCGCTGGATATCAATCTGGCCAAGACCACCTGGGGTGATGCGAAGGCCGGCCAGACCAAGGCCGCGGCCTGCGCCGCCTGCCACGGCGCCGACGGCAACCCCTCCATTCCGATGTATCCGCGCTTGGCGGGCCAGAGCGAGCGCTACATCGCCCGCCAGTTGGCCCTGTTCGCCAACGGCGAACGCACCAGCGGCATGGCGCCGGTGATGGTGCCCTTCGCCCAGGCGCTCAGCGCCCAGGACATGCGCGATGTCGGCGCATTCTTTGCCACGCAGAAGGCCGGTGCCGGCCTGGCCGATGACGGCCTGATCGCCGACGGCGCCTACGAGGGAATGAAGTTCTACGAAGTCGGCCAGAAGCTGTATCGCTCCGGTGATGCCGCCCGCGGCATTCCGGCGTGCCTGGCCTGCCACGGCCCGACCGGCGCCGGCAATCCGGGCCCGGCCTATCCGCACGTCGGTGGCCAACAGCAGGAATATGTCGTCCGCCGCCTGCAGGAATACAAGGCCGGCACGACGACCGAGAAGGATGCGTCGCACTTCAACATCATGGCGCAGGTCGCCGGCCCGCTGACCGAGCAGGAAATCCAGGCGCTGGGCAGTTACCTGCAGGGCCTGCATGACCGCGCCGACGATCGCGCGGCGAAGGCGGCCAAGCCCGACAAGAAGTCGTAAGGCCGGCCGCGCCTGCGCGGTCCCGAGATTGACGGCTTTTGTTCTTTGCGCCGGCCCCACCATGGCCGGCGTTTTCTTTTTCCGCTCCGGAGAAATGTATGAAACATCGCGCGCTGCGCTGGCTGCACCCGATTGTCCTGGCCCTGCTTGTTTGCACGTCCTCGTTCGCCTCCGCTGCCAATCCGGTGCCGGTCGAAGGCGTGGACTACGAAGTGATCGCCGGCGGCAAGCCGTTCGCCCCGGTGAAAGGCAAGGTCGAAGTGGCCGAGGTGTTCTCCTACGCCTGTGTCCATTGCGCGCATTTCGAGTCCAAGCTGCAGGCGTGGAAACGCCGGCAGCCGGCCTACGTGAAGCTGACGCCAGTGCCTGCGGCGCTGTCCAGCAGCTGGGTGCCCTATGCACGCGCCTACTTCGCCGCCGAGGCCAGCGGACTGGTGCCCAAGACCCACACGGCCGTGTTCACGGCGTTGCATGAGACCGGAGGCCTGCCGCTCAACAACGTGTCGGTGGAAGAACTGACGACTTTCTACGCCGGCTTCGGCGCTGACCCCGCCAGGTTCGCCGCGTTGCTGCGCAGCCCGCAGGTCGATGCCAGGCTCGACCAGGCGCGCAAGTTTGCGATGGCCAGCGGCGTCGAAGGCACGCCTTCGATCGTCGTCAACGGCAAGTACCGCGTGACCGGCGGCAGCACGTACGACGATGTCCTGCGCATCACCGACTGGCTGGTCGCCCGCGAGCGCGCGGCCGCCAAGTGACGCGGTGACAGGCATCCTCACCGCAGCCAGAATGTCGTCCTGCCCGTCCCGGGCGTCCCGAATATTTCCTGTTGGAGTCAGTCAATGAAACTTCGCCCGTTCCTGATTTCGCTCGCCCTGCTGCCCCTGCTTGCGGCCTGCGGCCAGCAGAATGCGCCGGACACCGCGACCACGCCGGAAGCGCCGGCCGCTGAAGCGTCCGCTGCGCAGACCGAAGCGCCGGCCGCGCCCGCCGATGCCGGCACGACAGCACCGGCCGGAGAAGCGGCCTCCGCCGCCGATGCCACCAGCGAAACCACGCCGCCGCCGGCTCCCGCGCCTGCGGCGCCGACTGGTCCGGCCCCGGTCGCTGGCGTGGATTACGAACTGATTCCGAATGGCCAGCCGTTCGCCCCGCTCAACGGCAAGATCGAAGTGGTCGAAGTGTTCGGCTATGTCTGCCCGGCCTGCGCCAGCTTTCAGGTCCAGATCATGCCCTGGCGCAAGACGCTGCCCGCCGACGTGCGCCTGACCTATGTGCCGGTCGCGTTCGGTCCGGAATGGCAGCCCTATGCGCAGGCGTTCTATGCCGCCGAGAGCAAGGGCCTGGTCGAGCGCACGCATGACGCCGTGTTCACCAAGATCCATTCCGAGCGCAGCCTGCCGGGCGAAGGCCAGAAGCCGGATCCGGCCAAGGTCGCCGCGTTCTATGCCGGCTATGGCGTGGACGCCAAGGAGTTCTTGAGCCTGATGAACAGCTTCGGCACGGCGGCCAAGATCAACCGGGGCAAGCAGTTCGCCATCCAGACCGGCGTCAGCGGCACCCCGACGCTGGTGGTCAATGGCAAATATCGCGTGAAGGGCCGCAGTTTCGAAGACATGCTGCGCATCACCGACGCCTTGATCGCGCAGGAACGCGCCGCCAAGTAAGGTCGCAGCCAGTTCCCCCACAGGCTTCGATACCCGATGACGACAACGCCCGGCAAGCGCCGGCTGAGGGTTCTCAGCGCCAACATCCAGGCAGGCTCCAGCACGCGACGCTACAGCGACTACGTCACGCGGAGCTGGTCACACGCGCTGCCCGCCGGCAACAAGCGCGGCAGCCTGGATGTCATCGCCCAGCTGGCGGGCGAGCACGACATCGTCGGGTTGCAGGAAGCCGACCCCGGAAGCCTGCGCTCGGGCTTCACCAACCAGACGCATTACCTGGCCGAACGCGCCGGTTTCGACTACTGGACCCACCAGCCCAACCGCAACGTCGGGCGGGTGGCGTCCAGTGCGAACGGCCTGCTGAGCCGGCTCGAACCGGTCGAAGTGACCGATCACGCGCTGCCCGGCCGCATCGCCGGGCGCGGCGTGCTGATGGCCCGCTTCGGCGACGGTGACGAAGGACTGACGGTCGCCGTTGCGCATCTCTCGCTCGGCGCCAATTCGCGCCGTTCGCAGCTTTCCTTCATTGCCGAACTGCTGTCCGACCATCCGCACGCCATCCTGATGGGCGATTTCAACTGCATGTGCGATACGCCGGAAATGGACGTCCTGTACCGGCAGACGCGGCTGCGACCGCCCGCGCACCGCATCCCGACCTTCCCGAGCTGGCGGCCGCAGCGGGCGATCGATCACATCCTGATCAGCGAAGACCTCGTGGCCGAAGACCCGCGCGCGATTCCGGCCGCCAATTCGGATCACCTCGCGCTGGCGATGAGCATCGACGTTCCGGACGCCGCACTGCGGTGATGTGCCGCCTCAGCCGGCGATGACGATGCTGAGGCCCATGACCACCATGAACACCGCGAACACGCGCTTGAGCGCCGTACCGCTGATGCGGTGCGCCAGTCGCGTGCCATACGGCGCGGCCAGCACCGACGCCAGCGCCACGCCGATCGCGGCCGGCAGGTAGACATACCCGATGGCGTGCTGCGGCAGTGCACCCGCGGGCGCATGAAAGGCGTAACCGAGCGCGGCGCCGATCGCGATGGCGATACCGCAAGCACTCGATGTTCCGACCGCGCGCACCGGCGCCACGCCTCGCCACACCAGCAACGGCACGGTCATGCTGCCGCCGCCGATGCCGACCACCGCCGAAATCGCGCCGATGCCCGTGCCGGCCATTGTCCACGGCCAACCGCGCGGCGCGGGCACCACGACCGCATCGGAGGCCGCGCCGCGCTTGCCGCCGAACGCCATCTGCGCGCCGGCAATGAAGCAGTACGACGCGACCACCCACCGCAGCACGTCATCGGCCAGATACACCGCCAGATCGCTGCCCAGCCAGCCGCCCAGCAGCAAGCCCGGGACCATCCACGCCACCGTGGGCCACATGACGCTGCCGCGCTTCGCATGCGCCAGCGCCGATGACGCCGCCGTCAGCACGATGCTCGCCAGCGAACTGGCCAACGCCGCATGCATCGCCTGGTCCTGCGCGATGCCGAACCACGGCAATACCCACACCAGTGCCGCCACCAGCACGAGTCCGCCGCCGATGCCGAGCAGACCGGCCAGCACGCCGGCAATGACGCCCAGCAACGGAAAAATCCAGACATGTTCCAAACCGCATCTCCAGCCGATCATCGACAGGGACGTTCAGCGGGCTCCGGTATATTCCCGCCATGCGTTCCCACACCGCCCTGATCGTACTCGCAGCCGCATGCGCATTCGCGCAATCCGGCCCTTCTGCCGCACAGGCGCCCGCCGCACAGCGTGCGCAGGTGCGCGCCGCACTGGAAGCCGCCGAACGCGGCCAGTCCAATCCCTCCCAATACGCGTCACTGGCGTCGCATCCGTTGTACGGATGGATCGAACTGGCGAGCCTGCGCCGCGATATCGACAGCGTCACACCCGCGCGCGCGCAGGAATTCCTGCGCCGCTACGACGGCCAGGCCGTCGCTGAAAACTTCCGTTCGCTCTGGCTGGCCTCGTTGTCGCGCCGCGAAGCCTGGCCCGAGTTCCTCGCCGCATATAAACCCACCGACAACGCCACCCTGCGTTGCGGCGAACTCAATGCGCGACAGGCGTTGGGCCGCGTCGACGCCGGCTGGACCCGGGACGCGCAGTCACTGTGGCGCGGCGCCGCCAAGTCCTTGCCCGACGGCTGCGACCGCGTGTTTGCCGTTCTCTCGCAACAGGGCGGCCTGACGCCCGAATTGCGCTGGGAACGCATCGACGCCGCCGCTGCCGAATACCAGACCGCGGTGATGCGCAGCGCGGCGCGCGGCCTGCCCGCCGCGGACGCTGCGCTCGCCACCGATTACGCCACCTTCATCGATGCTGTCCATCCGCGTGCACTCAACTGGCCGCGCACGGAGCGCAGCCGGCGCATGGCGAGCTACGGACTGGCCCGCATGGCGAACAAGGATCCGGGCGGAGCCGAACGCCAATTGCCGCAGTATGCAAACGCGCTCGGCATGGGCGATGCCGATCGCGCGCGCGTGCTGTACCAGATCGCACTGTGGACCGTGGCCTCGTACGAACCGGACTCGGCACGCCGCCTCAATGAAGTCCCGGAGACCGCCTATGACGAACGCCTGCACGAATGGCGCGTACGTGAAGCGATGTCGCGAGGCGACTGGCGCGCCGCATTGACCGCACTGCGCAAGATGCCGGCGCGGCAACGCGAGGATTCACGCTGGCGCTACTTCGAAGCACGCCTGTCGGAAAAGACCGGAGACAACGCGGCGGCGAAGCGATTGTTCGCGGAGGCCGCGCGCGCATCGACATTCCATGGCTTCCTCGCCGCGGATCGTCTCGACCAGCCGTATGCGTTGTGTCCGTGGATTCCGCAAGACAGCGAAGCGGCGAAGACCCGGATCGCACGCGATCCCGCCATCGTGCGCGCGATGGAGTTGTGGCAGATCGATCGCGCGGCGTGGGCGACTGCGGAATGGAACAGCGCCCTCAGCCGTTTCGATGACACCCAGCGCCGCCTCGCCGTGGAAGTGGCGCAGGACAACGGCTGGTTCGATCGCGCGGTGTTCTCGCTGGGCAAGAAGCCGGACGAGCAGCGCCTCTACGAATTGCGGTTCCCGCTGCATCATGGCGAAACGATCCGGCGCGAGGCCGCGCGCCACGCGATCGATCCGGCCTGGGTGGCGGCGGAGATACGCGCCGAGTCCGTGTTCAATCCACGCGCGCGCTCTGGCGCCAACGCGATGGGGCTGATGCAGGTGCTTCCGGCCACCGGCGCCGCCACCGCGCGCAAACTCGGCATGCCTTGGGGCGGCGCGGACAGTCTGTACGACTCGGACACCAACATCGCACTCGGCACGGCCTATCTGCGCGAGATGGAAAACAAGTACGGCGTGCCCTACATCGCGATCGCCGCCTACAACGCCGGCCCGACACCGACCGCACGCTGGCAATCACAGCGTCCGGGCTTCGATCCGGATTTCTGGATCGAGACAATCAGTTACAAGGAAACGCGCGAGTATGTTGCCCGCGTGCTGGCCTTCAGCGTGATCTACGACTGGAGGCTCAATGGCAACGCACTGCCCATCAGCCACCGCATGCTCGGCAAGCTGGATGGAACGCGTCGGGCATTCCGCTGTCCCGACGCCGTCGCACCGCGGAGCTGATGGATGAAGACGTATCTGGTCGGCGGCGCGATACGGGATCGCTTGCTCGGCATGACGCCGGGCGATCGCGATCATGTCGTCGTCGGCGCGACGCCGGACCAGATGCTCGCACTGGGCTACAAGCAGGTGGGCCGCGATTTTCCCGTGTTCCTGCATCCGGATACCGGCGAGGAGTACGCGCTCGCGCGCACCGAACGCAAGAGCGGCCGCGGCTACCGCGGGTTCGTGGTCGATGCGGATCCTTCGGTCACGCTGGAAGAAGATCTGCTGCGCCGCGACTTCACCATCAACGCGATCGCGGAAGGCGAGGATGGCCAATGCGTGGATCCTTACGGCGGCATGCAGGACGTGCGGGATCGCATCCTGCGCCATGTCGGACCGGCGTTCACCGAGGATCCGTTGCGCGTGCTGCGCGCGGCCCGCTTCATGGCGCGCCTGGCGCCGCTGGGCTTCCGCATCGCGCCTGAAACGCTCGCCCTCATGCGTGACATGGCAGCGAGCGGCGAACTTGCGGATCTGGTTCCCGAGCGCATCTGGCAGGAACTGCGCCGCGCGCTTGTATCGGCGAAGCCTTCCGCGTTCCTGTCCACCTTGCACGAGGTCGGCGCGCTGGCGCCGGTGCTGCCGGAGGTCGCAGCGCTTTACGGCGTCCCGCAGCGCGCCGAGTTCCATCCGGAAGTCGATACCGGCGTGCATCAGCAACTGGTCAGCGACATGGCCGCGCAACTCGCGCCGGGGGACGACATGGTCGCCTACGCCGCGCTCTGCCACGATCTGGGCAAGGCGCTTACGCCACAGGAAGAACTGCCGCGCCACATCATGCACGAGCAGCGCGGCGTCAAACCGGTGATCGCATTGAGCGAGCGCCTGCGCGTGCCGCTGGAGCATCGTGACCTGGCCGTGATGGCGTGCCGCGAACATCTCAACGTGCATCGCCTGGACGAACTGCGCGATGCGACCGTGCTGGACATGCTCACGCGCTGCGATGCCTTCCGCAAGCCGGAACGCATTGCACGCCTGGTCCGGGTCTGCGAAGCGGACAAGCGCGGCCGGGGCGGTGCTGCGGATGACGCGTATCCGCAGGGGCCCGAACTGCAGCGCCTGCATGCGGCGGCGTGCGCGGTGAACGCACGCGACATCGCGCAGCCCGACATGAGCGGCCTGGAAATCGGAGAAGCGCTCAAGCGCGCGCGCGTGGCCGCCATCAGCGCCGCACGGCGGATGCATCGCACCGAGGCATTCCCTGCGCCATCGTCGTCATGACGGCGTAGACCGCGGACGCTCGGCCCACGATCCCGCCGTCGGGCCGTCGAACTTCAACCCGGCGGCGTCAGCTTGAGCAGGCGCGCATCCCCCCCGTCTTCCAGCAACCACAGCGCGCCATCCGGTCCCTGCTCCACTTCGCGTATGCGGCGTCCCATCGGATATCGCTTGAGCTCGCGCGGGTTGCCGAGATGCACCTGGATCAACGCCTGTGAAGCAAGCCCACCGATGAAGCCGTCGCCCTGGAAATACGGAAACAACGGGCCGGTGTAAACGATGAAGCCGGCGGGCGCGATCACCGGCGACCAGGAAACTTCCGGCGCATTGAACTCGGGGCGCGTGGCGTGGTCGGGAATCGGGCTGCCGTCGTAGTTGTCGCCGTTGGACACAATCGGCCAACCGTAGTTGGAGCCACGTTCGATCAGATTGAGTTCGTCGCCGCCGGCCGGTCCCATTTCGTGCGCCCACAACCGGCCGCCGTAATCGAAGGCCAGGCCCAGCACGTTGCGATGTCCCAGCGACCACACCTGCGCAGCGACGCCGCCACGCGATGCGAACGGATTGTCCGCGGGAATCGTTCCGTCATCGTTGAGCCGGACGATCTTGCCGAGGTTGGAGTTCATGTCCTGCGCCGGCGTCGCCTGCTGGCGTTCGCCCGAGCTGATCCAGAGCTTGCCATCGCGACCGAACAGCAGGCGATGGCTGTAGTGATTGGAGCCGGTCACCTTCGGCACCTGACGCCAGATCACCTGCAGGTTTTCGAGGCGGCCGCCGTTGCCGCTCGCATCCAGCGCCAGTCGCGCACGAGCGACTGCCGCACCGCGCGAATTGTTGATGCCGGATTCCGCATAGCTCAGGTAGACCAGACAGTTGCTGGCGAACTGCGGATGCAGCGCGATGTCGCCGAATCCGCCTTGGCCGCCGTAAGCCACGTCGGGCACGCCGAGAATTTCGCCCTGCTGTCGGGTGGCCACATCGAGCAGACGCAGATGGCCGGCCTTCTCGGTGACCAGCAGACGGCCGTCGGGCAGGAACGCCATCGCCCAGGGTTCGTCGAATCGCGACACTTCGGTGCTGACGAAGGGCGAATGCGGAACCGCGATCACCTGTCCGTTGCCACCCGTCGGCTGCGGTCCGGGTGCAGCGGCCGCGTTCGAAGGCACATGCACCGCCAAGGGTGCCGGTGCGGCTGCGGCGACCAGGGTTTCTTGCCCGGGGTCGGGAAAGCTCGCCGAGACACCGTCACAAGCCGGCAACAGGAAACAGAGACAGGCAGCGCACCACACGGACGTGTTCATGACGGGAACTCGCGTTGGCCGAAGCCGGCGTTGTACCGCACTCCGGGGTACCACGCCGTGACAGCCGCCGCGGCTCAGACCTTGAGGTGCCAGCCGCGCCGATCCATCCAGCGCACGACCCACCACCACACACCGACAAACGCCAGCGCGAATGCCAGCGATGGCAGCCACGGTCCGAAGCGCGGCGTCATCCAGTCCGCGAAACCCACGCGATAGATCGGTTCCATCCACCCCAGCCCGGCCAGGGCGTAGACCATCACCGCAGAACCTGCGTAGGCGGCAATCGCGTTCACGCCGAACGATCGGCCCCACGGACGTGCGCCGCGCACATCGATCAAGCCATGCGCGAACCACAGGGCAAGCGCGGCCCAACCTGCCGTCCACAGCACGAACGACGACGTCCATAGATGTTTGTTGAGCGGAAACCACAACGCCCACAGGCCGCCCAGCATCAGGGCAGCCACCGCCATCCATGGCAACCGCTGCGCGTTTCCGGAACGCAGCCAGTCGCCCGCGCGCATCCCGAGCAGCGTGGTGGCGATCGCAGGCAAGGTACTGAGCATGCCCTCCGGATCGTGGCCGAGTCCGCTCGCGGGATCGAACTCGTACAGCAGCGCACCGAACAGCGCCGTGTCGATGCGATCGACCCGGTTGATGCCCGGCGCGAGGCTTCCGCCGGTCATCAGCAGCCCCCAGTAACCGAACAGCAACAGCGCAATCAGCGCCCATTGCGCGCGCGGGCGGACGAACAAGGCCATCGTGCCGGCGGCCAAAAAGCACAGCCCGATGCGTTGCAACACGCCCCACGGCCGGAACGACGGACGATCCAGCCACCAGAACGCCAACAGGTGCAACAGCAAACCGATGGCGATGATCTTTGCGGCTCGCCACATCACCGCACGCCACAGGATGTTGCGCGCCGTACCGCCTTCCCGCCGGGGCGAAATTCCGAGCGCGATCGACACGCCCACGATGAAGAGGAAGAACGGGAAAATCAGATCCGTCGGCGTGCAGCCATGCCATTCCGCATGCAGCAGCGGCGCATAGACATGGCCCCAGTCGCCCGGATTGTTCACCAGCAGCATCGCCGCGACCGTCAGTCCGCGCAGCGCATCGACCGAGGCGAAACGTCGCACGCCGGACGACGCGCGACCTGGCCCGACCGATTCAACGCGGCTCATGCGGTGGCGATGTCAGCGATCGACGTTGCCATCGATCCAGGTCGCGGTGATGTCCAGGTTCGCGTCCAGCGCGACGAGATCCGCGCGATAGCCCGCCGCGATGCGACCATGCGTGGCAGAAAGACCGAGGAAATCCGCCGGATACGTCGACGCCATGCGCGCCGCTTCCTCCAGCGGCAGGCCCAGCAGGTTCACCGAATTGCGCACCGCCGTGACCATGTCCAGCGCCGAGCCGGCCAGCGAACCGGCGGCATTGCGCACGACGCCATCGCGCACGGTGATCGTTTCGCCATACAGCACGTAGCTGGGATCGTCGGAACCCACAGGCGGCATGGCGTCGGTCACGAGGAAAATCTTGCCGTCCGGCTTGGCCGCCAGCGCCACGCGCAGGCTGGCCGGATGCACGTGATGTCCATCGACGATCACACCGCACCAGCTGTCGCGGTCCTCCAGCGCGGCGCCGACCGCACCGGGATCGCGCCCCTGCAGCGGCGACATCGCGTTGTAGAGATGCGTGAAGCCGCGCACGCCCGCGTCGAGACCCGCGCGGATTTCCTCGTAGGTGCCGGCCGTGTGGCCCGCCACCACGATCGCGCCACGCGATACCAGGGCGCGGATGGTGTCGGCAGGCACCTGCTCCGGCGCGAGCGTGATCAGCGTGATGCCGTTGTCGAGCGACGAGGCCATGGCGATTTCGTCGGCATCCGGCACGCGGAACTTGCCGGCATCGTGCGTGCCCTTGCGTGCCGGCGCGATGTACGGACCTTCGAGATGGATGCCCAGCACGCCGGGAACGCCCGCCTCGATCGCCGCACGCGTGGCGGCGATGGCCTCGCGCATGACCTGCGCGTCATCACTGATCAACGTCGGCAGGAAGCCGGTGGTTCCGAACCGGCGATGGGCTTCTCCGATCCGGCGCAGCGTGTCCACGGTCGGCGCATTGTTGAACAGCACGCCGCCACCGCCGTTGACCTGCGCATCGATGAATCCGGGAAGCAGCCACGCGCCCTGCAGATCATGCCGCGGCGTGTCCGGCGCAAGCTCGGCATGTGGTTGCACCGCGACGATGTCGCGGCCTTCGATGACCACCGCGAGGTCGTCCGCGAATCCCTGCGCGGTCAGCACGCGGCCATGGACGAGTGCGATGCTCATACCGTCTCCGTCACCTTGTTCAAGTGCGGCGGCACGTCGGGATTGAAGCCGCGACGCAACGCCAGCGCATTGATGGCGCGGTAGTAGCTCTGGATGGTCAGCAGCGGCGCAAAGGCCGGATGCGGCGAATGCACCAGCGGCAGCGCTTCGCCGGGCCGTGCAGAGTCATCGCCCTGTTCGGCCGCGACCCACACCTGCGCGCCCCGACCCCGGAACTCCTTCGCCAGCGCCAGCGTGCCGGCCTGTGTTTCATCGGGTTGCGCGAAGCACAGCACCGGAAAGCCCGGCCCGACCAGCGCCATCGGACCGTGTTTCACTTCCGCCGAGCTGTAGGCTTCCGCATGCAGGCCACAGGTTTCCTTGAACTTGAGCGCCGCTTCCTGCGCAGCCGCCAGACCAAGGCCGCGGCCGAGCACGAACAGGTTGTGCGCATCGACCAGCCCTTCGGTGACCGGCGACCAGTCCGACTGCCACGCCGCGCGCAATGCGTCGGGCAATGCCGGGAGCGCGTCGATCAATGCAGCGTCGCCTTTCCAGTACGCGCCCAGTTGCAGAATCGCCGCCAGCGATCCGAGATAGCTCTTGGTCGCCGCGACGCTGCGCTCCGGTCCCGCATGCAGCGGAATGACCGTGTCGGCGAGACCGGCGAGCGGCGAATCCTCGACATTGACGATCGCCACCACGCGCGCGCCGGCTTCTGCGGCGGCACGTGCGTTGTGCAGCAGATCCGGGCTTTTTCCGGACTGCGATATCACGATGTACAGCGCGTCCTTCAACTGCTGCCGCGCTTCATAGACCGATCCGACCGACGGCGAGGCCGAAGCCGTCACGATGCCCAGCTGCGTCTCGAACAGGTACTTCGAATAGGTCGCGGCGTGATCGGAACTGCCGCGCGCGCAGGTCACCACGAACGGAGGCGGGGTCGCACGCAGTTCCTCGGCAAGCCGGCGCACGACGGCTTCGTTGCGCCCGTATTGCGCGGCGACGATGTCGGCGGTCTGGCCGGCCTCCTGGAACATCAGCGTGGCTTCGGCGGCGGGAAGGCGATCGGTCTGGTTCATGGCGTGGAATCGTGTCGTTCGGCGCGCAGGCGGACCGGCGCGGTGGAGCCGCGCACGACCAGTTGCGGCACGAAGCCCTGGTTGTGCACCGGCGTGGGAGCGTCGTCGTAGGCGTCCTGCCTCAGCGTCGCGATGAGCAGGCGCGCGGCCTGCTTGGCAATGTCTTCGGTGGCCTGCTTGGCGGTGGTCAGCGGGGGCCACGACTGGCGCGAGAACGGGCTGTCCTCGAAGCCGGCGATCGACAAATCGTAGGGGACGTTCATTCCTGCCGACTTGGCGGCCGCCAGCACGCCGGCCGCGATTTCGTCGTTGGATCCGAAGATCGCGGTGGGCGGCTCACGCAGCGCGAGCAGGCGGCGCGCGCCGCGGAAACCATCGTCGAATGTGTAGTCGCCCGGCACCACCAGATGCTTGTCCAGCGTGATGCCGTAATCCTTCAACGCTTTTTCGTAGCCGTTGTAGCGCTCGATGCTGGAGCGATGGGCCAGGCCGCCCCAGAGGAATCCGATGCGCTGGTGGCCGAGCTGGATGAGGTGTTCGGTGATCTCGTAGGCGGCGTCGTGATCATCGACATAGACACAGGGATGTCCGTCCTGTGGATCTTCCATGGCCGCGATGATGCGCACCAGCTTCACCCCGCGCGCGGCAAGCGCGTTGACCAGATCCATCCGCTCGGACATCGGCGCGGTCAGCACCAGCCCGGCCAGCCGCGAACGGTGCACGAACTCGGCCAGCTCCTCCGCCAGCAGCGGCGACGTCGAATCGCAGGGATGAATCTGCAGTCCGAAGCCTGTTTCGCGACACGCCGCGAGCACGCCGTTCTGTACGCCGATGATGTGGTACGGGTTTGGATTGTCGTACACCAGGCCAATCACGAACGGCGTGCCGCTGCGCAGGTTGCGCGCCGACTGGTCCGGTTCGTAATCCAGCTCGGCGATCGCATGCAGCACGCGCGCGCGCGTGCCCTGCATCACCGATGGCTCGTTGTTGATGACGCGCGATACCGTCTTGAGCGAAACCTTCGCCCGCTCGGCGACATCCTTGATGGTGGGTCTGCGCATGCCGTTCTCAGCCATGTAGGGACAACCCCGCGATCATGCCTGCATCAGGCGCCTTCCGCTTTGCCGGCCCGATGGCCGCGCATGGCGAAATAGAGGATGTACAGATAACAGGGCACGGCGAGCAGCACGAACACAAGCTGGAAATCCAGATGCTGCTTCAGCACCGCGAACAGTTGCGGAATGATCGCGCCGCCGGCGATACCCATGATCAGCAGCGCCGAACCGGTTTCGGTGAAGCGCCCCAGTCCCTTGATGGCGAGCGGGAAGATCGCCGGCCACATCATCGCGTTGGCGAAACCCAATGCCGCGACAAAGCCGACCGAAACATAGCCATGGGTGAGGAACGCGCCGATCGCGAACACCACGCCCAGCACGGCCGACACGCTCAGGTAGCGTTGCTGCGAGATGAAACGGGGAATCGCGATGAGGCCGACCACGTAGCCCAGCAGCATCGCGCCCAGGGTGAACGCGGTGAAGAACTTGGTTTCATCCAGCGGAAGTCCGAAGCTGCTTCCGTACGTGCCGATGGCATCGCCCGCCAGCACTTCCACACCCACGTACACGAACAGGCACAGCACGCCCAGCAGCAGATGCGGAAACTGGAAGATGCTGCGCTTGCCGCCGACCGCGACATCGGATCCGGCGGCTTCGGCGTTCGCCTCCGCCGGCTTCACCTCCGGCAAAGGCGAGAACAGGATCCCGATCGCGACCAGCAGCAGGATGCCGGCCATCACAAGATAAGGCGCATGGATCTTGGCGGCGAATTCATCGAGCAGCGCAGCCTTGCCCGCGGCGTCGGCGGCCTCTACCTGCGTAGCGAGATCACCGATCCCGTGCAGCACCACGGCGCCGATCACGACCGGCGCGAGGATGCCCGCGACCTTGTTGCAGATGCCCATCAGCGCGATGCGCTGCGCCGCGCTTTCGATCGGGCCGAGGATGCTGATGTAAGGGTTGACCGCAGTCTGCAACAGCGCCAGGCCGCCGCCGATCACGAACAGGCCGGTCAGCGCGCCCGCGTACCAGCGCTGTGTCGAGAACTCGCCGAAAAGGGCCGCGCCCGCCGCCATGACGCAGAGGCTCAACGCCAGTCCTTTCTTCATGCCGGTGCGCTTGAGCGCCCACGCAGCAGGCAACGCCAGTACGAAATAGGAAATATAGAAAACGAAGACGACCAGGAAGGCCTGCACTTCGCTCAAGTCGAACGCAAGCTTGACGAAGGTGATCAACGGACCGTTGATCCAGGTGAAGAATCCGATGATGAAGAACAGCAGGCCGATGATGGCGATGGACGTGATCTGGCGCGAGCCTTGAACGGCTGTCATGTCTGGCGAACTCCCCGTAATCCGAATGTGCAGGCCGGTCGCGGCCGGTTTTCATGGTCGTCGCGTGACGGGCACGCGACAGGAAACAACGTTGTCACAGAATCTGGTTCGAAGCCACCGGCAACGTGAAGGTACGCACGGAACGCGAACTCTGACGGGAACATTTCGTGCCGCGGCGCAACACGGCGTGTCGCTCCCGGTCCTCTGCAAACCGCTGAAACTGAATGCTGTTTCGCGTGTTCGCAACTGAACAGGGCGGCATCCAGGCCGACATTGCAAATTTGATCTGATTGCCGGCGCGACCCGATGCATTTCATGACAGAGTGTTGACAACGTTGTCAAACCACTTCCACACTCCGCCGCCATCGGGTCGTGGATGGACCCTTCGGATTCCGGGGAAACGTGGTGGTCGCAATCGCCAATCCATTGCCGGTGGACACCCGCATGCAGGCGGGCGAGGCGTTCCTGGCCGCCGATGTCGGCGGCACGCATGTCCGCATCGCGCTTGTCCGCGGTTCCGGCAATCCGGCGCAACCGGTCAGCGTGCTCGAATATCGCAAGTACGCATGCGCTCACTATCCGGGCCTGGCCGATATCGTGGCCGACTTCATCCAGTCGCTGGCCGGCACGACGGTCTCCCGCGGCGTCATCGCCAGTGCGGGTTTCCCGCTGGAAGACGGCACCGTTATCACGGCGAACCTGCCGTGGGCACTGGCGCCACAGCGCATCCGCGAGCAACTCGGCCTGGCGGATTTCCGGCTGGTCAACGACTTCGAAGCCGTAGCCCATGCCGCCGCGCATGTCGACGCCAGCCAGGTGATGCAATTGACCGGACCGGCGCAGGCGCCGAGAGGCCCGATACTGATTCTGGGACCGGGCACCGGTCTCGGCGCCGCCGTCTGGATTCCCACCGCGTCGCATCCGGTGGTGCTTCCCACCGAAGCCGGCCAGGCCGCACTCGCTGCCGGCAACGAACTGGAACTGGCGCTGCTGGCGCACCTGCTCAAGGACCGCACGCACGTGCCGGTCGAACACGCATTGTCCGGGCCGGGTCTGCTCAATCTCTACCAGGCCTTGTGTGCGCTGCGTGGCGCGACACCGCGATTCAACGCACCGGGCGACATCACGGCCGCAGCCCTGGAAGGGAACGATGAGCTCGCGCACGAAACGCTGCGCGTGTTCTGCGCCCTGCTCGGCAGCGTGGTCGGCGACATGGCCCTGCTGTACGGCATCCAGGGCGGCGTCTACCTCGCCGGCGGAATCCTTCCGCAGCTGCGGCAGTTCCTGGTGCAGAGCGATTTCGTTTCGCGATTCCTCAACAAGGGTCCAATGCGGCAGGCGTTGGAACGCATTCCCGTGAAGCTGGTCGAGCACGGGCAACTGGGCGTCATCGGCGCGGCCAGCTGGTATCTCGATCAGAACGATGCGCAATGAATGAACAAGCGCCGGCACAGGCGCGGCAAGGCGGAATGGAGCGGCAAACCGGCTCGTTTTCCTGATTCAGACAGCAGTACGGCCCCGGGCATCCAGGCCAACCACCAAAAAATCATGATGGGAGAGACACCATGAAGCACCGCAAGTCGCTACTTTCCGTTGCTGTTGCGACGGGCATCGCGTTCTCGATGCAAGTACACGCGCAGGACGCAGCACCACAATCCACTGAAGCGGCGGAACTGGACACTGTCGTCGTCACCGGCCTGCGCCTGAGCTTGCAGAAATCGCTGGAAACCAAGCGCAACGCCGACGCTATCGTCGACGCAATCACCGCTGAGGACATCGGCAAGTTCCCGGACACCAACGTGGCCGAATCGCTCTCGCACCTGCCGGGCGTGACGGTGGATCGCCTGTTCGGCCAGGGCGAACGCGTGAGCATCCTCGGTACGGATCCAGCGTTGAACCGGACGCTGCTCAACGGACAGACGGTGGCTTCGGCTGACTGGTTCATCCTCGACCAGCCGGGCCGTACCTTCAACTACACGTTGCTCGCTCCGCAGGTCGTGGGCCGTGCAGAGGTCTACAAGACTCCGGAAGCCCGAATCGACGAAGGCTCAATCGGTGGCACGGTGATCCTGCACACGGTCAAGCCGCTGGACCTCGAAGCCAATGCAATCTCCGGCGCCGTCGGCTATCTGTACAACGATCGCGCGAGCGAAGGCGATCCGAACATTTCCGCCATGTACAACTGGCGCAACGACGCCAAGACCTTCGGCTTCAACGTCAGCGTCCAGAAGGCGGCAGAACATATCCAGCGTGAAGGCGTGGAAAGCTACGGCACGATGTCGGCATCCGCATTCCAGCCCTCCATCGACAACGGCACCTGCAGCGGTGACTGCGCGGCCGCCATTGCGGCCAACCCGAATGCACGCGGCCCCAACGCGATCGGCACTTCGTTCTTCCAGCAGGAACGTGAGCGCCTGGGCTATTCGCTCGGCATTCAATGGAAACCCACTGACAAGCTTGAACTCGAGTTCAATGCGCTCGACGTCACTGCCGACTATGACAACGTCAACCAGTCGATGTACACGTTCCCGGCCAACGAGTGGAACTCCCTGGGTCGCCTCGACAGCATCAATATCCAGAACGGCATCATCAAGCAGGCGCACTTCACCAACGCGCTGAGCGTGCTCGACGTGCAGAACCGCGAAGCCGAGGTCAATACCGACTCGTACCACCTGAAGGGCGCGTGGCGCGACGACGCCTGGTCGGTGTCCGCGGAAATCGGCCGTACCAAGGCCGATGGCGGCACCAAGCGCCAGTTGTTCGGCGAATTCCTCAACTGGGCGGACTATGCGTTCGACATCACCGGCGCTCGCGGCACCCCGGTGCAGATCACCTACGATGATCCGACCATCACCACCAATGCTGCGAACTGGGTCACCGACCCGGGCTGGGGCGGCAACCTGGTAACCAAGCCGACCACCGATGAAGAGAAGTACGGTCAGATCGATTTCGGCATCAACATCGACAGCCCGATCTCGCGCGTGCAATTCGGATACAAGCGTCGCGAACACGAAACCAGCCAGTATCAGGATGGCTGGACGCTGTCGGGCGTGGCGTGGGCCGCATCGCAGTTCGGAGCGCGCCAGGCGCCGAGCGGCTACCTGGACGGCTTCGGGCTGGTCAACGATCAGATGCGCAACCGCATCGTCATCAACGGCTGGGCGCTGGCTGACGCCATCGAGGAAATGGGGCTGACCTCCAACCCGGTCTATCACTTCTACGAAGAAACCTGGAGCGTGAAGGAAGACGTTGACGCTTACTATGTGCAGGCGGATTTCTCGACCTCACGCCTGCGCGGCAACTTCGGCGTGCGTTACGTGCGTACGGATCAGACCAGCAACGGCTACAACCGCGACATCAATGATCCGACCGGTGCCACCTACATCCCGGTTTCGTACAACAAGAGCTACGACGACATCCTGCCGAACGTCAATCTGGTGTTCGACTTGAATGAAGACGTGGTGCTGCGTGCGTCGGCGGCAAAGGTCATCGCACGTCCGAACTACGCCAGCCTGACGCCGTTCCTGTCGCTGTCCGACACCGTGCATACCGGTTGGGGCGGCAATCCGGAACTCGACCCGTACGAATCGACGAACCTCGACGTGTCCGCCGAGTGGTACTTCGCCGAGAACTCCATCCTCGCGGCGAATGTTTTCTACAAGGACATCAGCAACTACATCCTTGATACGACGTTCATCGAAGATCACTTCAACATGACCACGGGAACCGTGGACTCCTACTCGGTATCGCGTCCGGGCAACGGCGGCAGTGCCGAAGTGAAGGGCGTATCGCTGTCGTGGCAGCAGATGCTGGGTGACGGATTCGGCTTGACCGCCAACTACACGTACTCCGATGCCAGCACGGACACTGGTCGCGACCTGCCGTACAACTCCAAGAACCAGCTGAACATCAGCCCGTTCTTCGAGAACGACAAGTGGACGGCGCGCGTGACTTACGCTTGGCGCTCTTCGTACTTCACCGCCGTGGACCGCGGCGATCAGATGTACTCGGATGACTACACCTCCGTTGACGCCTCGGTCGGCTACCAGTTGAGCGACAACTGGCGTCTGTCGCTGGATGCGATGAACCTGCTCGACGAGAAGTACTTCAACTATGCCAACACGCCGGAACTGCCCCGCGGCATCTACCGCAGCGGCCGCCGTTACCAGATGCAGGTCCAGTTCAAGTTCTGATCCACCGCTTCACCCTTGTGGTTCCCTCTACGGGCTCGGACTTGTCCGGGCCCGTTTTTTTGGGGAATCCTCTGCCTTCCGGAAACAAAGCGAGGTTCCATGAAGCACTCTCCTCTTCGTCCACTTGCGCCGTGGCTGATCGCGGCGGCCCTTGTAGGCCTGTCCGGCTGCAAGCCGGAAGCGGCTCCAGCGGCGAACGCTGCCGCAACCGGTGCCGACACCACTGCGGCGCAGCCGGATCGCCTCGCGTTGATCCCCGCTCCGGCAACGCTGAACACACTGTCGGGCGAGTTCCGCGTGCAGGCCAGCACGCCCGTCTACGCAAAAGACGATGCGGCCGGCCGCGTCGCAAGCCTGTTCACCGGCTTCCTCGGCAAGAGCCACGGCCTTGCCTTGCAACCTGCCGCGGGCGGCGGCGCGGCCCAGGGCGGCATCCGCTTCGAAATCGATCCGGCTGCAAAAGGCGATTCGCCTGAAGCCTACGTGCTGGACGTCACGCCCGATGGCGTGCGCGTGACCGCGCGCGAAGAACGCGGATTGTTCTATGGCGCCGTGACGCTGTGGCAGTTGCTCACGCCTGCGCAGGGCGACGTGGTCACACTGCCCGCCGTGCATGTCGAAGATGCACCGCGCTTCGGCTGGCGCGGACTGATGATAGATTCGGCGCGGCATTTCCAGTCGGTGGATCAGATCAAACAGATCCTCGATGCGATGGCGCTGCACAAGCTCAACACGTTCCACTGGCATCTGACCGATGACCAGGGTTGGCGCATGCAGATCCGCAAGTATCCGAAGCTGACCGAAGTCGGCGGTTGCCGCATTCCCGCCGGCGATGGCGGTCGCGACCCGGCCACCGGCAAGCCGCATCCGTACTGCGGGTTCTACACGCAGGACGAAATTCGCGACGTGGTGAAGTACGCGGCGGAACGGCACATCGATATCGTTCCGGAGTTCGATGTTCCCGGCCACGCGCAGGCCGCTATCGCCGCGTACCCGGAACTGGGCGTGCTCGGCGACAAGCCTGCGGTGTCCAACGAATGGGGCGTCAACACGTACCTGTTCAACAACGACGAAAGCACGATGCGCTTCTTCGAGGACGTGCTGACCGAAGTGGTGGAACTGTTCCCGGGCCGTTACGTGCATCTGGGCGGCGACGAGGCGGTCAAGGACCAGTGGGAAGGTTCGCCGCGCGTGCAGGCGCGCATGCGCGAGCTTGGCGCGAAAAACGAAATGGCCATGCAGTTGCTGATGGTCGAACGCCTGGAGAAATTCCTCGAAGCGCACCAGCGCCGCCTGATTGGCTGGGATGAAATCCTGGAAGGCGAACTTCCGCCGGAAGCGACCGTCATGTCCTGGCGGGGCATCGAAGGCGGCATCCAGGCGGCCGAGCGTGGCCATGATGTGGTGATGACGCCCGTCTCCGATCTCTACCTCGACTATCTGCAGACCGCCTCGCCCAATGAACCGCCGGGCCGTCCTTCGCTGATTCCGTTGAAGCAGGTGTACGCGTTCGAACCGGTGCCGGAAAAGCTCGACGCGACCAAGCGCAAGCACATCCTCGGCCTGCAGGCGAACGTGTGGACCGAGCATATGCGCTCGTTCGGCCGTGTGCAGCACGCCGTCTTTCCGCGCATCGCCGCGGTGGCGGAGACCGGTTGGTCGCCGCAATCGCGCAAGGACTACGCGGACTTCCTGCGTCGCTTGCCAATGCAGCTGCAACGCTATGACGCGCTGGGCATTGCCTATGCGCAAACGCCATTCGAAGTGAGCTTCGACGTGCAGGACGGTGCGGATGGCGGTTATCGCATTGCCCTGTCGAACTCGCTGGGTTACACCGATATCCGGTACACGACCGACGGCAGCGATCCCGGTCCACAAGCCACGCGCTACCAGGATCCGTTGCAGCTGAATGCGCCGGTTCAATTGCGTGCGGCCGTGTTCGAAAGCAACCGCAGGCTTGCGCACAAGGACAGCACGCTGTCGCTGGATGCGGCTTCCCGTTACACGCGCACCGACGAAGCACTGAAGATGTGCACGCAAAGCCTGATGCTGCGACTGGAAGACGATGGTCCGCTGGAAGGCGACCGTGCCATCTTCAACGCGGACATATTCAATCCCTGCTGGTTGTGGGAAGGCGCACCGGTGCAGGATGTCGCGAAGGTGGAAGTGCGCGCCGGCCAGTTGCCGTATTACTTCCAGCTTGCGCATGACGAATCGCACCGCAAGTTCCAGCCCGCACGCAGCGCGCACGGCGAACTGGACATCAGTGCGGGTTGCGAAGGCCCGCGCCTGGCGAGCGTGCCACTGCCGGAGAAGCCCGGCCCGGACGGCTTCATCACGCTCAGCGCGGAGTTGCCACCGCAGACGAAGGCGACCGACCTGTGCCTGCGCTTCACGGGCGATACGCGACCGACGATGTGGGTGCTGGACCAGGTGACATTGCAGCCCACTTCATCACGCTGACCCCCGCGCCGTCCGGACGGAGATCGCATGGAGGAAGGGCCGCAATCGCGGCCCTTTCTTTTTGCATCATTCAACGTGCGCCTGGAATCCGGCCATCGCGTCTCAACAGCCAGTCGCGCAAAGGTGTGGCGCGCGCGGACAGGCCGATGATCACGCCCACCGTATTGGCCAGCGCATCGAAGGGATCCTGCATGCGATCCGTGGTGTATGCGCCCTGCGCGAACTCCAGGCCGATGCCCAACAACACCAGCACCGCCCCCATTGACAAGCAGACAACGCGATCGCGAAACAGCTGCACGGCGCCGAACGCGAGCGCCGCATAGGCCAGCGCATGCTCGAGCTTGTCGGTGCCGGAGGGCAGTGGCGGCAACGGCGCCGGCGGCGTCAGCGACAACACGATCACCACCGCAATCGCCAGCATCCAGACGCCCAGCCAGAGACGCGGATGGCCGAACGGCTTGAGCCAATGCGTCACAGGCGCCAGCTCAGATCATTGGCGAGGAACGCCGTGCCGAACTCGACATCGCGCGAGAAGCCCATGACCTGGAACCGCTCGCCCATCTCGCTGGGCAACGTCAGCTTGCGGGCTTCGTTGCGAAAGCGCAGCTTCGCCGCTTCGTCGGCGCGCGCTTCGATCTCCTGCAAACGCTCCGGCAGACCGTTGGCCAACAGGAAGCTGGCCTGATCGCAATACCCGGCCAGATCAAAACCGGCCTGTGTTCCCGCTTCGGCGAGCGCGGTGAAGTCGACCGAAGCGGTCAGATCCTGCAGACCCGGCCACGCATAGGGGTCGGCGTGCGTGCGCTGGCGATAGAACGCGCGCAACGTCCCCTCGTCGCGTTCGGGCAGATAGAACTCGCCGCGTGGATAGCCATAGTCGACGAACAGCATCGCGCCGCGCTTCAACCCACCCATCACCGCCTGGATCCAGTACGGCAATTGCACCAGCAGTTCGGAACGGTAGCCATCGACGAACGGCCGCTCGACGTAACGCTCGACATGCCGCACCGCGGCGGCCAGCAATGCGTCGGCGGGACGCTCCGTGCGCACGAACGCATCGTGATCATCGAGCGCCACGTGTTCCTCGAAGACTTCGCCATCGCGCAGCGTGAAGCGCGGCGTCGGCAAGGCGTCGATCACTTCGTTGGCGAACAGGACGCCTTCCCAGTCTTCCTGCGGCGGGCCGTCGAGCCATTCGACCAGTTCAAAAACCGGCGGAATCAGATGCCGGGACAAGCGATCGCGCTGACGCTCCCGGAGATCCGCGCTGGGTTCGAGGATGGCGTAGCGCGCAGGCAATGCATCCAGATCGAGCAGTCGCTTGAGCACGACCTCGGCCAGCGCACCGCTGCCTCCGCCGATTTCGAAGAACTCGGCGGTCGGGCCGATCTGCTGCAATACAGGCGCCACGGCGGCAGCCACGCAGGTGGCGAACAGCGGCCCGAGTTCCGGAGCGGTGATGAAATCACCGGACTCGCCGAATTTCGTGCTGCCCGCACTGTAGTAGCCGAGGCCGGGCGCATACAGGCAGCGCTCCATGAAACGGGAGAACGGGATGGAACCGCGTTGCGAGCGGATCTCCTCGCGCAGCAGTGCGACCAGGCGCTGGCTGTGCGCGAGCGCATCATGATCGGGAAGCGGCAGTGAAGCCATGGCGGGCACTCGCGTCATCGGTTCGCTATTGTAAGCGGCCTGCGCGCATGCCCCGCGTGCGCGACATGATGGCACCGCATGATGCTTCCACTGAAGGAGAACGCCATGACCGACCAGCCCGTGGCCTTGATCACCGGCAGCGCAAAGCGCGTGGGCGCGGCGATCGCGCGTGGCCTGCACGCCGACGGATACCGGCTGGCACTGCACTACCGGAACTCCGGCGAGGCCATGCAGGCGCTGGTGGATGAGCTCGACATGGCGCGTCCCGGCAGCGTGATGGCGCTGCAATCGGACCTGGCCGAGTTCGACCGGCTTCCCGAACTGGTGGCGCGCGCGGTCGGCCATTTCGGCCGGCTCGATGCGTTGATCAACAATGCTTCGGCGTACTACGCCACTCCCATCGGCCAGACCACACCGCAGCAATGGGACGAGTTGTTCGCTTCAAACGCGCGCGCACCGTTCTTTCTCTCGCAGGCCGCCGCACCCCATTTGCGCTCCTGCAATGGCGCCATCGTGAACATCGCGGACATCTATGCGCAGCGACCGCTGGCCGGGCATACCGTCTACTGCATGGCGAAAGCGGCGCTGGTGATGATGACGCAATCGCTGGCGCGCGAGCTCGGGCCGCAGGTGCGGGTGAACGCCATCGCGCCGGGCAACGTGCTGTGGTCGGAGAATCCGGTGAAGGCGGAAACGCTGGAAATCGTGCATGCACGCACCGCGCTGAAGCGCCAGGGTGCGCCGGAAGACATCGTGTCGGCGGTGCGCTGGCTGCTGGATGGCAGTGCTTACGTGACGGGGCAGATCATCGCCATCGACGGCGGACGTTCGCTTTTCATCTAGGTGCGACTTCGTCGGCCAGCGTGCTGAACAACGGATGCGCCAGTTTGGCCGGATTGTCCCAGCAGAGGCGGCCTTCGATGTCGTATTCCCGCGCAAGATCGAGATCGATGACGCCCCGGTGATCCGCATCGCGTCCGAGTTCGCGTTCGCAGTGCTTCAGCGCATCCGCGAACGCTCCGCGCTCCAGCGTGGATGCAAGCAACACGGCCTGGTTGGCATAACGATTCGGATCACCCTCGGCGACGCTGGGCCCGCAAATCACGCGGGACACGGCTTTCAGTTCGTACGTGCGCGCCAGACGATGCCGGGCCTGCGCGAGCCGCTGCTCGCCGCTGTCATCGGCGCTTCCGAGCAGCAGCAGGTACAGCCGGGTCGCCGCGGAATCGCTCACGAACCAGGATTCCGCGTGCGCTCGATCACGACACCGACGGTCACCGCGTTGCGTACCGCGCCTGGCTTGCACAGTCGCAGACGCAACCACTGCACGCCGAACTCGTCCATCACCAGCGCCGCGCACCGCTCGGCGAGCGTCTCGATGAGGCCGAACGAAGAGGCTTCGATGTAGCCGGTAAGCCGCTGGCTGATGGCGTCGTAGTCGAGGGTATCGGCGACCGCATCACTTCCGGCCGGGATGCGATTGTCGTAGCCCATTTCCAGATCGAGCCGCAGCGTCTGCCGGATGCGGCGCTCCCAGTCATGGATGCCGATCACGGCATCGGCCTGCAATCCTTCGATGAAGACTTTGTCCATGGGCAAGTCGCCGGCAACGCGAGGGGACCGGCATGTTACCCGGGCATGCCGCCATGCGCAGAAGCGGGCGCGATTCGCACTCAGCCGGTGGCGAGCGGTTCCAGTTGCGCCATGTCCCAGCGCGGCGTGACCTTCACTTCCGCGGCTTCGTGCTGGCCGGCTTCCAGCCGCAATGCTCCGGCAAACGCGATCATCGCGCCGTTGTCGGTGCACAGCTCCAGGCGCGGGAAGCACACGCGCCCGCCCTGCCGCCGCGCGGCCATCTCCTGCAGGCGTGCACGCAGGCGCTTGTTGGCGCCTACGCCGCCCGCAACGATCAGTGTGTCGCAGCCGGCAGCATCGAGCGCGCGTTCGCACTTGATGGCGAGGGTATCGACCACGGCATCCTCGAATCCGCGCGCGATGTCGGCCTTGGTCTGCTCGCTCTGGTCGCTGTCGCGCCAGGCCAGCAACACCTGCGTCTTGAGCCCGGAAAAACTGAAGTCCAGTCCGGGGCGATCGGTCATCGGCCGGGCGAAGCGGAACCGGCCCGGAACGCCGGACTCGGCCAGCCGCGCGAGCTGCGGACCGCCCGGGTAAGGCAGGCCCATCAGCTTGGCGGTCTTGTCGAAGGCTTCGCCGGCAGCGTCGTCCAGCGTTTCACCCAGCAGGCGGTACCGGCCGATGGCGTCCACCGCCACCAGCTGCGTGTGGCCGCCGGAGACAAGCAGGGCGACGAACGGCGGCTCGGGCGGGGCATCCTCGATCAGGGGCGCCAGCAGATGCCCTTCCATGTGATGGACCGCCACGGCGGGACGGTCGAGCGCCCATGCCAGCGAGCGGGCCACGCCCGCCCCGACCAGCAACGCCCCGACCAGGCCGGGGCCGGCGGTGTAGGCCACGCCATCCAGGTCAGCGGTTTCAAGGCCTGCCTCGGCCAGCGTCTGGCGGATCAGGGGCAGCAGCTTGCGGACGTGGTCACGGCTGGCCAGTTCCGGCACCACGCCGCCATATTCGGCGTGGAGATCAATCTGGCTGTAGACCTCATGCGCGAGCAGGCCGGCCGCGCCGCCAAGGCCGGTGTCATAGACAGCGACGCCGGTTTCGTCGCAGCTGGTTTCGATACCCAGGACTCTCATGGGGCTATGTTGCACCTTTCCGCCCCTCATCGCTATAATGCGCGGCTCACCCGGTCGGACCGGGCCGTTTACCCAATCGAGATTACGTATGCCCAGCGTCAAAGTCCGCGAAAACGAGCCGTTTGAGTTTGCGCTCCGTCGCTTCAAGCGCACCTGCGAAAAGGCCGGCGTGCTGGCTGAAACCCGCAAGCGCGAGTTCTACGAGAAGCCGACCCAGGAACGCAAGCGCAAGGCCGCTGCAGCGGTGAAGCGCCAGCTGCGTCGCTCTTCGCGCGACGTCACCAAGCGCCAGCGCCTGTACTGAGCGACGGCGCTTCACCAGAAGCCGGCACGCGCGAGCGTGGCCGGCTTTTTGTGTTTCTGGATTCCCCGAAATCGTCGCGTCGTGACGGTTTCCATCTAAGTGTTTCATCTTGCAACGGACTGGAGAATTCCCATGACCCTGAAGCAGCAGCTCACCGATGACATGAAGGCCGCGATGAAGGCCGGCGACAAGGACACCCTGGGTGTGGTCCGCCTGATCAACGCGGCGATCAAGCAGCGTGAAGTGGACGAGCGGGTCGAACTGGACGATGCCGCCGTGCTGGCCGTGCTGGAGAAAATGGTCAAGCAGCGCAAGGACTCGGTGACCCAGTACGAGGCCGCGAATCGTGAAGATCTGGCCGCCGTCGAGCGCGCCGAAATCGTGGTCATCGAACGCTACCTGCCGGCCAAGCTCGGCGAAGCGGAGATCCTCGCGGCCATCGATGCCGCCATCGCCGAAACCGGGGCAAGCGGTCCTGCGGACATGGGCAAGTTGATGGGCGTGCTGAAGCCGCGCCTGGCCGGCCAGGCCGACATGGGCCAGGTGTCGGCATTGATCAAGAAAAAGTTTGCCGGATGATGCCGGCGGGGTGCGTCCTCGAGGCGCACCCTCGTTCCGATGTCCGTTCCGCATGGTCTGCCGAGGTCATCCATGAGTGAGAGTCCGCGCAGCGAGAACCCCATTCGGTTGCGGCCGGCGCAACGTGCCGACATCCCGCAGATCCTCGCCTTCATCGGCGAACTCGCCGTCTACGAGAAGCTGGCCCATGAAGCCGTGGCCACGGCGGCGCAGCTGGAGGAACATCTGTTCGGCGCGCGTCCGGCCGCCGAAGTGGTGATGGCCGAGGTCGGAAACGAGCCTGCCGGCTTCGCGTTGTTCTTCATCAATTTCTCGACGTTCCTCGGACAGCCCGGCCTGTATCTGGAAGACCTGTTCGTGCGGCCCGCGTTTCGCGGCCTGGGCGTTGGCCGGAAACTCATGGTCCATCTGGCCGCGCTGGCCGTTGAACGCGGATACGGGCGCTTCGAGTGGTCCGTGCTCGACTGGAACGAACCGGCCATCGGCTTCTATCGTAGCCTGGGCGCCGTTGCGCAGGACGAATGGACGGTGCAGCGGCTGACCGGCGAAGCACTGCAGCGACTGGCCGCTTCGGGCGCCTGATTCCACTATCACGGCGCCATGACGGCGCGCTGGCAATGCTGGGACGCACTGAACGTTCCCGCAGAGAATGCCGCAAAGCGTGCGAGACACCCTGCTGAAATTCACCCGGCGCCTGCAGCGCAGCCTGCCCGTGGCGCTGGTGCAGCGCTTCATCGAAGTCGATGTGATGGCGCAGGCCGCTTCACTCGCCTTCTATGCGCTGTTGTCGCTGGCGCCCCTGCTGGTGCTGTTGCTGTGGCTCACCACCGCCTTGTATCCGAGCGCACAGGAAGCGTTGATCCGCCAGATTGGCGAACTCGCCGGCCGTGAAGCGGCCGACATCGCACAGACCGTCATCCGCAACGCGCGCAACCGGCCGTCGGTGGGCTCGCTGGCCGGCTGGTGGAGCACCGCGCTGCTGTTCATCGGCGCCACCGCCGTTTTCAGCCAGTTGCAGGCCGCGCTGAACATGATCTTCCGCACCGACGCCGAGCGCCTCAGCGGCATCGGCGTCTGGCTGCGCAAGCGCATCTTCTCGTTCGGCGTGGTGCTGGCGCTGGGGTTCCTGCTGCTGGTGTCGATGACGATGAACACCGCGCTGCAGGTCGTGTTCGCACGCGCGCCATCGGCACTGCCCGCCATCGGCAACACCGCTTCGATGGCGTTGTACGTGCTTGCCTTCGCCCTGCTCTACCACTACCTGCCGGACCGGCGCGTGGTGTGGCGCCAGGCCTTCCTCGGCGGTACGTTGACGGCCGCATTGTTCGTCGCGGGCCGCTGGCTGATTGGCCTGTATCTGGCGGAGGCCGCGCCGGGAAGCGCCTACGGGTCGATGGGGGCGCTGGTGATTCTGCTGGTCTGGATGTACTACGCGACCATTGTCTTCCTCGTTGGCGCCCTGCTCACCGCCGTCATAGACGAACGCTGGCAAAGCCTGCGCAAGCGACGTGCCGAAGCCCGGCGTCTCCGGACGCAATCGCACGGAGAAGCCGTCCGCCCTGACGCACCCGGGCAGCCATGAAATACTAGCGGGCCCATGGCCCGCATCCCCGACGCCTTCATCGACGAACTGCTCGCCCGGACGGATATCGTCGAGGTGATCAGCGCGCGCGTCCCGTTGAAGCGCCAGGGCAAGGAATACTCGGCCTGCTGCCCGTTTCACGACGAGCGCTCGCCTTCGTTCACGGTGTCGCCGACCAAGCAGTTCTACCACTGCTTCGGCTGCGGCGCGCACGGCACCGCGCTGTCATTCCTGATCAACTACGACCGTCTCGAGTTCCTCGACGCCGTCGAAGAACTGGCGCGTCGCAACGGCATGGACGTGCCGCGCGAAACCCAGCAGCGCAACCAGAACAACGACACCCGGGATCTGTTCAGTGCACTGGAAGCGGCTGCGCGGTTCTTCCAGCGCCAGCTCGACGGCAGCGAAAAAGCACGCACCTATCTCGATGGCCGCGGCGTCGATGCCGCCACGCGATCGCAGTTCCTCATCGGCTATGCGCCCGATGGCTATTCCGCGTTGAAGGATGCCCTGGGCACCGACGAACGGCGGATGAAACTGCTGGAACGAGCCGGCCTCTTTTCGAAGAACGATCGCGGGCATGTCTACGACAAGTTCCGTGATCGCGTGATGTTTCCCATCCACGATCGCCGTGGCCGCGTCATCGCCTTCGGCGGCCGCGTGCTGCAGAAGGACGACGGACCGAAGTACCTCAACTCGCCGGAAACCGCGCTGTTCCACAAGGGACGCGAACTCTACGGCTTGTGGCAGGTGCGCCAGGCGAACCAGAAGATCGCGCGCCTGATCGTGGTCGAGGGCTACATGGATGTCGTGTCGCTGTTCCAGTTCGGAGTGAAGGAGGCCGTCGCCACGCTCGGCACCGCCACCACGCCGGACCATGCCGAACTGCTGTTCCGCAATGCCCCGGATGTCTACTTCTGCTTCGACGGCGATGCGGCCGGGCAACGTGCCGCCTGGCGCGCGCTGGAGTCGGTGCTGCCGCGCATGAAGGATGGCCGGCAGGCGTTCTTCCTGTTCCTGCCCGACGGCGAGGATCCCGACACCATCGTTCGCCAGGAAGGCGCGGCCGGTTTCGACGCACGCCTGCAACAGGCGATGCCGTTGTCGGAGTTCTTCTTCCAGGAACTCGGCAAGGACATCAAGCTCGCCACGCTGGATGGCAGGGCGCGGTTGGCGGAACGCGCACGGCCGATGCTTGCGCAGATTCCCGAGGGCGCCTTTGGCGATCTGATGCGCCAGCGTCTCGGCGAGATCACCGGACTGGGCACCACGCAGGCTGCGGCTCCGCCCGCGGCTGCGCCATCGCGCCGATCCGCGCCGCGCATGGCCTCGAATGCGGCGAAGCCGAGCCTGGTGCGCAGCGCGATCGTGCGCTTGCTGCACAAGCCTTCGATGGCGCTTTCCATCGAAGCGCCTTATGTGTTCAACGGCCTGCGCCAGCCCGGCGTGGAGCTGCTGTCGGAACTGCTCGACATCGTCCATCAACGCCCCGACATCACCACCGGGGTACTGCTGGAACATTTTGCCGAACGCGAGGAACTCGCCGCGCTGCAGAAACTCGCCATGCAGGAGCTGCCCGGCGATGAAGACAGCTGGCGAACCGAACTGCTCGATGCGGTGCACCAGATGGAAAGGCAGCTGCTTCAGCAACGTCTTGACGAGCTTCAGGAAAAGCAGCGCAGTATCGGCCTGGACGAGGCCGACAAGTACGAACTGCGCGCGCTGTTGCAGGCGCGCGCTTCCCGTTGAGGAGAGGATGATGAAACACATCAAGACCTGGCATCGTGTATTCGCTTTCGTGCTGTCGTGCGGCATCGGGGTCGCGGCGACAGCCGGTGAATTCCCGCAGCCGCGACCGGGGCTGCATACCGGTGGCCAGCCCAGCGAACAGGATCTGCAGGCGTTCGCCGCGCAGGGCGTGCGCACGGTGATCGATTTGCGCCCGGACAGCGAATCGCGCGGCTATGAAGAAGAAGCCGCGGTGAAAGCGAACGGCATGCGGTATCGCCAGTTGCCGATCTCCGGTGCGGAGGATCTGACGCCGGCCAATGCGACGGCGTTGAAGCAGTTGCTCGCCGAGAGCGAAGGTCCTGTCCTGCTCCATTGCGCATCCGGCAACCGCGTCGGTGCGTTGCTGGCCTTGATGGCGCAGCAGGAAGAAGGCGCCAGCCGCGAGGCCGCCCTCGAACTGGGCCGCAAGTCCGGCCTGAAATCGCTGGAACCCGCAGTGGAAGCGCGACTCAAGCCCTGAGTTCGCGCCCCCCCGCGGATGGCGGGCTCATTCCAATCGGGCTGCACTCGGTTACTCTCCGGCGCTGGACATCCGGGGAGTAATCGCATGACGCCACGTTCTGCCTGGCCCCTGTGGCTGGCCTTCGCCCTCGCCGTTTCGCCCGCGTTCGCCCAGGAGAGCAAGACACCTGCGCGCGAACAGATCGGCAATCGCACGACCGAGAACGTCCCGGCGATTCCCACCGAACTCGTCGAACGGCTCAACCGTTACCAGAACACGCGCGGCGCCGGTTTCGCCGGCTGGACACGCGAAGGTTGCGTGCTGGTCAGCACGCGCTTCGCCGAAACCAGCCAGGCCCATCGCGTCTGCCAGCCACTTGGCATGCGCGAACAGCTGACCTTCTATCCCGAGCCGATCAAAAACCTCACCGCTGCACCGGCAGCTGCAGCCCGTGACGGCTTCGTGTTCGGCAAGGACATCGGCGGCAACGAGTTCTGGCAGCTGCACTGGTTCGACATGGAGACGCGTGAGGCCAGCCTGCTCACCGACGGCAAAGCCCGCAACCAGGGGCCGCTGTTCTCGCGCGACGGCAAGTGGTTTGCATGGAGCAGCACAGCGCGCAATGGCAAGGACACCGACGTCTGGATCATGGATCTCGCCACCCGCGCGTCGCGTCCCCTGGTGACCGCAGGCGGCCAGTGGAGCGCGATGGATTTCTCGCCCGACGGCCGCACGCTGCTGGTCCGCCAGTACGTGTCCGTCAACGAGTCGTACCCGGGCGAAGTCGATATCGCCAGCGGCAAGCTCACACGCTTTCCGGTCGATGGCGGCAAGGCCGCGTTCGGTGAATTCCGTTACGTCGATGGCGGCAAGAGTGTGCTGTTCGTCTCCGACGAAGCCGTGGATGGCAAGCCGCAGGAATTCCGCACCCTGCGCCATCACGATCCCGCCAGCGGCAGGCCCAGGTTGATCAGCGCGCAGGTTCCATGGGACGTCGATGCGGTGGAAGTGTCGGACGACGGCCGCCGCTTCGCTTACGTCAGCAACGAGGACGGCATCGATCGCCTGCACGTGCTCGACTGGCCGTCGCTTCGCGAAGTGGCGCTACCCGAGCTGCCTGTGGGCGTGATCGGTGGGCTCGGCTTCTCGCCGGATGGCAAGCGGCTTGCGCTGAGCCTGCTGACGGCCACCTCGCCCAGCGACGTACACGTCGTCGATCTGGAGCAGCGAACGCTGACGCGCTGGACGCGCAGTGAAGTCGGCGGTCTGGATCCGGCGCATTTCGTGGCACCGGAGCTGATCCGCTTCCCCACGTTCGACCGCGTGGAAGGCAAACCGCGCACCATTCCGGCGTTCCTGTACAAACCCGCAAAGCCCGCGGCGGGCGGCCGCTTCCCGGTCGTCATCGATATCCATGGCGGTCCGGAAGGCCAGTCGTTGCCCACGTTCAACGCCACCACGCAGTACCTGATCAATGAGCTGGGCATCGCGGTGATCGTGCCCAACGTGCGTGGCTCCACCGGCTACGGCAAGACCTACGTGCAACTGGACAACGGATTCCAGCGCGAGGATTCGGTCAAGGACATCGGCGCGCTGCTCGACTGGATCGCTACCCAGCCTGATCTGGACGCCACGCGCGTCGGCGTCTACGGCGGCAGCTATGGCGGCTACATGGTGCTGGCCTCGCTCATGCACTACAGCGATCGCATCCGTGCAGGCATTGATATTGTCGGCATCTCGCATTTCGGCACGTTCCTGAAGAACACGGAAAACTATCGACGCGATCTGCGCCGTGCCGAGTACGGTGACGAGCGCGACCCCGCGATGTCCGCGCACTTCGAGAAGATCTCGCCGCTCAATCATGCCAACCGGATTACCTCGCCCCTGTTCGTCGCGCAGGGCCGCAACGATCCGCGCGTGCCGCACACCGAGGCCGAACAGATCGTCAAAGCCGTGCGCAGCAACGGGCAACCGGTGTGGTACCTGGAATTCTCCGACGAAGGCCATGGCTTCCAGAAGAAGTCCAACAGCGACTACTTCGGCGCGGCATCCATGTTGTTCTGGCAGCGCTATCTGCTGGATTGAGAAGCGAGCGCGCAGGCATGACACAAAGCCCGCTTCGGCGGGCTTTCCGTTTCTGCGGCGCCTGCACGCCACCGGTGCGGATTGACCTCGATCAATGCCGCATCGTCTGGCCAATCCAATCATGGTTGTACAGGCCCGGCTCGCGGGAGGCAGGCCTGCCGACCCGACCCCGCCGGTGAACGCCATGACCGAACGCGAAACATTTTCCCTGATCGAAGCCGGCGGCACCGCCGTAAACGACGCCGATGCGCCGGACGAGCTTTCCTTTGATCAACCGATCACCTCGCGCATGTCGCGCGCACGTTACGAGCGCGAGAAGCGCCAGCTGCAGATCGAACTGCTCAAACTGCAGGCCTGGGTGAAGGAAACCGGACAGCGTGTGGTGATCCTGTTCGAAGGACGCGATGCGGCCGGCAAGGGCGGTGCGATCAAGCGCTTCATGGAGCACCTCAATCCACGTGGCGCACGCGTGGTGGCGCTGGAGAAGCCAACCGACATCGAACGCGCGCAGTGGTATTTCCAGCGCTATATCGAGCATCTGCCGACCGCCGGCGAAATCGTCCTGTTCGACCGCTCCTGGTACAACCGTGCGGGCGTCGAGCGGGTAATGGGGTTCTGCACGACCGAGGAATACATGGAGTTCATGCATCAATGCCCGAACTTCGAACGCATGCTGGTGCGCAGCGGCATCCACCTGTTCAAGTTCTGGTTCTCGGTGACACGCGACGAGCAGCGCCGCCGTTTCCGCCAGCGTCGCAAGGATCCGCTCAAACAGTGGAAATTGTCACCGGTCGATCTTGCCTCGCTGGACAAGTGGCCCGAGTACACGCGCGCCAAGGAAGCGATGTTCGTCAGTACCGACACGGCGGAAGCGCCCTGGTGGGTGATCCGCTCCGACGACAAGAAGCGCGCGCGCATCAATGCCATGCGGCTGGTGCTCAACCACTTCCATTACACGGCGAAGAATGCGCGCGTGGTCGGCAAGCCCGATCCGTTCATCGTCGGGCCGGCCTCGCATGTCTACGAAGATGGCGAGAAGCTGCTGCCCTGATTGACTGCCGTTACAGCCAGTGGTCGATCAGCAGGAACGCGAACATCGCCATCAGGTACACGATGGAGTAGTTGAAGACCCGCATGGAGAAGAATTCATCCGGCGGGTCCAGCAGGCGCCATGCGTAGTACAGGAACACCAGCCCCAGCACCAGCGCGCCGCCCAGGTAGAAGAAGCCGCTCATGCCGAAGACGACCGGCAGCACGCTGACCTCGACCAGCAGCACCGTGTAGAACAGGATCTGCCAGCGTGTGTAGGTCACGCCATGCGTGACCGGCAGCATCGGCACCAGCGCGCGTGCGTAGTCGTCGCGGCGGAAGATCGCCAGCGCCCAGAAATGCGGCGGCGTCCACACGAAGATGATGAGCACGAGCAGCAGCGCGTGCGCCCAGTCCCATTCGCCGCGCATGCCGGTCATCGTCGCCCAGCCCAGCAACGGCGGCGCAGCGCCGGCCACACCGCCGATGACGATGTTCTGCGGCGTCGCACGTTTCAGGAACACGGTGTAGATCACGGCGTAACCAATCAGCGATGCGAACGTCAGCAGCGCGGTGATGACGTTGACCCAGACCACCAGCACCAGCATCGACAACACGGCCAGCAACAGCGCAAACGTCAACGCTTGCCATGGCTTCAACTCGCCGACGACCAACGGCCGCCACGAAGTGCGCGCCATCTTGGCGTCGATGCGTGCGTCCAGCAGCTGGTTGATCGCCGCGGCGCTGGACGCGGCGAGCCAGATGCCGAGAAACCCGAGCGCTCCGCGCTTGAGTTCGGTCAAGTCCGGCAACCCGTCAATGGCCAGGAACATGCCGACGATCGCGGTGAACACGATCAACGCGACGACGCGCGGCTTGGTGAGGGCCCAGTATTGGCGCAGCGCGATGTTCATTCGGGCGAGCGCACGCGCGCGAGCAGCGAGACCAGCGTGAACAGCAGCAGCACCGCACCGGCGTTGTGTGCGACGGCCACGTGCAACGGCAGGTTGAGCTTGACGTTGAGCACGCCGAGCGTGAACTGGCACGCGATCAGCACGATGATCGTGAGCGCCCAACCGCGCATGCCGGGCGTGCGGAACAGGCGAGCGCCGAAACTCAACAGGTATATCGCGACGATCACCGCCATGATGCGATGGGTCATCTGGATGGCGATGCGTGACGCGCCGTCGAGCACGCCGCCTTCATAGTCCACGCCAATGCCACGCCAGAGCACGAAGCCTTCGCTGAAATCCGCCGGTGGCCACCAGCGACCCACGCACTTGGGGAAATCCAGCCCGCAGGCGACCGCCGCATAGTTCGCGCTCACCCAGCCGCCGAGCGCGATCTGGATACCGAGCACGATCAGCCCCGCGATCACCCAACGCCGCAAACCGCGCGCATCCGCCAGCGTGATCGGCCGATCCGTTGCACGCCACGCCATCCACAACAGCAGCGAAAACGTGGTCAGGCCGCCGACCAGATGCGCCATCACCACAATCGGCTTGAGCAGCCAGGTCACCGTCCACATGCCGAGCAGGGCCTGGAAGATGATCACCGCGAGCGTCAACGCGCCCACCCGCGCCAGATCCAGGTTCGACCAGCGCAGTGCGGCGAACAGCAGGATGGCTTCACCCGCGATCGCAAGCGCGGAGGCGGCGCCGTGTTCGCCATGCATATAGAGCGGAATTGCTGCGGCTACGAGCGCGGACGCGCCGAGAATCGTGGCCAGGCCGAAGCGGCGGCGGCGTGCCGCCAGCAGCGACAGGATCAACACCAGCATGCCGAGCGTGGCGGCGATGTGGCGGTGGACCTGTTCGCGCCAGGCCTTGTGGTTTTCGAAAGGCCGAATCGCGCTGGCGACGTGATCCACTGCTTCATGCGTGCTCTGCGGCCATGTCGCACGGCCGTAGCAGGTCGGCCAGTCCGGACAGCTCAGCCCGGCGTTGGACAGGCGGACGAACGCCCCGAAGACAATCACGCACAGGGCCAGCGCCACCGCCAGCCAGGCGATGCGATGGAAGTGCTTGTAGATCGCCGGGCGTGCGGGCGTCGGTCGTGCGGCATTCATTGCATCTTTCCTTACATCAGTTTCAACAGCTTCGAGACGTCCTTGTGCAGCCCGCCCGGATCGAAGCCGGGCGCGTAACGGAGGATCACGAAACCGTTCGGATCGATCACGTACACCGGAATTCCGCGCGCATCTTCGTGCTGCGGCAATACGGCGAGCAGTTCAGGGGTGGGCGCAATGGACCGCCGGACTTCGGTCGCGGGTGCGCCTCGGGGCACGTCGCCAATCCACAGGATTTCGACCTTGTCGGCGTTGTGTCCGAACAGTCGCCAGACCTTGTCCAGATCCTGTGCGAGCTTCATGCATGTGGCGGTGCAGTCGGCCGGCGCGACAACGGCAATGCGCCACAGGCGTTCCCCGGCATTCCATGGATACGGCTGGCCGTCGTGCGTCTGCGGCACGACGCGACGTGCATCGACGGCCGGCTCCAGCATTTCACCGTGGTTCTTGTGGCCTGGCGGCTGCCAGCCGGAAAAGCGCAGTACGCCCGCACCGAACACGGTGCCGAAGAACAGCGCGAACAACGCAACGAGTGTCCAGCGGCCGCGTCTGCGGGCGGCATCGGAAGGCATCGGATTCATTGCGTCATTTTCTCACGGGAGGCAGGCCCACGCCGCGTTTGCGACGACCGCGCCAGGTGACGATGGCGGCCGTCACCAGCACCGCCAGCGCCAGGCCGAACCACTGCACCGCATAACCCACGTGGCGTTCGGGCGGGAGGGTATTGGGGAGGATGTCGAGATCGCGCGCATAGCCGAACGGCAATGACGGATCCAGCTTCAGCACGCGCGGCGCGATCGCCGGGACGTGCAACAAGGCCGGAAGGTTCTGCGCGTGCAGTCCGGTCGTCAGGATGTCGCCATTGGATTGGGGCGCCGCCACTGCACGCGCGAGGCCCTGCGACGGCGGCGGCGCGAGCAGCCCACTGATGTCGTGCACATCGGCGGGCATTTCCACCGGAGGCAAGCGACGATCGCCGGGCAGCGGCAGCCAGCCGAGTTCCACCAGCAACGGCATCGCATCGCCCTCGGGCTGGAACAGTCGGTACGCACGAACGCCGGGGCGGCCAGCCCGGTTCTGGTTGTCCAGCAGAATCGCCGGAGCAGCAGCAAAACGGCCGCGTCCCGCGCCCCACGCATAGGCCTGCCGCTCGCCTGCGATGGCCGCATTCTCCAGCGGCACGGCGCTGCGCTCGGCGAGCAAGGCATCTGCCTGCGCAAGCATTGCTTCCTTCTGTTGGGCGCGGCCAAGCTGCCAGCTGCCGAGGCTGCAGAAGCCGGCCACGACCAGTGCGGTCAGCGACCATCCCAGCCAGAGCGGCATGCGTCGTCGGGTCACATCGGCTTCTCCGTGGACTGCGATAATCTCACGCTCATTCTCCGGTGCCCTTCGAGTCCGCCATGAACGATTCACTCAAGACGTTGCTGATCATCGCATTCCTGATCCTCATCATCTGGAACCTCGGCGCCGGTCTTTACTACCTGCTGGTCGACAAGGGCCAGAGCAAGCGGACGGTCAACGCGCTGACGCGCCGCATCGGACTTTCCGTCGCGCTGATCCTGCTGGTCGCACTCGCCATCTACATGGGATGGATCACGCCGCACGGCGTGGGCGCCTGACGCGCGTTTCACCTGAAGCAAAAAAGGCGACGGACTCCGTCGCCTTTTTCGTGTCGGGATCCGCAAGCGCGGCTCCCGTCGTGGGCCTCTTACAGCACGTAGACGAACAGGAACAGGCCCAGCCACACCACGTCGACGAAGTGCCAGTACCAGGCCACGGCTTCGAAACCGAAGTGATCATCCTTGGTGAAATGACCGCGCGCGCAACGCAGCCAGATGATCGCCAGCATGATGGTGCCGAGCGTCACGTGCAGGCCGTGGAAGCCGGTCAGCATGAAGAAGGTCGAACCGTAGATGCCCGAACCCAGCGTGAGGTTGAGCTCGTGATAGGCATGGATGTACTCCACGGCCTGGTAATACAGGAACGTGCAGCCCAGCAGCACCGTCAGGCCGAGGAACACGAGCAACTGGGTGCGATGACCGGCCTTCAACGCATGGTGCGCGATGGTGATGGTCACGCCCGAGGTCAACAGGATCAGCGTATTGATGAGCGGAAGGCCCCACGCCGAAATCGTCTGGAAATGACCGCCGACCTGGCCCGGGCCGGAAGTCGGCCACGCCGCGCTGAAGCCTTCCCACAGCAGCGAGTTGGTCATCACGCCGTCGCCTTCGCCGCCCAGCCACGGCAACGCGTACTGGCGTGCGTAGAACAGGGCGCCGAAGAACGCACCGAAGAACATCACTTCGGAAAAAATGAACCAGACCATGCCCATGCGGAAGGACACGTCGACCTGCTTGTTGTAGTTGCCGCCGACGGATTCGCGGATCACGTCGCCGAACCACATGAACAACGTGGCGCACATCAATGCGAGGCCGGCATAGAACACCCATTGGCCCCAACCGGCGTCATTGAGCCAGCTGGCCACGCCGACCATGGTCACGAACAGGGCAATGGAGCCCACGAACGGCCACTTGCTGCTGTGTGGCACGTAATAGATGTTGGCGTCTGGCGAGGCGTGGGCCATGGCGTAGTCTTCCGGTTACTGGCTCGAATCAGGGCGCCGCATGCGGCGCGGAGGAGGCGTTGGCCGCACCGAGGCGGGCGGTCAATGCATCGTTCTTGTAAAAGGTGTACGACAGGGTGATGGTCTTCACGTCGGCCGGCAGATCCGGATCCACGATGAAGCGCACCGGCATGTCACGGACTTCGCCTGCCTGCAGCGTCTGCGCGGTGAAGCAGAAGCATTCGGTCTTGGTGAAGTAGCCCGAGGCGCGCGCCGGCGCCACCGAAGGCACGGCGCTGCCGACGATGGATGCCTGGCTGTCGTTGCGCGCGAAATATTTCGCTTCGTACAACTCGCCGGGCACGACCCGCATCGTCTGCTGTTCGGGATGAAACGCCCAGGGCAGCTTCGAGTTCACGCCACCATCGAACTGCACCGTCACCGTGCGCTCGGACCGGGCCGTCGCAGCCGCCTGCGCCTGCCCCGGACCTTGTTCGAGCCGGACGCCGAACACCTTCTCGCAGGCAATGCGGTACAGCGGGACCAGCGAGAACGTCAGCACGAACACGCCAACCGCCACGCCGACGAGCTTGAGCAGACCCGAGGAGCGGGAAGCCGGCGTCGTCATGCGCTCAGCACCGCGCGCAGGATGAACAGCACGAAGATCGCGAAGGCGATGCCGCCGATCACCCAGGCCGTGCGCACCACCGCCTTGCGGCGGCGGGCGGTTTCTTCCGGCGAGAGCATCGGAGCATTCATCGAATCAGATCGTCGCGGACGTCAGTGCGTCACGTCGCCATGCGCCAGATCGCCATCGCGGATGACCGGCGGTGTGGTGAAGGTGTGGTGCGGCGCCGGGCTGGGCACGGTCCACTCCAGGCCCTTGGCGTGTTCCCACGCACGCGCTTCGGCCTTGGCGCCGTTGCGCAGCGAACTCCACAGGATGAGCGCCATCATGAAGGGCGTCACGAACATGCCGAACGCGCCGATGGAGCTGACCAGGTTCCAGTCCGCGAACACCGGGTTGTAGTCCGGGATGCGGCGCGGCATGCCGGCCAGGCCCAGGAAGTGCTGCGGGAAGAACAGCAGGTTGACGAACACCACCGTCCACCAGAAGTGGAACTTGCCGGCCTTCTCGTTGTACATGCGGCCAGTCCACTTCGGCCACCAGTAATACGTGGCGGCGATGATCGAGAACAGCGCGCCGGTCACCAGCACATAGTGGAAGTGCGCGACGACGAAATAGGTGTCGTGGTACTGGAAGTCCGCCGGCACGATGGCGAGCATCAGGCCGGAGAAACCGCCGATCGTGAACAGGATGACGAAGCCGACCGCCCACAGCATCGGTGTTTCGAACGTCAGCGAGCCCTTCCACATCGTGCTCACCCAGTTGAACACTTTCACGCCGGTCGGGATGGCGATCAGCATGGTGGCGAACATGAAGTAGATTTCACCGCCGAGGGGCATGCCCACCGTGAACATGTGGTGCGCCCACACGATGAACGACAGGAACGCGATCGACGCGGTGGCATACACCATGGCCTGGTAGCCGAACAGCGGCTTGCGGCTGAAGGTCGGGATGATTTCCGACACCACGCCGAACGCCGGCAAGATCATGATGTAGACCTCGGGGTGACCGAAGAACCAGAAGATGTGCTGGTACATCACCGGGTCGCCGCCACCGGCCGCATTGAAGAAGCTGGTGCCGAAGAACTTGTCGGTCAAAAGCATCGTCACGGCGCCGGCAAGCACCGGCATCACCGCGATCAGCAGGAACGCGGTGATCAGCCAGGTCCAGCAGAAGATCGGCATCTTCAACAGGTCAATGCCCGGAGCGCGCATGTTGAGCACGGTCGCGATGATGTTGATCGCGCCCATGATCGAGCTGATGCCCATCATGTGGATGGCGAAGATGGTGAACGCCACGTTGGCGCCGCCCTGCAGCGACAGCGGCGGATACATCGTCCAGCCACCGGCAGGCGCGCCGCCCGGCAGGAACAGCGACATCAGCAGCAGGGTGAAGGCGAACGGCATGATCCAGAAGGACCAGTTGTTCATGCGCGGCAGCGCCATGTCCGGCGCGCCGATCTGCAGCGGAATCATCCAGTTGGCCAGGCCGACGAATGCCGGCATCACGCCACCGAAGATCATGACCAGCGCATGCACCGTGGTCATCTGGTTGAAGAACTCGGGACTGACGAGTTGCAGGCCCGGCACCGCCAGTTCGGCGCGGATAATCACCGACATGCCCGCGCCGATGATGAACATGATGAAGCTGAAAATCAGGTAGAGCGTCCCGATGTCCTTGTGGTTCGTCGAAAAGAACCAGCGCTCGATGAAGCTCTGCTTGTGACCGTGATCGTCATGCCCATCGTGGTGGTGGGCGACATCGTTGTGGGCCATGTTCGTGATCTCTTGCGTGAAGCGGACGATTAAGCCTGCGCCTGCGGCGCCGGCGTTTCGCTGGAGGGTTCGGTCTGCGGCGCCGGCTCGGTGCCTTCGGCGGGCGCGGCTTCAGCCGGCGCAGTCTCGGCGGGAGCCGCAGGCGCCGGCAGGGCTTCCGGCGCAGGCTTGCGCGCCGCCAGCCACTGCTGGAACTCGGCCTTCGGCACGGCGCGCACGACGATCGGCATGAAGCCGTGGTCCTTGCCGCACAGTTCGGCGCACTGGCCGCGATAGACGCCCGGCTGCTTGATGTCGGTCCAGGCCTCGTTGACGATGCCCGGGATGGCGTCCTGCTTCCAGCCCAGCGCCGGCACCCACCACGCGTGGATCACGTCATCGGCGGTGATCACGAAGCGGATCTTGGTATCCACCGGAAGCACGAGTTCGTTGTCCACTTCCAGCAGGTAGTTCGGATTGTCCTGCAGGTTGGCGACCTTCTTGGACTGGCGCAGCGCATCCGAGTCACGCGCGAGGCGGCTGGTGAACTCGACGTCCTCGCCCAGGTATTCGTACTTCCACATCCACTGGTAACCGGTGATCTTCACGGTCATCTCGGAGTCGCGGGTGTCGTACATCGCGATCAGCTTGGCGGTTGCAGGCCAGGCCATGACGATGAGGATGACGACCGGGATGACCGTCCAGATGATTTCCGCCGTGGTGTTGTGGCTGAACTGCGCGGCCACGGCCCCCTTGGACTTGCGGAACTTGAACATCGCATAGCCCATCGCGCCGAAGACGATGACGCCGATGACGACACACACCCACAGCGCCACCATGTGCGCGTCGTAGGCATGCTTGGCCGATTCGGTCACGCCCTGGCCCATGTTGAGCTGCCACCGCTTGGGGTCGGCCGACTGTGCCCAAGCCAGCGCAGGTGCGATCAACAACATGCACGCCGCCATCCCACGCTTCAAAAACCCATTCACTTGCGTCATTGCCTAGACCCTTGTGCGTCATCGGTTGCGACCGCTCGCGGCCGCCAGTAAATCCTGCAACGTGTCCGCCAGTTGCCGGCGTTCGGCGGGCCCCAGGAAGTTGCCCACCTCGACTCGCCGACCGCTGCATGCCAGCGAAATCCTTTCCCCTTCCGGCTCGATGCGCAGGCGCACCCAGTACGGATGAGCGGTGAATACCGCACCGGGGCCCGGGTCGCGACTGACTTCCACGACATCCGGGCCGATGGTGATGTCCTCACCCCGTTCCCCGCTGCGCCAGATCCGGTGCAGCGCCCCGGCCACGAGCAGGCTGTGCAGCAGGGCGAAGGCCGGTGCGAAGGCGTTGCCTGCCAGCCAGCCCAGCAGGGCCACCAGCCACATCGCCCCGGCCAGCGTGGCGAACAGGGCCACGAACTGGCGGGCCGTCAGCGCCCGGGGCGGTCGCAGCCGGAGCCGCGCGCCGTCCAGACCCGGCAATGACGGAAGCACTTCGATCATGCTGCCAACCGCGCAAGAGACCGCGGAAAACGCTCGAATGTTAGCCCTCAGCACACTTCGCAGCAAGCTGCATTGATCTGGAGCAATCGCCTCGAACCGGCCGCATGCCTTGCGGCGTCGGGCTTGTGGGCCGTCGAGCCGCGCGCCCGCACATGCTGCCGGCCGGGTCGTGTCGACGTGGCGGCGTGCCGCCGCTGCGGCGGTTGCGTGCCTATCGGTGAGGGGAGCCAGGACCTAAAATGGCGGACTTTCTTTTTCCGACTGCAATCCCATGTCGACGCCCCAGCCCGTCAGCCCGCCCGTCTCCGCGGCCGGCCCCCTCCTCTCTCCCGAACTTCCGCCGGCCCCGGACGCCCTGCGCGCCGCCATCACGGTCGGCTGGTTGCGGGACGAGGTCGAGCACATCCGCGAGATGCTTGAACAGGCGCGGCTGCCGGCCGACGAGCAGGCCCGCGCGCAGGCGCTGGCGGCGGATCTAGTGAAGCGTGTCCGTACGCGCGCGCAGGATCAGGGCGCGATCGAGGCCTTCATGCGCCAATACGACCTCGGCAGCGAGGAAGGCGTCCTGCTGATGTGCGTGGCTGAGGCGCTGCTGCGCATCCCCGATCAGGAAACCGCCGACAAGCTGATCCGCGACAAGCTCGGCGATGCGGACTGGGAAAAGCACCTGGGCCAGAGCGATTCGGTGCTGGTCAACGCCTCCACCTGGGGCCTGATGCTGACCGGCAAGCTGGTCAACCTCAACGACCTGACCCGCCATGACGTGCCCGGCGCGTTCAAGCGCCTGGTCGGCCGCGTCGGCGAGCCGGTGGTGCGCCTGGCCGTGCGCCAGGCCATGCGCATCATGGGCCACCAGTTCGTCATGGGCCGCACCATTGATGAAGCGCTGTCGCGCTCACGCAAGGGCGAGAACGCGACCTATCGCTATTCCTTCGACATGCTGGGCGAAGGTGCGCTCACCTCGAAGGATGCGGCGCGCTATCTGGAAGCCTATCGCCAGGCCATCCACGCTATCGGCAAGACCGGGCCGTTCGGCGACGTCATCGCCGCCCCCAGCATTTCCATCAAGCTGTCGGCGCTGCACCCGCGCTACGAGCATGCCAAGCGCGCGCGCGTCATGGCGGAACTGGCGCCGGGCATCCTCGAACTGGCGCAACTGGCCAAGTCTTACGGCATCGGCTTCACCATCGACGCCGAAGAAGCGGACCGCCTGGAGCTGTCGCTGGACCTGATCGAAGCGACGTTCTCCGATGCCTCGCTCGACGGCTGGGAAGGCTATGGCCTGGCCGTGCAGGCGTACCAGAAGCGCACCCCGTGGGTCATCGATTTCCTGGCCGACCTGGCGCGCCGCACCGGTCGCCGCATGCCCGTGCGCCTGGTGAAAGGCGCGTACTGGGACGCGGAGATCAAGCGTGCGCAGATCGACGGGCAAGCCGGCTATCCCGTGTTCACGCGCAAACCCAACACCGACGTCTCGTATCTGGCCAATGCACGCCGCATGCTCGACCACGGGGATGCGCTGTATCCGATGTTCGCCACCCACAATGCGCAGACCATCGCGGCCATCCGCTCGATTGCGCAGGGGCGCCCCTACGAGCATCAGAAGCTGCACGGCATGGGCGACGATCTCTACGCCGAGGTCGTGCCGGCCGATCGGCTCGGCGTACCTTGCCGCGTCTACGCGCCGGTCGGTTCGCACGAAGATCTGCTGCCGTACCTGGTGCGCCGCCTGCTTGAAAACGGCGCCAATTCGAGCTTCGTCAACCGCATCACCGACGAAGCCGTCGCCATCGAGGACTTGATCCGCGACCCGGTGGAAACCGTGTCCGCATTCGATTCGATCCCGCATCCGCGCATTCCCCTGCCGGTGGACCTGTTCCGCAATCCGCCTGCTTCCGTACCGCCTTCTGACAGGAACAATTCCATGGGCGCCAATCTCGCCAACGACAACGACCTGCGCGCCCTCGCCGAACGCATCAATGCCGCCGTCCAGCCGTGGCGCGCCGCACCGCTGGTGCCGGGCGCCGTGGTGTCCACGCAGGCCCTTCCGGTGACCAACCCGGCCGATCGCCGCCAGACCGTCGGTCAGTGGCAGCCTGCCGACGAAGCCATTGTCGAGAAGGCGCTGCAGAACGCGGTCACTGCGCAGCCGGCCTGGGATCGCACGCCCGCCGCGAGCCGCGCCGCCATCCTCGAACACGCCGCCGACCTGCTCGAACAGCGGCTGCCGGAATACATCGCGCTGTGTGTGAAGGAAGCCGGCAAGACGCTGCCCGACAGCGTCGCCGAGGTGCGCGAAGCCGTCGATTTCCTGCGCTATTACGCCGCGCAGGCACGCGCGCAGTTCGGCGCGGCCGAACGCCTGCCGGGCCCGACGGGCGAATCCAACGAACTGCAGCTGCATGGCCGCGGCGTGTTCGTCTGCATCAGCCCGTGGAATTTCCCGCTGGCGATTTTCCTCGGCCAGATCAGCGCCGCGCTCGCGGCCGGCAACAGCGTGCTTGCCAAGCCTGCCGAGCAGACCAACCTGGTCGGCCACGCCGCAGTGAAGCTGCTGCACGAAGCCGGCGTTCCGGAAGCCGTGCTGCAATTCCTGCCCGGCGACGGCGCGACCGTCGGCGCCGCACTGACCCGCGATCCGCGCGTGGCGGGCGTGGCGTTCACGGGTTCCACGGATACCGCCCGCGCGATCAATCGCGCACTGGCCGCGCGCGACGCTGCGATCGGCGTGCTCATCGCGGAAACCGGCGGACAGAACGCCTTCATCGCCGACTCGTCCGCGCTGCCCGAGCAACTGGTGAAGGATGCGATCGGTTCCGCCTTCACGTCCGCCGGCCAGCGCTGCTCGGCCGCGCGCGTGCTGTTCGTGCAGGATGACATCGCCGACAAGGTGATGACGATGCTGGCCGGCGCGATGGAAGAACTGAAAGTCGGCGATCCCGGCCTGCTCTCCACCGATGTAGGCCCGGTCATCGACGAGGACGCACTGAAGACGCTCGAAGCCCATGCCGCACGCATGGCGAACGAGGCACGCCTGATCAAGCAGGCGCCAATCGGCGAGGAGGCGGCCCACGGCACGTTCTTCGCGCCGCGCGCGTGGGAACTGAAGTCGCTGGACCAGCTGCACAGGGAAATCTTCGGACCGGCGCTGCACGTCGTGCGCTGGAAGGCCGATCAGCTGGACCAGGTCATCGACGCGATCAACGCCACCGGATATGGCCTGACGCTCGGCGTGCACTCGCGCATTGACGAGACCATCGACCGCATTGCCGCACGCGTGAAGGTCGGCAACGTCTACGTCAACCGCAACCAGATCGGCGCGGTCGTCGGCGTGCAGCCGTTCGGCGGGCAAGGTCTGTCCGGCACTGGTCCGAAGGCCGGCGGCCCGCACTACCTGCCGCGCTTCGCCACCGAAAAGACGGTCACGGTGAACACGACCGCCGCTGGCGGCAACGCCTCGCTGTTGACGCTGGGCGACTGAGCCCATCACACACGGGATGCGGCGGTGCGCCGCTTCCCGCAAGCGCCCCCTTGGCTTCGCCCCGGATTTAAAGATCCGCTGCGCGAAGCCGATATGTTGATCTTGCGATCCGCCTGGGGGGCTGCCGCGACATGAGCGGTGCGGTGCTGCTGACGATGCTGAGCGACTGCCTGTTGGCGGTCGTGCTGTTCGTGCTCTTCTGGTACGTCGCACGCGTATCGCGGAACGTGCAGGGCATCCTGACCTGGGGTGCGGCGCATCTGCTCTACACACTGGGCGCGACGCTGTTCGACGCCGGCACGCTGGGCTTCCAGGAAACCGGGATGCAATGGGCTTCGCAACTGTCCACGCATCTGGGCTCGGCCATCCTCTGCACCGGAATGGCCGCGCTTGGCTGGTCGGTCGTGCTGTTCGTCCGTCGGCGCCCGCTGCACCGACTGGAGATCGCGGTGGTTCCGGTCGCCGCGCTGGTGCCGATGCTGATCTGGATGCTGGGCGGTGACTGGAACGCGCAGAGCGTGGCGCTCAATTGCGTCGAACTGGTGGTGCTGCTGTGGATGTTCTGGCATCTGCGCGATCTGCACGAAGATCCCTACCGGCTTCCGGCGCGCATGATGATGTTCGGCTGCGCGGCGCTCGCACTGCTCTATGGCAGCGTCGTTCCCGGCTGGTCGCTCAGCCAGTTCGGCTTTGACGAGATCTGGGTCAGCGTCGATCTCTCCATCTGGTTCATGCTGAACTTCTGCATGTTGATGCTGAGCAGCTTCCGCGCGGCGGAGTCGCTCAAGCTGAGCGCGATGTTCGACCCGCTCACCGGCGCACTGAACCGTCGCGGCCTGCATGGCGAGCTCGGATCGTTGCCGGACCGCGGCGATGCCGAACTGAGCGTCATCGCCATCGATCTGGATCACTTCAAGACCATCAACGACCACCATGGCCACGATGCGGGCGATCGCGTACTCCAGCGTTTCAGCGACATCGTGCGCGCCAGCCTGCGCGATGACGAACTGTTTGCACGCATGGGTGGAGAGGAATTTGCCGTAGTGACGCGCAGTCGACCGCTGGAGGCGGCACGCCAGCTCGCCGAGCGCCTGCGCATTCAGATGCAACGGCTGGAACTCAGTCCGCCGACCGGTCGCCCCTTCCGCGTCACCATCAGCCTGGGCGTGGCTTCGCGGCAGGAACGCGGACAGACATTCGCCGATCTGATGCGATGCGCGGACGAAGCGCTCTACGCGGCCAAACACCAGGGACGCAATCGCGTCGTCGTGCATTCCTGAGCATCGGGTGACGCTGCCAAGCTGAACCTTTCTCGCACGAACGTCATCGTCTTGCCGCGGAACTAGCCGGAAACCGCCCCGTTCTGCGTTGGAATGCTGACAGGGAGCTTCAGGCCGCAGGCATTCATGGCGCAATGACCACCGATTTCTATCACCTCCTGCTCAGCGATTGCATGCTGGCAGCCGTGCTGCTCGGACTGTTCTCGTACGTTTCGCGCGTGTCGCGCGGCGTTCGCGGCATTGCGATGTGGGGCATCGCGCATTTCGTCTATTCGCTGGGCGCGGCCATGCTGGACGGCACGTCCCAACGGTTGTCGATGTCCGGTTCACAGGAAGTCGCAGCGCTCGTCGCTGGCTTTGGCGGACTGCTCGCGTGTGCGGGCTTGGCCGGCCTGGCGTGGTCGGTGATCCAGTTCGTCCACCAGCGCGCGTTGAATCCGTTCGAGATCGCCTTGCTCCCCATCACCTGCGCGTTCTCGCTCGTCGCGTGGTTCTCGGACCGCGGCGGGGATGCGCAGGGCGCCGCCATGAGCGCTGCGGAAGTCATCGTGCTTGCCGTGATCATCTGGCAGTTGCGCGCCCTGCGCAGCCATCCCGACTATGTGCCCGCGCGCCTGATGATGGGCGGCTGCATGGTGCTGCTCTGGTTGTACGGCCGCGACCTGCATGATGCGCTCACCGGCAACTACGCGCCCAACGCATCGTGGGTGAACGCCGATCTCTCGATCTGGTTCATGCTCAACTTCTGCATGCTGATGCTGGCGAGCTTCCGCGCCATCGAGTCA